>CADBEB010000004.1 GCA_902793605.1 uncultured Eubacteriales bacterium
TAAGGAGGGAAACCCCAAATGGCAAAAGGACGTTATGAACGGACAAAGCCCCATGTAAACATCGGAACGATCGGACACGTTGACCACGGCAAGACCACGCTGACGGCCGCGATCACGATGACGCTGGCGCAGAAGGGCGAAGCCCAGGCCATGCGCTACGACGAAATTGACAAGGCTCCGGAAGAGAAAGCACGCGGAATCACCATCAACACCGCCCACGTTGAGTATGAGACGAAGAACCGTCACTATGCGCACGTGGACTGCCCCGGCCACGCTGACTATGTTAAGAACATGATCACCGGCGCGGCGCAGATGGACGGCGCGATCCTGGTCGTGTCTGCCCCGGACGGCCCGATGCCCCAGACCCGTGAGCACATCCTGCTGGCCCGTCAGGTCGGCGTGCCCTACATCGTCGTGTTCATGAACAAGACGGACATGATGGATGACGAAGAACTGCTCGAGCTGGTTGAGATGGAGATCCGTGAACTGCTGAGCAGCTACGACTTCCCGGGCGACGAAATCCCGATCATCAAGGGTTCTGCGCTGAAGGCCCTGGAGTACCTGCAGAACGGCGGAACCGACGTGGACAACGCACCCGAGTGCAAGTGCATCTGGGAACTGATGGATGCGGTCGACAGCTATATTCCGGAACCGAAGCGTGCGACAGACCAGCCGTTCCTGATGCCTGTTGAAGACGTGTTCTCCATTTCCGGCCGCGGCACCGTGGCGACGGGCCGTGTCGAGCGCGGCACGGTGAAGGTGTCTGACCCGGTGGAAATCGTCGGACTGATGGACAAGCCCCGCAGCACGGTTGTTACCGGTGTTGAGATGTTCCACAAGCTGCTGGACCAGGCGGAAGCCGGCGACAACATCGGCGCGCTGCTGCGTGGTATCCAGAGGAACGAAGTGGAGCGCGGCCAGGTGCTGGCAAAGCCCGGCAGCATTCATCCGCACACCCACTGCATCGGCCAGGTGTACGTGCTGACCAAGGAAGAAGGCGGACGTCATACTCCGTTCTTCAACGGCTATCGTCCCCAGTTCTATTTCCGGACGACTGACGTTACCGGCAACATCAAGCTGCCCGAGGGCGTGGAAATGGTTATGCCCGGCGACAACATCGACATGGAAATCACCCTGATCACCCCCATCGCTATGGAGCAGGGACTGCGCTTCGCTATCCGCGAAGGCGGCCGTACCGTTGGTTCCGGCGTTGTGGCAAAGGTCATTGAGTAATCAATTCTTTCTTTCGGTCAAAGCCCCCTGTTTTTCCTATCCTGTTAAAGTGAGGTAAATTTATGTTTAACTACAAATGCCGCGGAACCTGCTCCACCTCCATCGATCTTCAGATCGAGAACGGCATCATCACAGCCTGCCGTATCAACAACGGCTGCAAGGGCAATACGCAGGGCGTCGCCAAACTGGTCATCGGCCGCAATGCCGAAGAAATGGCCAGCCTGCTCGAAGGCATCCAGTGCCGCGGCGGCACATCCTGCCCCGACCAGCTTTCCAGGGCCATCCGCGCCTATCATGACTAATAACGAATTGTGAATTGTGAATTATGAATTCTGAATCTGCTGTAATCTCTTTTGAACAGATGGATCTCTCCAAGGAGATCCTCCAGGCTGTCCGGGAAATGGGCTTCCAGGAGCCTTCCACCGTTCAGGCCAAGACCATCCCGCTCATGATGAACGGGCAGGACATCAATGCCATCGCTCCCACCGGAACCGGCAAGACCTGCGCCTTCGGCATCCCCATGCTGGAGTATGTCCAGCTGAAGGACAGCCGGATCCAGGAGGTCGTCCTCGCCCCCACACGGGAGCTGGCCCTCCAGATCGGTGAAGAACTGACCAAGCTCGCAAAATTCATCGACGGCGTCCGCATCGCCGTGATCTACGGCGGCCAGTCCATCTCCCGCCAGATCAACGCCCTCAAGCGCCGTCCGCAAATCGTGATCGCCACGCCCGGCCGGATGCTTGACCATATGCAGCGGGGCAACATCCGCCTGAATGCCGTGCACACCATGGTGCTGGACGAGGCTGATGAAATGCTGAACATGGGCTTCGTCAAGGATGTGACGAAGATCATCGAGGCCACTCCGCCGGACCGGCAGCTGGTCCTCTTCTCGGCGACCACCAACCAGGATGTCCTGACCATTGCCTGGAAGTACCAGCATGAACCGGTTGAGATCACCGTTGAGGCCACCAAGGCGGACCGTCCGCAGATCACGCAGTACGTCATCGCGACCGAGCAGGACCAGAAGACGGATCACCTGCTCTACCTGCTGGATGCGGATGTCTACCAGCGGATCATGATCTTCTGCAACACGAAGTTCATGACCGATAAACTCACCAGCCGCCTCGTGAAGGAAGGCTACAATGCCCAGTGCCTCCACGGCGATATCCCCCAGTCCAAACGCAACGTGGTCATGAGCGATTTCAAGCGCGGCAAGTTTCCGATCCTGGTCTCCACGGACGTCGCCGCCCGCGGCATCGATGTGGACGACGTGGAGGCGGTCATCAACTACGACCTGCCCAACGAGAATGAGTATTATCTCCACCGCATCGGCCGTACCGGCCGCGCGCACAAACACGGAGTCAGCTTCTCCCTCGTGACCTTCCGGGAAAGCGTCCGGATGGACGAGATCCTGAAGTATATGCTGACCGCTCCGACTCCCCTGAAGTTTGAGGACGACGTCCTTCGCCTGGAAGACGGCACCCCGTTCTTCGACCACATATAACCGAAGGTCCGGAGCAGGAAAGCCTGCTCACATTTCGGCGCGGCCGAAGCGTCCGGAGGCGATCGGAAAACCCCTGGTCGCTTCCGCAGACGAATCCCTTTTTCACTAAAAACACCCGGAAAGCATTTCAGCTTGCCGGGTGCTTTGGTTTCTCTCTTTCTTATCCGCGACGGGCAGCGAAACACTCGCTGCAGTATACAGGGCGGTCTTCCTTAGGCTCGAAAGGAACCTGGGTGGGCTTTCCGCATTCCGCGCATACAGCGTCGAACATCTGGCGCGGCGCGCCGGCAGCACGGCTGGCCTTACGCGCCTGACGGCAGGCCTTGCAGCGGGTCGGCTCGTTCTGGAATCCCTTTTCGGCATAGAATTCCTGTTCACCTGCAGTGAAAACGAACTCAGCGCCACAGTCTTTGCATACCAGCGTTTTGTCTTCGTACATGGTTAGGTAACCCCCATAAAAATGATAGGCGAGATTCCTCCGGCTGACCTGGTCTTTGACCCCACACACGCCGTCTGGAAGGTTGCTCTGCGCCTGTGCGCCCTCACTCACTTCTCTCGGGATCTCTCCCGGACGGACTTACATCTAGACCGCACCATGCTCCCCGTCACTTTGGACGGATTACGTGGACCGTTTTGCCTGCGACTGGCTTCGGCTTTCAACCACAGACCCGAAGGACTCAACCGGCGTCATTATATATGCCTGTATCCTAAAAGGCAAGAACTTTTTTTGTTTTGTCAAACATTTCTTCCCGGAACCGTTATTTTTTCTGCCCGTAATACGCGTTCGGCCCATGCTTGCGCATGAAATGCTTCTCCTTCACATATTCCGGCAGGTTCTCCCGCGTCTGGGCCTGCGGCAGTGCTTCCGTGTGCCACGCCATCATCGCCACTTCCTCCAGCACCACGGCGTTATGCACCGCTTCCAGCGCGTCCTTTCCCCAGGCGAAGGGGCCGTGATGCCTTGCCAGTACGCACGGCATATGCTTCGGATTGATCCCGTTCTGTTCAAAGTGGGAGGCGATCACCCTGCCGGTCTCCAGTTCATAAGCCTGCTCCACTTCTTCCCTGGTCAGGTCCCGGCAGCAGGGAACGTTGCCATACAGGTAGTCGGCATGGGTGGTTCCGTAAGCGGGGATATCCCGGCCGCTCTGCGCCCAGATCGTTGCCCACCGGGAATGGGTATGCACCACGCCACCGATGTCCTTGAACCGGCGATACAGTTCCGCATGGGTCGGGGTGTCGGAGGAGGGATTCATCTCGCCTTCCACCTTATTGCCTTCCAGGTCAATAACCACCATGTCCTCCGGCTTCAGCTCCTCATAGGGCACGCCGCTCGGCTTGATCACGAACAGGCCCTTTTCCCTGTCGATCCCCGAGACGTTCCCCCAGGTAAAGGTCACCAGGTGGTAAGCCGGCAGCAGCATGTTCGCTTCGTATACCTTTTCTTTCAGTTTCTTCAGCATGTTTTCTCCCCCTTTGTTTCTTCCATAGTCATATGATTGTAAACATTCAACCCGAAGAGGTTCGGGTGGTCAGTTCAGTCATGGAAACTCAATCCTTTGAATTTCCCCAGGTCTCCCGCCCGCCAGTGCTTCCGGCACAGGCTCACATACTGTTCGTCCCCGCCCAGCACGATCTGCTCGCCTTCCCGGGCGACCTTACCGTCCACGACCCGCGCGTTGCAGATCGCTTTCTTGCCGCACCAGCAGATGGTCTTCACTTCCTCGATCGTGTCCGCCCAGGCCATCAGCCACATGCTTCCCTCGAAGAAGTTGCCCTTGAAGTCAGCCCGCAGGCCGTAGGCAATCACCGGGATCCCGAGATCGTCCACGATGTGGACCAGGTACTCCACCTGCGCCTTCGTCAGGAACTGCGCCTCGTCCACGATCACGCAGTCGTAGCCCGTCAGGTCCATCGTCTCCAGCTCTTCAGCAAAAACGCATTCCGTTTCCAGTCCGCTCCGGGACCGGATGATCCTTGCGCCGTCCCGGTCTTCCAGCTGGGGCTTGACCATCAGGACCTTCTGATTCCGTTCCCGGTAGTTGTACTGCACCATGATCGCGTTCGCGGTCTTGCTGGATCCCATGGCGCCGTAGCGGAAATACAGTTTAGCCAACCGGTTCCTCCTCCTTTCCGGGTTCCTTCCCGACTGTTTCCGTTTTCTCCGGCAGGGCCGTTTCGTTCCTCGTGATCACGACCCTGTCGTCCTGCACGGTCAGCATGATCTCCTGGCCGAGCCGGACCTGGCCGGTCAGCAGTTCCTCGCTCAGCGTATCCTCCACCGTGCGTTGAATCAGCCTGCGCAGCGGACGCGCGCCGAACTTCGGATCATATCCGTCTTTCGCGAGCTTCTCCGTTACGCTTTCGTCCCACTTCAGCCGGATCTCCTGCTCTTCGAGACGGTCTGCCACCTGCTTCAGCATCAGTTCCGTGATCTTTCGGATCTCCTCCTCGCTCAGGGAGTGGAAGACGATCAGCTCGTCCACGCGGTTGATGAATTCCGGCCGGAACAGATCCTTGACCTCTTTCATTACCGATTCCTTCATGGCTTCATAGTCCCGCACCTCGCGCTTCTGCGAGGCGCCGAAACCCATGGCCCGGCTGTTGCCGATCACGTGCGCCCCCGCGTTGGAGGTCATCACCACGATTGTATTCTTGAAGGAGACCACCCGGCCGGTGTTGTCCGTCAGGCGTCCGTCCTCCAGGATTTGCAGCAGGATGTTGAACACATCCGGATGCGCCTTTTCCACCTCGTCCAGCAGCACAACGCTGTACGGTTTCCGCCGCACAGCCTCCGTCAGCTGTCCGCCTTCTTCGTATCCGACATAGCCGGGAGGGGAACCGACCAGCCGGGAAACCGTATGCTTTTCCATATACTCGGACATATCCAGCCGGATCACCGAGTCTTCGTCCCCAAACATCGCCTCGCCCAGCGCGCGGCACAACTCTGTCTTCCCGACGCCCGTCGGTCCGAGGAAGATGAAACTGCCGATCGGCCGCTTCGGATCCTTCAGGCCGGCCCTGGCCCGGCGGATCGCCCGCGCCACGGCACTCACGGCTTCTTCCTGGCCGATCAGCCGCCTGTGCAGCGTTTCCTCCAGCCGTACCAGCCGCTGCGCCTCCTGCTCCGTCATCCTCGATACCGGGATGCCGGTCCACTGGGAGACCACCTGGCTGATGTCCTCTTCGGTCACCGTATCCCGGGCGGTACTCTGGGCCCGGTTCCATTCCGCGCGCTTCTCTTCGATCTCGCGGTTCAGGTTCCGTTCCTGGTCGCGCAGGGCTGCCGCTTTCTCAAAGTCCTGGTGTGAGATGGCTTCCTTCTTTTCGATCACGACGGCTTCCAGCCGCTTCTCCTGCTCGCGCACGTCCGGCGGTGCCGTGCATGCCGCGATCCGTACGCGGCTCGCCGCCTCGTCCATCAGGTCGATCGCCTTGTCGGGCAGGTACCGGTCCGGGATGTAGCGGTCGCTCAGCTTGACCGCTGCGGCCAGCGCTTCATCCGTAATCCTCACCTTGTGGTGCGCTTCGTACCGGTCGCGCAAGCCATAGAGGATGGACAGCGTTTCCTCCGCTGTCGGTTCGCCGACCACGACCGGCTGGAACCGGCGCTCCAGCGCCGCGTCCTTTTCGATGTGCTTCCGGTACTCGTCCAGTGTCGTCGCGCCGATGCACTGGATCTCACCCCTGGACAGCGCCGGTTTGAGGATATTTGCCGCGTCGAGGCTGCCCTCGGTCGCACCGGCTCCGATGATCGTATGGATCTCGTCAATGAACAGCAGCACGTTCCCGGCCTTGTGGAGCTCATCCATGACGTTCTTCAGCCGCTCTTCAAACTCACCCCGGTACTTCGTCCCGGCCACCATGCTGCCGATGTCCAGGCTCATCACCCGTTTCCCGAGCAGCAGCTCCGGCACGTTCCCCTGCACGATCCGCTGCGCGAGGCCTTCGGCCACCGCGCTCTTGCCGACGCCGGGCTCGCCGATCAGCACCGGGTTGTTCTTCGTCCGCCGGATCAGGATCTGGATAATCCGCTGGATCTCCGTTTCCCGGCCGATCACCGGATCCAGTTCATTCTTTTCCGCCGCGGCGGTCAGGTCCCGGCTGAAGCGCTCCAGCAGGCTCTTTTCATTCCCGCCGCCCGGGCGTCCCTTGGCCGGGGCAAAGGGCATAAAACCGGGGATCCCCCGGGGCTTTTCCTCGTTCCCCGCATTCTCACGCATCTCGCGCAGCAGTTGTTCCCGGGCCGCGGAGAGATCCACTCCCGCCTTCCGGAACAGGCCGCCGGCCACGCCGTCGTCGTTCCCGAGCAGCGCCAGCCACAGGTGTTCAACCGTCACATAGTTTTGCCCCAGCTTGTGGCTTTCCAGGACGCTGTTCTCCAGCGTCTTCTTTGCGCGGGGGCTCAGTTCGATCCTTCCGCGTGCCTCGTCGGTTGTACTGATCCCCTTCAGGTGCTCCTTCAGTTCTGTCACGATCGAATCATAGCTCATCTTGCTGCCGACCGCTTCCGGTACGGACGCGTCGGTCTTCAGCAGGGCCAGCAGCATATGTTCCGTTCCGACATACGGCTGCTGGAGTTCCCCCGCGATCCGCTGCGCGAGCGTCAGTGTCTGCTGGGCTTTCTGGGTAAATCGTCCGAATATGGGCATGGAAAATTCCTTTCTGTCTTCGTTTTCAGCCGTTGCGCGGATCGCGTTGAGCACCGAGCTCAGCAGGTTCCGCACTCCGTTTTTCATCAGGTCTGCGTTCATCCGGCTCATGCAGTCGGCACACAGGTGCCTGACCGTCGTCTCCTCCCCGGATACCACGGATACCGTAAAGTTCGCTTCATTCACATGGCATTCTTCGCACAGCATGTCTCTTCGCCTCTTTTCCCTGCCGGTTTTTCTGCCTGCCGCCTCAGGCGCGGTTTCGTGCGGCGATCGTCATCAGCATGGATTTCATCATCTTTGCGCGCATCGCATCCTTCAGCGCGTCCGGGACCGGTACGCCCAGCGCCCTGGCGCTGACGGACGCGTCCATCAGCGCTGCCTCGTCCGCGGTCACGATCTGCTGGTCCTTCAACTGGCTGACCAGCCGCAGGCATTCTTCCTCGCTCAGGCTGTCGCCGATCCGGTCGTTCACCAGGTACATCAGCCGCTGGCTCCCGCTCCGTACAACCCGTACGATCCGGATATAGCCTCCGCCTCCCCTGCGGCTTTCCGTCAGGTAGCCGTGATCCGGGGAAAACCGGGTCGCCAGCACATAGTTGATCTGGCTCGGTGCGCAGCCGAAATATTCCGCAAGCTCGTTCCGCTTCAGTTCCACCTCAGTGGATTCTTCCTTCAGCAAATCCTTGATAAACTGTTCGATTGAATCGCTCAGCCGCATAATGATCCCTCCTTGTGGTCAAAGCGTCCGTATCTGACTTTCTTTGACCTACAGAGTATATCACATCCGCCTGTATATTTCAAGCAGATCATTCCGGTCGATCATTCAGTCCATTCGATATGATCCAGCCCCAGCACCCGCGCGACGGCGCTGTGCAGGTGCGCGTCCTTCTGGTGCACATATTTCACCGAGGAAGGGACTTCCGTGTACGTCCCGTCCGCGTTCCGCCACCGGTAGTGTCCGCTCCCGTCCTCGTTCAGTCCGTAATCCGCGAGTGTCCTGCCCGCTTCCGGCAGCAGAACCGTCAGCCGGTCCCTGACCCGGTTGCCCAGGAACAGGGTGAAGGTTCCGTGCTCCGGATCCACCGACAGGTGGTTGCCGGTAAACCCTGCGTTTCCGAACGCCTGCCGCCCCATGTACCGGGGAATCTCCGAGTAGTACTGCTGCGGATGCCGCACATAGCACTGGTATCCCAGATACTGGGTGTAGGTGCCATCCTTCCGCAAGTATCCGGTCCGGTTCTCCGCCATCTCCCGCAGGGAAGCCCGGCTGACGATCTTCCCGTCCAGCACTGCCCGGCAGAACCGGACCATGTCCCCGCCCGTGGAGAACAGACCCGCATGCCCGCACAGGTCCTCCGTGCCGCCCTGGATCACCGCCGCCTTCGGATCATGCGGAACGCCGGGTTCCGGCCCGGTCCGGTGGATATACTTTTCTCCCTCGATCCGGTATTCCCCGTCATAGCGCTGGCAGTCATTCCGACGTTCTTCCGGCACCAGCGCCCAGGTCTCCCGCATGCCTGCGGGCTCCAGCACGGTCTTCCGCACGCAGTCCATAAAGTTCAGGCCGCTCGCAGCCTCGATCACATACTTCAGCACCATCGACGGGATATCCGAGTACGCCCGGCCCTTCGGTTCCCCCACATGCGCGGTCCCGAACAGGCAGTCCAGCGCCTCCTCCCGGCTCCGGCAGGCATCGACGCGTCCCGGAGTCTTCAGTTCCGCTGTGAAGCCCATGATCTGTTCCACGGTGACCTCCCGCAGCTGCGCGAAGCGGGGATCGTATGAGAAAACGGACCTGCTGGTCTCCAGCAGGCCTTCTTCCTTCAGCTTCATCGCGCACAGACCGGTGAACAGCTTTGTCAGGCTGGCCAGGTCAAAAACGCTGTCTTCCCGGACCTCACCGTCCATCGCGTATTCGGTCCTGCCTCCGGCCCCGCATGCCAGCAGCATCCCGCTCATGATCTCCTTCTCGCGGGTAAACCAGCGGAGCGCCTCCGTCAGTTCCGGATTCATCGCTGCCTTCATGCTTCCACTCCGATGCGGGTGCACGGGACCCGTCCTTCCTTCAGGTCGCTCAGCCGGTGGCGGGCATGGCCGATGATCACCGTCGTGCCGCCGCGCACACAGCCCAGCGCATATTCCAGCTTGGCCCGGGCGCCGTTCGCACCGGCGCGGCTCGCGCCGATGCAGGCTTCCTGCAGCGCCCGCACCTTCTTTTCCACCTCTTCGTATGTCCGGCCGATCACATCGCGCACCAGCGTCTCCGGGTTGTTCCGGTCCCGGTAGATCCCCTCCGTGGAGGTCATCAGCACCAGCGTCTTCGCCTTCACCAGGCCCGCGATCACTGCCGCGGTCTCATCGTTGTCCACGCATTCGTGAACCTCTTCGCCCTTCTGCCGGCGGGCCGCCAGCTCCATTTTCCGGTTTTCCTCGTCAGATACCGGGTCGTTGTAGTTCACGATCGGGATTGTCTTCTGCCGCGCTGCCCGGATCAGCAGCTGGCGGATATGCTCGCACTTTTCCGCGTCGTTGAAGTGGGTGTGCTCGACCAGGATCTGCCGGATCCCGTATTCCGGCGGCACAAACTGTCGGTAGTTCTGCATCAGGATGGACTGCCCCTGGGCCGAGTAATCCGCCTTGTCCTGTTCAGGATCCCCGCTCAGCTCGCAGCCCGTCCGTTTGATATAGTCCAGCCGGCCGATCTCCGTCGCGCCGCTCGTAACCCAGATCATCCCGGGCTTCAGCTCCGCACCGATCCGGGAGAAAATGTTGTAGTCGATGTCCCGGTCCTCCTGCCGGATCAGCGCCATGCTGCCGATCTTGCCCACCAGTTCAAACTGATACTCCATTGTTTCCGCTCCGCTCTTTTTACAGTTTTTCCCGAACCAGCCGGGTCAGGATGTAGACCGCCATATGGTATCCCTTGTCGTTCTTCAGGGTAATGTCCGCGAGTTCGCGGTACACCGGGATCCGTTCCCGGTAAACCCGCTCCACCTCTGCCAGCCCTCCGTCCCGCAGCGTCGGCCGCCGGTCCAGCTTGATGTCGGCCAGGATATCCTCCAGCGGCCGGTCAATCAGCACGATCGACCCCCAGGTCCGCATGATGTGGCGGTTCACCGGGTTCATGACGGTCCCGCCGCCCGTGGAGATGATCATCGGCTTGGCCCGCGTCAGCGCTGCAAGCACGTTCGTCTCCGCTCGCCGGAAGGCTTCCTCGCCGTATTGCTCGAAGAAGTCGTTCACCGTTCCGCCCGCGCTCTGAGCCACGACCGCGTCCGTATCCGCAAAGGGCACGCCCGTTTCCTTCGCCGTGCGCTTGCCAAGGCTGCTCTTGCCGCAGCCCTGCATGCCGATCAGGAACAGGTGCTTTTCCATCGCCGTGGCCTCCTTCCCGCCGTCGTTCCCGGTAACGTTTCCTTTTCCTTTGATAATACTTTTTTTTCGCTGTCCGTCAAGTACAAAACTGCTTATGCTTTCTCCAGTGTAAACCGGAAAGCCGCTCCGGTTTCCGTTTCCAGCAGTCGGATCCCCTGTCCGTGCATCTCCATGATCCGCTTGCAGATGCTCAGCCCGAGCCCGGTCCCCTTGCCGGCCGTATGCGCCCGGTCCGCCGTGAAGAAGCGATCAAAGATCCTCTCCCGGTCCTCCGGGGCTACGCCGCTGCCGCTGTCCCTCACGGTGATCTCCGCGATCCCGTCGTGCGTCGCGGACTCCAGGCGGATGCTTCCGCCTTCCGGCGTGAATTTGATTGCGTTGTCCAGCAGGTTGATCACAACCTGCTCGATCCGGTCGCTGTCCGCCCGCACCGGGCATGGATCCTCCTCAAACTCGCAGCTGACGTCGATCTTTTTTCCCTCCAGGTCGTTCATCCGGCGGATCACCGCCCGCCGCAGCATCTCGTTGATGTCGAACACCGACATTTCCGGCTTCGCGTCCTCACGCTCCAGCCGGCTCAGCGCCAGCAGGTCGTCGATAAGCCCGCTCAGACGCTTGCTCTCATCCGCTACCAGCCTCAGGTACCTCGGCTGCTCCTCTGCCGGGATCACGCCGTCCGCCATGCCTTCGGCAAAGCCGCGGATACTCGTAATGGGACTGCGAAGCTCATGGCTCACGTTCGCCACAAACTCCCTGCGGCCTTCCTCCACGCCTTCCAGCTTTCGGGTCATCGTGTTGAAAGCGCTGCTTACTTCGCGAACCTCCCGGTCCCCGGTCTTCTCGTCCACCCGCACGGAGAAATCGCCTTCCGCGATCCGCCCGGCCGCTGTCCCCAGCTGCTTGAGCGGCTTCAGCCTCGCCCGCACGAACAGGAACACCACCACGCCGCTCAGTGCCAGCACCGCTGCGGCCAGCACCGCGATCTTGCCGAGGATCTCGTTCAGCCCTGATTCGATCCGCTGCGCCTTTGTCCGGATAAAGACGGCGCCGGCCACCCCTCCGTTCCGCGTATAGGGCACGCCGACCGTGAACGTAGGTGCCTCTCCGCTCGCGGAGCGCATCCGGATCTTCTCCCCGCCCAGGATCTTCTGCATCGCCTTGGAGATCTCGTCGCCGTTCAGGCTCTCCACAAATTCCGGATCCTCGCTGTAGGCTGTCCGCGCGTTGGTCATGACGTTCCCCGCCTGGTCCATCACCGCGATATAGGCGCCGAACTCCCGGTTTATGTTGGCTGCCACCTCGTTCAGGTGCGACCGGGTCACGCTGTCCCGGTCGTTGATGGTATCCATCAGGCTCTCGCCTTCCAGGTCACCTGCCAGGTAGGCGATCTCCTCCGCCTCCGAGATCAGATAGTCCAGCCGCGCGTCGATCTGCTGGTTCCGAAGCGTGAACCACCATACGGCGGACAGGGCGACCGTCGTCACCAGGATCACCGCCAGCACCACCGCCATGATCCGTGCAAACACGCTTCCTCACTCCTAATTCGTCGAAAACTTATACCCGACACCCCGAACCGTATACAGCGACCATCCATACTTCTCGCTGTCCGTCAGCTTCTCCCGGAGCCGCTTGATATGCACGTCCACCGTCCGGCTGTCCCCGAAGAAGTCAAATCCCCATACCTGGCTCAGCAGCTGTTCCCGCGTAAACACCTGGTTCGGATGGGAAGCCAGGAAGTAGAGCACCTCCAGCTCCTTCGGCGGCATCTCCAGCTTCCGCCCTTCATAGCGCACGTCATATTCCGCCAGGCTCACCGTCAGCCCCGGGAAGGTCAGGTCCTGTTTCGTCTCCTCCTCGCTGCCGTGCACCCGCCGGAGCACCGCCTTCACCCGCGCCGTCATTTCCTTGCCGTCGAAGGGCTTCACGATATAGTCGTCTGCTCCCAGCTCCAGGCACAGCACCTTGTCAAAAGTCTCCCCCCTGGCGGTCACCATGATCACCGGGATATTCCCGCTCTTCCGGACTGTCTTGAGCACCTCGTACCCGTCCATGCCCGGCAGCATCACATCCAGCAGGATCAGGTCCGGCGGCAGCCGCCTGAACTCCTCCACTGCCTGCCGCCCGTCCGCGGCTACCCGCACCTCACAGCCTTCCTTCTCCAGATACAGCTGTTCCAGCCGGCTGATGTTCGGATCGTCATCCACTACCAGGATACTCGGCTTATCTTTCATAAACAAACATCCTTTTCTATTTGCATTCCCCTGCCCTTACTTCAGCTGAACCACCGTCACTCCGTCTTCCCCCTCGCCGTACATACCGCGGCGAAAGCTCTTCACGTGTCGGTTCTTCCTCAGGTCCTGCTGGATCCCGGACCGCAGGATCCCCGTCCCCTTTCCGTGGATCACATAAACCTCGTTCAGTCCCGCCAGCACCGCTTCGTCCAGGTACCGGCTCACCACGTCCAGCGCTTCCTCCAGGTTCATCCCGCGCACGTCGCACTCGGATGAGACCGTCCTGTTCAGCATGCCGGTCTTCGCCTTCACCGTAGTCTTTTCCTTTGCCGGCGCCGCCTTCAGCATCCGCAGCTGGCTCAGCTGCGCCGTGAACTTCATCATTCCGGTCTGCAGCCGCACCTCGCCCTTGTCGTCCGGCGGGCCCAGGACAACGCCTTCCGTCCCGAGGGTCAGGATCTTCACCCGGTCGCCCGCCTTCACGGTCGCCGGCGCCTCGCCGCTCTCTTCGCTCTCCGTCCTCAGGCCCTCGCTCATCTCGTCGATGCCCTGGTCCAGCCGTTTTCGCAGGTCGTTCACACCCGCGCCGCCCGCAGCAGCGTTCTTCTTCATCTTCTTCAGCTCGGCGATCACGCTCTCGCTCTCCTGCCGCGCCTGCTCCAGGATCCGCTTCGCGTCCTCCCGGGCCTTCCGCAGGCTCTGCTCGCGCTTCTGCTCCATCTCCCTGCGCAGCTGTTCCGCTTCGTTCCGCAGGCGGATGGTCTCCTTGCTCGCCTCCTGGGCCAGTTCCCGTTCCTTCTCCGCCACCTGCCGGTGGTATTCGGCGTTGGCGATCACGTCCTCAAAACGGATCGCGTTCCCGCTCAGCAGCTTTCTGGCCGCCTCGATCAGGTTCTCCGGCAGGCCCAGCCGCCGACTGATCTCGAAGGCGTTGCTTTTGCCCGGTACGCCGATGGACAGCCGGTAAGTCGGCCGCAGCGTCTCCACGTCAAACTCCACCGAGGCGTTCTCCACGCCTTTTGTCGTCAGCGCAAACGCCTTCAGCTCGCTGTAGTGCGTTGTCGCCATTGTCCGCACACCGATGTGCAGCAGCCGCGTCAGGATGCTCTGCGCCAGCGCCGCGCCTTCCGTCGGGTCCGTTCCGGCGCCAAGCTCGTCAAACAGCACCAGGTCCCGCGGCGTCACCTCGTGCATGATCTCCACGATGTTGGTCATGTGGCCCGAGAAGGTGGACAGGCTCTGCTCGATGCTCTGCTCATCCCCGATATCCGCGAACACCTGCTCGAACACCGCAATCTCCGTCCCCAGGTCCGCCGGCACCTGCAAGCCCGCCTGCGCCATCAGTGTGAACAGTCCGACCGTCTTCAGG
Source organism: uncultured Eubacteriales bacterium (assembly GCA_902793605.1). Classification (GTDB taxonomy): domain Bacteria; phylum Bacillota; class Clostridia; order Christensenellales; family Aristaeellaceae; genus Aristaeella. Next base: position 14,368 of record CADBEB010000004.1, read on the forward strand.
GTCACCGTCTTGCCGCCTGTGTTCGGCCCGGTGATCACCAGGGTGGTGAACTCCTCCCCGAGCCAGATGCTGGACGGCACCACCTTTTCCGGGTCGATCAGCGGATGCCGTCCCCGGATGATGTTCAGGTATCCCCGGTCGTTGATCTTCGGGCTCACGCAAACCAGCCGCCGGCTCAGCAGTCCCTTGGCAAAGATGAAGTCCAGTTCCGACAGCAGCTCCACCGTCTCCGCCATCGCCGGGGCATAGGGCGCCGCTTCCGCGCTCAGTGCCGCCAGGATCCGGGCGATCTCCTGCTGTTCCTTCAGTTCCCACTGTTTCAGCTCGTTCCCCATCTCCACCGCGGCCATCGGCTCGATGAACAGCGTCGCGCCGGAGGAGCTCTGGTCGTGCACCAGGCCGGGCACGCTGCTGCGGTATTCCGCCCGCACCGGCAGCACATACCGGTTGTTCCGCACCGTGATGATGGTATCCTGCAACGCCTTCTGGAGCTCCGCCGAACGGATCATCTGGTTCAGCTTGTCCCGGATACGTTCCTGCGCGCCCCGCAGGTGCCGCCGGATATTCATCAGCTCGCTGCTTGCCCGGTCCGCGATCTCATCCTCGGAGATGATCGCGTCCGTGATGTCCTTCTCGATGTTCCTGGCCGTGAACAGCCCTTCCGCCCGGCTGCGCAGGATCGGGGTGTTCTCCCGGTCTGTGACCAGCGCGTCCCGCGCGGCACGGCTCGCCCGCAGCAGCCCGGCAATGTTCAGCAGCATGCCCGCGCTCAGGCTTCCGCCCTTCTCGCAGATCGCCAGCGCCGGGCGGATATCCGGAAACTCCGTCATCGGGTGCCCGCCGGTATACTGCAGGATCACGGCTGCCTCTTCCGTCTCCGCCTGCGCCGCGCGCACGGAGGGAAGGTCGCAGAAAGGCTCCAGCGTCAGGCACCGTTCCCTGCCTGCCGCCGTCAGCGCGCCTTCCGCCAGCATCTCCCGGATCCGGGTAAACTCCAGCACCCGGAGTGTTCTTTCTTTCATCAATGTCTGTCTCCCCGTGTCATCCTGAACGCAGTGAAAGATCTCCTTATTCCACCGGCCGTTTCCAGTGTCCCGCCGTGGTTTCCCAGCCGGTTCTCCTGTCCTCCCGGAATGCGTTCAGCACCTCTTCCGTTTCTTCCGGGTCTTCCGTCGTCAGTTCGATCGCCCGGTTGGACGGTTTCCTGTCCAGGTTGTCCGTCGGCAGCGCGTTCATCAGCTGCACCAGGCAGCCCTCCGGCATCCGCTGCCGCAGCAGCGGGAACCGGTATCCGCGCCGGTCCTCCAGCGCCTGTCCGCTCAGCGCGTCCGCCGCGCCTTCGTCGCACATCCGGCAGTCGCGATGGCCCCTGTCCATTCCCAGGGCAGTGCGCGCCGGACAGTGATGCAGCAGCATCAGCCTCGTCCGTCCGTAAACGGTCACCAGGATCGGCGGATCGCCCGCCTGCAGGTCCTTCAGTTCCTGCCCCGTCAGTTCTGGAGAAGCCGTCACAAAGGCGCAGCCTTCGTCAAACAGCAGGGCGGCCGCCTGCCGGTTCATTACCGGAATGCCGCTTCCCGCGCCAAAGGGCACCGGCCAGTCCAGCCCCAGCTGTCCGACCGTTCCCAGCACGACCCCGCCCAGCTTCTCCTTCTGTGCACATACAAAGCGGTGCAGCATCTGCAGTGTTTCCTCTTCGCACACGTCCGGCAGCCGGAACCAGTCGCCTTCCCGCATCTCCCCGGCCAGCCGTTCCAGTGCGGTCTCGCGGTAATCCTCCGGATACCAGGCGATCCGGAATCCTTCCCGCCTCGCGGCTTCTGCCTGTTCCCGGGTCCGCACCAGGGCCGTCTGCGGCACGCTGCCCTTAGGCAGGTCTGCCTCCGGCGTCTTCCCTTCGCCCGCGGTATCCGGCGCGAATGCCCTGATCCGCGCCTCCGCCAGCGCCTCCAACGCCTCCCGGCGGATCGCGTTCACCCGGGAAACAGGCACGAACGCGTTCCGGGTCTCCGCCTGCGTCCTTCGCGGAACAAACACAGTGTCTCCGGTCTTTTCCAGGCTCCGGATCAATTCGCTCTCTTCCGCTGCCCGGGTCCGCGCTTCCGCAACCGTTTCCCCGGTTACGGTCACGGTGTTCTCCCCGTCCGTCGCCGTCAGCGTCAGCGCCTCGCCCGCGACCGCGTGCAAGGCCAGGTCCACCGGTACCGTCCGGCCCGGCATCGCGTTCGCCGCGCTCATCTGTGCCGCATCCGTCAGACAGGCTACCTCGTCCCCGTTTTCCGCCCGGGCTTCCGGCCGCAGCCGCAGGATCGCCGTCTCTCCGGTTTCCCTGTCCGGTCCGGCGTAGATCAGGTCCGTCTTCCCGCGTTTCCCGCGGATCTCCAGTCCGTCCCCGTTCCGCAGCACCCGCTCCAGCCGGACCTGCGCCAGCTTCCCGTCCGCCTTCACGATCCGGCCGATCCGGATCCCCCTGTGGTTCACCGTCTCCGGACAGATCACGCCCGCGTCCTCGCAGCCCAGCGCGTATCCCTTCATGAAGCCGCCGCGGTTGAATATCTGCAGCAGCCCTTCCCGTTCTTCCCGGTCCGCGGGCGCAAAGCGTCCCGCTTCCATCGCGTCAATTCCCTTCCGGTAGCTCGACGCGACGACAGCCACGTATTCCGGCCGTTTCAGCCGCCCTTCCAGTTTGACCGAAGCGGCCCCGGCCTCCTTAAGAAGCGGCAGCTCATCCCGCAGGCATACGTCCCGGGGACTGAGCCAGGCGCCTTTCCGGCCCCGGTAGCTGTATTCCATCCGGCAGGGCTGGGCGCACCGTCCCCGGTTGCCGCTCCGCTCGCCCACCATGCTGGAAAACAGGCACAGCCCGCTGACTGCGACACACTGTGCCCCGTGCCCGAAGACTTCGATCTCCGCTCCGGCGTCCCGGCACCGGCGGATCTCCTCCAGCGAGCATTCCCGCGCCAGTACGACCCGACGGATCCCCTTTTTCGCGCACCAGCTGACGCCGGTCCGGTTGTGGATCGCCATCTGTGTGCTCGCATGCACCGTCAGCCCGGGAAACATCGCCCGTGCGATCCGCAGCGCGCCGAGGTCCTGGATCAGCACCGCGTCCGCCTGCAGGTCCCGCAGCAGCCGCAGTACCTCCGTCACCTCGTCCATCTCGCCGTCTTTGATCAGGGTGTTCACCGTCACATGCACCCGCATATGCCGCAGATGAGCATACCGGATGGCTTCCTCCAGCTCCCGGCGGTCAAAATTCCCGGCGCCCGCGCGTGCGCTGAAAGCGGAATAACCGAGATAGACCGCGTCCGCTCCGGCCGCGTCCGCCCGTTCCAGTGCCGCCCGGTTCCCTGCCGGAGCCAGATTTTCCATACTGCTGCCCTGATCCTCTCTCTGCTTTATTTCACCGAAGTTCCCGACTGACGTTACGTCCCCTTACAAAGAGCTCATGGTAAGCTGCTCCCACTTATCGTCCCGGCCGGCGTCAGGGGACCCCTTCCCGTTTTTCTCCTTCGCTTCCTGTTTGCTGGCCCGGGCCAGCTGCTCGTTCTGCCTGTGCAGCACCGTGTTCTCGTCCTGCGCCTTCAGCAGCTCTTCCGCCAGGTTGAAGCAGGTCAGCACCGCCGCCTGTCCCGAGGGCAGGTTTGTCACCGCCGCCGTCTCGCTGAGCTTCCGGTCCACAAAGGCCGCCACCCGCCGCACAAACTCCGGCGGATCATTCGATATCAGCGTATAGTTCTTCCCCGCCACACTCACTGTGATCTTTTGCTTTTCCATCTGTTATCTCCCATTTTTTTATAATAAGCGCAGGCCGAAGGGGGTGTGGGGGGCGATCGGAAAGCCCCCCACCAAAATGAAAGCGCAGAAAGCAAAAGCCTCTCTGCGCTTACCCTTCCCTCAGATCTGCTCAAAGGGATAGATCTGGCCGAACGTGTCCACCCTAACTGATTCCATCACCTGGGGCTCGAAAGGCTTGTCCGAGGGATCCCTCGGCGTCTTCACGATATCTTCCGCCACGTCCATTCCTTCCAGCACCTTGCCGAAAGCCGCGTACTGCCCGTCCAGGTGCGGACTGTCGCTGGTCATGATGAAGAACTGGCTTCCCGCGCTGTCGGGCATCATGCTGCGGGCCATGCTCAGCACGCCGTAGGTGTGCTTCACCGGGTTTTGCACCCCGTTGGCTGCAAATTCGCCTTTGATGCAGTAGCCGGGGCCGCCCACGCCGCTCCCCTTGGGATCTCCGCCCTGAATCATGAAATTCGGGATCACCCGGTGGAAAGTCAATCCATCATAAAAGCCGCTGTTGGCAAGCGCAGTAAAATTGCCGACAGACTGCGGAGCATATTCGGGATACAGTTCCCCCTTCATCTCGCGTCCGTCCTTCATCCTGATGGTAAACACCGGATTCTGTGCCATTTCTCTTACAGCCTCCTTTACTCATTTCCGGCCCCCGGCCGGATGAGATCCTCCTATTTTATCAGTATTTCCCTGTCATGGCAAGCGTTTTGACAACCCCCCGCAAACCGACTATAATAAGTAGATTCTCTGAAAGGAGCTGCCGAAATGACCATCGTTCATCCCCAGCAGCCGGTCAACGGTCTGAGCCCGGAAGATGTGTTCTACGCCATTGATGACCTCGGAACGCAGACCGGTTATGGTTTCATTCTCTATCAGCTTCAGCCCGGACTCTATCCGGACTGCCCGGTTAATCTGTATTTCTCGCTGGACGGAGATCCGGCTTCCAGATATCTGCTTTTCGGCGCGCTGGTCGCGCGGGCGCGGATCCTGCAAAACGTCAATCCGCAGATGCGCTGCCGCCTCTATACCAGCCTTTCCCCTTCCGATGTCCAGATGAAGGATTTCTATCTGCATAACGGTTTTGACTGCAACGAGACGGATGAAATGCTCCAGCTGACCATCCCCTTCGGCGACGGGCGGATCCCCATGAGCTGCACTGTGGCTCCGACCCCGCTCAACACCTGGGACGAACAGAACAGCCTCATCTACCGTCTCCAGATGAACGAGATCACCTTCGTGGATATGAATTACCTGAACGCGCTCATGCGCATGCCGCACTTCATGACCCTCGGGCTTTACCGCAATGCCGTCCTCATCGGCGAGGTGATCATGGCCGGCCAGGGCAGCGAGTGCGAGCTCGTTGCCATCTATATCGAGCCCGGCAGCCGCAACCAGGGCATGGGCAAGGCCCTCCTGCACCGGATGATGGCCATCATGGCCGCCGAAGGCGTCACCCGCATCACCACCCGCATCATGAGCCGCAGTCTTCCGCAGCAGCGCCTCATGAGCAGTTTCGACGCCTCTGTCATCGGCGTCAACATGCTCTTCCCGGGCATGTACCTGAACTGATCCTTACCTCTATCTCCCCGTGATTTTCCGAAGAGGTTTAAGGGGGCGCTGACGCGCGCGGTGCGCGAGACGCGACTGCGTCCGCGGTGCACGTGCGTTTCCTTGCAGAAAGCCCCCTGGAATCTTACAGCCACTTGACGCTGTCCAGTCAAGTGGCTATAATACTTCTATCTGTGTTTCGAAGGAGGAAACGATCGACATGAAATCCAGCAAAAGGCGTGCCGGTGGCAAAACAGGTGCCATTGTCGCGCTGTGTGTGGTGCTCGTCCTGACGATCGCGCTCGGCGTGATCGGCCTCACCGGGATGAGCATTCCGCCCCGGGGCCTGTACAAGATCCAGTCCTGGCTCCCGACGTGGCGTTCTGCCAACTGGCCTGCTTCCCTGCCTCTGGGCCTGGACCTGCGGGGCGGTATGTATGTGGAATATTCCGGCAAGGCGCCGGAAGGCTCTACCGCTAACTTTGATGAACTGGTGGAAGGCACCATGTCCATCATCCGTACCCGCCTGAGCGATAAGGGCTTCAACGAGGCCAACGTTCAGCGCATCGGTACCGACGGCATCCGCGTGGAAATCCCGGATGTTCAGGATGATACCGTGCTTGACCTGATCGGCGCCGCTGCCAAGCTGGAGTTTAAAAATCCCTCCGGCGAGACGTTCATGACCGGTGATATGGTCAGGACCGCCACCTATTACTATTCCGACGGCGATCACCAGATCGCCTTCACCCTCACGGACGAAGGCTCCAAGCTCTTCGCGGACGTGACCGCCGCCAACATCGGCAAGACCATCGCGATCTACCTGGACGGCGAGCAGCTGATCGCCCCGACCGTGCAGAGCGCGATCACCAACGGCTCCGGCGTGATCAACGGCCTGGGTAGCGCCGAGCGCGCCACAACCATCGCCGCCAAGATCCAGTCCGGCGCCCTGCCGCTGGAGCTGACCCAGCAAAAGGTCGACAAGGTCTCTGCGACCCTCGGCCAGGACGCTGTGTCCACCTCCGTCAAGGCGGCCGTGATCGGTATCTTCCTGATCATGGTCCTCATGATCGTCCGGTATCGTCTGAACGGTCTGATCGCCTCCTGGGCCCTGACCATCTATACGATCCTCCTGTTCATGCTGATCGCCCTCTTCCATATCCAGCTGACGCTGCCCGGCCTCGCCGGCGTGGTGCTCGGCATCGGTATGGCTGTTGACGCCAACGTCATCATCTTTGAGCGTTTCAACGAGGAAGTCCGCAAGGGCCGCAGCGTCAAGGCCGCTGTCCGCGCCGGCTTCAAGAACGCGATGTCCGCTATCCTGGACGCCAACGTGACGACCCTGATCGCCGCCGTCGTGCTGCTGATCTTCGGCACCGGTTCCATCCAGGGCTTTGCGAAGACCCTGCTGCTGGGCGTGGTCGTTTCCATGTTCACCGCGATCATGGTCACCCGCTTCCTGATGAACCGCTTCGTCAATGCCGGCGCCACCAACATTGCACTCTATACCCGAGTGAAAGCTGAAAAGGAGGTGCAGGAATAATGGTCATTAAGAATCGCTCCCGCATCTGCCTGATCATCTCCGCCGCGATCATCCTGATCGCCCTCGTGCTGACCATCCTCGGCCACGGTATCAACATGGGTATCGATTTCGAGGGCGGCCTTTCCATGCAGTATGATATGAACACGGCCGTCACCTCTTCCGATGTCAGCGCCGTCCTGTCCGGCATGGGAATCGCCACCAGCACCGTGACCGTCCAGGGCCGGGATAACAACGAAGTGAACATCCGCATCAAGGATGTCGCCAAGGATGATATCCAGAAGGTCCAGGCGGACTTTGAAACCGGAATTAAGGAAAAGTATCCGGAAGCCACCTCCATCGGTGATGTGAACTATGTCGGCCCCGTGGCTGGTGCCACGCTCGTCAAGAACGCGATCATCTCCGTGCTGCTGGCTGCCGCGCTGATGCTGATCTATATCGCCATCCGCTTCGACCTGAACTCCGGTATCGCCGCTGTTTTCGGTCTCCTGCATGACGTGCTGATCATGCTCTCCTTCATGGTCATCTTCCGCTCCGTGATCCAGATGAACTCCTCGTTCATCGCTGCGGCGCTGACCATCGTCGGTTATTCCATCAACAACACCATCGTGATCTTCGACCGCATCCGTGAGAATGCCAAGAAGATGCCCACGGTCGCCCGCGAGGAAGTCACCAACATCTCCATCAAGGAGAGCCTGGGCCGTACCATCTGCACCACCGTCACCACCCTGATCACCATCGTGGCGCTGTGCATCCTGGGCGTTGCCTCCATTCGCGAGTTCGCGCTGCCGATCATCGTCGGCATCCTCTCCGGTGTTTACAGCGCCAACATGATCAATGGTTATGTCTGGGCGTTCCTGGAGGAAAAGCGCCGCAACCGGAAGGCAAAGGCCTGATATTCGTCTGCATCTGGAGGGGCTGTGGCATCACAGCCTCTCCTTATCATTTATTACTATGACTTACAGATTCGTTCCCCGCTGCCGGGCGTCCGGCCAGCCGTGGTTCGATTCCCTCCTGGAAGCAAGAGGAATCACCACGCCTGAAGCGCGTGACCGCTTCCTTCATCCTTCCCTGAAGGACCTCCACGATCCCTTCCTCCTGGAAGGCATGGCGCAGACCGTTTCCCTCCTGCGATCCGCGATCGCAAACAGGGAGACCATCCTCGTCTACGGCGATTATGATGCCGACGGTGTCTGCGCTACCTCGATCCTCCTGGATCTCCTTCATGAGGAAGGCGCTTCCCTGGCCTACCGGATACCCTCCCGCCATGAGGAAGGCTACGGCCTCCATGAGCGGGCCGTCCGCGAGGCCGCGAACAAGTGTTCCCTCCTGATCACTGTGGACTGCGGCGTTTCCAATGTTGAGGAAGTCGCCCTCGCCAAATCCCTGGGCCTGACTGTCATCGTCACGGATCACCATCAGCCCCCGGAGGTCCTGCCCCCGGCGGATGTAGTCATGGATCCGCTGCTCGGCGCCTATCCCTTCCCACCCCTGTGTGGGGCCGGCGTCGCCCTCAAGATCTGCCAGGCGATGCAGGGCCTCGAGGGCGTCCGGAAACGCCTTGATCTCGCGGCCATCGCCACCGTGGCGGACGTCGTTCCTCTCCTCGGGGAGAACCGGATCATTGTCCGCGAAGGGATGAAATCCCTGTCGTCCTCTTCCCGTCCGGGCCTGCAGGCCCTGCTCCGGACCGCCGGGACCGAGCCGCCGCTTCACGCGGACGACCTGGCCTTCCGCCTGGCGCCCCGGCTGAATGCCGTCGGCCGCCTGGGGGATGCGAAACTCGCCGTTCACCTGCTCCTCACGCCGGATCCGGCCAAGGCGGATCATATCGCCGGCCTGCTGGAATCCGCCAACCGGGAGCGGCAGGATCTGGAGCGGCAAATGACGAAATCTGCGATGGAGCAGCTGGAAGCCGCCGGCACGGACGGCGCCCATGTCCTCGTGGTGCATGAGGAAGGCTGGAATCCCGGTCTCGTCGGGCTCACTGCCGGCCGCCTCTGCGAGCGCTGGCATCTTCCCGCCGTCGCTCTCAGCGTCCGCGGGGAGGAAGCCGTCGGCTCCTGCCGTTCGATCCCCGGGGTCAATATCTATCGGATGCTTTCCGCCTGTGCCGACCTGCTGGTCCGCTTCGGCGGCCATGAACAGGCGGCCGGCCTGACCGTCCGCACGGAGAATATCCCCGCCCTCCGGGACCGCCTCGAGCAGGTTATCTCTTCTTCCGCCGACCCGGAATGCTTCGTTCCCTCCCGGGAGTACGATCTGGCTGTCCCCTTCAGTACGTGGACGCCTGAAACCCTCGCGCTCCTGGACGGACTGGAGCCGACCGGCTGCGGCAATCCGCCGCCCCTTTTCCGGCTGGAGAACGCCTCAGTCCAGTCCCTGCGCCGCGTCGGCCGCGACGGTTCCCATCTGAAGCTCTCGCTCCTCGATCCGGACAATACCCTCGTCGAGGGCATCGCCTTCTCCTTCGGGGACACCGCGGACCAATTTCCCGCGAAACTGGACCTGCTTTACCGCCCGACCCTCAACGACTTCCGCGGCAGCACCACTATCGAAGCCCAGGTCACAGCCATCAACATTCCGAACTAACAGTAAAGCGAGCGCCGGAGCGTTTCGGGACGGGAGGCTGTGGAGCACGTCGGTGCTTGGCGATTGGCGAGTGCGCAGCACGAAGACAGAGCTTTGCATCCGCTACGTGCGGAACGCAGGCGAGAGCCGTCTCCCGGACGGAATGCTCCGGGAAGCGAGCGCTGATTGATTTTGAAAGGAGGTTCACCCATGGCTTTCACATCCTATGAGGCAATGCCCCTGGACCAGATGCTGAACCGGGTCCAGAAGTACCACCCCGGCGACGGCTATCTTCTCGTGGAGAAGGCCTGGAAATTCGCGAACAAAGCCCACGCCGGCCAGTTCCGCAAGTCCGGTGAGCCTTATTTCAGCCATCCCTGGCTCGTCGCCTCCATCCTCACCGATCTCATGATCGATCCCCCGACGATCGCCGCGGGCCTCCTGCACGATACCGTCGAGGATTGCGAGGGCATCACCCTGGATACGATCCGCGCGGAGTTCGGCGATGAGGTCGCCGATCTCGTGGACGGCGTCACCAAGCTAAACAAGCTGGATTTCGCCAACCGGGAGGAAGCCCAGGCGGAGTCCCTCCGGAAGATGATCCTCGCCATGTCCCGGGATATCCGGGTCGTCCTGATCAAGCTGGCCGACCGTCTGCACAATATGCGGACCCTCCGCTTCCAGCCGGAGGACCGCCGCGTCGCCATCGCCCGGGAAACGCTGGATATCTATGCGCCCCTGGCGCACCGCCTCGGCGTTTATGCCCTCAAGCAGGAGCTGGAGGACCTGTCTCTCAAGTATATCGATCCCGAAGGCTACAACCGCATCGTCCATCTCGTCGGCATGAAACGCCAGGAGCGGGAGGAAAGCATTCGCCTGGTCATCTCCGAGCTTTCCGAGCGCCTGGACCAGCAGCATATCCATTACGATATCGACGGCCGCAGCAAGCACTTCTATTCCATCTACCGGAAGATGATCCTGCAGCAGAAGTCCTTCGACCAGATCTATGACCTCATCGCGATCCGGGTGATCGTGGACACCATCCCGGACTGCTATACCGTCCTGGGCATCGTCCATACGCTCTGGAACCAGGTCCCGGGCCGCTTCAAGGATTATATCTCCGTGCCCAAGGCCAATATGTACCAGTCCCTGCACACCACCGTCGTCGGCGGCCGCAAGATTCCCTTCCCCTTCGAAGTGCAGATCCGCACCTGGGAGATGCACCGCGTCGCGGAGTACGGCATCGCAGCCCACTGGCGGTACAAGGAAGGCGCCTCCCGCGAGGACAACCTGGACCATAAGCTCTTCTGGGTGCGCCAGATGCTGGACTGGCAGACCGAGACCCGGGATTCCCGGGAGTTCCTGGATACGCTGAAGACCGATCTCTTCTCCGAGGAGGTCTTCCTCTTCACGCCCAAAGGGGACGTCATCTCCATGCCCAAGGGCGCCACGCCCCTGGACTTTGCCTATCGCATCCACTCCGCCGTGGGCAACCAGTGCGTCGGCGCGAAGATCAACGGCAAGATCGTGCCCCTCGATACACCTCTGGCGACCGGCGACCGGGTCGAGATCCTGACCTCCGCCTCCTCCAAAGGCCCGGGCACGGACTGGCTCCGCATCTGCAAAACGCCGCAGGCCAAGGCCAAGATCCGCCAGTTCCTGAAGAAAGCCCTCAAGGCGGAGAATGTCGAGCTCGGCCGCAGCATGATCGAAAAGGAATGCGCCCGCCGCGGCGTCCGGATGTCGGACCTTGTCCATCCGGAGTATTATGAGCCCATCCTCAAGCGCACCGGTTTCACGGACTTTGACGATATCTGCGGCGCCGTCGGTTACGGCGGCATGGCCGCGGTCTATGTCGTCTCCAAGCTCATCGAGGAGCAGAAGGCGAAGGAGGAACCCGTTCCTGCCGTCCAGTCTGTGGAGGACCTGGTCTCCGAGGAGAAGCGTCTCAGCCAGCACCGCGCGCATCATGGTATCGTGCTCACCGGCAATGAGGACCTGGATATCCCCGTCCGCTTTGCCAAGTGCTGCTCCCCCGTTCCCGGCGATGAGATCGTGGGCTATATCACCCGCGGCCGCGGGGTGACGATCCACAAGGCGGGCTGCGTCAATGCCGCCACCGGCGGTGAGGAGCGCCTTATCCCGGTCGAATGGGCCAGCGACGGCCAGGATACCTTCTATGCTACCGTCACCATCATCGCCTATGACCGCGTGAATATGCTCGGCGAAATCGCCACCATCATCGGGGAGAACAACGTGTCGATCCGCGCCGCTTCGATCCAGAACGATGATAAGACGCGCATCTCCACCATTCGCCTGACCCTGGATGTCCACTCCCGCGAGGAAATGAACAAGGTCATGGGTGCCCTGCGCAATAAGTCGGATATTCTCGATGTTTACAGATAAGAAACAGGTGTCCCTGCGGTCACGCGTACCGCCGGATCACTTCCAGCCTGATACTTTTCAGTGGCCTGATCAGTTCTTTTTGACCTTTCAGGTCATGATTGGCCGACACCTCAATCTTGACAGCATCGCCCAGACACGTCGAACCAAGAAACGAAATGATCGCCAGGAGCACCTTGTCCAGAACAATCGCAAGCACTACGCCGATGGCGCTTAACAAAACACCGACAATCGTCTCCCACAGAAATCTCCTGTGGTTCATGGCAATCTGCCTGTCAAGCTCCGCAATATCCCCGTCAACAGCATCCTGAAGAGCGCTTTGAAACTTTTCCGTATCGATCGCGCTGTTCGTAATGATCTGAAGCGTGTCATGGGTTTGTCTCGAGGCTTCCAGGGGAGTGAAGTATGATTTCAGATACTGATATACGCCTTCATCAATCCTCTTCCGGGAAGGATCATAGGGATTATACAGATCGCTTTCACTGTCAATTTGAAGCTGAATCATAACAGTCCTGATTCCTTTCATTCAGCACAGATGGCGGATCCAGATATGTCCGAGTGGTTACGTTACTGAGCCACGCGGCTGAAATAGCACAGGAGGCTGCTGCCGGACAGGACGATCTCGCCGCTGTTGGTCATGACATAGGTGGTCCAGTGGCCGTCACTGTTGATCTTCAACACGCCGTCGCGGATGGTCAGTTCTGCGGTTTCCGGATAGAAATAATCCGGGCTCTTTTCACCGTTCATCGTAATATAGTAGGTGTTTTCACCGATAAATGCGCCTTCTCCGGAGTCGCTCACATCGATGTCTTCGTTGTTAAATACGAATTTCGTCTCTGTCCAGTGACCGTAAAACTCCTCAACGCTTTCCGCCGGCTTCCTGTCGGGTACGTTTTCGCCTGTATCCGCTTCGGCTTCCCTGTTCAGCCTTTCGATCGTTTCCGCGAGATCTTCTTCATCTTCCGGCGCTGATTCTGCGGGAGCGTTACCGCCGAGCAGGCCGCCAAGCAAAGACTCCAAACCGGCCGAATCGCCGCTGCCCAGTTTTTCCTTGATTTTTGAAAGCAATGCAGCAAATTTGCCGGTGGGATCCTTCAGTGCCTTGGACATAAGCTCTTTCAGCTTAGGCATCAGTTCGGAGGCTTTTTCCCCGACGTTTTTTTTCAGCTCGTCCAGCAGTCCGAAAAGCTTGCTTCCCGCGTCGCTTTCCTTTATTCTCTTTTCGGCCTCGTCCAGCAGTCCGAAAAGCTTGCTTCCCGCATCGCTTTCCTTTATTTTCTTTTCAGCCTCGTTCAGAAGGCCGGAAAGCAGCTCCCCCAGTCCGGAACCCTTTGGCGCCGTTTCCCCCGTGGATTCGGCAAAGACCGGCAACGCGGCGAACACCATGCACAAAACCAGCATCACAGCAATTGTTTTTTTCACTTTTCATTCCTCCACCGTGTTTTCGGCTCATCCGAAAACGTTTTTCATTCTTTACCAGTATTTTAGCACCTGAAAATCACAAGGTCAATCGGGCGCTGAGCAAAACCCGGGACAGGTATTTGCCGCTCCTCTCCCTGTTTGTTCTGTCTCTTCCCTTATCCGCTTCCGCAAAAGCGTTTGCGAAAGATCCTTATCCGGTTTTCAGTAACTCCTGACGGTATTATGAGCGCTTATGTTCCTGTTGTCAGCTGAGTTGCCGACGAAGCACAATCACTGTTAAACAAAGAAGAACTACGGTAACCTCTCAGAAGGCCTTTTCGCTGTCCAGGAGGATGGTGACCGGGCCATCGTTGATGAGGGATACCTGCATCTCGGTGCGGAAGCGGCCGGTTTCCACATGGATGCCTTTGGCGCGCCATTCGTTTACCAGGCGCTCATAGTAGGCATTGGCCATGTCCGGGGCGGCAGCCCGGATATAGGACGGGCGGCGTCCTCCCCGCGCGTCCCCGTAGAGGGTGAACTGGGAAACCGCCAGGATGCTGTGTCCTTCGTCCAGAAGGGAGCGGTTCATCACCCCGTTCTCATCGTCAAAGATCCGCAGATTCGGGACTTTGTCCAGGATGTATTTATAGTCCTTGTCCGTATCCTCCGTGGATACCCCGATCAGCGCCAGGATGCCTGGGCCGGTCTTTCCGACGATCTCTCCGTCCACCGTGACGGACGCTTCCTTCACCCGCTGAACCACACACCTCATATCAATTGCCTCCTTGCCCTGCCGGATCCGGCAGGAACAGCTCTTCCTTCCTCCGGATCATCTCGTCCGTCCGGGTGAGATAATCCCGGAGATTGCTGACGTTCGGCGCCCGCGTGATATGCCCTTCCTCCGGCCAGATCCGCTTGGAAATGCCTCCCGCACCCATCGCCAGGATGTGGGAGGTTTCTTCCATGATGTCCACGTTGTACAGGCAGGCATGCCCGGGCAGCGCGTAGCCGGTATTCTCCAGGTTACCGGCCATGTATTTCTGCCGGTACAGGTAATAGGGTTTCATGCCCATTTCCCGCGCTGTCTCCCGGCCCATCTCGACCATGTTCGCCGTCATCCCGCCATCCGGCAGCGGATGGTTCTCAAGACTCATCCTCGACGACCGCTTGATCGCCAGCGTATGCACGGTCAGGCTCTCCGGATGTAGCTTTTGCGCTTCCTCCATGGTATACGCGAAATCCTTTTCCGTCTCGCCCGGCAGCCCGGCGATCACATCCATGTTGATGTGCGGGATCTGCTCCTCCCTGGCCAGGGCATAGGCATCCCGCACCTGCTGCGCGGTGTGCGCCCGGCCGATGGCCTCCAGCGTCCGGTCGTTCATCGTCTGTGGATTGATGGAGATCCTCCGGATCCCGGCCTCCCGGATCGCGCGTAGCTTACCCCGCGTCAGGGTATCCGGCCGCCCGGCTTCCACCGTGTATTCCATCGCCCCGGGAAACAGGGTGACCGTGTTCTCCAGCAGGGCCGCGAAAGCGTCCTCCGGTAAGGCCGTCGGCGTCCCGCCGCCGATATAGAGCGCGCGGATCGTCCGCCCACTTTCCCGCAGGATCCCTGCGCAGGCCCGCATTTCCCGCTCCAGCGACGACATATAGGGAGCGACCAGGGAGCCGTCGCCGATCTCCCCCGAGGAGAAGGAGCAGTAAGCGCAGCGGGTCGTACAGAACGGGATCCCGATATATACATCCATCCAGCGGTCCCCCGGCGGCGGCAGCTTCCGCTGCTCCCCCGCGATCTCCGCCAGCAGTTCCGCCCGCTCCGGCGTTACATCGAACTCTTCTGTCAGCTTCCGGACCGCCTCCTCCGGGGAAAGCCCCGCCGCCAGCGCTTCAAGCATCAGGTGGGTGGGACGTACGCCGGTCATACTCCCCCACGGCGGTTGAATACCGGTCAGTTCTTTACAAAGGTCATAGAGGGTCTGCTTGCACAGCCGCCTTGCCGCCCGCTTCCGGTGCAGCGTCCGGATGCGCTCGTCCGGATCATCCGGCACCGGGGCTGAGCACACGGCTGTACGGCCTTCGCTCCGGAAGGTGATCCGATAGGCCGAACCGTCTTCCTCCGCCTGCGGAACGAAGCGCTTCGGCTCCTCCCATACACTCTCCGGAAACCCGAACAACCGGGTCATCACCCGCAGCTCCGGCTCGATCGTTTCCAGATATGTCTCCAGTTCTGTCATCTTTCCCTCTTAGTGTCCCGCGTGCATCGGATACTGCCGCGCCAGCGGCATGATCCGCCTCAGCGAAGCATACATGTCCTGTTCGTTTCCTCCGGGCAGGTCCGTCCGTCCCCACCCGTGCTCGAACAGGGTGTCCCCCGTGAACAGTTCATTTTCGATCAGGTAGCATACGCTGCCCGGCGTATGCCCGGGTGTATGCAGCACCCGGATCCCCAGCCCGGCAATCGTCAGTTCGTCGCCTTCCCGGACCCGGTCGGTCGGTTCCGGCGCGGTGATGTCCCGGCGCAGGAGGCCCCGGCCTGCATTCAGATCCGGGTCAGAGAGCATGGGCTCGTCCAGCGGATGGATGAGCAGCCGGGTCCCTTCCTCCATCAGCGGCGCGACCCCGCCGATATGGTCAAAATGCCCGTGGGTCAGCAGGATCGCCGCGATCCGCCGGTCCCCGGCCTTCTTCCGGATCCGTCCCGGCTCATCCCCGGGATCGATCACGATGCATTCCTTTTCATTCTCCTGATACAGGATATAGCAGCAGGTCTGTATGATCCCCACCGTCAGTTCGTCCACTCGCACAAGGCATCCCTCCGCTCCCATGATACCGGATATCCTGTCTGAATTCAATCCTGACACAAGATTTAGCCGTTGAAACCGCGGCCGGTTTCATGTATAATGCTCACAACAGGAAACAACCGAATAACTGACCCTGAAGGAGGCCGTTATGTTAAAGGATTTCGAGAAAACCAAGCCGGAAGAAAAAGAAGCGCTCAACGCGGAGATCAAGGAACTGCGCGCCCGGCTGATCGTGCAGCAGCAGCTCCTGCGGGAGGCCAAACTCCCCGTGCTCGTGCTGCTGGAGGGCTGGGCCGCCGCAGGCAAAGGCAGCCTGGTCAAGGAGATCATCAGCGAGATCGATCCCCGTTTCTATAACGTGGTCTCCCCCGTCGTAATCCCGGAGAGCGAAGCACGCTATCCCTTCCTCTATCCCTATGCCGCCGCCATCCCGGAGAACGGCAAGCTGATCTTCCTGGATTCCGGCTGGATGGAAGACACCGTCCGCAAGATCCTGCGGCTGGAGATCACGAAGGAGGAATACAAGCGCCGCGTCCGCAGCGTCAATGAGTTTGAACGCCAGCTGCGGGACGGGGGCTATCTCCTGCTCAAGATCTTCCTGCACATCGACGAAGAGGAGCAGTACGAGCGTCTCCGCACCCTCAGTGAGAACGCGGAAACGGAGTGGCGCGTCACGCCGGACGACCTGTGGCAGCACAAGGAATACAAAAAATTCCTCAAGGCCTATGACGATTTCATGGAGGATACGAACGACACCATCCACTGGCATATCCTCGACGGCAAGCGCAAGAAGGCAGCTGTACGGGACGCCATGAAGCTCCTGGTAAACAAAATCGACAAGGCACTTGAGCACGGGCGGTATGTCGGCGAGCCCTTTGACGAGAAGTTCCCGCTCATCAAAATGCCGAAGCTGGCCGAGGTGGACCTCTCGCCCACCATCTCTGACGAGGATTACAAGAAGGAGCTCAAAAGGCTCCAGAAGCGCCTGAGCGAGCTGCATAACATCATCTACTGGAAGAAGATCCCCGTCATCCTCTGCTACGAGGGCTGGGACGCCGCCGGCAAGGGCGGAAATATCCGCCGCGTCGCCTACCCGCTGGATCCCCGCGGCTTTGACGTGCATCCGATTGCCTCGCCTGAACCCCATGAGCTGAACCGCCAGTACCTCTGGCGTTTCTGGACCCGCCTGCCCCGTACCGGACATATCTGCATCTTCGACCGGACCTGGTACGGCCGGGTCATGGTGGAGCGCCTCGAGGGCTTCTGCAGCGAGAAGGACTGGAAGCGTGCATATAACGAGATCAACGAGTTCGAGCGCCAGCTGACCGACTGGGGCGCCGTCCTGCTTAAATTCTGGATCCATATCGATTCGGACACCCAGCTGGCCCGCTTTACCGACCGGCAGAACACCCCCGAAAAGCAGTGGAAGATCACGGACGAAGACTGGCGCAACCGCGAGAAATGGCCGCAGTATGAGGAAGCAGTCAACGAGATGCTGAAGAAGACCAGCACCGAGAACGCGCCCTGGTACATCATCGAGTCGAACGACAAGAAGTACGCGCGCATCAAGGCGCTGAAGATCGTCGTCAAATCCCTGGAAAAGGCCTGCGAAGAACATTTCCAGCGCGAATTCGGCTGAGGGAACGATGGGGACGACCCTTTCCGTTCCCATCGGCTGTTGGAGGGATCAAACTTTGCTGCATGAAAACAATTGGCCGGTGCTCGAGTATGACGACAATCCGCTGGCCAAGCTGAACCCGTCCCATTTTGCCGGGGATGGTTTCGATACGGATAAAATGGTGATCACCTTCTTTCCGGAGGTGATCACCAAACTTCTTTCCTCCGGCGGCCTCCGGGAAGCCTGCGTGATCCCGGGAGAAAACCCTGTGCCGATCTACCGCTTCACGGAAAAGGAAGACATCCTGCTGACCCTCGGACAGGTCGGCTGCCCCGCCTGCGGCGGGAACCTGGACCTGTTTCATGCCATGGGGATCGAAAAGGTCATGTTCTGCGGCGGGGGCGGCGTACTGGACAGGAACATCGAAGTCGGCCAGGTTCTCGTCGTCGACGGCGCCATCCGGGACGAAGGTTTCTCTTATCAGTACCTTCCCCCATCCCGAATCGTTTACACGGATCCGCAGGTCACGGACCGGATCGTTTCCTGCCTGGAAAAACGGGACGTTCCCTACCTGCGGGGACTCGTCTGGACGACAGATGCCATTTTCCGGGAAACAGCTGACCGGATCGCCCTTCGCAAGGAAGAAGGCGCAAAAATCGTTGAAATGGAACAAGCCGCCTGCATTGCAGTCGCCCGCTTCCGGAACTTTGCATACGGCGCCCTGATCTACGGCGGAGACGATCTGACCGGTGAGGACTGGGACGGCCGGAGCTGGCGAAGCCGGGAAGGCGTGCGGTACGACCTGGTCCGGCTGTGTTCGGATCTTGTCCGCGAGATCTGAAGGGAACAATGGGGACGATCCTTTTCGTTCCCTTTTTTCATTTACCCAGCAGCCTGGTCAAAGCCGTATATTCCCGAAGATACATTCCCCGTCTCATCTCGTCCGTTTCCGCATAGGATGCATGCTTTGAAAAGATATCGATGATCTCATCCGGGGGTAGCCAACGGGGTTTCATTCCCACTTCCTTTTCGCGCTCCGTCAGGCGGATGCCGGTTTCTCCGGTGACTTCACCGAAAAAATACCGGTTCACCCATTTGAAATCCTCGTAATACTCATCGATCTCCAGCACACAGTCGGAGACGCGGACCCGGAAGCCTGTCTCCTCGGCAACCTCCCGGATACAGCATTCACGTTCATCTTCTCCGGCTTCCAGGCCACCGCCCGGGAGCATCCACTGTCCGGTCACCGTTTCATAGGACAGCAGGAGCCGGTTGTCTCTGAGCACAATGCCCCTGCAGGCCGTGCGGGTCTTGTTCCATCTCCCGAAATAGTTATCACCGACAATCCTGACGGTTCCCGGATACTCGTTCCCTAAGGCCGTCATCCTAAACCCTCCGTAACGATAAACAGAAAGATTCTGCGCAGCCTTTCAGGCTGCGCAGTTCGTTTTGAATTGTATCAGAACCTCATCCGGTCCTCGATGTACTTGCGTACTTCGGCGATCGGTATCCGCTCCTGCTGCATGGTATCGCGGTCGCGGATGGTCACGGTCTGAGTCTCTTCGGTCTCAAAGTCGACGCAGATGCTGAAGGGCGTTCCGATCTCATCCTGACGGCGGTACCGCTTGCCGATGGAGCCGGTTTCATCGTATTCCACGGGGAAGTACTTGCACAGTTCCGCGTGGATCTCGCTGGCCAGTCCGCCCAGCTTGTTCTTCTGCAGGGGCAGCACGGCGGCTTTGTAAGGCGCCAGCGCCGGATGCAGATGCAGGACCGTGCGCACGTCGCCGCCCTCGAGGTCTTCCTCTTCGTAGGCATTGCACAGGAAGGCCAGCACCGCCCGGTCCACACCCAGGGAGGGCTCGATGCAGTACGGGATGTATTTCTCGTTGGTTACCGGATCCAGGTACTCCATGCTCTTACCGGAGTGCTCCTGGTGCTGCGTCAGGTCGTAGTCGGTCCGGTCCGCCACACCCCACAGTTCGCCCCATCCGAAGGGGAACAGGAACTCGAAGTCCGTTGTCGCCTTGGAGTAGAAGGCCAGCTTCTCCGGCTCATGATCCCGCAGGCGCAGGCTTTCTTCCCTGATGCCCAGGCTCAGCAGCCAGTCCCTGCAAAAGCTGCGCCAGTAGTTGAACCATTCCAGGTCTTCGCCGGGCTTGCAGAAGAACTCCAGTTCCATCTGCTCGAACTCACGCACGCGGAAGATGAAGTTACCGGGCGTAATCTCATTCCGGAAGGACTTGCCGATCTGCGCGATGCCGGCCGGCAGCTTTTTTCGGGTGGTCCGCATGGCGTTCTGGAAGTTCACGAAGATACCCTGAGCAGTTTCCGGGCGCAGGTAGATCTCGTTGGCGCTGTCCTCGTTCACACCGGCAAAGGTCTTGAACATCAGATTAAACTGCCGGATGCCCGTGAAGTCCTTCTTGCCGCATACGGGGCAGACGATGTCGTGCCCGGCGATGAACTCTTCCAGCTCGGCGTTGCTCCAGCCGTCTCCGGTCTCAGCCCCTTCGGTGAAGTCCTCGATCAGCTTGTCCGCGCGGAAGCGGGCCTTGCAGGCTTTGCAGTCCATCAGCGGATCATTGAAGCCGCCCACGTGGCCGCTGGCCACCCAGACTTCCCGGTTCATCAGGATCGCGCAGTCCAGTCCGGTGTTGTACTTGCTTTCCTGCACGAACTTCTGCCACCAGGCCTTTTTGACGTTGTTCTTGAATTCTACACCCAGCGGGCCGTAGTCCCAGGTGTTCGCCAGTCCGCCGTAGATCTCGGATCCGGCAAAGATAAATCCCCGGTTCTTGCAAAGCGCCACCAGTTTATCCATCGTTAACTCAGCCATCATCGTTTCCTCCCAAGAAACAAATTAACAGAATAAAACTCATTTTGCCCGAAGGGATTGGGCGCTGACGCGCGCGGTGCGCGAGACGCGACTGCGTCCGCGGTGCGCGTGCGTTTCCTTGCGGAAAGCCCCCTTATCTCAGAACAGCGCTTCAACGAATTCCTTCGCGTTGAAGGGCTGCAGGTCGTCGATTCCCTCGCCCACCCCGATATACCAGACCGGAACTTCCAGTTCCTGACGGATCGCCAGCGCGATCCCGCCCTTGGCGGTACCGTCCAGCTTGGTCAGGATGATTCCGTTGATCTCCGCCACTTCCTTGAAGGCCCGGGCCTGCATCAGGCCGTTCTGCCCCGTCGTGGCGTCCAGCACCAGGATGCAGCGGGTATCCGCTTCCGGATATTCCCGGTCGATCACCCGGCGCATCTTCGCCAGTTCATCCATCAGGTTCTTCTTGTTGTGCAGCCGGCCGGCGGTATCCACGATCAGCAGGTCCGCCCCCTGGGCTTTGGCGCTCTGGATGCCGTCAAACACGACCGCCGCGGGATCCGCGCCTTCGGCATGCTTGATGATCGGCACCCGTGCGCGTTCCGCCCATACGGTCAGCTGTTCCGCCGCCGCCGCGCGGAAGGTATCGCCAGCGCAGAGCATGACCTTCCGGCCGATGTTCTGGAACCGCAGCGCCAGCTTCCCGATCGTCGTGGTCTTGCCGACGCCGTTCACGCCGACCACCAGCATCACCATTGGCCATTTCAGCGGCGGCCGCGGAATGTCCATCTGCTCGACCATGATCTGCTTCAGGATTTCCCGGGCTTCCCCCGCGTCCTTTACCCTGTTGGCCTTCACCCGTTCCCGCAGCTCGTCCACGATCTCCGTGGTCGCCTTCAGGCCGCAGTCGGCCATGAGCAGGATATCCTCCAGCTCCTCGTAAAAGTCTTCGTCGATCTTCCGGTTTTCCCGGACCATCTCGTCGACCTTGTCGGTCATATTTCCGCGGGTCTTGCTTAATCCTTCCCGCAGCCGGGCAAACAACCCCTTTTTCTTCGCTTCACTCATCCGATGTGATCCTTCCCGCCCATATACATCCGCAGGACTTCGGGGATCGCGACCGTACCGTCCGCCCGGAGGTTGTTCTCCAGGAAGGCAATCAGCATGCGGGGCGGGGCCACGCAGGTGTTGTTCAGCGTATGGGCAAAGTACTTGCTGCCGTCCTCCGCGCGCACCCGGATCTGCAGGCGCCGCGCCTGGGCGTCGCCCAGGTTCGAGCAGGAGCCGACCTCAAAATACTTCTTCTGCCGGGGAGACCAGGCTTCCACGTCCAGGCTCTTCACCTTCAGGTCCGCCAGGTCGCCGCTGCAGCACTCCAGCGTCCGCACCGGGATATCCAGCGTCCGGAAAAAGTCCACCGTGTTCTGCCACAGCCTGTCAAACCACATCGGGCTGTCCTCGGGCTTGCAGACCACGATCATCTCCTGCTTCTCGAACTGGTGGATGCGGTAGACGCCTCGCTCCTCGATGCCGTGGGCGCCGACTTCCTTGCGGAAGCAGGGGCTGTAACTGGTCAGGGTCTTCGGCAGCTTGTCCTCGTCAATGATCGTGTCGATGAACTTGCCGATCATCGAGTGCTCAGAGGTACCGATCAGGTACAGGTCCTCGCCCTCGATCTTGTACATCATGTTCTCCATCTCGGCGAAGCTCATGACACCGGTCACCACGTTGCCGTGGATCATGAAAGGCGGCACCACATAAGTGAAGCCCCGGTCGATCATGAAATCCCGCGCATAGCTCAGGATGGCGCTGTGCAGCCGGGCAATGTCGCCCATCAGGTAGTAGAACCCGTTGCCGCTGGTCTCCCGCGCCGCGTCCAGATCGATACCGTTCAGGCGCTCCATGATGTCCACATGGTAGGGTATCTCCCACTCCGGCACCACGGGCTCGCCGAAACGCTGGATCTCGACGTTCTCGCTGTCGTCCTTGCCGATCGGCACACTGTCGTCGATGATGTTGGGGATCACGAGCATCCGCTTGCGGATCTCGCCCTTCAGTTCTTCTTCCTTCTTCTCCAGCGCTTCCAGCTCATCCGCCATCGCGGCGACTTCCGCCTTGACCTTCTCGGCTTCTTCCTTCAGGCCCTTACCCAGGAGGCCGCCGATCTGCTTGGACAGGGTCTTGCGCTTGTTGCGCAGGCCGTCCGCCTGCTGGATCGCTTCCCGGTATTCCCTGTCAAACGCGATGACCTCGTCCACCATGGGAAGCTTCTGATCCTGAAACTTTTTCCGGATATTTTCCTTCACCTTTTCCGGGTCATTCCGGAGCAGATTGATATCTAACATCGTTCTTTACCTCAACAAATACTCTCAGATCACTCAATACACCATATCCGAAGGGGTCAGCCCCCCGGTACATTGCCTTACGGAAAGCCCCTTATTTATCGTGTGTAATCACCACATGCCTGTTCGGTTCATCACCTTCGGAATGAGTCGAAACTCCCTCCGTCTGCTGCAGCGCATAGTGTATGATCCTGCGCTCATAAGGATTCATGGGCTCCAGGCTGACCTTCCGGCCGGTGCGCAGCGCGCGGTTCGCCATCCGGTTCGCCAGGCGGATCAGGGTATCTTCCCGCTTCGCGCGGTAGTTCTCCGTATCCAGCGTCACGCGGACATAGCCCTCACGGCCCCGGTTTACCTTCAGGCTGGTCAGGTACTGTACGGCATCCAGCGTCTCGCCGCGGCGGCCGATCAGCACGCCCAGGGTGTCGCCGTTGATATAGCCGTAGACATTGCCTTCCGCATCCGTGCCCATGTCGATGGTCACGTCCACGCCCATCAGCTTCGTCAGTTCCATCAGGAACGCATGCGCGATCCCCGCGGGGGAATCCCCGGTCAGCTCTTCCGCCGGGATCATCGTGACTTCCGGCTTCTCCATCGGCCGGACCTCCGGCTTCTGCTTTGGCTCGGCGGCCTTCTCTTCCTTCGCGGTGGGGGCTTCGTTCTCAGCCTGCGGCTTCTTCTCCGCCGGCTTTTTCGCCTTCTTCTTCTCGGGAGCGGGCTTGATCTCGGCCGCCGGCTCCTCGTCCTTCTTTTCCTGTTTCTTTTCCGGTTTCTCGGCCTTCTTTTCCGCGCTCTTCTCGGCCTTCTTTTCCGGATTCTTCTTCGCCTTCGCGGGCTTCTTTTCTTCCAGCAGGTCGCCCAGCGGATCCTCCTCCGAGGCCTTTACGGTCAGGCGAACCTTCGCGGGACGGCTGCCAAACAGACCGAACAGGCCCTTGCTGCCTTCCTCGACGACCATCACATCCACATCACCGATCGAAACGCCAAGCTCCTGCAGCCCCTGTTCGATCGCTTCCTCTACGGTCTTGGCCATTGCTTCAAACTGTTTCATTTTACAGATCCTTCCCCGGCCACTGCTGCGGCAGCCGCTTCTCTCTTGTCCAGGAACTTGTTGATCGCGTAAGTCTGTCCCATGCTCACCAGGTTACCCGCAACCCAGTACAGGGCGAAGGCAGCGGAGTAGCTGAAGCAGATGATCAGCGAAAAGATCGGGAAGAAATACTGCATAAACTTCCCGGTACTTGCGCCCGGCGCGCTCGGGTCGGTCGGCTGGGAGTTTCCCATGATCTTGGTCATCGCCAGCTGGCTGACCGCGCTCAGGATCGGCAGGAGCATCAGGCCGTTGTATTCGTTCACCAGGGAAAGCTGGGTGATCAGCAGGTTGAACGTCCAGCCGGGCTTCACCGCCACGGCTTCGACATAGGCGGCGTTCTGCTGCATGGCCTCGACGATATCCGCCAGGGTCTTGCCCAGGTTCGCCTGTGCAAAACTCTCGGCCGTCAGCCCCATGTCCTTGATCAGGACCGGCAGGTTGTTCGCGTCCAGCGTGTTGAACCAGCTCAGCCACTGATCCGCCGGGATCTGCTGCAGCGTCCGGACATCCGGCAGCGCAGCCGCGAAGATGCTGTCAGGCATCCACAGGTTCTTGATCCACAGCCAGCGCTCGAGCTGGGGGATCTCGTTGTTCAGGATCTGACCCAGCTGGATCAGCAGCTCCTTGTTGGCCGCCATCCGCATCGCGCCGAAAACGGCGATCAGGATCGGCCAGGTCAGCAGCAGCGGCAGACAGCTGGACAGCGGATTCACGTGCTCCTTTTTGTAGAGCTCGGCTGTCTTCTGATTCAGTTTTTCCTTGTCGTTGGCATACTTCTTCTGCAGGGCCTGCATCTGGGGCTGCAGCTTCGTGGTCTTCCGCATGCTCACGCGGCTCTTGATGTCCAGTGGCGTCAGCACCAGGCGGATCATGACGGTAAAGACCACCATCGCCCATCCCCAGCTTCCGACCCAGCTTCTGATCCAGGCCAGGATGTTGAAAAGAAAATCATTCATTCCGGGTTATTCCCTCCTTAACATGGTGCAGGGATCCTCCGGTACGGGGTCATAGCCTCCCTTGCTGAAGGGATTGCAGCGCAGGATGCGCCAGGCCGCCATCCTTCCGCCCTTCCAGGCGCCGTACCTTTCGATCGCGGTCACGGCATACTCGGAACAGGTCGGGATATAGCGGCACGCGGGGTGCTTCTTGCGGTGGCTCAGCTCCCGTCTGTAGAAGCGGATCATCCATAAAAAGAAACTTTTCATGGAGAACCTTTTCAGCGAAAGACGTCTCATTCGGCGCGGTTCCCTTCTCCCGAAGGTTTGCGGAGCGCGTCCTGCTTTTTCAGCAGGTAACGCACGTCCCGCTTCAGGTCGTCGAAGGCGGCCTCTGCGGCTGAAGGTCTGGCGACGATCACGTACAGACCGGTTTTCACATCCCCTAAATAGGGCCGGAAGCATTCCCGCAGGCGTCGCTTGATCCGGTTCCGGGTCACGGCGTTGCCTGTTTTCTTGCTGACGGAAAACCCGATCTTCAGCTCCCGGCCCGGGGCCAGGAGCATGACCAGATTGCGGCAGGCGACCGAATGCCCCTTGCGGTAGACATACTGGAACGCCCGGTTCTTCTTCAGCCGATAACGTCTTTCCATCGTTGGTTCATCATCCATCCGCTTCAGGCGGATTCACCCTTGGTTTATGAGGAAAGGCCCGCCCATTGGAAAACGGGCGGGCCTCATCCACAGTCATACTGAAGTCGGCTGTACGGCAAATCAGACCGTCAGCTCTTTGCGGCCGCGGCGACGGCGGGCAGCCAGAACCCGGCGACCGTTCTTGGTCGACATGCGGGCACGGAAGCCATGCACCTTGCTGCGCTGACGCTTTTTGGGCTGGTATGTACGGAACATGATCAACACTCCTCTGAAACTCGTTCATGGGTCCCGGGGACCCTTATCTCTCAGCCTGTCCCGGAAAATTCGGACAGCCCAATTAATATATCAGAATCCCCAAACCCTTGTCAAGCATTGTTTTGGAAATTTGCGGACTTTCTCCGCCCTTCTTCCTTTACCTCCCGGGATCCGAAGGAGCGCGTGGGCGCTGATGCGCGCGGTGCGCGAGACGCGACTGCGTCCGCGGTGCGCGTGCGTTTCCTTACGGAAAGCCCTCGCATTACAACCCTTGTCAAAGAGCTTTCTTAAGCTCTTCGACACAATCCTCATGCTCCCAGGGCAGGTCAATATCCGTCCTTCCGAAATGCCCGTAGGCCGCTGTCTGCCGGTAGATCGGCCTGCGCAGGTCCAGCCGCCTGATGATCTGCGACGGCCGGAAATCAAACACCTTCTCCACGATCTCCGCCAGCTTGTCGTCCGGCAGAACGCCGGTCCCGAACGTATCCACCATGATGCTGACCGGTTCAGCCACGCCGATCGCGTAGGCCAGCTGGATCTGGCAGCGATCCGCCAGCCCGGCAGCCACCACGTTCTTCGCGGCATGGCGGGCGGCATAGGCCGCGCTGCGGTCCACCTTCGTGGGGTCCTTGCCGGAGAAGCAGCCGCCGCCGTGAGGCGCGTATCCGCCGTAGGTGTCCACGATAATCTTGCGGCCTGTCAGGCCGGTGTCTCCCGCGGGTCCGCCGATCACGAACCGGCCGGTCGGGTTGACAAAGATCCGGGTGTTTTCCGTGATCAGCTCATGCGGGATCACGGGCAGGATCACCTGCTCGATGATTTCCTCGCGCAGCGTGGTCTGGTCAACATCCGCCGCGTGCTGGGCGGAAATGACCACGGTGTCGACCGCAACGGGCTTGTCGTCCTCGTAAGCGACGGTCACCTGGGTCTTTCCGTCGGGATAGAGGTACGGCAGCGTGCCGTCCTTGCGGACTTTGGTAAGCCGCAGGGCCAGGCGGTGGCTCAGCGCGATGGGCAGGGGCATTTTCTCCGGGGTCTCGTTGCAGGCGTAACCGAACATCATGCCCTGGTCGCCGGCGCCGATATCCGCCTCGTCCTCCCCGCCGCGGGTCTCCAGGGCGTCGTCAACGCCCATGGCGATGTCCGGGCTCTGGTCATGGATGGCGGTCATCACGGCACAGGTCCTGCCGTTGAAGGACTTCTCCGGAGCGTCGTAGCCGATGTCCATGACAGTCCTGCGGACGATCGCGTTGATATCCACATAGGATTCGGTCGTGATCTCGCCCATAACGGTGATCATGCCGGTCGACGCAAAGGTCTCGCAGGCAACGCGGGCGGCGGGATCCTGCTCAAGGATCGCGTCGAGCACGGCGTCGGACACCTGGTCGCACAGTTTGTCGGGATGTCCCTCGGTCACGGATTCGGAAGTAAACAGTCTGCGCATGGTCTTTCTCCTGTCTGATATAAATTCTGAAATAATAACCGCCTGGCTTGCACACAAACCAGGCGGGAATCGATCTTTCGGACCGTCCTTATCTGTCAGCGCTTCCCTGCGGGAGTGTGCCGCGCTGCGGGATTTGGCACCAAGCCTCAGCCGGTTGCCGTGACGTCATCGGGCCCGTCCCTCGGTCACTCGTGATAAGGTATTCAGTTGCGGGGATTATCTTAACTACCAACAATCATTTTGTCAAGGCCTCAATATTGACCATTCACAAAACCACCTGCGACCCGAAGGGGGCCTGGGCGATGTCGCGTGCGGTGCGCGAGCGGGCACACCCGCCGCGGTGCGCGTGCGATTCCTTACGGAAAGCCCCCCAGATCTTATACCAATGCGGCTGTAATAATCGACATCGTATAAACTTCATTCGCGTCGCATCCGCGGCTGAGGTCGTTGATCGGCGCGTTCAGTCCCTGCAGGATCGGGCCGTAGGCGGCGAACCCGCCGAGGCGCTGGGCGATCTTGTAGCCGATGTTGCCGCTCTGGATCTCGGGGAAGATAAAGGTGTTGGCATAGCCGGCCACCTTGCTGCCCGGGAACTTCAGCTGTCCGACGACCGGGGAAACAGCCGCGTCAAACTGCATCTCGCCGTCGACCGCGAGGTCCGGCGCTTTTTCCTTGACGATGGCGGTGGCGTTGCGGACCAGGTCCACGTTCGCACCCTTGCCGGAGCCCTTGGTGGAGTAGGACAGCATCGCGACCTTCGGATCCATGCCGAAGATCCTGGCGGTCCCGGCGGTGGCGATGGCCACTTCCGCCAGCTGGTCAGCCGCGGTCAGGGTCACGTTGCCTTCCTTGTCCTTCCGGTCTTCATAGGCGATGTTGATGGCGCAGTCGCCCATGCACAGCATCTCGTCGTCCCGGACAAGGATGAAGCAGCTGGACACCAGGTTGGAGCCCTTGCGGGTCTTCACGATCTGCAGCGCGGGGCGGACAGTGTCCGCGGTGGAGTAGGTCGCGCCGCCGAGCAGTGCGTCCGCGACACCCATCTTCACGAGCATCGTGCCGAAGTAGTTGCCCCTGGACAGGGCGGCGCGGCACTCTTCCTCGCTCATCTTTCCCTTACGGAGCTCGACCATGGTCTTCACCATGTCTTCCATGCCGGGATAGGTGGCGGGATCCAGGATCTCCAGGCCTTCGATGTCGAAACCGCCCTTGGCGGCCGCAGCCTTCACTTCATCCACGGGGCCGACCAGCACGGGGGTCAGGAACCCTTCCTTCTTCAGGCGGGCAGCGGACTCCAGGATCCGGGCGTCCGTTCCTTCGGTATATACGATCTTGCGGGGATTGGCTTTCAGAATCTCGATCAGGTTCTCGAACATGGGATCACTCCTCCGGTTTTTCTTGATGGTTATACTCTAACACTTTCAGTGGCTTTTGTGAAGGCCTTCCGCAATTTGCCCTCCCCCTTTTCGTCCCCCGGTTGATCGGAAGCGGGTTTTCGGTTATGATGGACCCGGAACCGATCTATTCAGCCAAAAAGGAGATGTCGGAATGAACGTTCTGGACGCGATCCGCAGCCGTCACAGCTACCGGGGAAAATACCAGCCCACGCCCGTCCCGCGGTCCGACCTGGAAACCATTATGCAGGCCGGCCTGGATGCGCCTTCCGGCTGCAACCGGCAGACTACGAGCCTGATCGCCGTGGACGATCCCGCCGTCCTGCAGCGGCTTCGCGAAGTCATCAATCCGCCCGTGGCGGAAACCGCCCCGGCGGCGATCTGCGTGCTCACCCGGCGGATCAACGCGTACCGGGACAAATGCTTTGCCGTGCAGGATTATTCCGCCGCGATCCAGAACATGCTGCTCGCCATCGTGGAGCTGGGATACCAGAGCTGCTGGATTGAAGGCCACATCACGGACGACGACCGGATCTGCGATAAAATGGCGCGGATCCTGAACCTGCCGGAAGACTGCGAGCTCGTCTGCTTCCTCCCCGTCGGCATCGCGGAAAGCAGCCCGGCCGTTCCCCCGAAGAAGCCGTTCTCCGAGCGCGCCTGGTTCAATTCCTTCCCGCGGCCGTAATCCCGGACCATCTCCGTCGTATCCGGGATCTGCTGCGGATGAGATTCCGCGGGCCGAAACAAACCCGTGATAAATCGGAAAAACTGTGATATAATCCATTCAGAGCAATGACCATCGATGCTGAAAGGATCAGGAGGATCAGATATGACCCCCGCTGAAAAATATCGCTTTGACCCGCAGACGCTGGAAACCCTGGAGCATCTGAACGTACCCTTTGCCGTTTATCAGTTCCTGGATAAACGGGTGGTTACGCTCGCCCTTTCGGACGGGTTCTGCCGGCTCTTCGGCTATGAAGACCGCGCGCAGGCGTATGATGACATGGATCATGATATGTATAAGGACGCGCATCCGGATGACGTCGCGCGGATCGCCAACGACGCCTATCTATTTGCGACGGAGGGCGGCCGGTATGAAACGCTGTACCGTTCCAGAACGCAGGACCGTTCCGGTTACCGGATCATCCACGCCTACGGGGAACATATCTATACTGATACCGGGGCGCGGCTCGCCCATATCTGGTATTCCGATGAAGGAATCTACCGGGAGGAATGCGTTCAGCAGGGATTTAAGCTGAACGAAGCCCTGAGCAACGCGCTGCACGGGAACTCCCTTATGAAGGCCAGCCAGTATGATTTCCTGACCGGTCTTCCCGGCATGAGCTATTTCTTTGAACTGGCGGAGACAGGCAAAGAAAAGGCCCGGGCAGGCGATAACCCGGTCCTGATCTACCTGGATTTCGTCGGTATGAAACACTTCAACTCAAAATATGGCTTTTCGGAGGGTGACCGCCTGCTGCAGTCCTTCGCGAAAATCCTGTCAAAACTGTTCGGAAACGAGCATTGCTGCCGGTTCTCCTCGGATCATTTTGCCGTACAGACGGAAACAGCGGGACTGGAGGAAAAGCTGCGGCAGCTGTTCTCCGAATACAAAGAAATCAACGAAGGGAAAAAACTGCCGCTTCATGCCGGCGTCTATGTGGCACAGGGGGATATGGTTCATACCAGCGTTGCCTGCGACCGGGCGAAAATGGCCTGTGAAACGCTGCGGGGCCGGTATGAATCAGCCGTACAGTATTACAGCCCGGACATGAGTAAAGCTGCCGACGATAAACAGTATATCATTGAAAATATCGACAGGGCAGTTGCGGAAAACTGGATCCGGGTTTACCTCCAGCCGATCGTTCGCTCTGTCAACGGCAAAACCTGTGACGTGGAAGCACTGGCCCGGTGGATTGACCCGAACAAAGGCTTCCTGTCCCCGGCTGATTTTATTCCGGCCCTGGAAGACGCGGGGCTGATCTGGAAGCTGGATCTCTGTATGGTCGACCGGGTCCTGGAAGCCATTCAAACGGAAATGGCGGATGGATTTGTGGTGGTTCCCCATTCCATCAATCTCTCCCGGTCTGATTTCGACGCCTGCGATATCGTGGAGGAGATCCGGAAGCGGGTGGACGCTGCCGGCGTCCCCCGGGACCGGATCACCATCGAGATCACGGAGAGTATGATCGGCAGTGACCCGGCTTTCATGAATGAGCAGGTCGAACGGTTCCGGAATTACGGATTCCCCGTATGGATGGACGACTTTGGCAGCGGTTATTCCTCCCTGGACATCCTGCAGAGCTTTCACTTTGACCTGATCAAATTCGACATGAGTTTCATGCGGGAATTCAATCAGGGGGAAAACGCAAAGATCATCCTGACCGAACTGATGCGCATGGCAACCTCGCTGGGCCTGGACACGGTCTGCGAAGGCGTCGAGACCGAGGAGCAGGTCCGCTTCCTGCAGGAAATCGGCTGCTCAAAGCTCCAGGGGTTCTATTTCAGCAAACCGATCCCCTTTGACACGGTCCGGGAGATGTTCCGGGACAAAACGCTGATCGCAAACGAAAACCCCGAAGAATCCGAATACTATGAAAACATCGGCCGGATCAGCCTGCACGATCTCGATATCATCTCCGGTGATGAAGCAGATTCCTTCCACAACGTATTCAGCACGCTTCCGATGGCGGTCCTGGAAATCGCCGGCCAGACCGTCCGGTATATCCGGAACAATCCGTCCTACCGGGAATTTGTCAGGAGGTTTTTCAAAGCTGATTTGTCCGACCGGCAGATCAGCCTGGATGCTCCCGTTGTAGAATACGTAAACGGTTTTTTCAGAGTGGTCAGGCAGTGCTGCGAGAGTGGAAACCGGATATATTTTAATGAAAGGATGCCGGACGGTTCAACAGCCCATTCGTTTGTACGGCGTCTCAGCGTCAACCCCGTCACCGGTAACGTAGCCGTCGCTGTCGCGGTGCTTTCCGTCTCTGAGCCGGACGACAGCATGACCTACGCGGAGATCGCGGAATCCCTCGCCGCCGATTACTATAATATTTACCTGATCGACCTGGATACAAATCATTATATCGAATACACCCGGCAGACCTACAGTGAGGAAATGTCGCTGAAACGACACGGCGAAGATTTCTTTGAGTCCGCCCGTCGCGAAGCCCTGACCCGGATCTGTCAGGAGGACCGGGAAATGTTCATGTCCCTGTTCACAAGGGAAAATGTTCTCCGGACGATCGATGAACAGGGGATATTCACCACGGTCTACCGCCTGATGGATACCGGTATTCCGGTCTACGTGAATATGAAAGTCACCCGGATGCGCGGCAGCAACCACCTGATCCTCGGCGTCAGCGTTGTGGACGCGCCGATGAGGCAGAAAGCGCACTATGAGGAAATGCAGAAGGAACGGGACACGCTGATCCGGGTGATGGCCCTCTCCGACGGATATATCGCGCTGTATACGGTGGACCTCCAAACGGAGCAATACGCTGAATTCAGTGCTTCAGAGGATCTGGACAGCCTCGGGGTAGCCAATGAAGGCGATGACTTCTTCCGCCAGACGTTCGTGAACGCGGAATCTTTTTGCTTTGCCGAAGACCTGCAGCGTTTCCGGGAACAGTTCACCCGGGAAAATGTACTGCAGCATATCCGGGAGGACGGCTCTTTCAGCATCAGCTACCGCCTGATGATCCGGGGCAAACCGAAGCAGGTCACGCTGAAAGCCGTCCTGCTGAAAAACGGGAACACGGACAAACTGATCATCGGCGTACGGGCCTGGAAAGACAGGAAATAACACCGGCAAAACCGGAGCATCATCCCCCCGGGACAGAAACGGACAAAGAGAAAGTAAAACACCCGCTGTTCTGTATGACAGCGGGTGTTCTGTATGATCTGCTTAGTTCAGCTCGCTCGTGCAGTGCGGGCAGCGGGTCGCCTTGATGTCGATCTCGCTCTGGCAGAAGGGGCAAACCTTGGTGGTGGGATCCGCAGGCTTCTCTTCCTTCTTCTTAATGTTCTTGGCTGCGTTCATCGCCTTGATGATCAGGAACAGCACGAAGGCTGTGATGATGAAGCTGATGATCGTGCCGATAAAGGAAGCGATCGCCGGACCGGCAGCCCAGGTGCCTTCCGGCAGGTCAACGGGCTTGGGCAGGATAGCATCCAGCAGGGGCTGGATGAAGTTGGCGATCAGGGAGTCAACGATGGACTTGAAGGCAGCACCGATGATGATACCGACAGCCATGTCGATGACGTTACCGCGCATTGCAAACTCTTTGAACTCTTTGAAGAACTTTTTCATGGTCTTTTCTCCTCCGTATTATCTTTTTTTGCCGCCGAAAAGACTTTCGATGGCTTTGGTCACATTTCTGGTCAGGCTGGAAACCACCTGACGGGTCGCCGTGCTGATCGCGGTGTTCTTGACGCGGCCGGCAACGGAGTCGTTCCTGCGGGCGCGCTCGGCGGCTTCCTCACGCAGCTGGTCGTTCCGGGCGCGACGCTCGGCAGCTTCCTGTTCGCGGGCCTTCCGCTCGGCTTCCTTCGCTGCGGCGGCGGCAGCCTTCTGCTGCTCGGCCAGGGCCTTGGGATCGGTGGCGACGGGAGCGGGCACATAGTTGCCGGTCGCGGGATCCAGCACCATATCGACCATCTGCTGCACATACTGGCCGGTCGCCTGGTCCAGCACCATCACGGGCATCTTCTGTACCTGGGGCTGCACCTGGATGGTGGGCACGGCCTGCTGTACGGCCTGTACCACGGGCTGGGCTGCCTGCTGCACGGCCTGGACGACCGGCTGGGCCGCCTGCTGCACGGCTGCAGGAGCCTGCTGCACGGCTTCAACCACGGGGGCCGCGGCTTCCTGCACGGCCTGGGCCGCTTCCTGGACAGGAGTCATGCCTTCGACTTCTTTCTCGACATACTGACCGGTGGTAGGATCAAAAACCTTGAATGTCTGTCCCATGTCTGTCTGCGCGGTGCTCTCTCCCTCACCGCAAAAGGGGTCGTTGGGTAAACAGTAACGTGATGACCAGCTTTCAGCCGCACTTCAGAAATAGTACCACTGACCGTTGATCAGCTTGAACCGCTGCGGATCCATTTCCTGCACCTGGGGTGCGGATGGTACTTTCGGTACCGGTGGTACTGGCGGCGTAGGCTGTTCCTGTGCGCCCGGATCTCCGGCAGGATCGCTCTCATCGTCATACTTCCCCTTGAGAGGGCTGGACGAGATGATCATTCTGCGGATTTCCTCGCTGATCGGTCCCATAAAACTCTGCGGGGGAAGGATAGTGGCCCGCTCCACCACGCCCGGAGCACCGTGCTCATCAAGGAAGGAGACCAGCGCCTCGCCTGTCTTCAGGGTGGTGATGGCTTCCTCTGTATCAAAGGACGGATTCGTCCGGAACGTCTGTGCCGCGACCTTGACAGCCTTCTGGTCCAGCGGGGTATAGGCGCGCAGGGCATGCTGGATGCGGTTGCCCAGCTGCCCCAGGATCGTCATGGGGATGTCCGCCGGGTTCTGGGTGATAAAATAAACACCCACGCCCTTGGAGCGGACCAGCCGCACCACCTGCTCGATCTTCTCCATCAGCGGACGGCTGCAGTTGTTGAACAGCAGGTGCGCCTCGTCAAAAAAGAAGACGATCTTCGGTTTCTCCGCGTCCCCCCGCTCCGGCAGCAGCTCATAGAGCTTTGTCAGCATCCACAGGAGGAACGTGGAATACATCGTCGGGTTGTTGAACAGCCGGTCCGCGCACAGGATATTGATCTTTCCCCTGCCGTCCGCCGGATCCGTCTGTATCCAGTCGTTGATATCGATGGCCGGTTCCCGGAAGAACACATCGCCGCCCTGGTCCTCCAGCACGCCGACAGCACGCTGGATGGCGCCGACGCTGGCAGCGGATACGTTCCCGTATTCCAGCGTATATTCCCTGGCGTTTTCGCCGACGTGAATCAGCAGGTTCTTCAGGTCCTGCAGGTGCTCGAGGGGCAGATCCTCCCGGGCCGCCACCCGGAAGGCGATATTCATCACGCCGCTCTGCGTCTCATTCAGATTCAGCATCCGGCTCATCAGCAGGGGACCCATGTCCTCTACCGTTGCGCGGATCGGAATTCCCTGCTCGCCATAGACATCCCAATACTCGGTCGGATAGGAAGTATACTGAAACTGTTCCTTCGGCACCCCGCACATATCCAGCCTGCGGTTGATCGCGTCCGTCTCC
The DNA here is from genome assembly GCA_902793605.1 of uncultured Eubacteriales bacterium. Lineage (GTDB taxonomy): Bacteria > Bacillota > Clostridia > Christensenellales > Aristaeellaceae > Aristaeella. The sequence goes on from CADBEB010000004.1 coordinate 49,221, forward strand.
GTCCCGGGAGATACCATTCCGCTCAGGTCGCTCTTGATATCGCTCAGGAACACGGGCACGCCCAAATCGGAAAAGCCCTCCGCCAGCACCTTCAGGGACACGGTCTTCCCGGTCCCCGTCGCGCCGGCGATCAGGCCGTGGCGGTTCGCCATGGAGGGCAGCAGATATACGGGTGTCTTGTCTTCGCAGGACCCGATCCAGATCCTCTGACTCTCCTGATGGAGCATACCTGACGCCTCCGTTTTATCTCTGTTTTTCTACCGGGCTATTTTACAACGATTGCCCCTTGAACGTCAAGGTTTTCGGGCCTTTTCATTGTTCTGCGCGCGTATTTCCTTACAGCGCCGCCATGATCTCCCGCATTTTCTCCGCAGCCCTCGCACGATGGCTGATTCCGTTCTTCTCCGCCTCGTTCATCTCCGCGTAGGTCTTGCCCATCGGTTCATACAGGAACAGCGGGTCGTATCCGAAGCCGCCCGTCCCTCGCCGTTCGTACAGGATCGTACCCGGGCACTTTCCTTCGGCGATCAGGGTCTCCTTCCCCGGGAGTTTCAGCGCCAGCGCGCAGCGGAACGCCGCGGACCGGTCGGTCTTTCCCTCCAGCCGGCTCAGCAGCAGGTCGTTGTTTGCCTCGTCGTTTCCGTGCTCCCCGGCATATCGGGCGGAATGCACCCCGGGCTCGCCGTCCAGTGCGTCGACCTCCAGCCCGCTGTCGTCCGCGATCGCCGGCAGGCCGGTCGCCTCGCAGACCGCCTCGGCCTTGATCGCCGCGTTTCCGGCAAAGGTAGAGGCGTTCTCGTCGATCGGGCCGAAGAAACCCGCGTCGGTCATCGGGGCAATGGTGTAGAAGTCCCGGAACATCTCCCGCAGTTCCCGGAGCTTGTGTTCGTTTCCCGTTGCCGCCAGCAGCAGCGGCTTCGGCGAGATCTGCTCGGCCCGCTTCCCGAGGGCTTCCCGCTGGGCATCCATCAGCTCCCGGATCCCCTTCGCGCCGTAGCTCATCAGCGTTTCCAACTCGTTCCCGGTGAAGGCGCGGCCTTCGCCGGTTCCCTGGAGTTCGATGAACTCGCCTTTTTCATTCATCACAAAGTTCATGTCCACCTGCGCGCGGCTGTCTTCCTGGTAGCACAGGTCCAGGCACGGCACGTCCTCCATGATGCCGGCGCTTACCGCCGCCACCTGATGGATGACCGGGCTCACCAGCAGCTTTTTCTCCCGCACCAGCCGGTCTGCCGCACAGGTCAGCGCGACCATCGCACCGGTGATCGACGCGGTGCGCGTCCCGCCGTCCGCTTCCAGCACGTCGCAGTCCAGCGTGATCGTCCGCTCGCCGAGCTTTTCCAGGTCCACGGCCTGCCGCAGCGCCCGGCCGATCAGCCGCTGGATCTCCACACTGCGCCCGTCTTTCTTGATGCCGTCCCGCTTCTTCCGCTCGCCGGTGGAGGCCGGGAGCATCGCGTATTCCGCCGTGATCCAGCCCTTTCCCTGGCCCTTCAGGAACGGCGGTACCGTTTCCTCCACGCTGGCCGTGCAGATCACACGGGTATTCCCCGTCGCGATCAGGCAGCTGCCGTATGCCGTGCGCACAAAATCAATATCGATCTTCACCGGACGCTTCTCGTCCGGCTGCCTTCCGTCCGTTCTCATGCCTGTCCTCCGTCTTCCGCTTTCCGTTTCCGGATCGTCCTGACCGCTCCGATGATGTAGATGACCATCGCGCACAGCGCCAGCGCCACCGTCATCCACAGGAGGATGATGTCCAGCTGCACGCCCCGGGCCGCCAGCTCGTCATGGAAGAACGCGAGCACCAGGCTCAGGATGAAGCAGACCTGCGCTGCCTTTCCCACGTAGTTGCTGTAGACCACCACGTCGTTCTTCAGCATCAGCAGCCCGCCAATCACCATGAACAGTTCCTTGCACGCCACGATAATGATCGCCGACCACGGGAAGACGCCCGCGATTCCCTGGCATACCATGGCCGAGAGGACCATCAGTTTGTCCGCCAGCGGATCGAACAGTTTCCCGAAGTCAGTGATCTGGTTCAGTTTCCTTGCCAGATACCCGTCCAGCATATCCGTCAGGCTGGCCGCGATGAACACGCCCAGCGACGCCATTTTGTGTCCTTTCAGGAACAGAACCACAAACACCGGCACCAGGATCAGCCGGATCATCGTCAGCACGTTCGGGATCGTCCATACGTTCGTAAACAGTTTCCGGATCTTGTCTTTCAGGCTCAAGTGTGTTTTCCTCTTTTCGTTCATTCGTCTCTTGCCCAGTCCTTGGCCCGCTCCACAGCCCTGTGCCAGCCCCTGATGTTCAGCCTGCGCGTGGCCTCATCCATCCGCGGTGTGAACTCCAGGTCCTTCTGCCAGCCCTTTGCGGTCTCCTCCAGGCTCGTATATACGCCCGCTCCGAGGCCGGCCAGCAGGGCTGCGCCCAGCGCCGTCGTCTCCAGCACCCGCGGCCGTACCACCGGGATCGCCGTGATGTCCGCCTGGAACTGCATCAGGAAGCTGTTGGCGCTCGCGCCGCCGTCCACCTGCAGCATCTCCGGCCGCTTACCGCAGTCCGCGGCCATCGCGTCCATCAGGTCCGCGCTCTGGTAGGCGATCGCCTCCAGCGCCGCCCGGGCGATGTGCGCGCGTCCCGTGCCCCGGGTCATGCCGACCAGCGTACCCCGGCTGTACATATCCCACCACGGCGCGCCCAGGCCGGTGAACGCCGGCACCAGGTAGACCCCGCCCGTGCTCTGGATCGACTTGGCCAGGTTTTCCGTCTCCGCAGCGTGGTCGATGATCTTCAGTTCATCCCGCAGCCACTGGATCGTCGCCCCGCCCATGAACACGCTGCCCTCCAGCGCGTAGGTGGGTTTTCCGCCGATCCGCCACGCCATCGTGGTCAGCAGGCCGTTCCGGCTCATGACCGGTTCGTCCCCGGTATTCATCAGCATGAAGCAGCCGGTGCCGTAGGTGTTCTTGATATCGCCCTTCTTCAGGCAGGCCTGCCCGAAGAGGCTCGCGTGCTGGTCGCCCGCGATCGCCGTCACCGGGATCGCCCGCCCGAGGATCGCCGGATCCAGCATGCCGATCAGTCCGCTCGAGTCGACAACCTTCGGCAGGCAGGCCCGCGGAATCCCCAGCAGCTTCAGCAGGTCGTCGTCCCAGTCCTGCGTACGCAGGTTGAACAGCATCGTCCGCCCCGCGTTCGTCGCGTCGGTCACGTGCGGCCGCCCTTCCAGCATGTGCCAGCAGAGGAAGCTGTCCACCGTGCCGAAGCACAGCTCGCCTTTCTCCGCCCGGTCCTGCAGGTTGTAGTAATCCAGCAGCCATTTCAGCTTCGTCCCGGAGAAATAGGCGTCCGGCACCAGGCCTGTCTTTTCGCGGATCATCTCCCCGCAGCCGTCGGCCACCAGCTGGTCCACCATCTGACTGGTCCGCCGGCACTGCCAGACAATCGCGTTCCCGACGCACTCGCCCGTGTTCCGGTCCCAGAGGAAGGTGGTTTCCCGCTGGTTGGTGATGCCGATCGCCGCGATATCCGCCGCGTTGATCCCGCTCAGGCGCACCGCTTCCTGCAGGGCCGCGATCTGCGTATCCAGTATGTCCTTCGGATCATGTTCGACCCAGCCGGGCTTCGGATAATGCTGCGGAAATTCCTTGTTGAAGGAAGAGATCAGTTCCCCTGTTTCGGTAAAGATCACCGCGCGGGAGCTCGTCGTTCCCTGGTCCAGCGCTGCCAGATACTTGCTCATCGGCTTCTTCTCCTTCCTTTTCGCCTCATGCGTCCTCCGCCGGTTCCTCCGCTCCGGCTTCCTCTTCCGGTTCAGCTTCGCCTTCCGGCTCCTCCTGCATTTCCTTCGTTGCTTCCTCCGGCTCCGCTTCCACCGCTTCGGGTTCCCCGTCCTCCGTGGATGCCAGCGTCCGGATCTCGATCCCGTAGATGAAAGAGGTCCCCTTACCGGTCGTGCCGATCACCATGATATTGTTGTATACCGCCGGGGAAGCGATGACCTCCGCTTCCAGCTTCAGGGAAGCGGTCTTCGCCCCGCTCAGGCCTTCCACCATATAGATGTTCCCGTCCTGCGCGCACTGGATGATCCATCCGTCCCCGTTCTTGTCGTACACCGCCACAGGGGAGGATACCGTCCGGCTCTCCATGCCCATGGCCCACTGCACCTTGCCGGTGTCCTTGTCCAGCGCGATCAGGGCAGACTTGCTCTCACCGGGAACACCCAGCTGGTCGCAGCCTTCCTCGCTCAGGCCGGTCACCGTAAAGAAGACCAGGTCCTTCAGTTTTTCCTCGCCGATCACCGGGGATGCCTTGGCGCCGACGTCTGCCTTTTCCTTCTTGCCCTTGACGACGCCGATGTCCGTGCACCAGGCTTCCTTGCCGCTCAGCGCGTCATACCGGCGGATCTGGATCTCGCCCTTCCCCTTCTTCCGGTTCGCGTACATGTTCGCCGTATAGAGGTTCAGCTCCCGGCTTTCCGTCAGGTCCAGCGCCACGGCTGCCATGACGGCGTCACCCGTAGCCGCCGCCCATACGGGATGGAGAGTGTCCGTGTCCACGCAGCGGAGGACGCCGCCCATGTCCGCGTAGAAAACGTACTTGTCGTATGCCGCCAGCGAGCTTTCGACCGCCATCAGCGCGGTGCTCTTCTGTCCCTTCGCCTTGGAGGTCATCGTCGTCTCCGACAGGTTGACCTTCAGCACGCCGACCTTCCAGTCAAACTCGGAGTTCAGCGCCTCCAGGTACAGCATACCGTTGTTCCCGGCCGTGATCATGGTATCGCTCGTCCGGTCGTACAGGGCGGACGTCTCAAAGTTGCCGGCATTGTTCAGCGGCCGGCGGTGCTTGGTGTCCGAGCCGTCGATCAGTTTCAGTTCCTTCTGGTTGTACAGGTTGTAGGTCCGCAGGCCGATCCGCCCGGTCTTGACCTTCATTTTCCGGGCAAACTGTCCCACGCTCATGTAAGGCTCGCCCAGGGTATGCAGACTCGGCGTGCCGTTCATCGGATATCCGAGCTTGATGCTGTTGCGGGTGATGGAGCCGTCGTCCAGGTCTAAGAAGCGGATGTTGCCGTCCTGTCCGGCGATGATGACCTCCTTCAGCAGTTCCTTTTCCTGCTTGGTCTCATACAGGTTGCTCGCGGTCCGTACCTGCTTGCTCCATTTGACGATCGCAGGCTGACCCGGCCAGCCGTAGCCGTAGAAGGTCTGGTTTACGCCGCGGGAACTGCCGCCCTCGACTTCCCACTTGATCTTCAGTCCGGTCGGTTCCGCCTCCAGCGGCCCGACCGCCGCATTCCGGCGGAAATTGTCTCCCCGGAAGGTCAGTACGCCCATCTTGCCCGCCGTATAGAGCGATGCCTCCGGCATATGGATCAGTTCCTTTGCCGGCCGGTGGTAATCCTTCTGTTTTTTGCTCCCGACATAGACCGTCACGTTCGTGATCAGGTCAGGATTGGCTTCCGGCGCCGCTTCCACAACCAGCGGCGGCGTTTCAGTCGGTTTCTCGATCTCCTGCGGTTCGGGTGTGTCGGTCGGCACCGCCGTCCGCAGTTCGCCGACTTCGCGGAAGCTGTCGTCCCCGCCGCTGTCCTCGTCTTCGGCGGTCTCCGCCTCGCCGGCGCCTTCCTCGTCCGTTCCGTCTTCCGGTACGTCCCCGATGCCTTCAGCGTCAGCGTTTTCGTCCGTGTTTTCAGGATCTTCGGTATTCACGTCCCCGGGTGCTTCGGTTTCCCCCGGTGTTTCAGTCTCCACCGGCATTTCGGTTTCTTCGGGAAGCACCAGTTCCTGCGCTTCCGGCGGCAGGGTCAATTCCGGCTGCGCGTCCGCCGTTCCCGCCGTCGCCGCCGGCACGCCTTTTACCGCCAGCTTCGAGGACTTCCGGTCCGTTGTCTTCCATTCTTCGTCCTTCCCTGTGACCTCCAGGGTCAGGATGCCGTCAAAGTCCTCCTGCATGTCCAGCGTGATGATCCACACCTTGCCGTCTGCATTGTCCGCGCTGGCAATCTTTGTCCGGATCTCTTTCCCCTCCGGATCAACCAGGCGAATGTCCTCAACGTCCTTCGTCGTCTTCACCGAGTAGGTCACGTCCGTGCAGACCATCGCCCCTTCGGGTTTGACCTCCTCGAAGCTGATGACCGGATTCGCGTCCATTGCCGGGGCTCCGCCGTTCCGGTTCCTCAGGACCAGCAGTGCCGTCAGCACGGCGCCTGCGATCAGCAGCGCCGCCACCAGCAGCTTCAGACCGCGCGAAGCCGGCCGTGCCGGCGGTTCCTTCGCGGTTTCGCCGCGGAAAGGCTGGCCCCGTCGTTCCAGGTAAGCCCTGGCTTCACGGTTCCCGCTGTATTCATAGGGATCCTGATTCCGATTGTTCGTGGTTTCCTCCCGCAGGTCCGTCTGCGCGGGGATCTGTTTGGTAAACCCTTCCTTCATCCTTCCCGGCGCATAGCCGACCGCAGACTGCTTCCGGAGTTCCTTTGCCAGTGCCCGTCCGTTCTGCCGTTCCTGCCACGCCGGTTTCTCCGCGGCAGGCCTCGGCGGCGCGACCATCGGGCGGGTCCCCGGCCTGCGGGGTTCCGGCCGTCCCGTGCCGTACGGCGCGGCAGCCATCCGCCTCGCTTCGGCCGGCACGCGGCTGTCCGCCCGCTGCATCGTGTCTTCCGACGGCTCGACGTTCGTCACGGCGCTTGTTTCAGACAGGTCAAGCCGTTGGGTATCCCCGCTGGTGATCCCGTCCGCCGGTTCTTCTTCCGCTCGCTCCGCTGCTTTCGGTTCTTCCGTCACCGGCATGATCGGCTTGCGGAAGTCCACCTTTTCCTCCTCCGGATCTGCCGGCCTGCGGAAGTCGATCTTTTTTTCTTCCGTTTCCGGCGGCACCGGCCTGCGGTAAGGCGCTTCCGCCGCTTCGTCCCTCCCGGTCCCCCGCCGGCGGTGTCTGCGCTGAGCATTTATATCTGTATCGTTGAGAAATCCGTCACGGTTGTTTCTGTTCAAAGCCTCATCTCTCCTTCTCCATGCAAAGCCTGAGACAGTATATATTATAGTCCAAACCGGCCCTCCTCACAAGTCCCGCCCTTCTTGCCTAATGACGCTCTTCATCCTATAATACCTGACAGGCAAAGGCCTGAAACAGAAAGAACCATGACAAGCCAGGCAACGACCGAGGGTTGCGGAACAAGGGGATGGTTCCTGCAGTTACACGGATGCGGGACGAAAGAACCGTCACCGCCGTACCGCAATCCGGAAGGATAACCCGTTATGAAGTGCAATCTATGCCCCCGTCGGTGTAACGCGGATCGCTCCTCTCACTTTGGTTTCTGCCGCCTGGGCGGTGAGATGCTCATCGCCCGGATCGCTCCGCATTACTGGGAAGAGCCCCCGATCTCCGGCACCAACGGCACCGGAGCCGTCTTCTTCTCCGGCTGCACCCTGCGCTGTGTCTACTGCCAGAACGGCGACATTTCCCACCGCAATGAAGGCAGTCCATTCACGCCCGCGGAGCTTTCGGATTCCCTGAAGCGCCTGGTGGACCTCGGTGTGCACACGGTTTCCTTCATCACCGCCACGCCTTTCATTCCGCAGATCCTCGAAACTCTGTCTCTCTGGCGGCCGCCGGTTCCTCTGGTCTGGAATACCTCCGGTTATGAAACCGTCGAATCCCTCCGCCGCCTCGACGGTGTCGTCGACGTTTATCTGCCCGACCTCAAGCATTTCACCGCCCGCTCCGGCCGCCTCTGCGCCGGCGCCCCGGACTATTTCGAACAGGCTTCCGCCGCCCTCGCCGAGATGTGCCGCCAGACCGGCTCACCGGAATATGATGCGGACGGAATCATGCGCCGCGGCACCCTCGTCCGCCACCTGATCCTGCCCGGCCTCACCGGGGAATCCCTCCGCCTCCTGACCTGGATTCGCGACAGTCTCCCGCCCGGTACTCCGGTCAGCCTCATGCGGCAGTACATCCCCTGCAACGGCGTTTCCGTTCCCGGGCTCGACCGCCGCATCACCGACCGCGAGTACCGCCGCGTCCGCGACCATATGCTGGCTCTCGGCCTCCCCGGTTTCCTCCAGGAACCTGACTCCGCCGACAGGGACTTCATCCCCCTCTTCAACCGGCCCGAAAGCTTCGTCTGAATAACGGTGTCGCCCTTCCCGATAAAAAGTATTACATTTTAATAACAATTCCGCATTTTTCCGGAAAAAAGGATCCCGCCGAATATCTGCCGGCCGATTCTATGGTATGATAAATTAATAAATCTATTCTTCGGGGTGAAGCAAATGGATCCTGTCAGGTTTCTGAGCATGTTCACGCTGTTTTTCCTTTCGGTGGACCTGAAAAACAGTTCGTTTTATCTGATCCTGAACCTCCTCTATCTCATCGGGATGTGGGGCATTTTCAAAAAGTGCGGCCTCACGCCCTGGCACGCGCTGATTCCCTGCCTGCGGGAGCACAAACTGGGCGAAGCAACCGGACTGGAGAAGGAAGGCCGGATCGCTGCCCTGCTCCACGGGATCATGATCCTGATCAATGAGGTCGCTCTGCTGACCACACCGGACAGCCAGACGAGTTCGGGCAGCCTTCTCAATATCGCCACCATTTTTGTCGGTCTGATCCAGTTTATTTATCTCGCCAAGCTGTATCTCGGTCTCTGCGAGGTCTTCGACCGGAAAAAGCGCTGGATCCTCCTCTGGCTCTTCCTCGACAGCGTCCCCGCCGTCCTCTGGGGCTGGCTGAAGAAGTACCAGCCGCTGTGGACCGCCGCCGAGATGAAGAACGACGCCACGTCCTACTTCTCCGGTTCGAAGGCGGCTGTCCTCGACCAGGGCCTGACCGTTAACCTCGAGGAGCGGACCGCGACCGAGTTTTTTAAGAAGAAATATCTTCTCCGCGATATCCACATGTATATCCAGCCTGGCCATATGGTCCTCCTCCTGGGCGGATCCGGCGCCGGCAAAACCACCTATATCAACGCCGTCAACGGCTATGAGAAAGCCAAGGCGGAAGTCGTACTGAACGGCCATAACATGTACAGGGAATACAAGGACATGCAGTATGACATCGGCTTCGTTCCCCAGCAGGACCTGATGCGCGGGTCGGACACTGTCTACCGCACCCTCATGGATGCCGCCACCCTGCGTCTGCCCTCGGCCTTCACCCATGAGGAGCGGGAGAAACGGGTCGAGGAAGTCATGGATATCTTCGGCCTCACCCCCGTCAAAAACAACCTGGTTGTGAAGCTTTCCGGCGGCCAGCGCAAGCGCCTGTCCATCGCCATGGAGTTCATCTCCAATCCGACCCTCTTCATCCTGGATGAACCGGACAGCGGCCTGGACGGCGTCATGGCCCGGGAACTCTTCCTGCAGCTGCGTCAGATTGCGGACCAGGGCAAGATCATTATCGTCATCACCCATACGCCGGACCGGGTCATCGACCTGTTCGACGACGTGATCGTCCTCGCCAAGGATGCGAACCGCACCGGCCGTCTCGCCTGGTTCGGCCCCATCGAGGACGCGCGCGCCTTCTTCGGCAAGGAGAAAATGGAAGAGATCGTCAAGGCCGTCAACCGGCAGGAAGAAGGCGGCGAAGGCCGCGCGGACGAGTTCATCATGAAATACGCGGAGGTGCAGCATGTCTGAAAAGAATAAAACCGGAAGAAGCCGGCTCCGCCGGATCCGGCATACCGGCCGCCTCGACCAGGTCTTTATCTACCTGGGCAAGCAACTCCGCTTCTTCATCAACCAGAGTGACTGGAAGGTCCTGCCCATGGCGGCGATCATCGCCGGCCTGGTCGGCATGGTCATCCGCAGACGCTTCTTTGTCAACATGGAAGGCAGCCTGATCGGCGCCTTTGCCCTCACCTGCGTCGCCCTGTGGAACGGCTGCTTCAACTCAATCCAGTCCGTTTGCCGCGAACGGCCGATCGTCAAGCGGGAGCACCGCTCGGGCATGCATATCTCCGCCTACGTCACGGCGCATATGATCTATCAGTTCATGCTGTGCGCCGCCCAGACAGCGCTGACCATGTTCGTCCTCCGCCAGCTGTCCGTGCCGATCCCGCGGGGATACGGCAGCGGCCTCATCACCCCCTGGATGATCTTCGATATCGGCCTGACGATGTTCCTTATTTCCTATGCGGCAGACATGATGAGCCTTTTCCTGTCCAGCATTTCCCATACCACCACCGGAGCCATGACCATCATGCCCTTTATCCTGATCTTCCAGCTGGTCTTCTCCGGCGGTGTGATCCCGCTGCCTGAGTGGAGCCGTCCCCTGTCCAATTTCACGATCACCAATTACGGCATCCGCGCCCTGGCCGCCCAGAGCGGGTATAACGAGCTGCCCATGACCTCCGTCTGGAACACGCTCTCCGGCATGAAGGGCAGCGAGATCGGCGGAACCGTCACCTTCGGGGAGATCCTCGACAAGCTGGACAGTCCCGTCGTGGCGGAAAAGCGGGAGAAAGTCGTCGTAAAGTCTATGACCGCGGGCGATATTGTCCGGATCCTGGCCGATCCGTCGACAGGCCTTCGGGAAAAGACGGTCGGGGATACGACCCTCGGCACGGTCCTGGACGAACTGCAGAAAGACCCGGACTTTTCCGGCCAGAAGGTCAGCGATCCGCTCACCGTCGGGGAGATCGTGGACTTCCTGAAGACCAATCAGACGGTCCAGGCCCAGCGCGACAAGTCGTTCACCGTGAAGATGACCGTCGGTGAGATGCTCAACATCCTCGGCGAAGAGAATGTGAAGTCCTTTGTCCAGCGCAAGACCGCCGAAGCCGCCTATAAACCGGAATACGAGAGCTCAACCCGGAACATCGTCAAAAACTGGCTGTTGCTGGCCCTTTTCATCTTCATCTTCGCCGCCCTGTCCACCATTGTCCTGGAACTTATCGACAAAGACAAAAGATAGCTGAAAGGAGTTTAGGGGGACGCTGACGCCCGCGGTGCGCGTGCGTTTCCTTACGGAACCCCCCTAAAGCAAACTATGGAAGCAATCAATCAGTTTCTTGCAGAACACCCGACCATCTCCTCCTGGGGAAAGCTGGGCATCAACCTGGTGATCGCCGTTGTCATCTGCTTTTTTCTCCTGAAGCTGGAAAAGAAGATCGCGAAGCAGTGGGTTTCGAAGTTCGACGGCATCAATGCCCGCTTTACCGAAAAGGTGATCCGCTTCGTCATCATCTTCATCGCCGCCATGTGGGTTATCATGTCCAACGATATCACCAAGTCCTTCGGCAGCTCCCTCTTCCAGGGAACCGCCGTCCTCGCGGCGATCGCCGGCTTCGCAGCCAAACCGGTCCTCTCCGATATGCTCTGCGGCTTCATGCTCAGCGCGACCAAACCGTTCAACATCGGCGATCGGATCGAGATGGAGGACGGCACCGCCGGCATCGTGCAGGATATCACGATCCGCCACGTCGTCCTCAAGGGGATCGACACCCTGAAATACGTCGTTCCCAACAGCGAGATGAACGCCATGCGCATCACCAACCTCAGCCATCATACAAAGACGCGCAGCATCCATTTCCGCTTTTCCGTCGGCCTTTATTCGGATGTAGAGCAGGTCAAGAAACTTATTGCGGACGCAATCAAAAGCAGTCCCTTCACCGTTCCGCGGAGCGGCGGGGACTATTCACCCGTATATTTTATCCGTTACCTGTCCAACGGCCTGGAGATGGCCGTCACCGTTTACTATGCGCCGGAAAGCCCGACTGAGGTCGTCAAGGACGACGTCAACTGCCGGGTCAACACCGCGCTGAATGCCGCCCGCATCGAGATCCCGTACGATTATATGACCGTCGTCATGAACAACGGCCAGCCGGAGGATTTCGAAGCGACCCCCACCTGACCGTTCCTGCCGCAGCGGACCACATTATCCGGAAGCCATCGACCACTGTTTCAGGATCCCGAACAGTTCATCGAAAGAAGCCGCGCAATAGTCGATCCCGTATTCTGCCATGGCCTTCCGGATATCTCCCGACGGCATGAACCAAACCGAAGCCAGCGAGGCATTCTTTGCGCCGAGCATATCCGAGGACAGCGAATCGCCGATCATGATGCACGACGCTCCCGGTTCTCCGATCCCCTCCAGGCAGCGGTCGAAGAATTCAGCGGCGGGTTTTGTGACCCCCATCTCTTCACTGATAAACAAACCGTCAATATACCGGTCAAGGCCTGTGGAGGCGATTCTCCCCTTTGCGTTAACCGTCGCGCCGTTGGAAGCGATATAGATCCGGGCGAAGGGGATCTCTTTTTTGACCTTCTCTACAAACTCCAGCGCGCCGTCCATCAGCACGCCGTTCACAGACATCGTCCGGATGAATTCGTCGTTGACCTTCAGCGGATCCAGCCGGGACGCGTCTCCCTCACACCGGCTGAACACATCCAGGAACCGCTTCGTAAACAGCTCGGTCCGGGTGATCGTCCCTTTTTCCAGTTCCAGCCAGAGGGATTGATTATAAGCTTTAAACGCCCGGTAGATCCCGTCGGAAAACGAAAAGCCGTTTTCCCTGAGCACGATCCCGAGGGCTTTGTATTCGGACGCATGGAAGTCCAGCAGCGTCTGGTCCAGATCAAAGAGGAAATTACGGTGCATCGTTATCATATCTCCTGTGCATTTCAGGATCAGACGCCCTTTTCCGTTGCGCCGGACACTTCCGTCCCGTTCCCTTCCGTCTCATCCTTCGGTCCGTCATCCGGCTCTCTCCGGACCTCTCCGTAGAAGTTGACGATGACCGATGTGATCAGCGCGACCACGATGATTCCGTATACCCCGAGAATGACCGACAGGATCCTTCCCAGCAGGCTGGTCGCCGTGAAATCCCCGAAGCCGATCGTTGTAACGATCGCAAAGCAGTACCACAGCCCGTCCTCAAAGGTCGGAATGCTGTCCTCGCAGGCTTCAAGCACGTAAGAAAAAGCGACGATCAGCAGCAGCAAGCCCAGGATGATCTCCAGCGCGTAGGTCTTCCGCACGATCTTTGCCAGCGCGTCCAGATGCATCCGGCCAAACACCACTGCCATGATCCCGGCGATCGTCATGGCCACGGCGACTATCATCGTGCCGCTCAGGTCGCAGATGGCGAAAGCAGTCAGGCACCACACCGCCATACATATAATCAGCGCCACGTTGACGAATACTCTGCGCAACCGGTGATCCCGTACGGTCGACACGATCCGGCCGACAATCAGGATGCCCCAGAACAGGATGCCGACCGCCTGCCGGACGTCTCCGATGTAGTCCGTTGCGATCTCCGACACATCTCCCGTAAACCGCATCATCAGGCCGGGGCCTTTCACATAGCTGAGAAAGGCCGGCAACACGCTGCAAACCAGAAACACACCTGCATAAACCAGCTGCATGATGTATTTTGCTTTCGGTTTCCCGGTAAGCCGCATCCGCCGTGACCGGAACAGCCTGGCCAGCGCCATCACGAAGAAGGTCATCATGATCACAACCCGCTGTTCCAGGATATTCGTCGCCCCCTTGTATTCCCTGGTGATATATTCCAGGGCCAGGGGGATCGACATCAGTGAAAAAATCATCTCCAGAACGGTTGCTGCTTTCGTGCCTTTCAGCACGGAGCGCTTCCTCGGCGCCTTTTCTGCCTTTTTCATCGCTAACCTCCACGCAAAAAAGCCCTTTCGGGCTTTATGCTTTTTTGATCTTCGGAACGTGGTATTCCACGCCCTCATCAAAGAACACTTCCTCCGGCGGCTGCTCCAGCAACTCCGGATTTGAGAAGTATTTTGTCGCGTCCGCGAAGAACTTCGCGTAGTGGGCGCCGGAGCACACCCGTTCGTCCGCCGTCAGCCCCAGGGGCAGCCACCGTTTCATCCGCGTGTTCCCCTCGCTGTCCACGGTCGCTTCCTTGATGACGTTCCCCATGCCGATGAACAGGCTCACATCACCGAAGTTGTAGATATGGTGCAGTGGATGGCTCAGGCCGATACTCGCGTTGTTTGTGATGAACATCCCGCTGTAGAACGGCAATCCCTTAACGATAAACTTCGGAGCAATCCCGTAACGGTCCAGAAGCTTGTACAGGGCCACGATGAGCGTCGGCAGACCCGGCAGTTTCAGCACCACGCTGGCCAGCCGGATCACGAAGTCTCCGTCCTCCGTTGCGCGCGCCTGCTCCACCGCGTCGTTCATCCGGTCGCGTACATCAAACAGCGTATCTGTCAGGTCGAAGAAAATCTGGACTGTCGTTTCGCGGCTTTCATTATCCTGCGGATCCTTCAGCACCGCGTAGGAAACGGAGCAGTTGTTCCGCGCGTAGTACTGCTTGTTGAAGATATAGCGGTTCACCGCCGGGTTCTGGCTGATCGCGCGGACATAGCCTGCCACGATGATCTGCATAAAGGTGATCTTCTCACCCTGGCGGTTCTTTTCCGCGATGTAGCGCGCCAGCTTTTCATAGTCGACCCTGTGCTGCAGGAATACCTGGGCGTCGCAGCGCATCGGCATCAGATAGGGTGTGATCTGGATGATGGGGTCCAGATGCTTCAGCCGTTTCCCGTCCACCCTGTGTCCAAACATCGCTTATCCCTCCCGACTCTCAGAACAGCCCGGTCGCCTTCTCCAGCGCATCCTGCTGCGCGTGCAGCAGCTCCTCGAACTTCCGGCGGTAGTCTGCTGCCGTCTGCTTCAGGTTCTCGATCTCCGTCTTCAGGCTGTCCCGCTCCGCCGCCAGGCCTTCCAGGCGCTCTGTCGCTTCGGTCTCCGCCTTCACGCGGATCGCTTCCGCGTCTTCCTTCGCCCGGCGGATGGTTTCTTCCTTAACCTGAGCCGCCATTTCCAGGATTTCCCGGAAGCGGCTCTCATCGCTGCCGGACGGAGCGCTCTCCGCCGGAGCCTGGGGGCGCACCATGGTCGTCTTCTGGCGCAGGTCGAAGATCTCGTTGTTCAGCCGGTCCATCTCCTCACAGATCTCGTCTAGGAAATTGTCAACCTCATTCTTGTTGTAACCCTTGCTTTCAATGGAGAATTCCTTCTCTGCGATCATATCCGCGGTGACCCTTTCCATGTGCTTTCCCCTCCTTGTTTAATAGCCGTATCCGCCGAAGCTTCCGTATGATCCCGCCGCCACCGGCAACGTACCGGTGTACGGATTATAGTTATCCATCTGACCGTTGCGCGCGGCTGTCCAGTCCGCTGCGTTGCTGCCCGTCCGGCGTTCCCGCCGTCCCGGCCGCGGCGCTTCCGCAGCCGCCGTCATCCGGGTCGCCATCATCTCCGGCGGCCGGATCCCTTCCGGCATACCCTGCTGCTCCGGCAGGATCAGCACACCTTCCGGCGCGATCACGACGATCCGCGCGCCGTTCAGCAGCCGGACCGTGCATCCCAGCGTGAAGGCGGCGCCGGCCAGCATGTCCTGGCAGCGCATGCTCTCGCTCTCGTTGGCGATTGCGTCGAGCATGACAATCAGGGTCTCCCCGTTCTTCATGCATTCGATCGCTTCATAGCAGCTCTTCAGTCCGGTCAGGGTCATGATGTGCTCCACATGCAACGTATTTCCCGCCTCCCGGTTTGCCGGCGCGAAACCCGGCATGTAGGAGATGTTATCCTGCCGTGCCCGGTTGAAACCCGTGCCCATGCCGGTATCCGCTCCCGCGTTCGAGGCGAAATACGTCCCGTGCGCGGGCGCCTGGGCAGGCGCCTGTGTCCAGGTTCCGCCGTTTGCGTTCCCCTGGCCGAAGCTGTAATCGGAAGGCGGCGTCATGCCCGTAAATCCGGTATGGACATACTGCATGTTCTCCGCGGGCTGCTGCGCCGCGGGATCCGTCTTTTTCCGCATCGGACTGTAGTGGCTTGTCCCTCCGTCCGGCCGGCGCGTTGCGTCGCCCCGAACCTTGCTGAACATGCCCATGATATCCGTTATCAGATCCTTAAGTGCCATTGATTAAGTTCATCCCCCTGTTTCCCCATATCATCCCGGTTCCTCTGTATCATCCTGAACGCAGCGAAGGCTTTTTACCCCCTGGGCCCAAATATCGCGCTGCCCACCCTCACCATCGTGGCGCCGTGAGCCGCGGCGATCTGATAATCCCCGCTCATTCCCATGCTGAGCTCTTCCATTTCAATCCCGCTCAGGCGCTTATCCCGGAGCCGGTCGAAAAGCTCCCGTGTCTTTGCGAACAGACCGTCCAGGTACTCCCGGTCATCCGTCAGCGGCATCACCGCCATCAGGCCGCGCACCCGGATTCCTTCCAGCGGCGCGATCTCCTTCAGGAACGCCGCCGTCGCTTCGAACGGAACGCCGCCCTTCTGTTCCTCGCCCGCCGGGCTGACCTCCACCAGCACGTCCATCCGCTTTCCGGCGGTCCGTGCCCGCGTGTGGATCTCCTCCGCCAGCGGAACGCTGTCTACCGACTGGATCATGCATACGTCATGAATGATCTGCCGTACCTTGTTCCGCTGCAGCCGGCCGATCAGATGGATCCCGAAGCGCCCCTGCAGTTCCGGCAGCTTGCCCTTCAGTTCCTGCACCCGGTTCTCCCCGATCTCGGTGACCCCGATCTCCTTCAGCGGCAGGATCTCCTCCGCGCTGTGGGTCTTGGTCACCGCGATCAGCTTCGGCACGGGCCAGCGGTCTCCGGCCGCTTCTTCCAGCTCCTGCCGTACCCGGCATACCCTTCTCTCCAGTTCCTCCCGGGTCATTCCTTTGACCTCCCGAAATAATCTCGTCAGAACAGTCTCACCGTCTGACCTTCATACAGCACCCCCTGCTGGATCGCTGAGATGAAGATCACCCCGTCCCGCTTGTCCATTACGTTCACGGGGATGAAGAACTGGTATTCACCGTCCACCACGACCACACCCGGCATATTGTCCTGGTAATACAGGGCCCTTTCCGGCACGGTCAGGCTCGTCACACTGTCGCCCAGCACACCGGTACAGGTCCGGACATACAGCACCGGTTCCACTTCGCTCTCCACATCCAGGCGCACCAGCAGTTCGCCGCCCGTCCGGGTAAAGCTCAGCACCCGGGCCTGCACCATCGTGTCCTTGAAATTCTCCAGCTTCAGTTCGTACACAGCGCCTTCCATCGGGTTCCAGTTGCTGTCCCGGATCAGCATCAGCACGATCCAGTGCCCGTCGCGGACCAGCCGGTAGATCGTCGTCTTGCCCTTTCCGGCCAGATCGTCCGTCGGCTTTCTGCCGTTCAGCATTGCCCGCACTTCGTTCGGTGTGAACTGATCATAGTTCGTGATCGTCAGTCCGTATTCATATCCGTCCGAGTAGAAGCTCACCAGGCCGTCGCCTGTGGCGCCGTACTGCTTGGTCCAGCTGGAGATCCGCTGCAGCTGGCTCAGTTCGTCGTCATACAGGCGGGTCATGCGCTGGTCTTCGCTGTACATCTCCTTCAGGCGGTTCTGCCGGTTCTGGATCGCCGCGGCCAGCAGCGTTTCCTGGTTGTTCATGTTGCCGCGCGCGCCGCCGATCAGCTCCCGGACTTCCCGTGCCCGCGTCAGAACGTCCGCCTCCAGTTTTTCCATATAGCTGTCAGTCGTGACCTGTGCCTTCAGCAGCTTCATCTGGTATTCCTTGATCTGGTCCCGGTAATCCTGCAGCGTCGTCATTTCCCTTGTGCTGAAGCCTGAAGAGTAGACGTTGCAGATCGTGGTCCCCCGGGTGACCAGGCTGCCTTCCTCCGCCACGTAGTCGACGCTGCTCACACCTTCCGCGTCAAACGGCGTCTCGTCCCGTACGATGAGGCAGTCCCCTTCGTACCGGGCGCCCATCACACCCGCAGTGATCGTGGCATAGGGCGCGGCCTGGGGGGTCAGCGTCGTCACGAGATACCAGGCGGCAAAGCCAAGCGCCAGCACGATCAGCATGACCTGCGGCACGCTCATCCGCTTGTTCTCCGGCGGCTGCGGCATCTGCACCGGCTGTGGCGGCTGCATATCGTACACGCGCGTCCCCCTCCCTCATAAAGGTGATAACTGAAATAATATTATATCATGCTGATTTGCCATTTTGCAAATCAGCGCAACCACTCCGCCGGCCGGACGATTGCCTCCGCAGGCTCTCCCGCGGTGATCTCCAGCGTCATCAGGGCCTTCTCTCCGGATACCCGCTTTTTCTCCGGAGCGGCCGTCGCCATCACGAACGCCATCCCGGCCACCTGCACATTGAATTCCCTCATCAGCTCGACCATGCCGCGGGCCGTTCCGCCGCCCCTCAGGAAGTCGTCAACGATCAGCGCCTGCTGGTTCTCCTTCACCGCCCTGCGGCTCAGGCTCATGGTCTCGATATTCCCGCTTCCGGAAACATAGTTGATGTTCACCGCCGATCCTTCATACACCCGGGAAAAGTGCCGCGCGATCACCAGCGGCACGCCCAGCGCGTTCGCCGTCGCAAAGGCCACCGGGATCCCCTTCGTTTCCATCGTCAGCACGAAGTCCGGCTCCGCCGCGTAATACTCCGTCGCAATGATCTCACCCATCCGGTTCACGATCTCCGGCGTGCTGAGGATATCGCTGTAATACAGGAAATCACCAGGCAGCACGCGTCCGCTGCCGCTCAGCTTCCCGCACAGCTCCTCGATATAAGCCCGTGCCTTCGCCCGGCTGACCGTCGGCCGGTAGCGTACGCCGCCTGCCGCGCCGGTCACCGTTTCCACCTCGCCCAGGTCGAAGGTCTTCGTCACCTGCTGCAGCATATCCACGTCCTCACTCATCGTGGACTTGGCGGAGCCGAACAGCTCACAGAAGCTGTTCAGCGTGAAGATCCTGTTCGGCGTACCCGAGAGCAGCTTCATCATTGCGGTCATGCGTTCATTCCGGCGGATCCTGTCCATGTTTCATATCTCCTTGATCCCGCCTGTCCGGCGGATGCTTCGGGGCCATTCCCCCAATCCGGTATTTTACCACAAAATCCGAATGATTAAAAGCATTTTCTCGCCGAAAGTTCGGTTTTTGGCGAGTTCCGGACACAAAGGAAAAAGCCTGCCATAGCAGCAGGCTCCGTGAGTCTCTTGAGTCTTTACTCGTTTTCCGCAATGAACGGCGCGATGTCCTTCATCAGGTCCCCGCAGTCGTCGCTGTAGATTTCCAGCGCGATCGGTTTGCTCAGATCCAGGGAGAAGATCCCCAGGATCGACTTGGCATCCACCACGTGGCGCCCTGCACGCAGATCCATTTCAAACGGATAGCGCGATACGATGTTCACAAACTTATTGACGTTTTCCACAAGACTCAGTCGGATCATAACGGACTTCACGGCAAAGCACCTCCTTGTCTCTCAGTCTGTCGGGCTCCCCCGGCTTCAGATGCAGATGATACAGGATTCCGGAAACATTTTCAATACGTCATCCGGCCATATTCCGACCGGATCCACCATTCAGTCTGAAGTTTCTCCCTCCGCCTTGTCCTTGATCCGGAGCATCAGGGTACTCTCTTCAGGCTCCCAGACCGCCTCGCCCTTCAGGGCCGTGGCCAGGAATTCCGCATTGATGAAATGCCCTTCCGTCAGGAAGTCCAGGTCGTCGTCCTTCATGGGGATTTCCGTTCCGTCCACGGTCGCCGAGCAGCCGTTCTCCTCGTTGTAGATGGCCAGCGTATATCCCGCGGCTTCCAGCACAATCGTACCGACGCCGTCGTCTGTCAGCTGCCAGCCTTCCGCACACTGGCACAGGTCATCCAGGCTTACCCGGATCTTCGCGCCGTTCTGCATCAGCCTCGGCTTTGCCGTCACCGGCACGCCGTCTTCCGTCGCAACAAACTCCAGCGGCCCGTTGCTTTCGTTCAGCGCCACGGAACCGATGATGGTCTCGTAAACATCGGCATCCAGGTCGACGTTCTCAATGATCTCTTCCCGCTCTTCTTCCGGTTCCTTCGTTTCCTCCGCAGGCTCTTCGGTCGTTTCTTCCTTCGGTTTTTCCGTTTCCTTCGCGGGCTCTTCGGTCGTTTCTTCCTTCGGTTCTTCCGTCGGCTTATCGGTCGGTTTCTCCGTCGGTTCTTCAGCCGGTTCTTCCGTTTCTTCCGCCGGCGCCTCGGTCACGTCTTCTTTCGGTTCCTCCGTCGGCTTGCCGGCAGTCTTCGTGTCGGCGGCGCCCTTTTCGGTTTCCTCCGCCTTCATGTACTGGTCCAGCAGTTCCGGCGGCACGGCCGTCAGTTCGCTTTCGGTGTTCTCGTCTCCGGCGTCTTCCGGGGTACTCTCTCCCGCCGCGGCAGCCTCGATTGACTCGGCGTTCGGGGTATCTTCCGGTGCAGCAGACCCGATTGATTCGGCGTTCGGGGTAGCTTCCGGCGCGGGGGTCTCGTCCCTGGCTTCGGGGTTCGGCACGACTTCCGGATTCTCGAACAGGTTCGTCTGCGTCGCTCGTCCGGCGATGCCGTCCTGCCGCAGGCCGTTGTAATACTGGAACTTCTTGACCGCGTTATAGGTCTGCCGTCCGTAGGCGCCGTCCGCGGCGCCCTCCGGGAGGTACTTCATCTCGATCAGCTTTTCCTGCAGCTTGATAACTTCCTTGCCCTTCGCACCCATAGCCAGGTTGCGGTACCCCTTCATGTTGGGCGTAATGGTCGGCACCGGCACCGGGGTCGGCTTCTGGGTTGCCGCGGCCGCGGATGTTTCCGCCGGGGCAGCGGTCGATTCCACGACGGTTCCGGTTTCCTCCGCGTCCGGCGCGAGCGTCTCCACGACAGCGACCGGTTCCGGCGAGGGGGTGGGCGTCTCCTTCGGTGCTGATGTGCTTTGCACGGCAAACGCCATCGTTGCCGACAGGTAGATCAGCAGGGTCTTCATGATATCCATTTCCGCCACTCCCCTTTGTTTCTGTACATGTGTGGTTATTATACCAAACCCCGGCAGTAATGACAATCCCCGTTTTCTATGGTAAAATAAGGTATTCATTCATAAAACCGGGGCGTTTCAGCTTTCCCGCCGAAAAGGGTTGAGGGGGGCGAAATGCCCGGAGAAAGAACCGGCGGCTCTTTCTCAGCGAAGAACGGGCGGAAGCCCCGGGGAGAAAATCCCCTGAGGAGTTTTACCTAATGGAGCAGCTCGAAGCGACCATCCTTGGCACCGTTTTCCGCAATCCGGAAAACGGCTGGTCCGTCGTGACCGTCCGTTCCGGACGCAGTGAGCTGACGGTGGTCGGCTCCCTGCCGGAGCTGTCCCCCGGCGAACAGGCCGTTTTCTCCGGCGAATGGATCGAACACCGGACCTATGGGCGGCAGTTCGGCTGCAAAGCCTGCGAACTGAAAGTCCCCACCACCCTCCTCGGGATCGAGCGCTACCTCGGCAGCGGTCTGATCCACGGCGTCGGTCCCTCCACCGCCACGCTCATCGTCGAGGTCTTCGGGGAGGACACCCTCACCATCCTGTCCGAGCATCCCGAGCGACTGACCGAAGTCAAGGGGATCGGCAAAAAGCGCGCCGCGATGATCGCCGAGAGCTTCCTGGAGCAGCAGAGCGCCCGCCGGGCGATGGTCTTCCTGCAGTCCTACGGCATCTCCCCGGCCCTGGCCGTCAAGATCAGCAAGTTTTACGGGGACCGCACCCCGGAGATCGTCCGGGAGGATCCCTACCGTCTCTGCGACGACCTGGAAGGCGTCGGCTTCAAAACCGCGGACAGGATCGGCCTGTCCCTCGGCATTCCGCCGGAAAGCGACAGTCGGATCCGCTGTGCCATGAAATATATCCTGCGGGATGCCGCTTCGGCTTCCGGCCATGTCTACCTGCCGGAGAAGGAGTTGTGCGCTTCCGCTGCGTCCCTCCTGCAGGTGCCGTCCGACCTGTGCTTCCAGGCCCTGCGCGGCCTGCTGATCTCCGGCGCCCTGAAGGGTGAGTCAGACGGGGAGGAAGATGCGGACAACCGCCGGATCTACCTGCCCTTCTACTGGCGGGCAGAGCAGGAGGTCGCCCTGCGCCTCCGGGAGCTGATGACCGCCATCCGGCCGGATAAGTATGCCGGTGCGGTCCGGGCGATCTCAGCCTTTGAAAAGCGCCGGAGCATCACATTCTCCCCGACCCAGCGCCAGGCGATCCGCAGTGCGCTGGAGAACGGGGTCTTCGTCATCACCGGCGGTCCGGGTACCGGCAAGACCACGATCATCAACTGCATCCTGGAGCTCCTTTCCCCCGATAACGAGACCGTCCTGTGCGCGCCAACCGGCCGCGCCGCCAAGCGCATGACCGAAGCCACCGGGACCGAAGCCCGGACGATCCACCGCCTGCTCGAGTACGGCGGGGACGAGGGAGTCTTTTCCCGCAATGAGGACAACCCGATCGAAGCGGATTGCGTTATCGCCGACGAGACCTCCATGATCGACCTGCCGCTCATGCGCGCCTTGCTCCGGGCGATCGAACCGGGCACCCGCCTGATCCTGGTCGGTGATGCCGATCAGCTGCCCAGTGTCGGCGCCGGCAACATCCTCGGCGATATCCTTGACAGCGGCGAGGTCCCTTGCATCCGCCTCACGGAGATCTACCGCCAGTCCGGTCAGAGCCGGATCGTCCTGAACGCGCACCTGATCAATTCCGGCAAAATGCCGGTGCTGAATGAAAAGGGCGGGGACTTCTTCTTCGAGCGCAAACCGTCCGTTACCGAGGCCGCCCGCAGCATCGCGGCGCTGGTCACCCGGCGTCTCCCGGCATACCTCGGCTATCCGGAAGACCGGCTTTTCACCCTTTCTGTCCGCAATATACAGGTGCTGGCCCCGGCCCGCAAGGGAGAGTGCGGCGTCAACAGCCTCAACCTCCTTCTGCAGGAAGCCCTCAATCCGCCGGCTCCGGACAAGCCGCAGCTCAACTGGGGTGAGAGCCTCTACCGGCTCGGGGACAAGGTCATCCAGACCCGGAACGACTACAAAATCCCCTGGCGCAAGCTTGGTCCGGGAGGAGAAGAAGGCGCCGGCATCTTCAACGGAGATGTGGGCTTCATTACGGCTGTGGATCCGGAAAGCCATTCCCTGACTGTCCTTTTCGATGAGGACAAGGAAGTCGTCTATGAATCGGGCGACCTCGAATACCTTGAGCAGGCCTACTGCCTCAGCGTCCATAAGGCGCAAGGCAGCGAATTCCCGGTCATCGTCATGCCCGTGACCGGCGGTTCCCCGATGCTCCTGACCCGTAACCTGCTCTATACCGCCCTGACCCGCGCGAAGAGCCTCGTCGTTCTCGTCGGCACGGAGGAAGTCATCCGCCGCATGGTGGAAAACGATCACGTAGTCCGCCGATACACCACGCTCTCCCGGCGGCTGGTCGAGACAAGGGCGCTGGCAGAGCAGTATCCGGACTGATCCCGGATCCGCGAACCGCAAAGTGAGAACAACCCGTGAAAAAGGAGGCTGCCACCCATGCTGAACAAATTCTGTAAAAAGCCCCTCTATGAGGTAACCCGGACACTGGCGAACACCGCGATGGGCGTGGAGAAAGCCGATCTCGTCATCCGCAACGCCCGGCTCGTGAACGTGTGCACCGCCGAGATCCAGGAAGGGATCGACGTGGCCGTGGCCGAGGGACGGATCGCGCTTGTCGGCGACGCCTCCCACTGTATCGGTGAAAAGACAACAGTCATCGACGCAACCGGGCAGTATATCGCTCCCGGTTTCATGGACGCGCACATCCACGTCGAATCGTCCATGATCAGCGTCGGCGAATACGCCCGCGCCGTCGTGCCCCACGGGACAACAGGGATCTTCATGGATCCCCATGAGATCTGCAACGTCTGCGGTCCGGACGGTGTCCGGGCCATGATCGAGGACGCCCGGCGGTCGCCCCTGAAAGCCATGTCCAACGTGCCTTCCTGCATACCCGCCGTCGCGGGTTTTGAGGATACCGGATCCCATATCGGCCCCGGGGAAGTCCGCGAGATGATGACCTGGGACGGCGTAATGGGGCTCGGGGAGATGATGAGCTTCCCGAACGTGCTCGGAGCCGAGGAAAGCATCCACGGGGAACTGGCCGAAACCCTGAAAGCGGATCAGGTGATCACCGGCCACTATTCCGTTCCCGATACGGGCGCCGGGCTCAATGCGTATATCGCCTCCGGCATCCGCTGCTGCCATGAGTCCACCCGTGCTGAAGACGTCCTGGAAAAGATGCGCCGCGGCATGTATGCGCTCATGCGTTACGGCAGCGCCTGGCATGATATGCCGGTGATCATCCGCGCGATCCTGGACCATTCGATCGACGACCGCTTTGCCTGCCTGGTCTCAGACGACACCCATCCCGATACGCTGATCAACGACGGCCACCTGGATCATATCGTCCGCTGCGCCATCCGGGAGGGCCTGGATCCTGTCAAAGCCATCCAGTACGTGACCATCAACCCGGCAACCTGTTTTCGCATGGACCATGAGATGGGCAGCATCGCCCCGGGCAAGTGCGCCGATATCGTCTTCTTCCGCGACCTGCAGGATATCCGGATCACCCGGACCATCATCGACGGCGTCGTGGTGGCGGAGAACGGCCGGATGACCGTGGAGATCGGAAAACCCGCCTTCCCGGACTGCGTCCGGAACACCATGCACGTCGGCCGCCCCATCACCGCGGAAAGCTTCCGGATCGCCGCACCCCAAGGTGCGGCAACCGTCCGGACCCGTGTGATCGAGATCATTCCCAACCGTGTCGGCAATTATGAGCGGATCATGGATCTCCGGGTGAAGGACGGCTCCGTCTCCGCCGATCCCGCCACCGATGTGATGAAAATGGCCGTATTTGAACGCCATCACGAGACCGGAACCGCAGGCTTCGGCTTCGTCAAAGGCTTCGGCTTAAAAAAAGGCGCCATGGCGCAGACCGTTGCCCACGACGCGCACAACCTGCTCGTTGCCGGAACAAACGACGAAGACATGGCCCTGGCCGCAAATACATTGATCGAAAGCGGCGGCGGTCTCTGCGCCGTTGCGGACGGAAAGGTGCTGGCCCTGGTTCCGCTGCCGATTGCGGGACTGATGAACGACCTGCCCGTCGAGCAGATGGCGGAACTGGTCAGCAGGCTGAGCGACGCCTGGAAGGAAATGGGCTGCGTGATCAATTCGCCTTATATGACCATGGCGCTGATCCCGCTGGCCTGCCTCCCCGAACTGCGCCTGACCAACCGCGGACTCGTGGACTGCAGGACCTTCCGGTTCGTGGATCTGTTTGCGGAACAGGAATAACGATGCACTTCACGTGCGGGAGCTGATCCAATGAGCGCTTTTGAAACCTGGCTCTTCGGGAAGTTCGGGCCGGCGGAGCACGCTGCCGCCGGCTGGCTGCGGGATGCGGTCTGGCCGGAAGGCGCGCTGTGCTGCGCCTGCGGACGGATCACCGACGGGGAAACCCTCTGCCCGTCCTGCCGCCTGGATCTCCGGGCGCAGGGCTATGTCTTTTCCTGGGACCGGGCGGAACCGGCTCCCGGCCTCACCGCCTGGGGGCTGCGTCCCCATACGGGGATCCATCGCACCCTCATCCACCGACTGAAATACGGCGCGGAAGCCCGCGCTGCCCGGGAACTTGCATCCCTGGTCCTGCCGCTGCCGGAAACCCTCTCCTTTTCCCCGGATACCGTGGTCACCTGGGTCACCATGCCGGAGTCCCGCTACCGCAACCGGGCGATCGATCACGGCCGCCTGCTGGCGCAAGCCGTTGCCCGTCAGTTATCCCTGCCCTGCCGTCAGCTCCTCTCGCGCCGGAACAACCGGGCCAGAAGCCAGGTCACACTCTCCATGAGCGGCCGGCGGGCCAACCTGAAAGGCGCCTTTGAACCGCTGGAGAAAATCTCCTTCCCCGTCCTGCTGATCGATGACGTCCGTACGACGGGCACCACCCTCGCCCGCTGCGCCGAAGCGCTCCGCGAGGGCGGTGCGGAGCAGGTCACCGCGATCACCGTAACCCGCGCGCGCGACGGAAAATGATTGACACAAAAACCCTTCAGGCGGTAAAATAACGTTTGGTCTGTTATTTACGATGGATGGAGGATATCCTGTGCTTGAATGTATCGTAACCAAGTTCGGCGGCAGTTCCCTGGCCAATGATGAGCAGTTCCGCAAGGTCCGCAGCATCCTGGAGCTCGAGCCTACCCGCCGTTATCTTGTCCCCAGTGCTCCCGGAAAACGCTTTTCGGAAGACGATAAAGTGACCGACCTGCTCTATCTCTGTCATTCCCTCGCCGCGGAAGGGAAGCCCTTCGGCGACCAGTTCATCAAGATCCGCGACCGTTATCTGTCCATCGCCCAGGGCCTTCACCTGAAGGTGGATATCGCCGCGCGCCTGGACGAGGTCGAGCAGGGCATCACTGCCGGCAAAGGCCGGGACTGGTGCGCAAGCCGCGGGGAATACCTCTGTGCGCTGCTGATGGCCGATTACCTGGGCTGGCGTTTCGTGGATGCGGCCGACGGGATTGTCTTCCATGACGACGGCACCCTGAACGACGAAAAAACCCAGGAGAAGCTCTCCGCCGTCCTGAGCGACGGACAGCCCGCCGTCGTGCCCGGCTTCTACGGCGCAAAGGAAAACGGCGAAGTCTGCACCTTCTCCCGCGGCGGCAGCGATATCACCGGCGCCCTCGTCGCCCGTGCGGTCAATGCCGACGTCTATGAAAACTGGACCGATGTTTCCGGCTTCCTGATGGCGGATCCGCGGGTCATCGACAGCCCGGCCGAGATCTCCTCCATTACCTACAAAGAGCTGCGGGAGCTGAGCCACATGGGCGCCTCCGTGCTTCACGAGGACGCGATGTTCCCCGTCCACCGGGCCGGTATCCCCACCAATATCCGCAATACGAACAAGCCCTATCATCCCGGCACCATGATCAGCAAGAACGCACCGAATGAAATCTCCGTTCCCACGATCACCGGTATCGCCGGCCACAAGGGATACAGCGTCATCTCCGTGGAAAAGAACATGATGAACAGCGAGGTCGGTTTCGGCCGCAAGGTCCTCCAGGTCCTCGAGAAATACGGTGTTTCCTTCGAGCATATGCCCACCGGAATCGACAGCATGTGCGTCGTCGTTTCAAGCCCCGCGCTCGAGCCTCACCGGGTGGAAATACTCCGGGAGATCGAAGCTCTGGTGGAGGAGAGCGGCAGCGTTTCCGTCAGCGACAACATGTCCATCATCGCGACTGTCGGCCGCGGCATGGTGCATAACTGCGGTACCGCCGCACGCCTGTTCAAGGCCATGAGCCGCGCCCGCATCAATGTGCGGATGATTGACCAGGGCTCCAGTGAGCTGAGCATCATCGTCGGCGTCAACGACAGTGACTTTGAAGCCACCATCCACGCGATCTATCACGAATTTGTAGAGTGAGGACTCAGCTAATGAAAGTACTCGTCACAGGTTATGCCGGACAGCTGGGCTGGGACACCGTGCACCAGCTGGAAGCCCGCGGCATCGAAGCCCGCGGCGTCGACATCCAGGACTTCAGCCTCACCGACGCCCCGGCCGTCATGGCTTGCATCCGTGACTACCATCCCGACGCCATCGTTCACTGCGCCGCCTATACCAACGTGGACAAAGCAGAATCCGAGCCGGAGATCTGCGCCACTGTCAACGGCATGGGCACCCTGAACATGGTCCGGGCTGCGCTGAGCGTCGGCGCGAAGATGGTCTTCATCTCGACCGACTATGTGTTCCCCGGCACCGGCGATCAGCCTTACCGAGTGGATGATCCCTACGGCCCCCAGAATGTCTACGGCATGAGCAAGGTCCAGGGTGAGGACGCTGTCCGTTCCCTGATGACCCGCTTCTTTATCCTTCGTACCAGCTGGGTCTTCGGAAAAAACGGCCGCAATTTCGTCCGTACAATGCTCCGCCTGGGACAGGAAAAGAAGGAGATCCGCGTGGTCAACGACCAGATCGGATCCCCGACCTATACCCAGGACCTGGCCCGCGTGATCTGCGACCTGCTGCCGACAGAGAAATACGGCATCTACCATGTACGCAACGAGGGTTTCATTTCCTGGTTTGACTTTGCCACCATGATCATGGAAAAGGCCGGCCTCCCCTGCCGGGTCCTGCCGGTCTCTTCCGCCGAGTATCCTACTCCGGCCCGGCGTCCGCTGAATTCACGTCTGGACGGTTCCCGCCTTGCCGAAGCCGGCATCCGGCCCATGCCCACCGTTGAAGACGCACTTACGCGTTACCTCGAAGAGATTCGGGACGAGATCCATCCGTAAACAGAAAAAGAAGGGAATCACATGCAGTACCCGAACGCTTATAAAGGTGTCAGAAAGATCTATCTGGGAGAATTACTGATGCTTGCCGGCTGATCAGCCAATCCCGTTCATTTTCAGACCTTTCAGGAAATCCCCGGGCAGGGGCGCCTGGAAGGTCATTTTTTTGCCCGTGCGCGGATGGCGGAACTCCAGGCTGTATGCATGCAGCATCAGGCAGGGAACCTTTGCCCCCTTCTCAAACCCGTACAGCGGATCCCCGCATACCGGATGGTGAATGCTTTTCAGGTGCACCCGGATCTGATGCGTCCGTCCGGTCAGGATCCGCACATCCAGCAGCGTGCAGTCCCGGCCTTCCTCCAGCACCTTCCATCGGGTCACCGCCGGCCGGCCTTCCGGGTCGACCGCCATCTTCTTCCGGTCCTTCCTGCTCCGGTCGATCGGCGCGTCGATCTCCCCTTCCGGCTCCTTCATCCGGCCTTCCGCCAGCGCCCGGTAATGCTTTTCGATCTCCCGGTCCTTCAGCATCCGGCTCAGCTCCGCCTGGGTCTCGTCGTTCTTTGCCACCAGCATCAGTCCGCTCGTATCCTTGTCCAGCCGGTGTACGATCCCCGGACGCAATTCGCCGCCGATCCCGCCCAGCGTATCCAGCTTCGCGAGCAGCGCGTTCACCAGCGTCCCGTCCGGATGTCCCGCGGCCGGATGTACGACCATGCCTCGCGGCTTGACCACGACCGCTAGGTCCGCATCCTCATAAAGGATCTCCAGCGGGATCTCCTCCGCCTGCGGGATCGCTTCCCGCGGCGCGGGAACCCGCAGGATCACTTCCTGCCCGGCCGGGATCCTCGTTCCGGCTTTCCGGATCGCTTTTCCGCATGCTTCGCACAGGCTGTCCTCCATCAGGGCGGCCACGCGGCTGCGGCTCAAGCCCGTCTCCTCACTCAGCAGCACATCCAGGCGTCGCCCGTCAGAGATCACCCGGTATTCGGTGTCTGTCATATCATTACTACTCCTCTTCGCACCGCAGGTTCAATCGACGCGCCTCCACAACGTGGAGATCGCTTGTTTCGCCTGACCTCACCTCTGACGAAGAATCTGCCACTGGCAGTCGTCAGAGGTTCGCCCAGTCCTTCTGCCGGAACAACAGGCTGATGATCAGCATCACACAGCCGATCGTCAGGCAGCTGTCCGCCAGATTGAAGATCGGAAAACGGACAAACAGCGTTTCGATCATGTCCGGTACATAACCTGTGATCAACCGGTCCGCCATATTCCCCGCTGCGCCGCCGGCCATCAGGGCCAGTCCGACCATCGGGAAAATCCCGAAATCCTTCTTCCGGAGCCACACATAGCCCGCGGCGATCAGCAGCAGGCTCAGGATCCCCAGCAGCCGCGGGTACCCGCTCAGCAGGGAGAACGCGATCCCCCGGTTCTCCGCGTACCGCAGGCCGATCACCCCGGGGATCAGCACCACCCCGTCCGCCGGCAGGCCCGGTGCCAGCATTTTGGTCACCCGGTCCAGGACGATCACTGCGACCGCGATCCCCCAGAACAGTCCTTTTTTACTCACTCGTTTCCTCCGCAGCCTTCGCTGCCGCTTCCTTTTCCGCTTTTTCCCGCGCGGCCTCCTCCAGTTCGCTGACCCGTGCCTCAAGTTTCCTGATCACCTTCAGCGCCTCCTGCAGCAGCTCCTGCTCCTGCAGTTCCGGCGTCTTCAGGATCATTCGGGCCGAGGCCCGGGCGGACAGCGCCAGCCGCCCGTCCGTCTCGCTGATCGCCTGCAGCAGGCATGCCGGGTCCGGTACAAAGCGCTCGTCCAGCGTCATGATCAGGCCTTCCTTGCCTCGGGTCACGCGGCTCACGCCCAGCCGGTTGCACAGGGCCCGCAGCTGGCTGACGTCCAGCAGCGTTTCCGCCGCCGCCGGCAGTGTGCCGTAGCGGTCGATCAGCTCGTCGGTCACATCCGCCCGGTCCTCATCCGTGACGACCGAAGCAATCCGCTTGTACATCTCCATCCGCTGTTTCTCATCCGATACATAGTCGGAAGGCAGGTATGCGTCAACCCGCAGGTCAATCCTGGTCTCCAGTTCCCTCGCGGAAGGCCGCCCCTGCACTTCGTTCAGCGTTTCCTCCATCAGCTTGCAGTACATATCGTAGCCGACCGTCGCCAGGTGCCCGTGCTGTTCCGGTCCGAGGATGTTGCCTGCCCCGCGGATCTCCAGGTCGCGCATCGCGATCCGGAACCCAGCGCCGAATTCCGTAAACTCCCGGATCGCCGTCAGACGCTGCTGCGCCGTTTCCGTCAGCATGTGGTCCGCCCGCACCGTAAAATAGGCGTAAGCCTGCCGGTTGCTCCGTCCGACCCGGCCCCGCAGCTGATACAGTTGGCTCAGGCCGAACCGTTCCGCGTCGTAGACGATCAGCGTGTTCGCGCTGGGAACATCCAGCCCGTTCTCGATGATCGTCGTGCACAGCAGTACGTCGTAGTTCCCGCTGTAGAAGTCCATCATCACGTCCTCGAGCTGGTGCTCCTTCATCTGCCCGTGGGCCACGCCCACCCGGGCTTCCGGCACCAGGGCCCGCAGCCGCTCATAGAAGCTGCCGATGCTCCGCACCCGGTTGTACAGGAAATACACCTGTCCGCCCCGGCCGAGCTCACGCAGGATCGCGTCCCGGATCAGCGCGTCGGAATACTCCGTGACCACCGTCTGCACCGGGATCCGTTCCTCCGGCGGCGTTTCCAGCACGCTCATGTCCCGGATGCCCGTCATCGACATATGCAGCGTCCGCGGAATCGGCGTCGCGCTCAGCGTCAGCACGTCCACCTGCTTCTTCATGTTTTTGATGATCTCTTTATGGGCCACGCCGAAGCGCTGCTCCTCGTCCACGATGAGCAGCCCCAGGTCCCTGAACTTCACATCCTTCGCCAGCAGCCGGTGCGTTCCGACGATCAGGTCGATATCCCCGGCCTCCAGCCTTCTCAGCACTTCCCGCTGTTCCGCAGCCGTGCGGAAGCGGCTCAGGAAATCCACCCGCGCGCCTGTATGGCGGAAACGCTTCACGATCGTGTTGTAGTGCTGCTGCACCAGGATCGTCGTCGGCGCCAGCATCGCAACCTGCTTGTTGTCCGCAATTGCCTTGAACGCCGCCCGCAGGCTGACTTCCGTCTTTCCGTAGCCCACGTCGCCGCACAGCAGCCGGTCCATGTTCCGGTCGCTCTCCATGTCCTCCCGGATCTCGCGCACACTCTGGGCCTGATCCGCCGTCAGCTCCCACGGAAATTCGTCCTCAAACTCGCGCTGCCAAGCGCTGTCCGGACTGAAGGCATGCCCCGTGTTCTGCGACCGCTCGGCATACAGCGCCTTCAGGTCGAAGGCAAGCGTTTTCAGCCCTTCCTTGACCTTGCCTTTCTGCCGGGCCCATTCACCGCCGCCCAGCCGGTTCAGCTTCGGCGTCTGGTTCGGGTTGCCGATGTAGCGCTGCACCCGCTCCAGCTGTTCCACCGGCACATACAGCTTGTCGTTCCCACCATAGAGGATCAGCAGGTAGTCATGCCAGCTGCCCTCGCTCTGGATCCTTGTGACGCCCTGATAGATGCCCACGCCGTGATCCTCATGGACCACGTAGTCCCCGATCTTCAGGTCTGTGAAGGTGGAGATCCGCTCACCGCTGTGTTTCCGGCTCTTGCTCCGCCGGTAGCCTTCTCCCCATATATCCGCGTCGGAGACTACCGCCGTGCCCGGCGCGCTGTCCGTTCCTTTCAGCACGAAGCCGCCGCTGAGCGTGGCCGGCAGGATCACGGCCTCGCCGTTTTCAGGCGTACCGCCGTCTTCCCGCAGGCAGGCCTTCTCGCCCAGTTCCTTCAGGGTCTCTTCAAGCCGTTTCCCGCGGGAGCTTCCGCCGGATAGCAGGAAGATCCTGTATCCTTTTTCCCTCCAGCCGGTGATGTCGCTTTTCAGGTTCCGGATCTGCCCGCCATAGCCGGGGATCCCTGCCGCGTCCAGGCTGACCGCCGTTTCCGGCCGGATCCCGCCGAGCCCGTGCAGCAATTCCATCAGGAGCCCCAGGGGATAAGGCGAAATCGTCCGCAGCACCCCGGCCCAGTCCGTCAGCAGGTCCGCCTGTGCGGACACCGCTTCCCGGCGTTCCATCGCGCTCTTCAGGTCCTCGGCAAAGCCTTCCAGCCGCTCCTCGATCCGCGTCCGCAGCCGGTCCGGCTCGCACAGCAGGATCAGGTCCGGCCGGAACCAGTCGCAGACTGTGGCTGTCCGGTCCGTCAGCACCGGCAGCCATGCCCGCATCCGCCGGAAAGGCAGTCCCTGCTCCAGCAGGTCCGCGTCCTCCCGCAGTCGTTCGATCCGACGGTCTGCCTCCTCTTCCCGCGCTTCCTGATACTGTTTCTCCCGCACCTTCGGGGAAACCGCCTTGTCGAACAGCGCGGCATCGTCCTCGTCGTCCGGCAGCGGCGGCAGGTCGTCAAACAGTGCCGGACTGCTTTTCCCGCCTCCCGGGATCATCCCGACCGCCTCCCGCATCCGCTCCGCAGCCGCGGGGTATTCGTCCTCCTCCAGAAGCGTTTCCGCCGCCGGCATCAGGACCGCCTCCTCCGCTTCCCCCAGGCTCCGCTGGCTGATGCAGTCGAACAGGCGGATCCCGTCGATCTCGTCGTCAAAGAACTCAATGCGCAGCCCCTGGCTCAACGCCGGCGGATAGACATCCAGGATCGATCCCCGGCGGGCATACTGGCCCTTGCCTTCCACCATCTCCACCCGGTCATAGCCCATCCGGCTCAGCCGCCGCGCCAGTTCAGCCGGCGGGAAAACGTTCCCCGCTTTCAGCCGCAGACTCAGAGCCTTGAAAGGCTCCGGCCGGCCCATGCGCTGCGCCATCGCTTCCGCCCCGGCGCAAAGGACCTTCACGTTTCCCTCGCTCACCGCGCTCAGCGCTTCCAGGCGCCGCCAGCTGTTCTCCAGGCTCCCGGTCGCCCGGGTCAGGTCGATCTCCCCGCCCGGCAGGCAGCTGCCTTCCCCGCCGGTCAGCTGGCGGATGTCGTCCGCCAGGCGCACCGCCTTCAGGTCATTCTCCGCAACGATCAGGGTCTTCTTTCCCCGCGCCGCCGTCTCGCAGGCGATCACCGCCGCCAGCGGGGCATTCACGCCGGAAAGCACCGTCGCCTTTCCCGGCGCGGTGCTCAATAATTCCCTGATCCCCGGCATCCCCGGGATTGAAATGATCCCCGGCAACATATTCCCCTCTGTTCTTCCAGAATCATCATGAATTATGAATTGTGAATTATGAATTCCCCTTCTGCATCGCCTTGTCGATTCCCTCATTGACCCAGATCACCGCCGCTTCCGCGGCATGCGCGAAGGCCTCCTCCATCACGGCCTTCTCTTCCGGCTCATAGTGCCCCAGCACCCATGCCGCCAGGTCCTGTCCGGCCGGTCGGTCTCCCGTACCGACCCGGATCCGGGGAAAGTTCGTTTCTCCCAGCTGCTCCGCGATGCTCCGCATCCCGTTGTGCGTCCCCGGTCCGCCGTTCTTCCGCACCCGGACCTTTCCCGGCGGCAGATCGATATCGTCGTAGATCACCAGCATCCGCTCGTCCGGCACCTGGAAGCGGGCCTTCAGCCGCTTCACGCATTCACCGCTCCGGTTCATATAGGTCGTCGGTTCACACAGTACGATCTTCTTCTCCCCGTCAGCTACCTCCGCTGTCATGCCCTGCAGCAGTATCTTTTTTTTCAGCTTCGCGCCGTAATGCGCCTCCAGCCGAACCATCACCTCAAACCCCGCGTTATGCCGGGTATGGGCATACTTTTCCCCCGGATTCCCCAGCCCGATGATCAGATAGATTTCCTTTGCCATTGTACTCACAAACACCTTTCGCGAAGATGAACTTGTCTCTCACCTTCGCCGCCCCAAGTTTCTCACGTTTTCCCGACCCTGTCAAGAACACAGGCAATACTTCCCTTTTCGCCGCAAAAGTGTTATCATTCGGTATCAGTTGCTGTCTCGCCGCCCCTTCTCCGGACAGCGGTACAGCGCCATTCTTTCATCCGGGAGGCGTCTTTATGAACCTGATTATCCCGAAGAACTATAATCCCGTCCTCGACCTGCGGGATACCGAGATCGCCATCAAGCTCGTCAAGGACTTTTTTGAGCAGGAGCTGGCCAAGGCCCTGAACCTGACCCGTGTTTCTGCTCCGATCATGGTCACCCCGGAAAGCGGCCTGAACGATAACCTGAACGGCGTGGAGCGCCCCGTTGCCTTCGATATCCTCGAAACCGGCGCCCGCGCGGAGATCGTTCACTCCCTTGCCAAGTGGAAGCGCCAGGCCCTCAAGACCTACGGCTTCTCCGTCGGGGAAGGGCTCTATACCGATATGAACGCCATCCGCCGGGACGAGATGACCGATAACATCCATTCCATCTTCGTCGACCAGTGGGACTGGGAGCGGATCATTGCACCCAGCGAGCGGAACGAAGCCTTCCTCCGGGAGATCGTCAACCGGATCTACCTGACCTTCCGGAAGACCGAAGGCTATGTCTGCGCCCATTATCCCCATATCCGGCCCGAGTTGCCGGAGAAGATCTCCTTCGTCACCACCCAGGAACTGGAGGACCGCTATCCGGACAAAACCTCCAAGGAACGGGAATACCTGGCCGCCAAAGAGTATGGCGCGGTCTTCCTCATGCAGGTCGGCGGCGCGCTCCGCAGCGGCAAGATCCACGACGGCCGCGCCCCGGACTACGACGACTGGAGCCTGAACGGCGATATCCTGCTCTATGATCCCCTGCTTGACATCTCCCTGGAGGTTTCTTCCATGGGCATCCGCGTCGATCCGGAAACCCTGCGGAAGCAACTGGCCATCCGGGGTTGCGAGGAGCGGGCAAAGCTGCCCTTCCAGAAGGCCCTCCTGAACGGCGAACTGCCCCAGACCATCGGCGGCGGCATCGGCCAGAGCCGCATGTGCGTCTATTTTCTCCGCAAGGCCCACGTGGGCGAGGTCCAGGCCAGCCTCTGGCCGGAGGAAGTCGTCCGCGCCTGCCGCAACGGCAACATCCCCCTGCTGTAATCATGAATAATCTGTTAAAAGTGCTGAGCCTTGTGCTCTGTCTCCTCCTCCTGTTCATGCCGGCCTGCGAAGCCTTCGCGGAGGAAGAAGAGGAGATCGATCTGTCTTCCGGCGAACCGAAGGAGATCGAGGAGTGGGAAGACCTGCCGGAAGGCCCCGGGGATACGTCCCTGGCGGCGGATGTCTTCTACCATACGCCCAACGAGCACAGCGCCGTCAAGTGCGACCATGAGGTCTGCTTCTGGAAGATGGAGATGGGCTACATGGACGAGGAAGCCATATGGAAGGTCCTCACCCGGCCGGTTACCGTCATCGAAGGCAAACAGCGGGAGCAGGTCCGTGTGCTGGCCCGGCCCGAGGAGGGCTGCACCGATTACGTCGGCGTGGTCACCTGCGCCAGCCAGGCAGTCCACGTACTGGAGCGCGGCGAGACCTGGTCCCTGATCGAGGCCTACTCCTCCTCGGAGGAGGGCTCCGCCGTGAAGGTCTGGGCCGAGCAATTCCAGGGCTATGTGAAAACCGACCGCCTGAAGGAAGAGGAAGTCGATCAAACCTACGGCATCGTCATCGACAAACTGCAGCAGCGGCTGTATCTCTTTAAGGAAGGCAAGCTCTTATCCACCCTCCTGTGCTCCACCGGTTTTGCCAAGGCCGACACACCCTTTGCCGAAACCCCGGCCGGCGAGTTTCTGATCGTCTCCTGGGTCGGCGGCTTCTGGGCCGGCAGCCTCTGGTGCGATATGGGGATGCGTATCAATTCCGGCATCCTCCTGCATGAGGTCCCGAGCCTCCTGCGCACCGACGAAACCACCGGCGAGACCTACCGGGACTATGCCCGCTGCGAGCGTTACCTCGGTGAAAAGGCCAGCCACGGCTGCATCCGGATCCAGCGCCAGCTGACCCCGGAAGGGATCAATGCCAAGTGGCTCTGGGACAACCTGCATCGCAAGCCTTACACCAAGGTCATTATCTGGGACGACCTGGACCGGGAACTGGGTTATCCGGACAACAGCCTTCTCCTTTACTATAACCCCAAGGGCGGGAAAAACTACCACTCGGAACCGACCTGCCTCCTGGTAAAGGACAAGTACGAGCCCATGCCCTCCTTCACTTACGGCGAGCTGGACGAGAAGCCTTACAGCAAACTGACGCCCTGCCCGGGCTGCGCCCCGCAGGTCCGCCGGAACAAGATCGACGAACTCAATGAAAAAAGCCGGAAGCACTGACTGTGCTTCGGTTCAAAGCCCCGATGCGGTAAATATCTGAAAACGCAGTCTGCGGCCCTATACGGTCATCCTGTACGGGCATAACATGAAGAGCGGAAATATGTTCGGCAGGCTGAGGAAGTATAAGGAAAGTGTCTATTTCAACAGCCACCGGATCATCACCTTTGACACCCTGTATGAAGACGGGCAGTATGCTGTTTTTTCAGTCAGGGAAATGGATACCACGCCGGGGACCGCACGCTGGTATGATCTCTGGTCGCTGGTTACAGATCGGATTCCGGACCGGGAAGAAGCAATCCGAAATCTGGAACGTCGTTCTGTTGTCCGTGATGTGCTGGATGTGCGGGCGGATGATCAGATCCTTTTACTCGTAACCTGCCTGGATGATGATGATCGTGAACGGCTGGTGGTCGCCGCCCGAAGGCTGCGGACGGGAGAAACGCAGGATCGCCTCACGCTCCGCGCTTCTTCATCTCAATAAATTGTCAACAAAAGCATTTTCCGAAGGGGTTTGACGAGGCTCTGGCGCACACGGTGCGCGTGCGAATCAACGTGCGTCTCCTTGCGGAAAGCCCCCTATCTTTATTTCATCTGCTGTGTTTTCGCCCATGCCGCGTCGATCGTCTCCTGATGCTTCGTGGCATACGGCCCGATGGCCGCCACCTGCTCCTGCGTACGCGGGAAATGGATGCAGCTGTGGCCGTTGAAGTTGTTGTCCTTGATGTGATAGACTTCGTGCGGCATGGAGTGCGTCGATCCGATATAGACGCTCCCGTCCGAGAACATTACCCAGACCGCCTTCGGCGTCCAGGTGTTCCCGCCGAACGCCCTCTCCATCTTCGCCGTATCGTTCGCCGTTACGGGTTCATAGTCCGCGTGCGCGCCCAGGGAGATGATATGACCCTGCCAGCTGATCCCGCTCGCAAAGTCATAGATCGTGACATAGGGGTATTTCCGCGCGACGGCCTTGATCTTGTCATACCAGTTCGCATACTGCACCCTGCCGGCGCTGGGTTTCACCGTGGAGGCGCCGGCTGTCGCCTTCGTGGTCGTCGTGGTCTTGCTGTCGCCGGCTTTGTTCGTCGTGTTGGTATTGTTCAGCTTGTTCAGCGTCTTCTCGCCGGCCACGCCGTCCGCGGTCAGCTTGCTTTCCTTCTGGAAGGCCGCCACCGCTTCCGCGGTCTTCGCACCGTATACGCCGTCCGCCTTGCCGGTCAGATAGCCCAGCTGGATCAGCTTGTTCTGCAGTTCCTTGACTTCCGTTCCCTTCGCGCCGGTCTTCAGCACACTGCTCTCCGGTTTCGGGGTCGCCGTGGGCTTCGGGGTCGCCGTTACCTTTGCGGCTGCCGAGGCCTTCTTGGCGTTTCCGCTGTACAGCAGCTTCTGGGTCTCTTCGCCGGCCGTGCCGTCTTCGGTCAGCCCGTTGGCCTTCTGGAAGGCCTTCACCGCTGATACGGTCTTATCGCCATAGTTTCCGTCCGCTTTTCCACTCATATAGCCCAGTTGGATCAGGGCTTCCTGCAGCTGCGCCACGGCATCGCCCGCGCTGTCCTTCTTCAGCTTCGGCCAGGTTTCCGTGCTGCTCTCTTCCGCCTCCGGAGCCGGCGCTTCGGTCGCCACCGGCGTCGGTGTCGCGCCGTTCGCCAGTACGTTCTCGCTGTACAGGGCGGCATAGGTCGCCTTGCCGGCCACGCCGTCCGCCGTCAGCCCGTTCGCTTCCTGGAAGGCTGTCAGCGCTTTCACCGTATCCCGACCGAACTTTCCGTCCACCGTGCTCTTGAAATAGCCCAGTTCCTTCAGCCGCTTCTGCAGCGTCTTGACGTCCGCGCCGGTGGCTCCGCTCTTCAGGGATTCCTCCGGTACCGCCACAGTGGGCGTGGGGGTGGGTGCTTCCGTTACTTTCGGGGTCGGCGTGGCGTTCGCGGTGATCGCGTCCGCTGAGTAGATGGCCTTCTGGGTTTCCGCGCCGGCGGTTCCGTCCGCCTTGAGACCGTTCTTTTTCTGGAAGGAGCGGACCGCTCCGATCGTATTCGTATCGTAGGTGCCTGTCGGCGTCTCCTTATAGTAGCCCAGTTCTTTCAGCCGCTCCTGCAGCGCCGTGACCTGGGTGCCCTTGTTGCCCTTCTTCATGGAAACGCCTTCCACGGGGCTCAGGGTCCGCACGTTGGTCTTCTCGCCGCTCGCGCTCTTCGGGTTTCCGGTATACAGGAAAGCCTGGAGGTTCGCATCCATGATCCCCGTCACCGGATATTCGTTCTTTTCCTGGAAAGCCTTCACGGCCTTCTCCGTTCCGCTGCCGAACTTGCCGTCCGCCTTGCCCTTCAGGTAGCTCAGTTCGATCAGGGCTTCCTGCAGCGCGGTCACGTCAGCTCCGGAATCGCCTTTCTGAAGGATCTTGTATCCGCCGGCATCCTCTTCCGGGCTCAGCGTCGGTACCGGGGTTGGCGTCGGCGTCACCGTGATCTTTTTGACTTCTTTCAGTACGATGTACTCCGACTTCACATAGCCGGATTTCTTGCCGTAGTCGATCGAAGCCCAGCCGCTCTTCTTGCTCACGCTGTTGACCGTGATCTCAGCCCCGGCCGGTATATGGGCCAGCAGCTCGCTGCGGACGGAGCGGGAAGCGCGCAGATTCACCTTCACCTTCGTCTTCGTGGTGTAGGGATAGCTGCTCACAATCTCCAGCGTTGCCGTCGGCTCCGCTTCGCTCTTGTCCCCGGCTGCTCCGGCTGCCGCCGGAATCATGCCGAAAGCAAGCACAATCACCATCGCCAGCACCGGCAGAATGTGAAGACTCTTCTTCAGCTTGAACATTTCAAAACCTCCCGCACGCAGGATCAGGACATACTTGTCCCGCCGACATTCGTACACACCATGATTCTATCGCCTGTGTCGCAAAATGTCAATAAAAATTTCATCTTTTTGTAATATTTGTAAATCCCCGTAAAAAACCTCCCCAGGCGTCTGGGGAGGTAAACGAAGGTCCGGGGCGATCGGAAAGCCCCGGTCGCTCCCGCAGGAGCGAAACCCTTCTTTCGCTATGCGATCGGGTATCGGATTATTTATGCGATGCCCAGTCGTAATTCTTCTGGTTCATAGTAAGGTGCCGCGGCAGGCCTTCCACCATCATGGGCGTGTACTGGCCCTGGATCAGCGGCCGCACATAGTCCAGGAACTCTTCGGTCACATAGTCGCCGGTCTTGTTGATCCACTCGCGCGGAACGATCTTCTCGTCGTTGGCGATGCGGTGCACATCGTTGACGTCCGTCGTGCTCTGGTAGGGATCATCGGACACGCGCACGATCACGACCATGACGCCGGTCCGTCCTTCATCAGCAGCCTTCACGCAGGCGCCGCCGACGTTGAACGCTTCGTCCACGTCGATCTTGCTGGCCAGGTGAGCCGCTGCGCGCTGCAGCGTGGAAAGCTCCACGGCACGGGTCTTGCAGCCCAGTTCCTTATGCACGACGCTCGCCAGATAACTGGCCGTTCCGGTCATCTGGATGTGACCGAACGCGTCCGTGGTCTCGGAACCGGCGGATTTCTCGCATACATAGTGGCCGTCCGCGGTCTTGATGCCTTCGGATACGACGGCCACGACGACATCCTTCTTCTCCAGCAGTTTCTTGATCTTCGCGACGAACTTGTCGATGTCGAAGGTCAGCTCAGGCAGGTAGATCAGATCGGGACCTTCGCAGTCCTCGCTGCGGCACAGCGCCGCCGCGCCCGTCAGCCAGCCGGCGTTCCGGCCCATGATCTCGATGATGTTCACGTTCTTCTTCTTGTAGCTGAAGCCCATCGCGTCACAGATGATCTCCTTTGTGGAGGTGGCGATGTACTTGGCCGCGCTGCCGAAGCCGGGGGTATGGTCGGTCATGGCCAGGTCGTTATCGATGGTCTTCGGGCAGCCGACGAAGCGCTGCTTCGCGCCGGTCAGCAGGCTGTAGTCGCTCAGCTTCTTGATCGTGTCCATGCTGTCGTTGCCGCCGATGTAGATGAACACTTCGATCTCCAGCTTGTTCAGCAGTTCGAAGATCCGCTCGTAGATTTCCTTGCCCTCATGGATCTCGGGCAGCTTGTAACGGCAGGTGCCCAGGAAGGCGGAAGGAGTCCGCTTGAGCAGTTCCAGATCCAGTTCGTTCCGGATGTACTGGCTCATGTCGATATACTGCTCATCCAGGAATCCCTGGATACCGTTGCGCATACCGTAGACCTTGGTGAATCCGCGCTCCATCGCAGTCTTGTATACACCCGCAAGGCTGGAGTTGATGACAGCGGTGGGGCCGCCGGACTGACCGACAATGACATTACCTTTCATGTGAGAGATACCCTTCTTTCATTAGATTTCTTTATGACGTTCCGGCCTTTCGGTCCGGCTTCGCATCGTTTTTTATCCGCGGCGGATGATGCTGTGGCGCTCCGGTCCGACGGAAATCCACTTGACCACCTGGCCCAGCGCGTGCTCAATGCGGATAATATAGTTTTTTGCTTCCTCCGGCAGGTCCCACCAGGTCCGGACCTTGGAGATATCGCATTTCCATCCCGGCATGCTTTCATACACCGGCTTGCACTCGCCCAGCACCGCCGGGAAAGGCATATGGTCGATCTTTTTGCCGTTCAGTTCGTACTGGGTGCACAGCGGAATCTCGTCCAGCTCACTCA
Source organism: uncultured Eubacteriales bacterium (assembly GCA_902793605.1). GTDB lineage: Bacteria > Bacillota > Clostridia > Christensenellales > Aristaeellaceae > Aristaeella. The sequence goes on from CADBEB010000004.1 coordinate 90,312, forward strand.
GCACGTCCAGCTTCGTCAGAGCGATCTCCGTCGCTGCCTGTACCTCCACGCCGTAACGTGTGGCCACCAGGTCGATCGGTCCGACCCGGCGCGGCCGTTCGCTCGCATCTCCGCCCTCGTGGCCGATCTTCCGCAGAAGCTCTGCGTCCTCGCCGAAGTACTCGCATACAAACGGGCCTTCGCCGATGCAGGTGGAGTAGGCTTTCACCACGCCGATCACACGGTCGATGTCCGCGCCCGGCAGTCCGCTGCCCACCGGCGCGTAGGCAGCCAGTGTGTTGGAGCTCGTTGTGTAGGGGTAGATACCGTAGTCCAGGTCCCGCAGCGTGCCCAGCGTACCTTCAAACAGGATCCGTTTGTTGTCTCCCTGTGCCTGCAGGAGGTATTCCCGCGTGTCCTGCACGAAGGGCTTGATCTTCTCGCAGCTCTCCTTAAGCCACTTGTCCAGGTCCGCTTCCGTGACCGGATCGGCGCCGTACACCTTCGTCAGGATCAGGTTCTTCCAGTTCATCAGGTCCTTCAGGTGCTTTTTCAGCATCTTCGGATAGAACAGCTCGCCGGCCATGATGGTCTTCTTCTGGTATTTGTCGCTGTAGAAGGGGGCGATGCCCTGCTTCGTGCTGCCGAACTTCTTGTCCTTCAGCCGGGCCTCCTCCAACGCGTCCAGTTCCCGGTGCCAGGGCAGGAGCAGGCTGGCACGGTCGCTGATCTTCAGCGTCTCAGGGGTGAGTTCCAGGCCCTTGGAGGTCACATCCTCGATCTCTGCGGCCAGGCTTTCAGGATCCAGCGCCACGCCGTTTCCCAGGATGTTCACGACCCCTTTCCGGCAGACACCGGAGGGCAGTGTATGCAGTTTGAATCGTCCGTACTGGTTGATCACGTCATGTCCGACGTTGCCGCCGCCCTGGAAACGAACGACGACGTCAAAGGCTTCGGTAAGCAGGTCGACCATCCGGCCCTTGCCTTCATCTCCCCAGTTGATACCCACGATCGCTGTGCACGCCATAATCTGATCCACCTTTCGGGTTGTTTTTCGTCTCGTTCGGTTTCGTCTGACAACTCGCTTCCAAAACTCCGGTGAATATTATTATTCTATCGCCCGCCGCCTTCTTTGTCAACGGACAACGGGAAGTGCCGGCTTATTCACGAAGCTCTCCGTTGTAGGTGATTCCGAGCATCGTGATATCGTCGAACTGCTCCGCTGCGCCCGCGAAATTCCGGATATCACGCAGCACGCTTTCCAGCGTCTGCTGCTGCGACACGTTCTTCAGCGCGTTCAACTTCTCGCACAGCCGCTCCGTCCCATATGCCTCCACCTTTTCGTTGATGGCTTCCGGTACGCCGTCCGTGTAGACGAACAACCTGTCGCCGGGATCCAGGTCGATCTCATATTCCTTCATGGAAATGCCATCCATCGCGGCCAGTGCCAGCCCGTGCTTGTCCTTCAGCAGCTCATAGTCGCCGCCGGCGCGCATCAGCACCGGATACTCATGGCCGGCATTTGCGCATTGGATCTTCCCGGTGTTCAGGTCGAGGATTCCCAGCCAGACCGTCACAAACATCTCCGCGTCGTTGCCCTCGCACAGGGTATGGTTCACATGCTCCAGCACCTTCGCGGGGCCGTGCCCATGGCTTGCGTAGTTCTTGATGGCCGTCTTAGCCTGCATCATGAAAAGCGCTGCCGGCACGCCTTTGCCGCTCACGTCCGCGATCACCAGGCACAGCTTGTCCCGGTCACAGTAGAAGAAGTCGTAGAAATCACCGCCGACCTGTTTCGCCGGTGTCATCAGGGCATACAGGTCGATGCTTTCCTCAGACAGGGTAAAGTTCTTTGGCAGCGCGGCATCCTGGATGTTTCTCGCCAGTTTCAGCTCGTCCTGCATCCGCTTTTCCGCCTGGTCGATATACCCCCGCAGCGCTGTCACCATCTGGTTGATGTCATCACTCAGTTCCGAAAACTCCGAAGAACTGCGCACCCAGACTTTCTCGTCCAGATGGCCGTCCGTGATCCGGTCCAGCGAGACGTTGACCCGCTGCAGGCTCCTGATCACCAGCTTGTCCAGCAGCATCGCAACCAGCACGTACAGAACCGTGAACACCAGCAGATCCGACAGCGTGTTCTCATAAACCTGCCCGTTCCGGTTCTGATAGACGATAGAGAGCGGCTCCATGACCATCAGCAGCGCTTTTTCCCCGATGTATCTGCAGCTGCACAGCACCTCCGTATTATACGCGGTCCGGATCTCCATCCTGTAAACATCCTGGTCCGCCTGTTCCTTTGCTTTCTCCAGATCCTCCCCTTTGATTCTGTCGCCGGGGATCTCAAAGCCGGGATCCACAAGGAATTTCCCGCTGTCGGCGTCGACCAGCCAGAAGAAGATATCTGTATGGTACTGTTCCTGCAGATGGTTCTTCAGCGCCTCGATATTCTTTCCGTTTTCCTCATAGATCTTTCTGTTTCCGTAGCTGATATAACTCAGCGCGACGGAGGCGTTCGAGTCCGCTATCCGTGTCTGGATTCCCCAGGAAATGACAAAGTTAACCAGGAATATCCCGATGGTCACAATGACCAGGCGCCGCTGGAAATGGACGGTCAGCGGAATCCTGCCCTCGTCGTCCAGCAATCTGGATTCCCGCTTCTCGCCGGATACCTTCATCACCACCGCGGAGCACAGCGCCATGCCGACCGCCGTGAAACTGATCATCGGAACCGCCACCGTCTGTACCACCCTGTATGCCATCGCCATATCCTGCCGGTTGGTAAACAGCACCGCGTACATATGGAACACTTCCATCACCGCGCCCAGGAAAAAGGCCTGGGGCACTGGCGGACGCTTTCCCTGATAGATCTTCTTATTGAGCAGGGCAGCCAGGAATCCTGCCAGGCACGTGCTTACGCCGCAGGCAATCTCCGTAAATCGCCCGATGTTCCACAGTTCCCCGGCCAGGATGCGTTCCACGCTGCCGATGATGCCGGCGATGATACCGCTCGCCGGGCTGAAGAACAGGCCGGCTGCCAGCGGGCCGATATCACGTACGTTCAGGACCATATCGCCATAATCGATGCCGATATGATTCGCCAGCACGGAGCAGCCGCCGTAGATCAGCCCGATCAGCACCTGAAGTCCCGTCCCGAGTTTTTCCTTCTTCCGGCGCATGAACCACAGCCCTGCCGTGATCGCCACATAGAGCAGAGTTGCTCCCGTCATCTTGAGTATCATCGTCCACATTGCACTATACTCCTAAAGAACCTGTTATAAACCGTTTTCTCCGAAGGGAGTCAGGTGCCGGCGCGCGTGCGTTTCCTTACGGAACCCCCGCCAGCACTTTCTTCAGGTATTGCCCGGTGTAGGATTCTTCCGTGCCGGCAACCTCCTCCGGCGTACCCTCGGCAACAACCGTTCCGCCGCCGTCCCCGCCTTCCGGTCCCAGGTCGATCACCCGGTCCGAAACCTTGATTACGTCCAGGTTATGTTCGATCACCAGCACGGTGTTTCCCGCGTCCGTCAGCCGCTGCAGAACCTTGATCAGCCGGTCCACGTCCGCCGTGTGCAGGCCCGTCGTCGGTTCATCCAGCAGGTAGATCGTCTTGCCCGTAGCTTTCCGGCTCAGCTCCGTCGCCAGCTTCACCCGCTGCGCCTCGCCGCCGCTCAGCGTCGTGGAAGCCTGTCCCAGCTTCATGTAGCCCAGTCCGACGTCGTACAGCGTCTCCAGCTTTTTCAGGATCTGGGAATGGTTTTCGAAAAAACGAATTGCCTCTTCCACCGTCATGTCCAGCACTTCGCTGATGTTCTTCCCCTGCCAGGTCACTTCCAGCGTCTCCCGGTTGTACCGATGCCCGTGACATACGTCGCAGGGAACGTACAGGTCCGGCAGGAAATGCATCTCGATTTTCTTCATCCCGTCTCCCTGACAGGCTTCGCAGCGCCCGCCCTTGACGTTGAAGGAAAACCGGTTTTCCCTGTATCCCCTGGCCTTCGCCTCCGGGCTCATGGCAAACAGCCGCCGGATCAGGTCAAACAGGCCCGTATAGGTGGCCGGATTGCTCCGGGGTGTCCTGCCGATAGGGCTCTGGTCGATCATGATAATCTTGTCAAGCTGTTCCAGACCTTCCATGCCGTCAAAGCGGCCCGGCCGGGTCTTGGCACGGTTCAGTTTCCTTGCCAGGTGCTTGTACAGAATCTCGTTCACCAGGCTGCTTTTGCCGCTGCCGCTGACGCCCGTCACGCAGGTCAGTACACCCAGCGGGATCCGTACGTCAATATGTTTCAGGTTGTGTTCTTCCGCGCCTTTCACCGTCAGCCATCCGGCCGGTTTCCGGCGTTTTTCCGGTACTGGGATGACTTTCCGGCCGCTCAGATACTGTCCCGTCAGGCTTCCCTCGCAGGCCATGATGTCCTCTGCCGTTCCTTCGGCCACGATCTGCCCGCCGTGCAGACCTGCGCCGGGACCGACGTCCACAATCCAGTCCGCAGCCCTCATAGTTTCCTCGTCGTGCTCCACCACGATAACCGTATTGCCCAGGTCCCGCATTCGTTTCAGCGTTGCGATCAGCTTTGCGTTGTCCCGCTGGTGCAGGCCGATGCTGGGTTCGTCAAGGATATACATCACGCCCATCAGGGCGCTGCCGATCTGAGTTGCCAGCCGGATCCGCTGCGCCTCGCCGCCGCTCAGGGTTTCCGCTCCGCGGCTCAGTGTCAGGTATCCCAGTCCCACGTCGGCCAGGAACCCCAACCGGTTGTCGATTTCTTTCAGGATCTGCTGCGCGATAACCCGGCTGTTCCCTTCCAGTTTCAGCGAGGCAAAGAATTCCCTGGCCTGCAGGATGCTCATGTCAGAAACCTCCGGCAGGCTCTTTCCGTTCACGGTCACCGCCCGGGCTTCCGCTTTCAGCCGCTGTCCGCCGCATTCCGGGCAGGTCTCCTCCGCCATATATTCCTCATAGGCCTGCTTCATCGCGTCCGAGGATGTCTCCCGGTACCGCCGCTCCAGCGTCGGGATGATGCCCTCGAACGTCGTGGAGTATTCCCGCTGGCCTTTCGCGCCTTCGTAGGTGATGCGGATCTGCTCATCGCCCGTGCCGAACAGCAGAGCGTTCATTCCGTCCTCGGCAATGTCCTCCACCGGCGTGTCCAGCGTGAACCCGTACTTTTTCCCCATCGCGCCGAAGTACTGCGCCGCGATGCCGCTCTCCTCGTTCGCGTTGAAACCCATCAGGTTCATCGCGCCTTCCCGCAGCGTCATGCGCTCATCCGGGAAGATCGCTTCCCGGCTGATCCGCATCCGGATCCCCAGCCCGCTGCAGCCCGGACACGCGCCGTACGGGCTGTTGAAGGAAAACATGCGGGGCGTCAGCTCCTCGATGGAGACCCCGCAGTCCGGGCAGGCATAGTTCATGCTGTACAGCGTCTCGCCCCGGTCCATGCAGTCGACGATCACCAGGCCCGCCCCGCGGTTCGCGGCGACCTCGATATCCTCCGCCAGCCGGTGACGGAACTCGTCGTTCTCCCGCCGGATCAGACGGTCCACGACCAGTTCGATCGTGTGCTTTTTCTTCTTGTCCAGTTCCGGGACGTCCTCCAGGTCATACATTTCCCCGTCCACCCGTGCCCGGACAAAGCCACTCTTCCGCGCGTTGTTCAGCAGGTCTCTGTGCTCGCCCTTTCGTCCCCGAACCAGCGGGCTGAGGATCTGCATCCGTGTGCCTTCCGGCGCCGCGCAGACGGTGTCGACAATTTCGTCCACGCTCTGCTTACTGATCTCCCTGCCGCATACCGGGCAATGGGGAATGCCTACCCGCGCCCACAGCAGCCGCAGATAGTCGTGGATCTCCGTCACCGTGCCCACTGTGGACCGTGGATTCCGTCCCGTAGTCTTCTGGTCAATGGAAATCGCCGGGCTCAGTCCGTCAATACCGTCCACATCCGGTTTGTCCATCTGTCCCAGAAACTGCCTGGCATAGCTCGTCAGGCTCTCCACATAGCGACGCTGGCCTTCGGCATAGATCGTGTCGAAAGCCAGGCTGCTCTTTCCGCTGCCGCTCAGTCCCGTGATTACGGTGAGCTTGTCCCGCGGTATTTTCAGAGAAATGTTCTTCAGGTTGTGTTCCCGCGCCCCGCGGATTACCAGATATTCGTTCATAAGCACCCTAATTGTTTCGTATCATCCGGATCTTTTCTCACCTCAGCGAGTTCAGCTCTTCCTCGGTTGCGACCTTCTCACGCGTCAGGTGCCGCGCGTTCTCCGTCTCCCGGGCGCTTTCAAGCATGTCCGGCGAATAGAACAGCGCCCGGTTGCCGCCCTGGCTCTTCGCGGCGTACATGGCGATGTCCGCCGCCCGGTACAGTTCGTCGTAGTCCTTCTCCACCATGTCGGTCATCACAATGCCGACGCTCGCGCTGATCTGGATGTTCGTCGTTCCGTTGCCGACCCACCGGCGCACCGCGCGCACGACCTGCGCCGCGCGCTCCATCGCCCATTCCTTCTCCGGCACGCTGTTCATGTAGACCACGAACTCGTCGCCGCCCAGCCGGCTCAGCACGTCGCTGTTCCGGAACATCCGCTTCAGATCGTTTGCCACGTCGATCAGTACCGTGTCACCCATCTGGTGGCCCAGCCGGTCGTTCACGCTCTTGAAACGGTCCAGGTCCAGCAGCATCATCACGCCGTGCTTGTCCGTCTTCAGGTGGTCCTGGATCATCTGCTGCGCAGCCGTCCGCATCGTCAGGCCCGTCAGCAGGTCGGTATCGGCCTGGTACTGGCTCTTCTGCTGCCCCGCGATCAGACGCACCCGCGCCCGGTTCAGCGCGTAGCAGGTCACCAGGCTGATCACCAGGTACAGCGAGCTGAATACCCCGCGTACGGGGTCGATCGCCATCCCCGTTGTGGACCAGACCAGCCGGATTGCCACGAAGCTCACGATCTGCAGCAGGCTCACGCGCCAGGCGTAGTCGAAGATATAGCACGCCACGCACAGCAGCGTCCCGATCCAGAACGCGTCACTTTTATAGGTGACTGCCCCGTAGATGGACAGCGTGTAGGTCGCGATGCACAGGAAGTATCCCGCAACCAGCAGTCTCTCCCTCGTGCAGTCGTTCTGGAAGCTGACATAAGCGCCGTACACCCCGGCGCACAGCGCCAGGAAGCAGTAGATCAGGCCTGTCTCCGGCTGTTTGGTCACAATGCCGAAGACCATGATGATCAGCGTGCAGAAGATCGCCAGCACGCTGATCATCTTCACGGCGATCTGATTGCTCTTCGTGACGGAGTCACGGTACTTGTCGAAGATATCCGTCTCGTAACCGTACTGGTTCAATAACCGGAGTTTTTCCCTCATCCTTCTCAAAACCCCCCGTTGTGTTGCTACACCAATCGTAAAGCCGGCATCGCATTCAGTTCCAGACCCGCGATCTCGCCGTTCATCAGCCGGTAATAAGCTGCGCTGCCGATCATCGCCCCGTTGTCCGTGCACAGATGAATCTCCGGCATAAAGAGCGTCATTCCCAGCTCTTCGCACATCGCCGCCGCCATCCGCCGCAGTTCCCGGTTGGCGCTTACGCCGCCCGCCAGGGCAAATCCCCGGTATCCGTCCCTTCCATGCTCTTCGAGCAGCAGCCGGGCTTTCCCGGTCAGCTCCCGGCACACCACCCTGCGAAAGCTCGCCGCCAGGTCGGCCTTCGGCAGGGATTCTCCCCGCTGCTCCAGCGTGTGCACCGTGTTCATGAACGCGGTCTTCAGTCCGCTGAAGCTGTAGTCGTACCGGCCTTCCGTCTTCGGGCTCGGCAGTACGAACGCTTCCGGGTTGCCCTCCTCCGCCAGCGCGTCGATCCGCGGTCCGCCGGGATAGGGAAGCCCCAGTGCCCGGGCCGCCTTGTCGAAGGCCTCGCCCGCCGCGTCGTCCGCCGTCTGTCCGAGCGCCCGGTATTCGCCGTAGTCCGCCACCTCCACCAGGTGGCTGTGGCCGCCGCTCACCACCAGGCACAGGAACGGAGGTTCCAGCTCCGGATGGCTCAGGTAGTTGGCGCTCACGTGGCCTTCGATGTGGTTCACGCCCACCAGCGGCTTCTCCGCCGCGAAGGCCAGCCCTTTCATGCAATTGACGCCGGTCAGCAGCGCTCCGACCAGTCCCGGCCCCTTCGTCACCGCCAGCGCGTCGACGTCCTGCAGGCTCATGCCCGCTTCCTTCAGGGCCTGGTCCACTACCCGGTCGCAGGCTTCCATGTGCGCCCGGCTGGCGATCTCCGGAACGACTCCGCCGTACAGCTCGTGCAGGTCGATCTGGCTGAACACCACGTTGCTCAGGATCTTCCGGCCGTTCTCGATCACGGCTGCCGCCGTCTCGTCGCAGCTGGTCTCCAGCGCCAGGATCCGCGCCGTTCGCCGGGCCCTCAGTTCCTCCGCCTTCCCGCGGGACAGTTCAAAGTAATTCATCATTCAGAATTCACAATTCATAATGACCTGTTGCAGAGAATAAACGTTTCTTCTCTTCCCAACCTTCCTGTCATTCTTCTCCTTGCTCTGAACTTTCTGTCTGTCACAATCCATAATTGTGAATTATGAATTATGAATTGTGAATTTAGCCACGATTCCCGCGGCGACCGCTGCCCCGACTGCCCACAGCAGCACCCTCACCGCCAACGTCGTAAAGAACCCGGTCGGCATCAGCCGGATCAGCAGGTCCGTCTTCGGGTCCAGCAGCCATCCGTCGTTCGTGAACGCGATCCGGTGGAATGCCGTGAACAGCACGTCGAAATCGATCAGTCCCCAGGCCAGCAGGCCCGTTCCGACGATGCCGGCCGACCACAGTCCGTTGATCACGCCCCGGGCGATTCGCTTCCGCCACTCCGGCATCAGGATCGCCATCAGCAGGATTCCCAGAACGGCAACCCCGAATACGCCCTCCAGTGCCGCAGCCAGCCGGATCAGCTTCCGGCAATCCGCCATGTGCTCCGCTTCATGCGGCTGGAAGCACTGGTAAACCGCGCCGTGCCCGTCGGAAAACGTGTGCTGGAATACCTCCGTCCGCCCGGTCAGGTAGTCCGCCGTCATCTGTCCCACGGCGGCGTATTCCGTCTCCGGGAGGCCCGTCGTTTCCGGCGGCGCGTTCTTCAGCATTTCCGATGCCATCAGCCCGCCGTTCCCGGCGATGCCGCACACCGCCGCAGCCACCGTGAACAGGATCACTGCCCACGCCAGGATTACACCTACTGTTTTGCCAGCCATTACTCACCAAGCCTGGCTAAAAGAATTCAATAAATTCTTTCGGCCAAAGGTTTCCAAAGGGCGATCGAAGAACCCTTTGATCTTTCCTTATTGCATCTTGAGGTATGCGGTCACGAATCCCTCAAGATTCCCGTTCATGACGTCATCAATGTTGCCGCTCTCGTAATTCGTCCGATGATCCTTCACCATCGTGTACGGCTGGAAGACGTAGGAGCGGATCTGACTGCCCCATTCGATCTTCTTCATCTCGCCCTTGATGTCCGCCATCTGCTGCTCCTTTTCGCGTTCCTTCAGTTCCAGCAGCTTCGCCTTCAGCATCTTCAGGCAGGTCGCGCGGTTCTGCACCTGGTCACGTTCCGTCTGGCAGGCCACGACGATCGTCACATCGTCCTTCACGTAAGTCATCCGGACAGCGGAGCTGGTTTTGTTGACGTTCTGTCCGCCCGCGCCGCTGGAGTGGTACGTATCCACCCGGACGTACTTCATGTCGATCTTGATCTCGTCGCCGTCGTCCTCCAGCATCGGCGCCACGTCCAGGCTTGAGAAGCTCGTGTGCCGCCGCGCATTCGAGTCGAACGGGCTGATCCGTACCAGCCGGTGCACACCCTTCTCGCCCCGCAGGTAGCCATAGGCATGGTCGCCGCTGACCTCGAAGGTCACGCTCTTGATCCCGGCCTCGTCGCCGTCCAGCAGGTCCAGCAGCTTCACCTGGAAGCCCATCCGCTCGCAGTAGCGCGTGTACATCCGGTACAGCATCTGCGTCCAGTCCTGGGCCTCCGTCCCGCCGGCGCCGGCATGCAGGCTCAGCACCGCGTCGCTGTCGTCGTAGTCGCCCCGCATCAGGGTTTCCAGCTCCAGCGCGTCCGCCTGCTCCTTCAGCCTGGCCAGCTCTTCACCGACTTCCACGACCATGTCCTCGTCATTCTCTTCCTTCGCGAGCTCCATCATCGTGTCGATGTCGTCTGCGCTTGCCAGCAGGCTTTCGTAGTGCTCCAGCTTGTTCTTCAGGTGTCCCAGCTTCTGGTTCACCTTCGTGGAGCGATCCGTGTCGTTCCAGAACTCCGGCTGGTTCATCTCTTCCGTCAGCTCATCGATTTGTTCCTTGATGTGATCGATGTGCAGCGCCTCGCCGGCCGCCAGAATGCTCTTGCGGATCCCCGTGATATCCTGCGCATATTGTTCCAGTTCCAGCATCTGTTCCTCCTGCTTTCCTTGCTCACACATTGCCCCTTCTTCTAAACCATGCAAACCGAAGAGGTGCGGAGGCGGTCGGAAAGCCTCCACGTGCTTTCATTACTGCTGTTGCTCCTTGAGCATACAGCAGTTCTTATACTTCTTCCCGCTGCCGCACGGGCACGGATCGTTGCGTCCGATCTTCGCGGCCGCGCTTACCTTCCGCGGCTGCCGCGGCCCGTCCCCGGCCACCCGTGCCTCCGTGGGCTTCGCAGCCTGTACCCGTTCCGGCGTCACCTGGATCTTTGTCTGGTACACCCGCCGCACTGTATCTTCGCGGATCAGGTGGTTCAGCTCCTCAAACATGTGTCCGGCTTCGATCTGGTATTCCGTCACCGGGTTCTTGCCGCTGTACGCGCGGTATCCGATGCCGTCCCGCAGCTGGTCCATCGCATCGATGTGGTCCATCCAGCGGCTGTCGACGCTGCGCAGGAGCATGACCCGCTCCACTTCGCGCATGTCGATCTTCATCTCTTCGATCATCGCTTCCCGCTCATCGTAGAACGCTCTCGCGTCCTCCTTCAGCGCGGCGATGAAGCCTTCGCGGTCCTCGCCCTCAGCCAGCTTCCGGTTTCCTTCCACCACGCCGTGGTGGCAGCACAGGTTCTCAAGGTAGTTAGTGGCTTCCTTCCACTCCCACTCCTGGGCGTCCTCCCCGTTCATCCACCGTCCGGCGGCAAAATCGATCACATGGTCGGCCATGCGCTGGATGCTGTCCCGGACGTTCTCGCCCATCAGCACCCGCCTGCGCTGTCCGTAGATGACCTCGCGCTGGCGGTTCATCACATTGTCGTACTCCAGCACGTGTTTCCGGGTCTCGTAGTTCCGGCTCTCGATCCGCTTCTGAGCGCTCTCGATCTGCTTCGTCAGCAGGCCCGCCGTCAGCGGTTCGTCGTCCTTCAGGCCCAGCCGGTCCACCATCACGCCGATCCGTTCGCTGCCGAACAGGCGCATCAGGTCGTCCTCCAGGCTGATGAAGAACTGGGTGGAACCCGGATCGCCCTGACGGGCGCTCCGGCCGCGCAGCTGGTTGTCGATCCGGCGGCTCTCGTGCCGTTCCGTACCGATGATGTGCAGGCCGCCGGTCTGCAGCACGCGCTCATGCTCTTTGTCCGTCTCTTCCTTGAAGCGGCTGTACTGCTCGTTATAGCGTTTCCGGGCTTCGAGCACCTCTTCGCTCACCTGCTCGCTGTGCCCGACGGCTTCCTCGATGATCTCCTCGTCGATGCCTTCCTGCCGCAGCGCCTTGCGCGCCAGGTATTCGGGGTTGCCGCCCAGCAGGATGTCCGTGCCGCGGCCCGCCATGTTCGTTGCGATGGTCACCGCGCCCCAATGACCGGCCTGCGCGACGATCTCCGCTTCCTTTGCGTGGTTCTTGGCATTCAGTACCTCGTGCGGGATCCCCTTGCGCTTGAGCATCTCGCTCAGCATCTCGCTGACCTCCACGCTGATCGTGCCGACCAGCAGCGGCTGCCCCGTCGCGTGGCGTTCCTGGATGCTCGCCACCACCGCGTTGAACTTCGCGTTCTTGTTTTTGTAGACCATGTCTTCCAGGTCTTTGCGGATGTTTGGCTTATTCGTCGGGATCTCGACAACGTCCAGCGCGTAGATGCCCTGGAATTCAGCTTCTTCCGTCTTCGCTGTACCGGTCATGCCGGAGAGCTTTTTGTACATCCGGAAGTAGTTCTGGAACGTGATCGTAGCCAGCGTCTTGCTCTCCCGCTCGACCTTCACATGCTCCTTCGCCTCGATGGCCTGGTGCAGGCCTTCCGAGTACCGCCGGCCGATCATCAGGCGGCCCGTGAACTCGTCAACGATGATGACCTGCCCATTCTGCACGACGTAGTCCACGTCGCGCTTCATCAGGTTGTGAGCCCGCAGCGCGCAGTTCACGTGGTGGTTCAGCTCGCTGTTCTCCGGATCGTTGATGTTCTCGATGTTGAAGGCGGTCTCCACTTTCCGGGCGCCGTCATCCGTCAGGGTCACGGCCTTCTTCTTCTCTTCCACCTCGAAGTGAACCCCGGGCTTCATCGTCCGCACCACAGCGTCCACCCGGTCGTACAGCTCCGTACTCTTTTCTCCCTGGCCGGAGATGATCAGGGGCGTCCTCGCCTCGTCGATCAGGATCGAGTCCACTTCGTCCACGATGGCGAATGCATGTCCCCGCTGCACCAGGTTGCTCTGCCGGATCACCATGTTATCCCGCAGGTAGTCGAATCCCAGCTCATTGTTCGTCCCGTAGGTGATGTCGCAGGCATAGGCCTTCTGCCGCTCCGCGGAATCCAGGTCGTGCACGATCAGGCCGACGCTCAGGCCCAGGAAGCGGTGCACCTTTCCCATCCATTCGCTGTCGCGCCGGGCCAGGTAGTCGTTCACCGTCACGATGTGGACGCCTTCGCCCCGCAGGGCGTTCAGATACGCGGGCATCGTGGAAACCAGCGTCTTGCCTTCACCGGTCTTCATCTCCGCGATCCGGCCCTGGTGCAGCACAATGCCGCCCAGCACCTGCACCCGGTAGGGCCGCATGCCCAGTACCCGGTCCGCCGCTTCGCGCACCGTCGCGAACGCTTCGGGCAGCAGGTCGTCTTCCGTTTCGCCTTTGTTCAGCCGCTCGCGGAATTCAGCAGTCTTCGCCTGCAGCTGTTCGTCCGTCAGCTTCCTGTATTCATCCTCGAGCGCCATCACGGCTTCGACGGGCTTATTCAGTTTCTTCAGCTGGGCATCGTTTCCGTTCCCCAGCGCCTTCTTCAAAAATTCCAGCATCCGTGTCTCCTTATGTGCATAACATTACATTATAGTATACCACTTTTTGGCTCTCCGGTGCAAGCATAACAAAGCCCCGGTTTCAACTCTCAAAGCGACCGGCCGAAGGGGCGCGGGGGCGATCGGAAAGCCCTCACATTAAAACCTCGGTCTCATTACGAAACCGAGGCAAAAAACAATCATTTGTCCGAAGACAGGCGATCGGAAAGCCGCCAACCTTATGCTGCTTCCTGATGCAGCTTCTTAAACTTCTCACTCTTCCCGTCCAGCACCGCAAACGACTCTTCCGTCGGGATATCGTTGATGCCGCTCTGGATGTAGTTCCGCAGCACACCGACCAGCACGAAAGGCCGGATGAACAGGGAATGGAAGAAAGCCCATACGATAAGGCCGCCGATGACCGACGCGGCGATCATCAGGATCGTCGGGCTGTTCAGCCATTCAGGCATCTTCGTACTCGATTCTGCCAGTTCCACGTACAGCCGATCAAACACGGCCGGAAACCGGGAGGCAATCAGATAGAAGATCCCGGCGAACGCGCCGCCGATGACCGCCAGCGTAGCCAGGCCCATGCCGAACACCCGTCCCATGTTCTTGAAGAAGGTCTTCCCGTGCTTGAAGAAAAGCACCGCGCCTTCGCAGGTCGCCTTGGTCGCCTTCACGTCCTTCCGGTAGAAGACCCAGCCCAGGCAGCAGTCGCACAGGTAGGAAACGATCACCTGGATCACGGAGCTGATGACATCGCCTGCGGTTCCGCCGGTGTCGCCGCCGATCGCCCGCCCGGCCGCACTGATGCCGCGGCCCAGCTGGTTGAAGATCGCCTTGATCACCCGGGTTACCGCAAAGAACGCCGCGACCGTGGCAAACCGTTCCTTCACGATCTTCTGACCTTCTCCCATGACATCCTGGGGAAGCTCGCCCTCGGTGATGCCTTTGGTCATCATGGCGATCTGCCCGGCTTTATACTTGTAGGACAGCCAGCGCAGGAAGAAAACCAGCGCGATCAGGCCGATGACGCCGCCGATCGCCAAGCCGATCAGGCCTTTATCCGCCGCCTTCTCCGCGATGAAGAACCCCAGGGCCATCACCCCGGCCCACACCAGCAGTGCCAGCAAATCCCACAGCACCCGCCGGATCGAGAAACACAGTGTCGCCTTGTAGATCTGTTTGTTATCCATTATTTGTTATCCTTTCAGCCTTTACTTCTCCTGCGCCTTCCGGTCGTTTCCTCCGCCCGGGCCTGCAGTGCTTCCTTCACGGCTTCCGCCGTCTCCGGCGAAACCTCCGCCGCCTTCTCCGCGGTTTCCGCCGCCGGCGCGGCCGCTTCCTCCGCCGCCTTGTCGGCGACCTCGGTCACGACTTCCGCCGCTTCCTTCACGGTCTGCTCCGGCGCTTTCTCGTCATACAGCCGCTTCAGCGTTTCTGCCATCAGCTCGCTGCTGTGGGCTGAATTCTCGTTCTCCGCCGCGGCCGCATGGTCTGCTTCCGTTCCACCGTTGTTGATCTCGCTCCGGCGGTGCTTCGGCTTCGTGCCGTAGTCGCGATAGGTCGCGCCTTCCAGGTGGTCCATAGCCTTCTTTGAATCGCTCCGGCTCTTGCCGCGGCGTACCGCGCCGATCAGCAACAGGAGCAGCAGCAGGCCGCCGACGCCGGCCAGGATCCACTTCGCGATACCGGCAACACCCTCCGCCTGATCCAGCCATTCGGGTTCCGGCTGGTCGGTCGGCAGCGGCTCGGTCGCCGGGGCCGGCGGGGTCACCAGTGGCGCCTCGGTCGGCACCGGCGTGGGCTCCGCATAGGCGATCGGGATCGCGTTGCTGTCGAAGTTCAGCGTCTGTCCCAGCACATCCTTGCAGCTCGCTGTGAACTGGTAGCTGCCCGCCATGCTGACTTCCGTATCCCGGATGAAGGACACGCTCTCACCCGCCGGAATGCTCTCCACGCTGTACAGGGGCGTCTCCACCGCTTTCACTGTCACATTTTTGACTTCCACCGCGCTGTCGTTGTGCAGCACGAAGGAGAACCGGACCGTTCCCGGCAGCTTGTATACCTTGTCCCGGTCGGCGGATGCCTCGAGGTTCAGGACAATCTGCTGCGTCGGGTCGGTGGCGATCACGTTGATCCGGCCGGTCGCCGTTTCCACTTCCTTCCCTGTGCCGTCCTCGCCCTTGACCGTAAACTGGATGTCCTGCGTCTCGGTGATCGTCAGTTCCTTTTCCAGGGCCAGGGTCTCGCCTGCCGGCACCTTTTCGTTGCTGAACACGGTCCCCAGCGCGGCGTCCGTTGCCGTCACGTTCGTGAAATCCGTCGTGCCGGAGTTCTTCAGTTTCAGGGTCAGCTTCACCGTGTCGCCGGGCGCGCCGCCCTTCTTGTCCGCCGTCAGCGTGGCGGAAAGTTTGACCTCGCCGTACTTGACCGTCGCGCTGTCCACCTTCGAGGTGAAGGTCTTCCCGCCGGCCTTATAGGAGATCGTGGCGTTACTGGTCAGGTCCTTCGTGCCCATCACGGCTGTAAAGGTATATTTCCCCGTTTCTCCCGCGGCGATCGAATCAATCGTCCCGCTCTTGGTGGAGATGGTGGTGTTTTCCTTGATCGTTATGCCGCTTACGTCCACCGGGCCTACGTTGGTGATCTCATAGGTCACGCTGACTTCCTGCCCCTTCTGGGCAGTCTGCGGCATGATGGTGCGTTCGATCTCGAGCTCCGGATCGGCGCCAGTGTACTGGATCTTCTTGGAGAAGTTCTTGGTCTTGTTGACAAGCGTGTTTTCCCCGTTCTCGTCCACCTCGTCGCTGTAAACGGAGTATTTGATCTTGAAGGTGATCTTGCCCGCTTCCAGCTCCTTCTGGGTCACGGTCCACTGGCCGGACCAGTTCTTGCTCGCGCCGACGGCCAGCGTGGGCGAGCCGAACTCTTCGACCTTCTTGCCGCTGGGGTAGTACAGCGTCACCGGGCTGGGCATATCAACGTCACCGACGTTGGTCACCGTGATGGACACCGTGATCGACCTCGGCGCACTGAACTTGTTGGTGCTCAGCTCCATGGAAACCTTCATCGGGTCATCCGCGAGCGCCGCGGAAGCGCACAGCAGTACCAGCGCGATCCCCAGCACCAAAGCAAGCAGCAAGCGTTTTCTGATCATATTGTCTCAGAGCCCGTAGGCTCCTTCCCCCTTCCTCCGTCCTCCGTCGGAATCCCGGACGGATACGTCAATATGGATCAATACAGGATATCTATATTATTCTATAGTCAAAGTCCTCTTATGTCAAGGTTTTCGCCCCTTCCGGAACCCGTCTTTCCCGTACCGTTCCCAGTCTTCAGTATCCCATCATTCCGAATTATGACTTTTACTGAACTTTTACCAAACTGAAAAAACAACGAAGAAACATTTCCAAAGCCTTTACTCATTGAGATTCCGGTGTATAATGGACGCTACAAAGTTTCTATGCTTTGCTTACCTTATTTATTGAGGAGGAAACAACCATGAAAAAGCTGATCGCACTGGCCTTGGCGCTGGTTCTGGCGCTGACCGTCTGCTCCGCCTTTGCGGAGGAGGCCATTACCCTGAAGATCGCCCATATCGGCCCGCTGACCGGTCCTGCCGCCCTGTACGGTATCGCCACCAGCCGCGGCGCCCAGATCGCCGTCGATGAGATCAACGCCGCCGGCGGAAAGTACAGGATCGAACTGATCGACGAAGATGACGAGCACAACGTGGAAAAGGTCATCAACGCCTACAACGCCGCGCTGGATGCCGGTGCTCAGATGATCATCGGCACCACCACCTCCAAGCCCTGCGAAGCCGCCGGTGCCCAGGGATATACCGACCGCGTATTCTTCCTGACCCCCTCCGCTTCTTCCACCGCTGTCATCGAAGACAAAGACAACGTCTTCCAGGTTTGCTTCACCGACCCGAACCAGGGCGCCGCTTCCGCTCAGTACATCGCTGAGAACAAGCTGGGCACCAAGGTCGCCGTGATCTACAACAACGCCGACGTGTATTCCACCGGCATCCGTGATACCTTCGTCGAGAAGGGTGCGGAGCTCGGCCTGGAGATCGTCAGCGAGGAAACCTTCACCGATGAGACCACGGACTTCACCGTCCAGGTCGGCAAGGCCCAGGAAGCCGGCGCTGAGATCGTCTTCCTGCCCATGTACTACACCCCCGCTTCCCTGATCCTGAAGACCGCGGCTGACAAGAACTACAAGCCCATCTTCTTCGGCGTGGACGGCATGGACGGTATCCTATCCGTGGAAGGCTTCGATACCTCCCTGGCCGAGGGCGTCATGCTGCTGACCCCCTTCGTCGCCACCTCCGAGGATCCCAAGGTCGCAAACTTCGTCAAGCTCTATCAGGACAAGTTCGGTGAGACCCCCATCCAGTTCGCTGCGGACTCCTATGACGGCATCTACATCCTGGTCGCCGCCGCCGAAAAGGCCGGCATCACCGCCGAGACCACGCCCGAGGAAGCCTGTGAGCTGCTGATCGCCGCCATGAAGGAGATCAAGGTCGACGGTATCACCGGTTCCATGACCTGGGACGAGTCCGGCGCCGTCACTAAGACGCCCATGGCCGCCACCATCGAGAACGGCGTATACGTCTTCAAGTAATTGATCCCGTAAGCGCACTTTTGCGGACCGGTCCTCTTTCAGGACCGGTTTCGCTAATTAGGAGTTTTTATGATTTTTCTTGATAATCTGATCAACGGTCTCAGCCTGGGCAGCATCTACGCGATCATCGCCCTCGGCTACACCATGGTCTACGGCATCGCCCGGATGCTGAACTTCGCCCATGGCGACGTCATCATGGTCGGCGCCTATATCGCCTTCTGCGGCCTGCAGTACTGGGGCCTGCCCCCGGTGCTGGCCTTTGTGGTCGCCATGCTGTTCTGCACCTGCCTGGGCATCACCATCGAGGGGCTTGCCTACCGCCCGCTCCGCCAGGCGACCTCCCTTGCCGTTCTGATCACTGCTATCGGCATGAGCTACCTGCTGCAGAATATCGCCCTGATGATCTGGGGAGCCAATCCCAAGTCCTTCCCCACCACCTTCATCAACGGCAGCAGCATCCGCCTGGGTCAGCTGAACATCTCCACCGCCGCCATCATTACCATCCTGGCCAACGTGGTCATCATGGTGGGCCTGACCCTCTTCACCTCCCGAACAAAGCTGGGCAAGGCCATGCGCTGCGTGTCGGAGGACCGGGGCGCCGCGGAGCTGATGGGGATCAACGTCAACCGGACCATCTCCCTCACCTTCGCCATCGGCAGCGCGCTGGCGGCCATCGCCGGCATCCTGCTCTGCTCCTCCTATCCGATCCTGCAGCCGACCACCGGCTCCATGCCGGGTATCAAGGCCTTCACCGCCGCCGTTTTCGGCGGCATCGGTTCGATCCCCGGGGCCATGCTTGGCGGCATCCTGCTCGGTGTCATCGAGATCTTCGGCAAAGCCTATATCTCCACTGAGCTGGGGGATGCGATCGTCTTCGCGGTGCTGATCATCGTCCTGCTGGTCAAGCCGGCCGGACTGCTGGGCAAGCCCATGCGTGAGAAAGTGTGAGGTGGGGAATATGACGAAAGCAAAGCGCAAACGCCTCATCTACAACCTGGTCACCTTCGGCCTCGTGATCGGCGCCTTCATCATCCTGGAGAACATGATCGCCGCCAAGGCCATCAGCCGCTCCCTCAAGGGTCAGCTGGTGCCCATCTGCGCCTGGATCATCATGGCTGTCTCCCTGAACCTGGTCATCGGCTTCTCGGGAGAACTCAGCCTCGGCCACGCCGGCTTCATGAGCATCGGCGCCTATACCGGCGCCGTCGTCAGCGGCTGGCTCGTGGCGGCCTTTGATATGCAGGATCCCATCCTGCGCCTGGTGCTCACGATTCTCGCCGGCGGCATCCTCGCCGGAATCTTCGGCGTGCTCATCGGCATCCCCGTCCTCCGCCTCCGGGGCGACTACCTGGCCATCGTGACCCTCGCTTTCGGCGAGATCATCCGAAACCTGGTCAACGTCCTGTATATCGGCACCGCGGACGGGAATCTGCATTTTGCCTTCCTGAACAAGGAGATGCCGGCAAACGTCACCATGCTCGTGGACGGCGCCAAGGGTGCGGTCAAGATCAAGCCGATCTCCACCTTCGAGGTGGGCTTCGTGCTCATCCTGATCACCCTCCTCGTCGTCCTGAATCTGGTCAATTCCCGTGCCGGGCGCGCGATCCAGGCCACCCGGGACAACCGCATCGCCGCGGAGTCCATGGGCGTTTCCGTCACCAAGTACAAGATGATGGCCTTCGTCACAGCCGCCGTGCTCGCCGGAATGGCCGGCGCGCTCTATGGCCTGAATTCATCGACCGTCGTCCCGACCCAATTCACCTTCAACCAGTCCATCAATGTGCTGGTCTTCGTGGTGCTTGGCGGCCTGGGCAACGTCCTGGGATCCATCATCTCCGCCACCTTCCTGACCGTCCTGCCGGAGGTCCTCCGGGAGTTTGCGGATTACCGGATGCTGGTTTATGCAGTCGTGCTGATCCTGGTTATGATCTTTACCAACAACCCGACCACCCGCGCCATCGCGGACCGTCTCTTTGCCCCCGTGAAAAAGCTTTTCCATAAGGACCGCCGGGAAACCGCCGGAGGAGGTGACGTCAAATGACACAGAAGAAGAAGCACCGCTCCGATACCAAAATGGTCCCCGTGCCTTCCCATTCCATCGTCCCCGAGCGTGATGTGAATGAGATCCCGGTTATGGAGACCCGCCACCTTGGTATCGAATTCGGCGGCCTCAAGGCCGTGGACGATTTCAACCTCACCATCGGCAAAACGGAGATCGCCGGCCTCATCGGCCCCAACGGCGCCGGGAAGACCACTGTCTTCAATCTCCTCACCAAGGTGTACGAGCCCACCTCAGGCGCGGTCCTCGTCAACGGCCAGGACCTGCATGGCATGTCCATCGTCCAGGCTTCCCGCCTGGGCATCGCCCGGACCTTCCAGAATATCCGCCTTTTCGATAAGATGACTGTGGAAGAGAACGTGCGCATCGGCCTGCATAACCAGATCAAGTATGATATGTTCACCGGCATCCTCCGCCTCCCGCGTTACTGGAAGCAGGAAAAGCACCAGCATAAGCGGGCCATGGAGCTCCTGGATATCTTCGGTATGCAGGATCTGGCGGATGAAACCGCCGGCAGCCTGCCCTACGGTGCCCAGCGCCGCCTGGAGATCGTCCGGGCCCTCGCGACGGATCCGAAGCTCCTCCTTCTGGATGAGCCGGCCGCCGGCATGAACCCGCACGAGACCGAGGAGCTCATGGAGAACATCGCGAAGATCCGGGACCAGTTCCAGATCGCGATCCTCCTCATCGAGCATGATATGAGCCTGGTCATGGGCGTGTGCGAAGGCATTTGCGTCCTGAACTTCGGCAAGATCATCGCCAAGGGCACCGCCGATGAGATCCAGGCGAACCCCGCCGTCATCGAAGCCTATCTGGGCAAGAAAAAGGAGGGGTAACTATGAGTGAAATCAAAAATCCTGCCGTCACCTCCGATCAGAGCCTGCCCCTTCTCAAGGTGAAGGACCTGCACGTTTACTACGGCGCCATCCACGCAGTCAAGGGCATCTCCCTGGAAGTGCATGAAGGGGAGATCGTGACCCTCATCGGCGCCAACGGCGCCGGCAAGTCCACCACCCTGAACACCGTTGCCGGCCTCCTGAAGCCCCGCCAGGGCTCCATCGTCCTCGGCGGCGTCCCCGTCGACGGCACCGCCGCCTCGAAGATGGTCTTCAAGGGCCTCAGCCTCTGCCCCGAAGGCCGCCGCATCTTCCAGCAGATGACCGTCCGGGAAAACCTCGAGATGGGCGCTTACAGCCGGCCCAGGGAAGAGATCGAAGCTTCCCTGGAGGATGTCTTCGGCCGCTTCCCCCGCCTAAAGGAGCGCGAAAAGCAGATCGGCGGAACGCTTTCCGGAGGCGAGCAGCAGATGCTCGCCATGGCCCGTGCGCTCATGAGCCGCCCGAAGTTGCTTATGCTGGATGAGCCCTCCATGGGCCTTGCTCCGATCCTCGTCGACCAGATCTTCGGCATTATTGAGGAGATGCACGCCTCCGGCGTCACCATCCTCCTTGTCGAGCAGAACGCCCAGATGGCGCTATCCGTCGCCAACCGGGCCTATGTCCTCGAGACCGGCGCCATCTCCATGTCCGGCGACGCCTCGGATCTGCTGCAGAACGACGACGTCCGCAAAGCCTATCTGGGCAGTTGACCCCAAAGGGTTTGAGAGGACGTTGATGCGCGCGGTACGCGAGCCGGTACTGTAGGAGAACCCCTTCCAGACGGTTTCCCCTTCCTTATCAATAATCTCTTCAAGAAAGGCCGGATCCTCTCTCCTTCGTTGAACGCCGCGTATTCCGCCGGACGTCGGACGGACGCTCACAGGGGAAGCTTCCGGCCTTCCTTGATCCACTCACGGAATTCCGCGGTGGCGGTAAACAGCACGTCGCCGGAGGAGTTGATGGCCGTTTCGCAGGAATCCTGGATGACGCTGATGATGAAGCCCACCGCCACCACCTGCATGGCGATATCATTGTTGATTCCGAACATGGAGCAGGCCATCGGGATCAGCAGCAGGGATCCGCCGGCCACACCCGAAGTGCCGCAGGCACCCAGGGTAGCCAGGATGCTCAGAACAATCGCGCTGACAAAGGATACGCTGACGCCCAGCGTATGCGCCGCTGCCAGCGTCATGATGGTGATGACCACGGCGGCGCCGTCCATGTTGATGGTCGCGCCCAGAGGGATCGATACGGAATAGAAATCCTTGTCCAGGCCGAGCCGCTCGCACAGGGACATGTTGACAGGAATATTGGCGGCAGAGCTTCTGGTGAAGAAAGCGGTAATACCGCTCTCCCGCAGGCATTTGAACACCAGCGGATAAGGGTTGCGGCGAAGGATCAGGCCCACGATGAGGGGATTGCTGACCAGGGTCACGAAAGCCATTGTTCCAACGAGCAGAAGCAGTAGCCTGCCGTAATCCACGAAGATGGACAAACCGCTGGTGGAAACCGCCGTGAACACCAGACCGAGTATGCCGAAGGGCGCCAGCCCGATGATCCAGCGGACAACCTGGGACACGGTGTCGGAGATATTCTGCAGGGAGAGCTTGAGATTCGGGGAGGCGAAGGCCTTGAACGCAAGCCCCAGCATCACCGCCCAGGCCAGCACGCCGACATAGTTGGCGCTGCCGATGGCTGTGATGGGATTCTGTACGATATTGCCCAGGATGGACTCAAAGATTTCCAGGAGCCCACTGGGAGGCGTGGAACCGATCTCGCCGGTGGCCAGTTTGATGGTCATGGGGAAGAGGAAACTGGCGATCACGGCTATGACAGACGCGATCAACGTGCTCGCCAGATACAGTGCGATCACCGTCGTGAAGCGCTTACCGATACTGCCGGCGGCGTTGGCCAGGGAGCTGATAACCAGCACGAAGACCAGCAAAGGTGCGATACCCTTCAGCGCGCCGACAAACAGATCGCCCAGAATGGTGAGGAAGGTGGCCTGCGGCGTCAGAAGCCCGAAAAAGGTACCGAGCGCCAGACCAATCAGTATTTTGACGATCAGAGAGGTCCCGTTCCAGATTTTGCCGATTGCTTTCATGGAAATAACTCCTTTCAGCCCCATCGGGGAGGCCGTGATCCACGTTCTCAGAAATAGCCGTCTCTGATGCGCTTGCCCATCTTCCTGAGCGCCTCCGACAGCTCCTGCACCAGGCTCATCTTGATGTTGAAGTTGATGGGTAGGTTCGGATTCCGGTAGGCAGGGTTGATGGCTATGCCCACACAGAAGCTGATGTCGGTGGCCTTCTCAAACAACAGGTGGCTGATCAGGGACTGTTCAGACATAAATGTTTCATTATTTATGCGCCGCGTGGTGCACTCTCCGCTCTCCGTTGAACTCTGACACATTATAAAGGATGTTACTGCACGAATCAATAGCCCGGGCAAATAACCCTTCATATCGCCCGAGTGCTCCTGCCCTGATCCTGATATCATTAATTCTGCAGAGGCCCGGCTAAAGCTTACGTTGAAACTGCCGGTGTTTTTTTACAGAATATTCAGAAGATGATTATTGCCGGACTGATTCAACGAATTGATATTTATCGAGGATATGAAATGCGGGTTCAATTCTGTATCAATGAAAATAGTTTAATGGCATAAAGAGGATAACGACAGTACAGTGACGAATTTATCGTATCATAGTTTTCAGAATTAACACGACCGGTTGATCTGACAAAGCAAACGCAACTTGACGGTTGCATTTAACATGGAAAATGAGTTTATTTGAGAATTTTGGTTTTTTTGCTGCCACCTGCTTTCCGGCGAGCGTATAAACAGATGTCGGGCCACTGAGCAGGCCGGCGCAATTAAATAAAGAAAATAATGAGAGAAAAAAGAGGAGGACACAACGATGAAGAGAGTGCTTGCAACCCTGCTGGCTCTGACCCTGATGGTAACCGTCGCGGCAAGCGCCGCCCTGGCGGAGGGATCCGCCGCACCGACCTTCACAGCCGGCGTCCAG
>CADBEB010000005.1 GCA_902793605.1 uncultured Eubacteriales bacterium
GAGCCGTCAGGAATACATAAGTCTATTATAGAAGGGACTATAAAAAAATGCAATGGCAGAACTACCATAAGTTGACATCCTTCGGGTCCTGTGCTACTATATATCGGGTTTTGGAAAATACAGCACACAGGAGGATACACCTTCATGAAAAGAACACTGAGCTTGGTCCTGGCGCTGATCATGCTGCTGAGCGTGACAGCCGCTTTTGCTGACGGAAAACAGATTGACGGTCTGGCCGAACGGAAGATCAAGATCAATGAAGCCGGCCTGAACGAGGTGGATGACCTGGTCAGCCCGACCACCGGCCGGAATCTGATGGAGATCGAAGTGCCCGGCGGATTCCTGGGCCTCGCCGCAACCGGTGAGTACCAGCCGATCCTGGTCCAGGTTTCCAACGCGGATAACGGTCTGGGGAGCTCCTCCAAGATCAAGAATTATCGCAATGCCCCGCTCAACGGCATCTATGCTGACGTGGTATATGAAGCTCTCCAGAAGAAGGGCGGCGGCGAGTCCCGTATGACCTATGTGTTCTCCGATATCATTCCGGACTTTGTGGGCTTTGTCCGCAGCACCCGTATTCAGCACGCGCTGTACCGGGCGGAATGGGAAGCCGCATTTGTAACTTCCGGCTGGAATTACGCGGTGACTGATGTTCCGGATGTCTGGAAGGCAAACGGTCTGCCGGATCCAACCGGCAAGCGGACAGCAGAAGATCCCGGTATCGTCTACGTCGGCGACCTTGGGCAGACCAAGCCGTGGGGTCCCTATGTATTCCGGGTTTTTGACAAGAGCGGCAAAAAGTACAGCGGTGCCAATACGGAGATCTTCAACCTGACCGGTCTGCTGACGGATATCATCCCGAAGGATCATGTGCCGGCCAATCACGCCTGGAAGTTCACGGACGACATCCCTGCAGCCGGGGACAGCGGCAAGTTCGTCTATGTCAAGTTCGGCAATGAGAACAATACGGACAGCCGCCTGGAGTACGATGCTTCCACCAATGCCTATATCCGCTATGTGAAACCGGCCAAGGGCGAGGATCTGCCCTACAGGACAAACACCCTGATTAATCCTGTCGTGAAAAAGGTTCAGGGAGACGGCCGGAACGTCAAGGGCCTTGGCGTTGTGATTGAAGGTATGGAAGCCGGAGATCCCATCACGTTCAACAACGTAATCATCCAGCAGGTTGATTACCAGTGGATCAACTTCACCCGTCCAAATCCGAAACTGATCGGCTCCGGCAATGCGGACTACTTCATGGGTGGAAAGCATATCGCCGGCGTCTGGGAGCGCAAGGATCTGACGAGCCGGACCGTTTTCTACGGCGAGGACGGCAACGAGATTGAGATGCAGCGCGGGCGTACGCTGATCATCCTGATGCCTTACGGCGAAAAGGGTGCCAGTGTTTCCTACGAGTAAACGCAGTATCGTTTATCAGCCATATCCAAACGGGAACCGTTGAGAAACGGTTCCCGTTTTCGTTACAAACCTGTATCCATTCGTAACAAACCCTTGCTTTTTTTGCATAATTATTATACAATTTGTACAGTATTGGTTACGAAAGGGTGTTATCGGTGGGTAAAAGGATCCTGTTGGTCGACGACGAGCCTTTGATCCTGAAAGGCTTGAAATATACCCTGGAACAGGAAGGATACGAAACGGACAGTGCCATGGACGGGGAAGAGGCGCTGGCCAAATTCGATTCATCCGCCTTCGACCTGATCCTGCTGGACGTCATGCTGCCCAAGCTTGACGGCATCGCCGTATGCCAGCGGATCCGGGAGCACAGCGACGTGCCGATCATCATGCTGACCGCCAAGGGTGAAGATATGGACAAGATCCTTGGCCTGGAATACGGTGCGGACGACTACATGACCAAACCCTTCAATATCCTTGAAGTCAAAGCAAGAATCAAGACGATCCTCCGCCGTGTCTCCGGCAGCGTACAGCAGCAGGAGCACCGCGTAATCCGCGTTCATGACATGGAAGTAAACCTGATTAAGCGCAGCGTAACCCTCGGCGGAAAGGATATCAAGCTGACCGCCAAGGAGTTTGACCTGCTTCAGATGTTTGTGACGAATCGGGGAACCGTTTTCAGCCGGGAGCAGATGCTGGAGACGGTCTGGAAATATGATTACGCGGGCGATGCCCGTACGGTGGACGTACATATTCGCCGCCTGAGGGAAAAGATTGAACGGGATACTTCGAAGCCTGAATTCATCTTTACCAAATGGGGAGTTGGTTACTATTTCACGGATCAGGACTAAACAGGCATTCTGGGCCAGCATCAGGTGGAAGATCCTGCTGGCCTTTTTTGTCATTGTGGGCCTGTCTTTTTTTGTTGCCGCGACAACGCTGACCGGGCAGGTCAGTGATTATCTGTTTGAACAGCGGACCCGGGAGGACAGCCTGCTGACTGAGAAGCTGGCGACTTCTGCAGCTCCGCTCTTTCAGTCTGTGTCGGTGGAAGAACTGAACGAGCTTCTGGAGGAGAGCGCGGTATCCATGAACGGCCGGCTGATGCTGATCGACATGGACGGAAAGATCCAGTATGATACCTTCCAGACACTTTGCGGCCAGCGAATCCAGGTGGATGAAGCGCTGCAGGTTTTGACGGGGCATCAGGCGGATGCCTATGGGATCCATTCTCCCGGCAAGGCAGTCGTCGAAGAGATGAACGGCGAGAAGAATGCCGATTACCTGGCGTACAGTGCGCATGAGATGACCGGATTCCAGGGGCGGATCGGAGTTGCTCTGTTCGTGAGCCGGGTGCAAAGCATGATGGATTCCATGGGCACGGTCCGCTGGAGGCTGCTGAGCGTGTTCGCAATCATCGCAGTCGCGGCGCTTATACTGGCCCTGGTCCTGAGCCAGGTCCTGACCAAACCGATCACCGCCCTGAGCCGCACGATGAGAAGGATGGGAAAGGGCGACCTGAGCGTTCGTGTACCCGTCAGCGGCAGCGGAGAATTGCGTGAACTGGCGGAAAACTACAATACAATGGCTGCCCAGCTGGAAAGCCTGGACAAGACCAGGAATCAGTTTGTTTCCAATGCGAGCCATGAACTGAAGACACCGCTGGCGACGATGAAGATCATGCTGGAGACCATGATGTACCAGCCGGATATGCCTACGGATCTCCGCGAGGAGTTCATGCACGACATGAACCATGAGATCGACCGGCTGACCGGGATCATCACGGATCTGCTGGTGCTCACACGGATGGACAACAAGGATGAGATGACCCGTGAGACGGTCGATATGAG
This sequence comes from uncultured Eubacteriales bacterium, assembly GCA_902793605.1. GTDB lineage: Bacteria > Bacillota > Clostridia > Christensenellales > Aristaeellaceae > Aristaeella. The sequence goes on from CADBEB010000005.1 coordinate 3,267, forward strand.
TGAACTGACGCAGGAAACGGTGCATCTCCTGCTTCCTGCTGCGGAGAAGAAGGGACAGCAGCTGACGGATGAGATCGAGCCCGGCCTGAGACTGGTCGGAGACCGGATCAAACTGAACCAGATCCTGTATAACTTGATGGACAACGCGATCAAGTATACACCCGAGCAGGGAAGGATCCATGTTTCCCTGAGAGAGGAGAACGGGGAACTTGTCTGGCGTGTGCACGACAATGGGATCGGTATTCCGGAGGAGGACCAGGAGCATATCTTTGAACGCTTTTACAGGGTGGATAAGGCAAGGAGCCGCGAGACCGGCGGGACCGGCCTGGGCCTGAGCATTGTCCGGCAGATGGTTAAGATGCACGGCGGGACGATATCCGTTCACAGTGAACCGGACAGCGGTTCTGAGTTCGTGGTATCCTTTCCCCGGGAGGGAGTGGAGTGATGGGCAGGAAAGGAATGTGTCTGCTGCTGGCACTCTGCTGCCTGACCGTACTGCCCGGGTGCTCCGGAAAACGCGAGGAGGACCGGCAGCCGGCACCGACACTGCCACCGGCTGAAACGCGGTACATCGCACCGGACCAGGATGAGGTGATTGCAGAAGGCGGAGAATACAGGATCTATCTCCCGGGACGTGACGATCTTGGTCTGATCTCCAGGAGTACCAACCTGGACCCGGCCAACCTGAGCGATACGGCGGAGATGCTTGTGCGCAGCCTGATTGAATTTCCCGGCGACGAAGAGACAAGAAAGCTCGGTGGAAACAAGGCGCTGGATCTGTACGGGGATCATCCGGTCGAAGTCAGCGGTGGCGTCTGCACAGTCAACCTGACTTCTTCGGCACTTCAGCTGAGCCTCCGGGATTATTACAAAAACTGCCTGGCGCTTGCGACAACGCTGTGTGAAGTGAAAGAGATCAACAGCGTCAATATCCTGACGGCGGACCAGAGCGTCGGCCTGGACATTACGGGAAACTTGCCTATGGGCACGCTGACTGCACATCCCGGTGAGAACCTGCCGGTGCTCTGGGAACAGATGGAAGCCAAGCGCACACCGCTGGGAGAAGATCTCAGCAAGACACCGCTGAGCACGCTGACAACGCTGTACTACCCGCTGGCGGACGGGCGGGGGATCGCCTGCGCCACGCGCCTGGTCAGTTTTGAAGGGCAGACGCCGCAACAGCTGGCGATGGGACTGATCAACGCGGTGAGTTCGGTACGAAAGAGCACGACCGGTGGCCAGGGATTCCCGGAATTGAGCGAATTGCTGCTGCATGATCCGGTGACCAGCGAGCTCGAGGAAGGCGGCCGCCTGATCACACTGAGCCTGGCGGAGGATGCGGAGGAACGGATCACGGCCGGAGGGGCAGACCTTGCCTGTACGGTCGCGGCGCTGACGTATACGCTAACGACATTTATACCCGGGATCGCCGCGGTATGCGTCCGCATCGGGGATAAACCCATCACGGAGCTCCATACAAGGCATTTTGAAACGGTCACCGCGTTGGGCGGCCTGGTTAAAAGGAGTGCGGTATCTTCTTTCCTGATGGGCAGCACGACGGTCTATTTTGCCCGGAACGGCATCCTGTGCGAATGCGAGCGGCCGGTTGAACGGCAGCTGGCAGACAATCCGCGGGCACAGTTGTGCGCGTTGATGGAAGGCCCGGACGGAAGGGAACAGGCGGAAGGTATCGTGGCAACGCTGCCGGAAAATGTCCGGGAAGATGACATCCTCGGTATCCGGGCGGAAGGCGATACGCTGCTGGTGAACCTGAGCGAAGGCTTCCGCTCCGAAATCCAGGAACTGGGACCGGATACGGAGATCCTGATCTGCTACAGCATGGTCAACACACTCTGCCGGAATACCGGGCTGAAGCGTGTCTGCTTCTTCTTCGAGGGAAAACAGGTGGAGACGATTGCCGGGATGATCTACTGGGCCGGTGAGTTTCTTTACAACACCGGGCTGGCGGAAAAGGGACTGGGATGACTTGTTTACATTGCGTTCATATTCCTGTCAAAATGCGTTGATATACTCGCCTCGAAAACCGAAAGGAGGTTTTTGAGATGAGAAAGAGCATGAATAAAAAAGTCCTGGGGATCATCGCGCTGGCGCTGGTATGCGTTATGGCGGGTACGATGATCGGGACAACGATTCCGGCAGCGACTGCGGATGAGCAGACCGTCGTACTGACATCTCCGTTCACGGAAGCGATCGCCAAGGTACGCAACAGTGTGGTTGGCGTGAACAACTACCAGATCGTGAACAGTTATAACAACGGCTATGACAGCTACGACATGTTCCCGTGGAGCTATTTCGGCTTCGGCAATGGCTACGGCAACGGTTATGGCGGCTATGGCAACGGAAACGGCCGCAAAGATCCCGATTCCTCCCGTGAAGTCAAGTACGGCAGCGGCTCCGGCGTGGTGGTTGAAAAGGAATACGTACTGACCAACTATCATGTGGTGGAGAACTCCCACTCTCTGAAGATCTCCATTGACGGAGACGAGGATAACCTCTACGACGCAACGGTCGTTGCTTTTGATGAGGATAAGGATGTTGCGGTCCTCTACGTTCCGGGTCTGCCGCTTGATCCGGTGGAACTGGGTGACAGCGACGCGCTGCAGATCGGCGAATGGGTCGTGAACATCGGTAATGCGATCGGCTTTACAGGTACCGCGACTGCCGGCATCGTCTCCGGCCTGAACCGTGAGATCCCCGGCGAGGGAGAATCCACGGACAAGTACGGACGTGCGACCAAGGTGGTCAATACGATGATCCAGACCGATGCGGCCATTAACAGCGGCAACAGCGGCGGCGGCATGTTCAACACGGCCGGCCAGCTGGTTGGCATCCCGACTCTGAAGTACATCGGAACCCGCTACAGCAGCAATGCTACCGTGGAAAGCATCGGTATGTGTATCCCGATAAATGAAGCGAAGGATGTCATCAGCGAAGCGCTGAAGGCGGACAAACAGGCAGTCGGCGCAACCGAAGAGAAGAAAGAGGAGAGCGGAGAAGAGACTGGCGGCGACCTGAAGGGTAAACCCCGGATGGGCGTGAGCGTACAGACCGTCCGCGATACCAAGGGTATGCTGCCCCGCGGTGTCTATGTGGCTGAAGTCGAGAAGAACAGCCCCGCTGAAGCGGCCGGAGTCCAGGTCGGGGACATCATGGTCGAGATCAATGGCCAGGTGATCACCAGCGTGGAAGAGGAGATCGAAATCCTCGGCAAGCTGAAGGAAGGCGATGAGGTGAAGCTTAAGGTGTTCCGTCCTGAAACGGTGAATGAGACCGGCGGAGTTTCCTCCGAAGGAGATTATGTGGACTTGACCGTGAAACTGGCGATCGTTGATGCGGTGGCACAGTAAACACAGGCATAAAGGAAGTGCCCCGGGCTTTCAGACCCGGGGCACCTTTGTAAATCCATAACAATCAGGCGAGACGGATGCCGGCAAGCATCTGTTCATTGTTGTAGCGTTTGATCAGCGCGTGGATCCTGTCGTACGGGTTCAGGAGCTTGCTCAGACTCCGGTCGTGGTTCAGGGTGGCAATGATGTAGGAAATATACTTGCTCATGTCCGCCTCGATGAACCACTCCGTCTGGGCGAGTTCCGGTTTCCGGTAGGTCAGATTGGTGGAGATGACCCGGTCGATGATCCCGTCCCGGTAGGCCTTCTCGAAATTGTCCAGCCCATTGGTGAACAGGGCAAAGGTACAGCCGGCAAAGATCCGGTTCGCTTTGCGCTTTTTCAGTTCCCGGGCCAGGTCGATGACGCTCTCCCCGCTGGAGATCATATCGTCTGCGACGAATACGTCCTTGCCTTCCACGCTGTCACCCAGGTATTCGTGGGCAACGATCGGGTTGCGTCCGTTCACGATCCGGGTATAGTCACGGCGTTTGTAGAACAGGCCCATATCCAGCCCCAGGACGGAGGCGTAGAAGATGTTGCGGTCGATTGCGCCTTCATCCGGGGAGACGATCATCATGTGCTGTTTATCAATCCGCAGAGTCTTGTCCTTTTTCAGCAGGGCCTTGAAGATCTGGTAGCTGGGCATGATACTCTCAAATCCGGTCGTGGGGATCGCGTTCTGCACACGGGGGTCGTGAGCGTCAAAGGTGATGATGTTGGAGACACCCATGTTCTCCAGCTCCTGAAGGGCCATGGCGCAGTCCAGACTTTCACGGGAGGCGCGGCGGTGCTGCCGGGCTTCGTAAAGCATCGGCATGATCACGGTAACGCGCTTGGCTTTACCGCCCATGGCGGCAATGATGCGCTTCAGGTTGGCAAAATGCTCGTCCGGGCTCATCGGGACCCTTTGGCCGAACATGCTGTATGAAACGTTATAGGCGCCCGGGTCACAGAGAATATACATATCGTAACCGCGGATGCTCTCCTTGATCATGCCTTTGGCTTCGCCGTTTCCAAAGCGTGGGCATGTGACGTTGATCAGGAAATCCTGGCGTTCAACGCCGGGGGTGGTTCTCATATCTCCAGGCTCGGACTCTTCTGCATGGTCCTGCCATTTCTTCAGCCAGCTGTTGACCTTTTCGCCGATCTCTTCCGTGCCCGGCATTGCGATCAGCCCCAGAGGGCCTACGGGATAAGTCAGAAAAGAATCCTTGTTCCATGCGCTGACGAAATCAGTCATACGTACCTCCTTCGAGGGTCGGTGACAACACATACACTTACAGTATACTCTTATTTCATCCAAAAGAGAAGCGAGAAATTGGTCGTTTCTGTTCCTTTTTACAACATTCAGGCATTGGATACAGAGCGGGAAAGAAGTTGCGCCCGCAGGAAGAAAACATTATAATGTTACATCATGACCGGAAGGGATTGGAGAAGGAACATGAGCCTGAAAAGACTGGGGTCCCTGGTGTTTTGCCTGATGCTGCTGAGCATGTTGTTCACACCTGCGCTGGCGGATGAGAAAACAGTAACCTGGCGCAGCATTACTGTGAGCAAAGATGCGGAAGAGGTGGACCTTGGGAAAACCGCCGTACAGGACTGGAACGCGTTCTATGCTTTCCTGGGTCAGCTCCCCAACCTGAAAAAGGTGGATATGTTCAATAACGTGCTGAACCTGAAGGTGTTCAAAAAACTGAATGAGCTTTTCCCGGATGTCAGTTTCGGCTGCCAGTTTCGCTTCGGAAAGCGCCGGATGCGTACGGATGAAACGGCATTCTCGACCCTTTGGGCCGAGGGTGACCGAAAGTGCAGCTATGACGAGATCTCCATGCTCAGCTGGTGCCGGAATCTGTACGCCCTCGATATCGGGCATAATCCGGTCAAAAAGCTGGATTTCCTCTATGATCTGCCTGAACTCCGGATCCTGATTGTCGCCATCTGCGACGTGACGGACATTACGCCGATCGCGAGCCTTAAGCACCTGGAGTACCTGGAGATCTTCCATAACAACATCACCGATGTCTCCTGCCTGAAAGACCTGAAATACCTGATGGACCTGAACCTGGTCAAGAACAAGGTGAAAGACCTGACCCCGCTGGCGGAGATTAAGAGTTTGCAGCGGCTTTGGATCCACCTTGCAGACAGGGACAATCCCGGTTCGCCGGACGCGGAAACACTTAAGATGCTGCAGGAGGCACTGCCGAACTGCCACATCGACGCGGAATCCACTTCCACTGCAGGCGGCTGGCGGGTAGACCCGCATTATACCGCGATGAAAAAAATGTACGGGCAGAGGGCTTATGAACCCTTTGAAGACTCGGATCCGGAGAACATGCCGGAACCCTGGCGGAGCGAACGCCTGAAGCAGGAAGGAGACCAATGAAGAGGATTGAAAGATTCCTGTCCGTCCTGGTTGCAGCGGTCCTGTTGTGCTGCCTGTTTGCCCCGGCAAGCGCTGAGACTATCCAGGAATGCCACCGGGTGACCAGCACTGCAAAAGAGACAAAGCAGGACAACGGTTCCCGGGTAAAACTGTGGCAGCTGGAAACGGCCCATCCGGTTGTGTCGGAGGAAGTGAACAGCATTGCCGCGAAGTGGGCGGAGGAACTGTCTCCGGACCTGGAGAAAGCCCAGAACAGCGGCAAGAAGAACAGCCGTCTTGACGTGGAGATCCGGTACAGCCGGACAGGACTGCACTGGATGAGTTTCCTGATCCAGTCCAGGACGACCTACCACCAGGAAGTGAAGGCTCAGCGTTTTACGACCCGGACGTATGATATGGAGACCGGGGAACGGATCCTGATGACGGACCTGTTCGACGACTCGGAGGAGATCTGGCAGCTGTTGAGCGACCGGGTGCGCCAGACGCTTACAGACTACTGGCCCGAGGAAGAACCTGATTCATCTGCTCTGGAAAAACTGTGCGGCCGGTCCGCCCTGGAAGAGGCGGAGTTCACGCTCCATGGCATGTCGCTCGTCCTGCATTATCCGGCGGATGTGCTCTATCCGGAGCATCATACCCTGATGGAGGTCCCGTTCTACTATCCGGAAATCCGTTCACTGATGACGGAAGACGCGATGATGGAGACGGATAACCTGACCTACTATAAAACCTGCGCGTTGACCTTTGACGACGGACCGAGTGCTTCAAAAAACACATCCAAAGTATTGGATTCGCTGATGGAGACCGGCGCGCGGGCGACTTTCTTCATAATCGGCAACCGGATCAAAGATTACCGGTGGTTCGTCCAGCGGGAGCATGATAACGGCCATGCCGTAGCCTCCCATAACTGGCATCACGGCAATGTGGTGAAATCCACGCCCGCGGCGCTGCGGGCTATGCCGAAAAAGGTCAACACGGCCATGATCAGGGCGATCGGTATCCCGGTCCGCTACGACCGCGTTCCAGGCGGACGGTATCCGCCCATGATCAAGGCGAAGGTCGGCTGGTCCTATATCCAGTGGAGCCTGGATACCTACGACTGGCGAGGAATCAAGACTGCTGAAGTCATGCAGAAGGTAAAGAAAAAACTCCACGACGGAGATATCATCCTCTGCCATGATACCAAGGACAATACACCGGAATCAGCCCGGCAGATCATTCATTACCTGGAAGAAGAAGGATATATGCCGCTCACGATCGATGAGCTTTTTGCCAAGGACGGGGTGGAACTGCAGCCTGACACCGTGTACTTCCGCTGTGATCAGGGAGAAACAACCATCAGGAAAGATTAAAACACGAGGGCTTTCCGATCGCCCTCACGCTCCTTCGGCAAAAATGATTTTTTGCATATTGAAACGACAGGCATGCCGCTTTTATCAGCGCCGGCCTGTTTTTTTCTTTTCCTTGATCCCGTACATCAGTGAATCGGCAGCTTTGATACAGTCGTGGATGGGCCTGCGCTCCGCAGCATCGGACTTGATCACGCCCAGGGAAAGCCCAAGACTGTAAGGCCTGCCGGCTGTCAGGTTATGTTTTTTGAACGCAGCCTGGATTTTTTCCGGAAGATCTTCGTTCCTCCCGCTGTCGATCAGGACAAACTCGTCTCCGCCATAGCGCATGATGAAGGCGTTTTCCGAACAGGAGGCCTGCAGGAGACCTGCGGTATCCTTCAGCGCCTGGTCGCCGATCTCGTGTCCGTATTTGTCGTTGATGGTCTTCATATTGTCCAGGTCGATAAAAAGGATCTGCACGGTCCCTTCGGCTGCCAGGAGGTTATCATAGTACTGCTGGCCAAAGCGGGAAAGCCCGAAACGATTGTACAGGCCGGTCAGCGCGTCGTGAACATAAAGGTTGTCCAGCGTGTCATTCAGGGTCTGGAGCAGGCACTTTTTGCGGACGTTTTCAAAAGCGATCTCCAGAAAGTTGAAGATGCTCTCGTGCAGGTTCAGCTTTGCGGCGGTGCAGATGCCGTTCAGCGCGACGTAGCCGATGGAATAGGTGCTGTAATGCAGCGGATAGAAGATCAGGAAATGCTCCCTCTTCATGATGCTCTCCGGCAGCAGGTCAGCAGTCGGGAATAATATGAAATCCGGATCGTTCCCGTCGGGATTTGGGAGCACCATGGCGTAGTCAAAGTGCCGGGCTCTGTCAGGCCACATGCTCTTGTCGAAGTTGTTGAAATAGTATTCGTTGACACATGGATAAATGTTGTCGCAGCCGAAGATCTTCTTGTTCCGGCTGATGATCTGCATCAGATCACGCATATCGGAAGCCTCGAACAGGTCTTCCGCCATCTGGTCCTGCTGGATATAAAAACCCTGGAGGAACCGCGTCTGCTGGAAATACAGGTCCCGGATCTTGCTGCTTCGGGGCGCGTTGTGGCAACCGCAGGATTCGGAGCAGATCAGTTCAAAGTCGAAGGGGAAGGCTCTGCGTTCCTCCTCGCCCCGGATCATCTGCATCAGGACGTCTGCCGCATAGTAGTCCATGCGGGTGATATCGGCATGGACGGTAGTCAGGCGGGGACTGGAAAGCTCGGCACTGGTCAGGTTGTCAAAGCCGCAGATCACAACCTGGTCGGGAATGCGGATACCACCTTCCTGCAGGGTTGCCATCAGGCCGATGGCCATCTCGTCGTTAGCGCAGACAAAGGCATCGGGGAGCGGATACTTTTCCCGCAGCCACATTTTGCCGACGTTGACGCCATCGGAGGTGCGCCAGGTACAGCGGATCACCTCGACGTTTTCTTCGGGAATCCGGTTGTCCCTGCAGGCAGCCATGAATCCGTCCAGCCGCTGACGCCCTTCCGGACAGTCGTTGTCCATGATGCCGGTCAGATAGGTCAGGCGGCGGGCGCCGTGCTCGCGGATGATGTGCTCGGTCATGGCATACTGGGCTTTGGCGTTGTCGAAATAGATCAGGGAGCAACCCTTGAGTTCACAACCGATGGCAACGGCGGGGATCCCGGCAAGGGCGATTATTCTTTCCACATCGGCCCGCGCCTTGCGCAGGACGATCTGGTTGCTCTGGACGATCACTCCGTCAAACTGCTTCAGGTCCGGCAGGCTGAAAATCGCATACTCACTTTTGTCCTTATCGTTGCCCAGGTCTTTGCCGAAACAGTCGAAAACGCAGATCTGCACGTCGGAATGGTCTTCCGTATACTGCTTCAGCCCGTGGAAGGTTTTTTCCACGAGCTCATAGTTCCAGTCCACGGTCAGCAATGCGATCCTGTACAAATCCTTGGTTGTCTTCATTGTTTTTTCCTATATGGTCATGCGCAGACATGGTTCAAACATCAAATCCATTCTAATGTTTTTCTGATGTTTTGTCAATCGCGTCTCAGCGGGTGAAAAGGCAGGTCCGGCTCTATGCAAAACACGGGAATGATGGTATAATCTTAAGTTGAATCAATCTGCAGGCGGAAGGATCCTGCGGGCGGAAAGGTGACTTGGAATGAAAGAAAAAAACAGAACAGCAGCGCAGGTTTTCAGAAGGCTTCCGGCCCTGCTGCTGGCAGCGATGTTCATGATGATGAGCGCCGCGACGGGTGAGAACGCTCTGCGCAGCTATACCAAGGAAGACGGCTATGTTTATCTGCGCCTGGGTCAATATCCGCAGACGGCGGACGGCGGGGTCGAGCCGATCCTCTGGCGGGTGCTGACGGTGGACGATGAAAAGGCTTATCTGCTCAGTGAGTACATCCTTTTCGCCCGGGCAATGCACACCAGCCGGAAGGAATACGAAAAGTTCGGCGGCGATTTTGCACAGACGGAGTTATGCCAGTACCTGAACACGACCTTTGCGGAGGAGGCGTTCACGGAGGCGGATCTGTCCATGTTGCTGGAATGTGAGGACTTCGGTAAGGTTTTCCTGGTCACCCGGGACGAGATGAAGGACAAGAAGATCGGCCTGAGCACGACGCTCGAGGGTTCCACAAATCCGAAGAAGATCGAGACAAATCCCGGCGTCCGCGCATGGGGGACCGAGTGGGCGATCAAAAACAACGGCTATCCGGAGAGCGAGTATCCGGATCCCAAGGCGAAGATCCGCAATGCGACGGATACGGCGAACATCACTGTCGGCGAGAAACGTCTCTACGTCTTCATGGCCAAGTACGGTGCCTGCAGCCCCTGGTGGGGACGGTCAGCAGCCAAGTCCCACGCGGATCAGGCGGTTTGCACCAAGGACGGCGGCCAGATCGGACGCATTGAAGTAGGCCGGGACAATGAAGGCGTCCGCCCGGCGCTGTACCTGGCGGAAGGAAGCTATGAGATCACCGGAGGGTCGGGAACGAAGGACGACCCGTTTGAGATCGCACCGGCAGGTGCCGCGGAATAAAGGAGGAGACCTGTATGAATCGGAATACTGTTCGCTGGATCGTTGCAGTGCTGATGCTTCTGGCCCTGGCCTTCGGGCTGAGTTGTCCTTCCATCGTCGAGGCGGAAGGTGCGAAGCTGCCCTTGGATTTTACCGTGGGCGGCAGCAAGACGGACAAGACTGACTGGGAATACGACGGCAAAATTCCCGTCGGGTACAAGGACGACACGATTGAGGTTACCTCGGAGAAGGGCTCGGTTGTCCTTCCTGCGGAAAGCAAGCGCAAAAAGAATGTCAAGCACGAGACCTGGGTAGTCCGCATCAAGATTAAGGACGCGTCCCAGCTGCGCACGGCTGTGAGCAAGGACACTTACAAAGGTCGCGGACAGGCCAGTGCCGAAGATATTGCTAAGAGCAAGAACGCCGTCGCAGCTATGAACGGCGACTTCTTCAAATACGAAAATGACGTGGGTTATGTGGTGCGCCAGGGCGAACTGGTCCGGGATGCATCGGATAACACGCGGGTTGTTTTCGACATGCTGCTCGTGGACAGCGAGGGGGATTTCCATGTGATACCATCCGCCGACACAGCGAAGGTAGAGGCGTTCACGGAGGAAACCCTGACACCGGAAGGCAGGACGGTCCTGGACACTTTCAACCTCGGACCGGCGCTGATCCTGGACGGTGAAAAGCAGGATATCGCTTCTTCCGAAGCCGCGAAGCAGGGGAAATACCAGTGGAAATATCCCCAGCAGCGGATCGCGCTGGTGCAGACCGGGACGCTGGAATATGCGATTGTGGAAGTATACGGCAAGACTGACGGTACCGCAGGCATGACGCTGGAAGAGTTTACTGATTTAATACTGGAAAAGTGCCCGGATGCCATCACAGCCTACAACTTTGACGGTGGCGGATCCACCAACCTGATGCTGAACGGGAAGAAGATCCACAAGACGCCCGGCCTCCGTGAGATCACGGACATCATCTACTTTGCGTCTGCCAAGGAGTAACGTATGGAACCGATCAGACTGGGGTCCCTGACCCTGTACCCCTTCGGGCTGCTGTTCGCACTGTTTGCTCTTGGGGCGCTTGTGCTCATCGCGCGCAGCATGAACAAAGCCGGCCTGAAGAAGGAAACGGCAAGCTGGTTTGCCGTGCTGTCCGTTCCGCTGTGCTTCATATTTGCACATCTCGGTTATTGCGTGTTTATCGTTGACCAGATGATCGGGAACGAGGACTTCGGGATGCTCATCCGCGTGCGCGAGGGCGGTTTCCTGCTGTGGGGGGCGATCGCCGGTGGGCTTCTGGCCGCGCTGATTACAGGCAAGCTGACCGGCCAGCCGGCCGGTCGGATTGCGGATACAACGATCGTAGCGACTTGTTTGCTGATCGCGGCGGGGCGGATTCTCTGCGGTCTGTTGTTCAAGGACCAGGGGATCGGCATGTCGATCGAAGCCTGGTTCAACACGGACTGGCTGGATCCGGAAGAGGCGGACTATGCCAACCGCTTCAGCCTCTTTGCGCTGGAGGATTACAGCTTTTTTGAGCGCTTTCCCTTTGCAGTGAAGAATTTCTATGGGGAATGGTGCTGGGCAGTTTTTGTTCCGGAAGCTGTCTGGGCTTGTGTGATGGCGCTGATTATTTCCCGCACGAAGGCGAAGGATGGAGGAAAGACTGTCCGCTTCCTGATCCTCTATTCCTGTGCCCAGATCGTGCTGGAGGCCATGCTGCGCGGCGAGGTGCTGCACCTGCCATGGCTGGGCTTTGTCCGGGCTAACCAGGTGCTCTGTGCGATTGCGCTGGTGACGGTGATCATCGTCTGCCTCAGGCGCCTGAAAAAGAAAGAACGCGGAAAAGAGGCTCTGATCTGCTTTGCACAGGTGATCCCTGCGATCGGGATCGTGGTCGCGATGGAGTTTGCGGCACTGGAAAAGAAAATTTCCATGATCGAGGCCTGGCCGGCGGACGTCTGCTTCCTGATCATGGGGCTGGCCTGCCTGTGGATGGGGCTGGCTGTGCACAGGCTCTGGAAAAAGGCTTATGCTTTACATGCCGGGGATACTTTGGTAGAATCATAAACGGGACAAAAGGGTTAAAAACTGCATAAGGACCACAAATAAAGCGTGAAAGGAGTCGTCCAGCAGTGAAAAATACATTTCGCGGCGGTGTACATCCCGAAGGGCACAAGGAACTGAGCCGGGAAAGCCGTCTGCGTCTCTTCGATCCGAAGGGAGAAATGGTTTTCCCGCTCAGTCAGCACATCGGCAAACCGGCCAAACCGGTGGTAAAGAAGAATGATGAGGTGAAGGTAGGCCAGCTGCTTGCAGAAGCGGATGGTTTTATCTCGGCGCCGATCCATTCCAGCTGCTCCGGTACGGTCAAGGGGATCGAGAAGCGCCGGGTGATTGGCGGTTCGCTGGCGGACTGCATCGTGATCAGCAACGACGGGCAGTTTACCCCGTATGCGGACTATACGCAGCGGGAAGACGCGTCCAGCCTCTCCAACCAGGAAATTATCAACCGCGTCCAGACGGCGGGTGTGGTCGGCCTGGGCGGTGCGGGGTTCCCGACCTATGTCAAGCTGCAGCCGAAAAATCCGGATGCGATTGAATATGTGATTGCCAACGGCGCAGAGTGCGAACCATACCTGACCTGCAATGACCAACTGATGCGGATCCATTCCAATGAGATCGTCGAAGGCCTGGAGCTGGTGCTGCGCCTCTTCCCGACGGCAAAGGGCGTGATCTGCATCGAAGACAACAAGCCTGAAGCGATTGAGGCCATGGCGCGGGCGGCTTCGGGAAAGCCCCGGATTTCCGTGAAGACGATGGTGACAAAATACCCGCAGGGCGGTGAGCGCAGCCTGATCCAGGCGGTCGCCGGCGTGGATTTTCCCACGGCCCAGCTGCCGGCGGATGTCGGCTGCATCGTGCAGAATGTCGGCACCCTGTATGCCATCCAGCGGGCGGTGCTCTACAATGAGCCCCTGTTCAGCCAGTGCTTTACGATCACGGGTGAAGCAGTGGCCAATCCCGGGAATTATATCGTCCGGGTCGGAACGAGCTTTGCTGAGCTGCTGGAGGAAGCCGGCGGCCTGAAGGACGGCGCGGAAATAAAGAAGGCGCTGGCCGGCGGGCCGATGATGGGCGTCGCTCTCGGCACCCTGGAGATCCCGATCCAGAAGCAGTCGAACGGCCTGACCGTCCTCGCGGAGGATCCGGTGGAGGCGGCGGAAGCCATCATGACCAGTTGCCTGCGCTGTGGCCGCTGCACCACGGTGTGCCCGCTGGGCCTCACGCCCCAGTTGATGTGCGATGCGGCGGAAGCTGGTAACCTGGAACGCTTTGAAAAGAAACTGTATGGGATGGACTGCATCCAGTGCGGCAGCTGTACCTTTGCCTGCCCGGCCAAGCGGCCGCTGACACCTGTGTTCAAGCAGGCCAAGGCAGAGATCCTTGAGAACAGGAAACGGGAAGGAGGCGGTCAGAAATGAATGCGGCTGTGAATCTTTCCTCGGCCCCCCATGCGCGGGACCGGTGGACGACACCGTTCATTATGCGGATGGTGGCTCTGAGCCTGCTGCCGGCTACGGTTGTCGGCATTCTGGTCTATGGCTGGAACGCATTCGCCATCGTAGCGCTGGCGGTCGTTTCCGCCGTGGCAGCGGAATGGGTCTTCTGCAAAGCCTGCCGTAAACCCAGTACGATCTGGGACGGCAGCGCGGTGGTGACCGGCCTGCTGCTGGCCTTGTCACTTGGACCGCAGACGCCGCTGTACATTCCGGTCATCGGTTCGGTCTTTGCTATTGTGGTCTGCAAGGGCTGCTTCGGCGGACTCGGCAAGAATTTCATCAACCCGGCGCTGGCGGCACGCTGCTTCCTGCTCCTTGCGTTTGCGAATGCCATGGCGATCAAGCCAGTGGTGGACGCGGTAGCGTCGGCTACTCCGGTGGGCGCCATGAAGGCCGGCGAAACGGTGAACATCACAAAGATGTTCCTCGGCACGGCGGACGGCGTGATCGGCAGTTCTATCCTGGCGCTGCTGGCCGGCGGCTTGCTGCTATGGAGCCTGGGCTTCATTCACGGAGAGATCTGTTTCTCCGTGCTGATCGGTTTCACTGCCTTCCTTGCTCTCTTCAGCGGGAAGGGCTTTGATCCGGAATATCTGCTGGCGCACCTGTGCGGCGGCGGTGTGGTCATGGGTGCCTTCTTCATGGCAACGGACTATGTGACCAGCCCTGTGAGCCGGTTGGGCCAGTTCATCTACGGATGCCTGATCGGTGTGCTGGGCGGCCTGTTCCGCCTGAAGGGTTCCACAGCGGATTCCTTCAGCTACGCGATCATCATCGGTAATGTCTGCACGCCGCTGATCGATACCTATATTGTCCAGAAACCCTTTGCATACCGCAAGGTCGGCAAAACCCGGAAGACCCGCAAGGAACCGTTCAGGATTCCGAAACCCGTGATTGCCCTGACATTGATCGCGGCGGTCGCCGGCGTGGCACTGAGCGGTGTTTTCTCCGTAACCAAGGATAAGATTGAAGAACAGGAAGCTTTTGCGGCATCGGTCGCCTACAGGGAGGTTTGTCCGAAGGCAACATCCCTGACCATTCCCGACGAGATTAAGGAAACACTCGGAGAAAAGGGAATCGACCAGGGCAACGCGCATATCAATGCCTGCTATGTCGGGAAAGACGGGGATGAAGTGGTTGGATACGCCCTGAGCGTGAGCTCCAAGGGATTTGGCGGTGAGATCACTTTTGCCCTGGGCCTGACAACCGGGGGAGAGATCACCGGTATTTCCTTTACTCAGATTGCGGAAACTGCCGGCCTTGGCATGAAGGCAACAGAACCCGACTTCAAGGACCAGTTCAACGGAAAGAGCGGGTCCCTGACCCTGGTCAAAGGAGCGGCCACGGCGGAGAATGAGATCAGCGCCATTACCGGTGCGTCCATTACCTCCAATGCCGTGACAGACGCGGTGAATGCCGGCCTCAGTTTCTATGAGACGGTTCTGAAGGGAGGCAATTGAGATGAAACAGTATATCGAACGCCTCTGGAACGGCCTGGTCAAAGAAAACCCGGTACTGGTACTTATGCTCGGCATGTGTCCGGCATTGGCGGTTACTACCCAGGCAGCCAACGGCATCGGTATGGGCCTGAGCACGCTGGCAGTACTGGTGCTGAGCAACCTGATTATCAGCTACCTGCGGAAGGTGATTCCCGACCAGGTACGCCTGCCCGCGTATATCGTGATTGTGGCCAGCCTGGTCACGGTGACAGAAATGCTGATCAAGGCTTATTTGCCATCCCTGTATGAGGCACTGGGCATCTATATCCCGCTGATCGTCGTAAACTGCATCATCCTCGGCCGCGCGGAAGCCTATGCCAACAAGCACACACCGATGCTCTCCGTGATGGACGGCATCGGCATGGGTCTGGGCTTTACGGTTGCTCTGACCCTGGCCGGCGCGATCCGTGAACTGCTGGGCGCAGGGACGGTATTCGGTCTTCGCCTGCTGCCGGAAAGCTTCAGCATGACGATCTTTATCCAGCCGCCGGGAGCCTTCCTGGTCTTCGCGCTGATCATCGCGGTCATGAACGCCATCGGCATCAGGACCCGCCAGCGCCAACTGGTGGAAAGCGGCTGCGACGGCAACTGCGCCCTGTGCAATACTGCCTGCGACAGCAGGACGACTGAAAAGGCGGAACCTGCTGCTGAACAGAAAGGAGGCGACAAGGCATGAATAATCCGAGCCTCATCATGATCATCGTGAGCGGCGCGCTGATCAACAACGTCGTGCTGAACCAGTTTCTCGGCATTTGCTCTTTCCTCGGCGTCAGTAAGCAGATGAAGGCGTCCATCAGCCTGGGCGTCGCGGTTATCTTCGTGATGACCATCGCCTCCGCGGTGGCGAGCCTGCTGTATGACTACGTTCTGGTACCTCTGGGGATGGATTTCATGAAGACGATTATCTTCATCCTGGTCATTGCGGCTCTGGTTCAGATCGTCGAAATGTTCCTGAAAAAGAAATCCCCGGCAGTCTACAAGGCTTTGGGGATCTACCTGCCCCTGATTACCACCAACTGCGCGGTGCTGGGGGTGGCCCTGAACAATGTCAAAGACAGTTACAACTTTATCGAGAGCGTGACGAACGGCTTCGGTACGGCCCTGGGCTATACGATCGCCATCGTTCTGCTGGCCGGGATCCGTTCCCGGATCAACGAAAAAGACCTGCCGCGTCCTCTTCGCGGCGCACCTGTCGTTATGATTGCCGCAGCGCTGATGTCCATCGCGTTTATGGGCTTCAGCGGCTTGCCGCTGTGAGGGGAGGGGCCGGAAGATGAACATCATTCTGATCACTACCCTCGTGATTGCCGTGATCGGTATTTGTGTCGGCTCGGGTCTGGTTTTTACGGCGAAGAAATTTGCTGTGAAAGTGGATGAGCGTGAAGTCGCTGTCCGCGAAAAACTCCCTGGCAACAACTGCGGCGCCTGCGGTTTCGCAGGCTGTGACGCGCTGGCCGGGGCTATCGCCCGGGGTGAGGCACCGGTGAACGCCTGCCCGGTAGGCGGGGCGCCTGTGGCGCAGGCGATCGGCGATATCATGGGCGCCTCCGCAGAAGCGGTGGAACGCAAGGTTGCTTTCGTCGCCTGCAAGGGCACCTGTGACGTGGCGTCGATGCAGGGTAATTATATCGGCATCAGGGACTGCCGCACGGCGGTGCTGTCCGGCATGAACATCAAGGATTGTCCCTATGGCTGTATCGGTTTCGGTTCCTGTGCGGAGGCCTGTCCGGAACAGGCAATTTCCGTGAGGGACGGCGTGGCTGTGGTGAACAGGAAACGCTGCGTAAGTTGCGGCATATGCGTGAAGACCTGCCCGAAGGGCCTGATTTCTCTGATCCCCGAAAGCCGGATCATCCGGGTTCAGTGCTCCAACCGGGACAAGGGCCCGATCGTGAAAAAGGTCTGCAAAGCCGGATGTATCGGCTGCGGCCTGTGCGCGAAGCAGTGCGAATTTGAAGCCATTGAGTTCAGCGGTACCCTGGCCCGGGTGAATCCGGAGAAGTGCACCCTCTGCGGCAAGTGTGCGGAGAAGTGCCCCGCCAAGGTTATCACCACCACCCCCGTGTAAGCAAGGGAGGCGAGAAGATGGATTATTTTGAGAAGAAACAAGGGGTCCGCATAGCGGCCTGCTTTGTGCTGGTCACGGCGATCGTACTGGGAATGATCGGCGTCTTCAGCGGCGGAGAACAGCTGGTCTATCCTCTGCCAACCCAGGATGCGACGGTGAAGGGCTTTGGCGGAGACGTGACAGCCCACGTGCGGCTGAATGACGATCAGACTGTCAAAACGCTGACCATTGACACACCGGATGAGACCGAGGGCCTCGGAAAGCGTGCTTCCGAAGCGGAGTTCACGGAACAGTTTATCGGTAAAGCGGCGCCGTTCGTACTTGGCGAGAATGGAATCGAAGCGTTGTCCGGCGCCACTGTGACATCAAAAGCGGCCGTAAAAGCCATCAACTGGGCGGTAACCGGAGAGAAACCCGCACCGGAGGCAACTGAAGAACCGAAGACGCAGGCAGGGGAAACGGCTGCTGAGGCAGGCAATGCCCTGACAGTTGCTGAAAAAGGTTTCGGCGGGGATGTGACTGTGCATATCGAAATGAATGATGACAGAACAGTCAAAGCCTTGTCCATTGATACCCCGGACGAAACGGACGGCCTGGGTAAGCGGGCTTCCGACGCAGAGTTCATTGACCAGTTCATCGGCAAGACGGGTCCCTTCGTCTTCGGCGAGAACGGGATCGAGGCGCTCACCGGGGCGACCGTGACATCCAACGCCGTGCTGACGGCAATCAATAAAGCGATTGCGGGTCCTGCCGACGGAGAAACGACGGAAGAATCCAATGTAAAAAAGAATGAAAACGAAGCTGCAGATTCCGCGAATGAAGTCCTGCAGGCGATTGCATTGTCCATGGGGAAGGAAAACAACAACAGCTATGTGACCGATTACCTGGAGCAGGATCCGTATCTGGTCAATATCTATGAGGGTTACGGATTTGCCAAGGATTATGGCAGCGCCAGAGGCCATTCATTCACCCTGGAGGATGTGCAGAAAACCAAACGCCCGCATGCGAAGGCAAATTGTCTTACATGCAAGACGCCGGATATGCACAAGATGATCGTGGAACAGGGCGTGGGTGTTTATTCCATGCCGTTTGAAGAGGTCATGGCACAGACAACAAATTGTATTTCCTGCTATACGTGTCACGGAGCAGACGACGGAAACAACGGACAGATGGTCGTGACCCACCAATACGTGAACGAGGCGCTGGAGGAGAATGTATCGACGATCAACGCTGCTTCGCTTTCCTGCGGTCAGTGCCATATCGAGTATTATTTCACGCCTCAAGACAGCGAGACCATGATGCCCTATCACAGCATCGAGGAAATGACGCCTGAAGCGATTCTGGCTTACTATGACGGAATCGGCTTTTACGACTGGGAACAGCCCGGAACGGGCACGAAGATGCTTAAGGCGCAACATCCGGAGCTGGAAACCTGGATTCAGGGCAAGCATGCTTCCATCCTTTCCTGTGCGGACTGCCATATGGCTACAGCGACTACCGAGAGCGGTGCGGAATACCATGACCATCATCTGGTCAGCCCTCTGAGCAGCGAGGTGATCCTGAACAAGTGTGCCGCGTGCCATGGCAGTGGTGAGGCGATTACTGCCCGTGTGCGGGAGATCCAGGCGAGGGTAACGGGGCGGGAGACTCAGGTGGGCATACGGCTGTCTTCCCTGAAGGATACCCTGACAGCAGCAGTGGAAGCCGGGCAGATCAGCGGGGAAGAGCTGGAAGCTGTACGGAAACTGCATCGAGAAGCACAGTGGTTCTTTGATTTCTGCTATGTGGAAAACTCCGAAGGCGCTCACAATTCTTCACTTGCGACGCGCTGCCTGGACATTTCGGACGGGAAGATTACGGAAGCCTTTGCTATGCTGGCTTCCGCAGGTGTGGAGACGGCTTCTGAAACATCGAGCGTCAAGCAGGAAGAATCCGCTTCTTCTGCTGGCAGTGTGACGGAACAGGGCTTCGGCGGCGACGTGACCGTTAGTGTTGAGATGAATGAGGACGGAACCGTCAAAACGCTGATCATCGACACACCGAACGAAACTGACGGCCTTGGAAAACGGGCATCCGAAACGGAATTCACTGAGCAGTTTATCGGCAAGTCAGCCCCGTTCGCCTTTGGTGAAAACGGGATCGAGGCGCTTTCCGGCGCGACCATAACATCAACAGCTGCGCTGACGGCGATCAATAAAGCCGCAGCGGCACCGGCAGCAGGAGAAACACCGGCCGAAAAGACGGAGGAACCAGCTGAGGAACCGAAGGAAGAGGAAAAGAAAGAAGAACCGGCTGCCGGAGAAAAGACAGAGGAAAAGGCGGAGACCGCCGCGTCCGACGGACAGGTGTACGGCTCATACCGCGTGACGAAGGAAAACGAGTACAGTAAAGTAACCGTTGCCGTCGGTACAAAGAACGGCGAGATGACCTCCTGCAAAATCACCTCCGATGGTGAGAACGACCTGCTGACGGACGAAATCCGCGGCGAGTGGGCGAAAGCGATCCTGGAGAGCGGCTCCGCGACCCCGGATGCAGTTACCGGCGCGACGCTGAAGATCTCTGCCCAGTCTGTGCAGGACGCGGTGACCGACATTCTCGCACAGATTAACGGCGGGACAGCAGCCCCGGCAGAGACTGAAGAAAAGACAGAAGTCCCGACGGAAGTTCTGACTGAAGAGCCAACGGAAGCTCCGGCTGAAGAGTTGACTGAGGCTCCTGCCGAGGAACCGACCGAAGCACCGGCAGAGGGACCTGCCGAAGCTCCCACCGAAGAACCGGCAGAGGCGCCGAAAGAAGATACCGGTGCGGAAAAGGTGAACCCGGCGTACGGCGGATATCGGGCTGACAGGGAGAACAACTACAGCAAGGTTACTGTAATCGCTGGTGCGAACAACGGAAAACTAATCTCTGTGAAGATTATATCCTCCGGCGAGCAGGACCTGCTGACGGATGAACTCCGGGCAGAGTGGGCGAAAGCGATCCTGGAAAGCGGCTCCGCAACCCCGGACGCGGTTACCGGCGCAACGCTTAAGGTCTCCGCCCAGTCTGTACAGGAAGCGGTTGAGGAGATTCTCGCAAAGATCGCAGGCGAGTAACCTTCTGTACAAAACGAATCAATACGGAGACCGCGGCTGAGAGCAATCTTCCCGCGGTCTCCCTTGTATACGGGATGACGGATGATTAAGAAGATCGGAAGATTCCTTTCCTCCATGCCGTTTGCCATCGCACTGCTGGTCCTGCTGGCGGCGGCCTGCGCTTTCAGCTCGACAGTGACGCAAGGGCAGAGTTATGAATATTATAACGCGCAATACGGCGAGCGCACAGCCGGCCTGATTCTGGCCCTGCGGCTGGACGACGCTTTTCACAGCTGGTGGTTTATCGGGCTGAGCGCCGCGCTTTGCCTGAACCTGCTGTGCTGCAACCTGATCCGGCTTCCCCTGCTGCTGAAGCGCAGCCGGGCTTTTGCGAATCCGGAAAGCTTTATCAGTTCAGGAAGCGGAGTAACAGAGGCCTGCGGAAGCGAACCGGAGAAGCTGCTGAAGGCGCTTGGAATGCCGGATGCAAAAGAAATGAAGACAGCGGACGGCAGGAGAATTCTTTTTTCCGTCAGGAACCGGCCGGGTCTCTGGGGAGCATGGGTCTGCCATCTGGGCATCCTGCTGCTGATTCTCGGATTCGCGCTGGGCCAGATGACGGGAAAGCAGTTTACGGTCTACGGCCTGCCGGGACAGACAAAGCCGCTGGGAGATACCGGACTACTGGTCACGGTGAACGATTTTCAGGCAGAAGTGCGGGAAGACGGTTCGGCGGAACAGTTCACGGCTTACCTGATCGCAGAGGATCCGGCGGCAGATACCAGGGAGAGTGCGTCCGTCAGCGTGAACGCGCCGGCGTCGATGTACGGATACAAGTTCTTCCAGAATTCGTACGGCTGGGGCGCGGATATCCGGATCACGAAGGATGGACAGCCGCTCCAGACTGAGGCCGTCTGCGCAGGGGATTTCCTGGCAGTGAAGGACAAGCCGGAACTGGTTATCTATTTCCAGGCTTTCTATCCGGATTATGTGTTGATCGAAGGAAGCGGCCCCTCCTCACAGTCCATGCTGCCGAAGAATCCAGCCTATCTTTACCGGGTGTATTATCAGAATCAGCTTCTGGGCATGAATGCGCTGCAGGGAAACGAAGAACTGACCATAGATGAATACACAGTGGTTTTTGAAAATCCCAGGTATTATACCCTGCTGGCTGTGAAACGGGATCATTTTACCTGGCTGGTGCTGATCGGCGGAATCATCACCCTGGCGGGGCTGGTGCTTGCCTTTTACCTGTGTCCGACGGCAGTCTGTGCCGTGGAAGAGAAGAACGGGATCTGGCGCGTCCGTGCGAAAAGCAGCAAGGGCGGCGTTCTGTTCCGCGAGACATTTGAAAAAGCTGCGGAAGAAAGCGGTTTTTCAATGAAAGGAGAGAATGAATTTGCTTCAGGCTGAAAACATACTTTTCACAATCGCGTTGATCGGATACTTTATTATGACGATCATGAACTTCGCCTTTGTGATCATGAAGAAGGAAAAACTGGCCGGGACAGCAATGATCCTGCAAACAGGAATCCTTGTTTTGCATACCGCAGTTCTGGTACTGCGCGGCCTCAGTGCCAGACGCTGGCCGATGACCAACCAGTACGAGTTCGCTGTCAGCTTTGCCTGGGCGCTGTGCTTGGTTAGCCTGATCTTTATCCGGAAGTACCGCTTTCCGGTGCTGGGAGCTTTTGCGTCCCCGCTGATCCTGTTGATAATCGGATACGCCTCCATGCAAAGCCGCGAGGTGAGGGAACTGATGCCATCTCTGAGATCCAGCTGGCTGGCCTTCCATGTTTCGACGGCAATCATTGGCTACGGCGCTTTCGGTGTGGCTTTCGTGCTCGCCCTGATCTTTCTTTTCCGCAGCAGGATTAAGGAAGACGGATTCTGGGGACAGCATATTCCGCAGCCTGAAAAGCTTGACATGATCAGTTACCGCAGCGTCTCTCTGGGAATGCTCTTTTTAACGCTGACGATTCTGACAGGAGCAATCTGGGCGGAACAGGCCTGGGGCAGCTACTGGTCATGGGATCCGAAGGAGACCTGGTCTCTTGTGACCTGGATTATCTATGCGGTTTATCTGCATCTCAGACTGCGCAGGGGCTGGAAGGGTAAGGCTGCTGCCTGGTTCGCCGTGATCGGTTTTGTCTGCGTGATTTTCACCTACATCGGTGTAAACACTTTCCTGCCTGGCATTCACAGCTATGCGTAAGAGATGAAGGTAATGGCATATTTCATAACTTGTTACCAGTAAAGTGCACTTCAGGAGACAAATATGGATTACAAAAACCTGAAAATCACGGCCGCCACTTCGGGAATCAGGCTTATCGGGCGGATGGATCCGGAGCAGGATTCTCCTGCCCTGGACTGGACCGGAAGCGGGATCGAGTTTCGCTTCCGCGGATCTGACGTATGGGCAGAGCTGGAGGCACCGGCACGCAGTCCGATCATGTGGATGATCGCTCTGGCTGACGGACGCCCGATAACGCGCTTCCCGGTGGAGCCAGGAATCCGGTTCTACCCGCTGTTGCTGGGTATGGAAACGGACAAGGTACGCACGGTGACGCTGATGAAGGAGACACAGTGCATGTCGGACAACCCTGAAGCGACGGTGCTCCTGCGAAGCCTGCGCATGGCGGGCAAACTGGAGGAGCTTCCTGTGCGGGACCTGCGGATCGAATTCATCGGTGACAGTCTGACAAGCGGTGAAGGCGCGCTTGCAGCACGAAACAATGAGGAATGGGTGACGCCCTGGTTCACCGCCCGGGGCAACTACTCATGGTATGCCTGCGAGGCACTGAACGCGGAACGCAGCATCCTGTCACAGAGCGGCGGGGGCGTATGCTGGGACTGGCAGCATGACCCGAAGAACAACATGACTGACACTTATGAATCCACAGTCGGCGTGCTGCACGGCCCCGAAGCAGAGGCACGCGGCTGCACGAAGCCATGGGACTTTGCTTCCCATCCTGCGGATATCGTCTGCATCCGTCTGCTGACTAACGACATAGCAGGAATCGGCGGGGAAGAGAACCTTGAACGAGATCGGGAAAAGGTTTTGCAGGGCTGTATGAAACTGATCCGTAAGGTGCGGAAATTCAATCCGGGAGCGAAGATCGTGTGGATCAGGCCCGGAAGGGAATTTCATCCGGAACTTGCGAGCGAAGCAATCAGCCTCCTGACAGCAGAGGGAATGAGGAGCCTGTTTACTTACACTCTGCCGGAGTATGAAGAAAAAGATTACGGAGCACGGGCCCACCCGAGCGCGGAGTGGAACCGTATGGCGGGGGAATTGCTGGCGGAATTCCTGAAAAGGTTGCAAGAAACATATTGTTGCGGAAAGATGTCTTGACCGGTATAATTAATACTAGAAGGAACAAACTTTCCGACCGGACAATCGAACAGGAGGGCCTCCATGAAAAAACTGATTTGTGTATTGATTTCCCTGATGATGCTCCTCGGGGCATCCGCCTGTGCGGAACCGGCTCCGGCGGAGAAGCTGTTTACTCCCGGCACCTATTCCGCAGAGGCGCAGGGAATCTTCGTTCCCGTCAAAGTACAGGTCACGGTGACTGAGAACGAGATCACTTCCGTGCTGATCGATGCCACCGGTGAAACGCCCGAGCTGGGCGGCACGGCAGCCGGAACGCTGGCGGAGTCGATCCTGAACGCGCAAACCCCGAACGTGGATGCCATGAGCGGCGCCACTGTAACCAGTAAGGCGATCATTGCGGCTGCGACCGACGCGCTTCAGCAGGCCGGCGCCGATATTGCCACCCTGGACGCGCAGCGGAAGGATACCGGCGCAGGCACCGGAGAAAAGGAAGAAAAGATCGTTGATACCGAGATTGTGATTATCGGTGCGGGCGGTGCCGGCATGACGGCGGCGATCATGGCCAAGCAGGAAGGGAAGGATTTCGTCCTGCTGGAGAAGATGCCTTATGCCGGCGGCAATACTACGAAAGCAACCGGCGGTATGAACGCCGCCGAGACTCACTACCAGAAGGAGCAGGGAATTGAGGATTCCAAGGCGCTCTTCGCGGCCGATACCATGAAGGGCGGCCATGCGCTGAACGATCCGGAGCTTGTAGCCGAACTGGCCAACAGCTCGTCCGACGCGATCGACTGGCTCGATACCATCGGCGCGGCCCTGCCGAAGATTTCTTTCTCCGGCGGGGCTTCCGTGAACCGGATCCATGCGCCGGAGGATGGCTCCGGTGTCGGCGGCTTCCTGGTGGAACATTTTTCCGCCAAACTGGAGGAACTGGGCGTCAGTATCCTGTACAACACCGCCGCAACCGAGCTGATGGTCGATGCGGAGGGAAAGATCTGCGGCGTGAAGGCGGAAGGCAAGGACGCGAACTACGTCTTCAACTGTAAGGCGGTCATCCTGGCGACCGGCGGCTTTGGCGCCAACGAGGAAATGTACACCCAGTACCGGCCCGACCTGAAGGGTACCGTGACTACCAACGCGCCTGGTGCGACCGGCGACGGCATTCTGATGGCGCAGGCCCTGGGGGCGGATCTGGTTGATATTGAGCAGATCCAGCTTCATCCGACCGTGGAGCAGAGCACATCGATGCTGATCACCGAATCCGTCCGGGGCGACGGCGCGATCCTGGTGAACCAGAAGGGCGAACGTTTCACCAACGAGCTGCTGACCCGTGACGCGGTCTCCGCTGCCGAACTGGAGCAGGAAGGGCAGTATGCCTGGATTATCTTCGACCAGAACCTGCGGGACCACCTGAAGGCGATCGAGAAGTACGTTAAGGCAAACCTGACCAAGCAGGGCGATACGATCGAAGCCCTTGCGGCAGAGCTGGAGATCGATCCGGCGACGCTTGCCAAGACGCTCAGCGACTGGAACGAGATCGTGAAGAACCAGCGGGATACGCAGTTCGGCCGCACCACCGGCATGAACGCCGACCTGACTACCGCGCCGTACTATGCGATCAAGGTTGCTCCCGGCATCCACCATACGATGGGCGGCATCAGGATCGATACGAAAGCCCAGGTCATTAATACTGAAGGCAAGCCGATTCCCGGCCTCTTCGCAGCAGGTGAAGTCTGCGGCGGCGTTCACGGCGGAAACCGCCTGGGCGGCAACGCGGTGGCGGATATTGTGATCTTCGGCCGCATCGCAGCGCAGAGCGCGTTTGACTACCTCAAGTAAACTTTCATTTCAGCCCTTTCGGCGTAGCTTCGGCTACGCCGTTTTTGGCAGGAACAAGTTACGCCGTTTTTTGGCAGGAACTGACATTGACATTTGCTGTGGTTTCCTGTAGAGTTTACAAGGTTAGAGAAACTTTCCGCGGAGGATGCTCCGCGGGGATTGAAAGATTTAAAACAGGAGGAATACCCGGTATGAAAAAACCTGTTGTACTGGTAGTCATGGACGGTGTAGGCGAATCGTCCGAAGAACTCGGAAACATGGTCATGAAGGCGACGACGCCGACTCTGGACGAACTGAAGGCCAATGATCCCTTCCGGATCATCAAGGCGCACGGTACGGCTGTCGGCCTGCCTTCGGACGACGATATGGGCAACAGCGAAGTCGGTCATAACGCACTGGGCTGCGGCCAGATCTATTCCCAGGGCGCCAAGCTGGTGAATGAATCGATCGAGTCCGGCGCGATTTACGCGTCCGAAACCTGGAAGGAACTGGTTTCCGGCGCCAAGGCCGCGAACGGCGCGCTGCATTTCATCGGCCTGCTGAGCGACGGCAACGTCCACAGCAATATCGGCCATCTGCTGGCCATGCTGAAGGAAGCCAAGAAGGAAGGCATCCCTAAGTGCCGCGTTCATATCCTGCTGGACGGCCGTGATGTGCCCGCCACCTCGGCCCTGGATTATGTGGACCAGCTGGAGAATACGCTGACCGATCTGAACGACGCGTCTTTTGACGGCCGGATCGCTTCCGGCGGCGGCCGTATGCAGATCACCATGGACCGGTACCAGGCAAACTGGGGTATGGTTGAAAAGGGATGGAACATCCATGTACACGGCGAAGGTCGTACCTTCGCATCTGCCCGGGAAGCGATCGAAACCTACCGCAATGAGCAGCCCGGCGTCATCGACCAGGATCTGCCCGGTTTCGTGATTGCGGAGAACGGCGCGCCTGTCGGTCCCATGAAGGACGGGGACAGCGTGATCCTCTTCAACTTCCGCGGCGACCGTGCCCTGGAGCTTTCCATGGCCTTTGACGGCGATGCTTCCTTCGACAAGTTTGACCGGGGCGCGGTCCCGCAGGTGAAATATGCCGGCATGCTGGAGTATGACGGCGACCTGCACATTCCTCATAAGTACCTGGTGAATCCGCCTCAGATCCGCCACACGCTGACGGAACTGCTCGTGGAGAACGGCATCAACGAATATGCCTGCTCCGAAACGCAGAAGTACGGCCATGTGACCTACTTCTGGAACGGCAACCGGAGCGAGAAGTTCAGCGAAGAGCTGGAGACCTGGGAGGAAGTTCCCTCCGATGTGCGCTCCTTTGACGAATGCCCCTGGATGAAGGGCACCGAGATCGCTGATCTGGTGATTGCGGCCATCGAGAGCGGCAAGTACGGCTTTATCCGCTGTAACTTCCCCAACGGCGATATGGTCGGCCATACCGGCAATCTGTATGCCACGGAGATCGCGGTGGAAACCGTTGACCTGGAGCTGACCCGGATCCGCAAGGCCTGCGATGAGCACGGCTGCATCCTCGTTGTGACCGCCGACCACGGTAACAGCGACCAGATGCTGGAGAAAAACAAGAAGGGCGTGGTTTCCGTCCGTACCGCGCACAGCCTGCGGCCGGTGCCCTTCATTATCCATGATCCGGACGAGCGGCATGAGATGGATACGGAAAGTCCCTTCGGCCTGGCGAATGTCGCCCCCACGGTCGTGGAACTGCTGGGGTTAAAGCCCTATGACTGCTGGGAAAAATCCATGCTGAAATGATCAACGGGGCAGCCGGGCATTGCGCCCGGCTGTCCGTCTGTCTGTGGAGGGAAGCGCCGTGAGCCTTTATGCATCCGCCGGGCCTTACAGGAGCAGGCCGGTCTTTGACCGCGGTACGCTGCTGCGTACCGAAGGGCCTGTTTTTGTTGTCGGTGCGGTGAACATGGATATTTCGGGCACGCCGGCTGCAGAGCTCCGCACCGGTGATTCGAATCCCGGCAGGGTGGCTCTGTCCCCGGGCGGTGTCGGGCGGAATATTGCGGAGAACCTGCGCCTGCTCGGACGGAAGGTTTCTCTGGTCACCATCATGGGGGAGGACACCTATGGGGAAGTGATCCGGGAACAGTGCAGGAACGCGGGAATCGATCTGCAGTTCAGTTTTACCGATCCCCTGGGACGCACCTCAACCTATCTGTGCGTGAATGAGCAGGACGGTGATGTGCACGCTGCGATTGCGGACATGAACATCTATGAGCAGCTGACACCGGAAAAACTGGAGCCGCTGCTGCCGGTCCTCAACAAAGGCGCTATGCTGATCGCTGACGCGAACCTGCCAGAGGAAACACTGGCCTGGCTTGCACAGCGTATCACGATCCCGATGGCGGCGGACCCGGTTTCCTGCGCCAAGGCGGAACGCCTCCGACCGCTGCTCCCGAAGCTGACACTGCTTAAGCCCAACGTGCCGGAAACGGAACTGCTGACCGGCATGGAGATCCGCGGGAACGGGGACCTGGGCCGGGCGGCGGACGCTCTGCACCGCATGGGTGTCCGGCGAGTGTATATTTCCCTCGGCGGCCGCGGTGTCTGGGCAGATGATGTGCGGGAAGGCGGGGAACTGATCCCCTGCTTCCCCGGGGTGATCGTGAATACCACCGGCTGCGGGGACGCGTTTGTTGCTGCTGCCGCAGATGCTTTTCTCAGCGGGCTTGGTACGCTGGAGGCGGCGAGGAGGGCCCTGGCGGCTTCGGCCGTTTGCGCTTCAGACGGCGCCGCTGTCAATCCCCGGCTGAGCCGGGAAGCCGTCGACCTGAAGGTCAGCGGGATGATATAAAGGAGTGAAAGAAAATGAACGATCTGAAGAAATACCTGTCTGTATCCGCGGAGGTGCAGGAAGCTCTGGCTGCGGAGAAGCCCGTTGTGGCCCTGGAGTCTACGATCATCTCTCACGGCATGCCCTATCCGCAGAATGTGGAGACCGCCCTGAACGTGGAAAAGATCATCCGGGAGAGCGGGGCTGTGCCGGCCACGATTGCAATCATTCAGGGAAAGATCACGGTAGGCTGCTCTCCGGAACAGATCGAGTACCTGGGGAAAAAGGGCCTTGCAGTGACCAAGGCCAGCCGGCGCGACCTGCCGGTGCTGCTGATGCGCGGGGAGGACGGGGCGACTACCGTGACAACGACCATGATCGGCGCGGCACTGGCCGGTATCCGCGTGTTTGCGACCGGCGGGATCGGCGGCGTGCACCGCGGCGCAGAAAAGACCATGGACATTTCTGCAGACCTGGAGGAGCTGGCACAGACGCCGGTACTGGTCGTCTGCGCAGGCGCTAAGAGCATCCTGGACCTGGGACTGACCCTTGAATACCTGGAGACCCGCGGCGTTCCGGTGATCGGCTACGGCACGGAAGAACTGCCGGCCTTCTATACCCGGAAATCAGGGTTCAGGGTCGACTACCGTCTCGATACGCCGAAGGAGATTGCCGATGCTTTCCGGGTAAAACTGGACTGCGGCCTGCGGGGCGGCATGCTGGTGACCAATCCGATCCCGGAAGAATACTCGATGGATCCGGACTATATCAATCAGAATATTGACGAAGCCATTGCCGAGTGTGAACGGCTCGGTATCCACGGCAAGGAGACTACACCGTACCTGCTGGACAAGATCCAGAAGCTGACCGGCGGGGATTCCCTGAAGGCGAATATCCAGCTCGTGTTCAACAACGCGAAACTGGGTGCGCAGATATCGGCGGAACTGTGCAAATAAACGACGCATAATAAAACCCGCGGCGAAAAGAATCCGCCGCGGGCTTTGGTTTTATACGGGTTATCTGACTGCTTCCGCTCCGCGTTCCATCGCCTGCCGGTTGATAGGCAGGAGGTGCTCCTTCTTCGGCCCGAAGGTCGCCTTCAGGGCTTCCATGGCGGAGTCAATGGAGATGACCCCGGTCTTCGCGATAATCGCGCCGAGCATGACCATATTGGCCGTGCGGGAATTCCCGAGCTGTTCGGCGATGCCGTTGCAGTCCACGGGGATCGCGGTGATATCTTCCCGATCCGGGGTGATATCGATCAGGGAGGAATTGTACAGCATGATGCCGCCCTTTTCCATCGCGGGGGTGAACTTGATCATACTTGGCTTATTCATGATGACGGCGATCGGGATTTCTGTTACCAGGGGGGATCCGATCGGTTCGTCAGAGATGACGACGGCACAGTTGGCTTCGCCGCCGCGCATTTCCGGTCCATAGGAAGGCATCCAGGAGACGTTCATCCCTTCATGCATGGCGGCTTTGGCCAGCAGCTGACCGATCAGCAGCACGCCCTGTCCGCCGAAACCGGCGATCAGAAACTGAGCTTCCATGGATTACTCCACCTCCTTTTTCACACCCAGCGGATACTGGGGGATCATATTGGCTTCCAACCACTTGAGGGCCTCCTGCGGTGTCATGCCCCAGTTGGTGGGACAGGCGGACAGCACTTCCACCATGGAGAAACCCTTCCCGGCGATCTGTGTTTCGAAGGCTTTTTTGATGGATTTCTTTGCGTCCATGATGTGCTTCACATCGTGCACGGAAACGCGGGAGATATAGGCGGGGCCGTCCAGCGTGGCGAGCATCTCGCTCATCCGGATCGGATAGCCGCAGAGCCTGGGATCCCGGCCGTAGGGGGAGGTGGTGGTCACCTGGCCCGGCAGGGTGGTCGGGGCCATCTGGCCACCGGTCATGCCGTAGATGGCATTGTTCACGAAGATCACGGTGATGTTCTCTCCGCGGGTGGCGGCATGGGTGATCTCGGCCGCGCCGATGGAGGCCAGGTCGCCGTCGCCCTGGTAGGTGAAGACGATGTTGGAGGGGTTCACCCGCTTGCAGCCGGTCGCAACGGCAGGCGCGCGGCCGTGGGCTGCTTCCATCATGTCACAGTTGAAATAGTCGTAGGCAAACACCGCGCAGCCCACCGGCGCGATCCCGATGGTCTTTTCCTGAATGTCCAGCTCGTCGATGGCTTCTGCCACGAGGCGGTGGATGATGCCGTGGGTGCAGCCGGGGCAATAATGCAGCGGCTTGTCGGTTAGCAGTTTTGTCTTTTCATACACCACAGCCATGATTATTTCCCCTCCTTTGCCAGTTTTTCCACTTCGGTGATGATTTCCCGGACCGTCGGCACGATACCGCCGGTGCGGCCGAAGAAGTGTACGGGCTTCGCACCGTTCACGGCCAGTTTCACGTCGTCCACCATCTGGCCCATGCTCATCTCTACGGTCAGGAAGGCTTTGGCGTGCTCCGCGGCCTTTGCGATCGGGGAAGCGGGGAAGGGCCACAGGGTGATCGGCCGGATCAGGCCGGCTTTGATGCCCTCATCACGCAGTTTGCGCATGGCGCTGCGTGCGATGCGGGCAGTTGTGCCGTAAGCGACGATCACAAAGTCGGCGTCTTCGGTCATCTCTTCCTGCCAGCGGCACTCGGTCTGTTCCATGACCGCGTACTTCTCATACAGGTGATTGACGTGTTTCTCCAGCAAAGAGGGATCGATGTAGAGGCTGTTGATGATCGCCCGGTCTCTGCCACAGCCGGGTTTCCAGCCGGTGGCAGCCCAGGTTTTCGGGGGCAGGTCGGCCCGCTCCTTGCGCTCGGGCATCTCGACCGGCTCCATCATCTGGCCGATCAGACCGTCGCCCATGACCAGCACGGGATTGCGATATTTGTCCGCCAGATCGAAGGCCTCCTGTGTCAGTTCCACTGCCTCCTGGACGGAGGAAGGGGCGAGGACCAGCATCCGGTAGTCGCCGTGGCCGCCGCCGCGGGTAGACTGATAGTAGTCGCTCTGCGCGGGCTGGATGGAACCGAGGCCGGGGCCGCCGCGAACCATGTTCACGATGACGCAGGGCAGTTCTGCGCCGACGATATAGCTGATGCCTTCCTGCTTCAGGGAGATTCCCGGACTGGAGGAGGAGGTCATGACCCGCGCGCCGGCACCGGCCGCGCCGTAGACCATATTGATCGCGGCGACTTCGCTCTCCGCCTGCAGGAAACAGCCGCCCTCAATCTTCGGCAGACGCTTGGACATATATTCAGGGATCTGGTTCTGGGGGGTGATGGGGTAACCGAAGAAGAAGCGGCATCCGGCCTGGATAGCGGCCTCGGCAATAGCTTCGTTCCCCTTCATGAGCATTTTCTCACCCATGGATTCGCTTCCTCCTTTATTTTTCCACCTTGATCACGGCGTCGGGGCACATACGGGCGCAGAACGCGCAGCCGATGCAGCTTTCCTGATCCGTGATCCCGATGGGATGATAACCTTTGGTGTTGATCTCCTTGCTCAGGGCAAGCAGATGTTTGGGACAAACGTCGGCACAGAGGCCGCAGCCTTTACAGGTCTCGCGGTCAATGGTCAGTTTGGCCATGGCTCCCGCCTCCTTACATAGTATTAACGACTATTATAGATTTGCATCCCTTGTTCGTCAAACAAAGTAAGGGTTTTTTCGTGTTTTTTATGCTTCGATCAGCCTGATCTTCCGGATCTCCGTTTCATCCGGCGTCATATACGCGGTTTTCTGGTGTGTATAGATCACCTTGCCCGGCATGGCTCCGGACGGTTTCTTCACATATTTCCGCAGTGTATAGTCAACGGGGACCATGGAGCTCCGCTGCCCTTTGCTGTACCAGGCGGCCAGCATCGCGGCCTGCTTCATGGTGGCCTGCGGAATCTCGTCTTCGCAGCGGATAATCACGTGGCTGCCGGGCATGTCCTTGGCGTGCAACCACATTTCTCCCGGTTTTGCGCCCAGGGTCAGGCGGTCATTCTGGGCAGCGTTCTTGCCGACCGCGATCTCGATCCCGTCGGCGGACAGATAACGGCAGGGTTTGCTCTGCGGCAGCTGCCGCTGCTGGCGGCGGTTGGTGACCTTCTTCAGGTAGCCGGTACGAACCAGCTCCTGCCGGATCTCCTCCAGCTCGCTCTCACTGACGCACTTGTCCACGTCCAGCAGCATACCCTCAAGGTAGTCGATCTCTGCGAGGGTCTTGTCCCGCTGCTCCGCAGCG
Source organism: uncultured Eubacteriales bacterium (assembly GCA_902793605.1). Taxonomy (GTDB): domain Bacteria; phylum Bacillota; class Clostridia; order Christensenellales; family Aristaeellaceae; genus Aristaeella. The sequence goes on from CADBEB010000005.1 coordinate 35,863, forward strand.
ATCTCCCGGGCGGAACGGGCTTTCTGGTATTTTTTGAAATACTTCTGCGCGTTCTGGCTGGGGGAGAGTTTGATATCCAGCGGTACGGTGATCTCTCCGCCGTCCGGGGAGGACCAGTCCGGCAGCCGTGCTTCGCTCATGCCTTTCTTCAGCCGGTACAGGTTGGCGTTGATCGCTTCGCCCATGCGCCGGTACTCTTCCATCTTTTCGGCGGAGGACAGTTCTTCCAGCTGGATGGCAAGCTTTCGCTGGCAGCGATCCAGTTGCCCCTTCAGTGTGCGAAGCATGGACGCGCTCCGCTGGTTCAGGCGGTCCCGCATGTCCCGGGTGCCGAAGAAGATCTCCAGCGCTTCGCTGATCGTCGGGAAGGCACGCTGTCCGTCCGTCAGGCGGGAAAGATAGGGGAAGGGGAAGACATCCTCCGCTTCGCCGTTTTCATTGAACAGCACCCGCGGATCTGCCATGCCGGGCAGGCGACTGAAAAGGCCGGCCAGCCGGCGGCAGGTATCCTGCAGGTCTTCCGGCCAATCCTCACCGGGTTGGAGTACGCGGCAGGCCAACTCTTCGGCAGCTACCCGGCTCAAACCGGTGACGGTCTCCGCCAGCGCCTTGCTGAAGGTGCCTTTGGAATGCATGCACAGCCGGGAATGCAGGTTTTCACTGGTGGCGTCTTCCGGGGCCAGCCGGTCCTGCGGCGGCGGAGGGAGATAGGCCATTCCGGGCTGGATCTGCCGGATTCGGCTCATCTCCGTGTTCACGTGGCGGGTGGCTTCCAGGATCCGGTCATTTTCATCCAGCAACAGGAGATTGGAATGCCGGCCCATGATCTCGAGCACCAGGCGGCGCAGCACATGGTCGCCCAGCTCGTTGACCGCGTCCAGGTCTACATGGATGATCCGGTCGCCGTCGATCTGGCGGACGGACACGACGCGTGCGCCGGTCAGCTGCTTGCGCAGCAGCATGCACATGGCCGGCGGCTCCAGCGGGTTGGAATAGGTGCCCATGGTCAGGTGGCAGCGGGCGTTGTTCGGAGACGCGCAGAGAAGCAGGCGGCGATTTTCGCCGCCTGTGCGGATGAGCATGACAATGGTGTCACGTTCGGGCTGGGTGATCTTGTCCACCCGCCCGCCGCGAAGCATTTCGTTCAGTTCCCTGGCGGCGAAACCTGCCGTCAGTCCGTCCATTGGCATAATGGCAACTCCTTATCTGATCTTCTCGTGCAGGATCGGGGAAAGGGGCTTGTAGATGAGACCGGTGACTATGCAGAGCACCGTGCCTTTGAGCAGGTTGAAGGGCCCGGTGATCAGCAGTAACAGCTTCCATTCGGTGTCAACACCCGTAACCCTGGCAAAGTCCAGTATGCCCTGCATATCCATATGGAAAGCGCCCATATAAAAAGGGAGCATGATGAATTTGTTGACCAGCACACCGGCTATGGCTGTGCAGAGCGTGCCGATGAGCATGCCGATGATGGCGCTCTTCCGGGTCTTGTTCCTGTGATAGATCAAGGCAGCAGGAAGGATCAGCGCGGCGCCCATAATGAAGTCCGCAAGTTCGCCGACGCCGGCACTGCTGGAGTGCAGCAGACCGATCGCACTCTTAAGAAAGAGGATAATCAACCCCGGGACAGCGCCCATGGAGAAGGTGCCCAGCAGGACCGGAATATTGGAAAGATCCAGCTTGTAGAAGGCAACGACCGGGATCTCGATCAGAAACAGGATCGAGGCGATGGCGGTCAGAATGGCGATGCGGGTCATCACACCGACGGAAAAACGGGTCTTGGTATTGCTCATGGTATTGCTCCCTTCTCATGCCTGAGGCATGGATCGAAATAATACGCGCGCCCCTCAAAGCAGCTTCACTTTGAGGGGCGGAGAGCAATGCGCGGCTGCGCGTTATTCACTCTGTTCCGTTCTTCTCTCATCCAGACTGTACTGTCGGCCCCGGAATCTGACCGGGTCGGCTGAGCCAAGGCTCAGTTCGCGGGCTTTACCGCCGGTAGGGAATTTCACCCATCCCCGAAGAAGCTTTAAGCGGTACGCTAGGTACGGACATATTATAGGATCTTTCCTCCGTTGCGTCAAGGAGGTCACCGGAAGAATTCCGGCAGGGCGTTGTAGATATACCTCCGGATATCCGGATAGTCGTGGACGCCACCTTCCAGGACACTGTAATGCGTGTTCTTTCCGAAACGGAAGACGTGCGAGTATTCTTTCATCGCCTGCATCTGCGGATCCAGGTTGGGGAAGGCGATGTCATTCGAACCGATCAGCGCGTGAAGGTAGAATTCCCGGCCCTGAACGGTGTGGCAGATCAGCCCGGCAGTTTGCCGCGGGTGCTTTCCGCCGCCGAGCTCCCCGCAGATCCAGCAAGTCACCGCTCAAGGGCATGAACCAGTGGAACAGGTCCAGCCCGGCCATCAGTGCATACCAGGTAGCTACTGCACCCATGGAGAAGCCGCCGATCGCGCGGTGCATCCGGTCCGGGTGAGTCCGGTAGGTCCGGTCGATCAGGGGAACGATCCGGCTCATGAGGATCGGGCCGAAATCCCTGACGGCCTCTGCGGAACAGGAAATCCCTTTCCCACTGTATCCCGGCGGGTAGTAGGTTGGTGCGACGACGATCAGGGGAGCAATGTCCCCGTTTTCGATCATGTGGTCCAGCATGTTTTGAAAGAGCCTGTCCTCCGAAAAGAACGCATAAGGATTTCCGCCGCCACCGTGCAGTACATAGAAGGTGCTGCAGCGCCGGTCGTCATTGTCATATCCGAAGGGCAGGTAAACGACTGCCGGACTGTAATCGGGGATCTGCAGTTCCTCGATCCTGCCGCTGTGTACGCATTCCTTCAGGTACTCTTCAGGGATCGGATGAATCATCAAAATCACTCCCGTTGACAGGTTCCGGATTATGCATGCTGTTTGTTCCGGAACAGGGTATCATAAAGATTTCTGCCTGAACAAGAGAAGTTTTTCAAATGTTTTCTGATCCTTCGTCATGTTTCTCATTCCGGCTTTTTTTCCTGATCCGGCTTCTCACCGATACGGGCATGAAGCGCCAGTACATAGCGTTCCGGCTGATCGCGGAAGGCGATACAGGCCCTGCTGTAGAACAGGCGGCGGTGCGGACACCCCCCGACACACAGCGGTAGCCAGACGCACTGCCTGCACTCCTCATCGGCTGTCGGAAGGGCGGTGTTCAGGTACTTTGTCAGATTATCGGGATTGGAAGCTGTGTTCAGCGGGTCCGTCGGATTCCAGTCGTGCGCGTTTCCGAAGGACAGGCCGTCGACACCGGCAGATTCCCAGCATTTGAACAGGCTCCCGTTTTCATCAATTCCCACACCAAACAGTGTATTCGCTCCGCAATAATGGCCGCGTCCGGCGGTAAAACGCCCTGCTTCCTGCTTCAGCCCGACTTCTGTCAGGTTTGTTGCACACAGCAGGCCGACCCTTCCGCCCCGCTCTTCCGTCGCTTCGTTGTCGGAAACGGGGGCAGGACTGTAGCTGATCTCGTTCCCGGAGGCTTCGGACAGCCCCCGGACAAATTCCTCCACTTCCGGAATTGCGTCCACGTTGTTCTCCTGAACGTTCTGGCGGATGTGAACCGGGAATGGGATTTTTCCGTTCCGCAGGTTTTCGGCGATTCTGTCAAAGGTGGGACCGCCGTTAGCGAGATGCCGGGTGGCGTCATGGGCGGCACCTAGTCCGTCGATCGTGACCTGGCAGGATTTGATCTGGCAGCGGGCGAGCATATCGATATTCTTCTGACTCAGCAGGTATCCGTTTGTAATGATCCCCGCGGAATACCCGGCTCCTTTTTCCTTTGCCAGGGCCATCAGCCGTTCCGAAAGGTGTTCGATCACGTCTGCGGCCAACAGCGGCTCGCCTCCGAACCAGGTGATACCGAGGTGCTTTCCGCCGGAAATATCCAGCATTCTGCCCGCGAGCGCCACTACATCATCCTGTACGGCCTGGCTCATCTTTCCGGGCCGGTGGCTTTCAAAGCAATAAGGACAGTCAAAGTTGCAGTGCATGGTCGGACAGATGGTGAGACCAACACCATGCGGTGCGGCGCAGGCCGCGCGTCCCATTGTTTCCAGCGCGGCAAGCTCGTCCATTCGCGTGACGATACCGCGCTGTGCGAAACGTTCGATGATCGGGTGATGCTCATCCAGCCGGTCCAGAACGCTCAGCAGGTAGAGCTCCAGTGGTGAATACTCTGCGCAGGTTCCCTTAAACAGGTTGGCAATGGCGACAGCATCCTTACCCGGAATCGGCGCGCTCAGATTGTAACGGGAAAGATGCCAGCCTGCTTCTCCCGCAGTCCGTTTTATTTCCTGCCTGTTTTTCTCACTCATCTTTGGTTGCCCTCTCTCAATGATTGTGTTGAAGGATGTTTTCGGTCGTCTTGCTCCCTGCCATGAGGTATGCCTTTGCGTCCAGGGGCACTCCTGCCCGCCAGCGGAGTTTGACAAAGGCTGTGAAGCAGAAGAGCATGCAGCTTTCTTCTTCGCGTTTAACCCGATTTGCAAAACTCATATCGCCCAGCAGGCACCAGCGGTCGTCCGCCAGACCCCATTCGCAGATACGATCCATCAGCCTGCCTGCTTCACCGTCGGGATTGAAAAAGTCCCAGTCGTCTTCACCGGGCGGACACGCGAAGCGCAGGGATGCTCCCATTACGGGGCCGGCGGATCCGTCTTCTTCGACGTCAAACTGGAATTCCAGCCGGAAAGGTGTATCCGCTAAATCCCGGCAGCGGGGCAGCAGTGTATCGCCGAATTCCCGAATGCCGACCTGCGCCAGATGCGCCCGGAGCAGTTCCGGATCCTTTGCATAGGCCGGTTGCAGGGAACGGGCAGGAATGCATTCCACGCGCAGGCTTGATCCGGGACGTTCGGGGAAAACACCGTAGTAGCAGGTATACCAGCCTTCCGGCAGACGATCTGAAAAGGCTTCGTACCGTTTGATGGCATCCTCCCGTCCGGCGGCTTGCAGGAAGTCCCTGACTGTATTTGGGTCTTTGTCTGCGACCAGCAGCTGGATTGCTGCTGACGGTTCCTTGTCCGGTTTCAGGTCCCAGCTCAGCGCGAGCTGGCGTACATTCTTCCCCTGGTGGGCAAACCACCGGAACGTATCCGGAAAGCCGCCACAGACCTCCGCCGGGAGCGCCGTCTCCGGATCGAGTGTTCCGCGGGAGGTCAATGCGTGCAGATCAAAGCGGGGCTCGCCCAACAGAGGAATTTCGAACCAGATCTCCGGAAAGGCGTTTCCTGCACAGGAGCGGGCAAAGGCTTTCCGCGCAGCCGGAGCACAATTCCCGAAAAGCGCCTGCTCCCGTCCGCCCGATGCAGCCAGGGCATAGAGGATTTCATAGAGCATGCTGTGAATCATCCTGTTTTTCTTCCTCCTCATTACGGATTATTCCGGCTTTTCCTTCGCAGTAGAGCTTTGCTTTCTGCAAAACGCCGCTGTGCCAGCGCGCCTTGACCCATTTGGGGCAGACTGTCATGGCGTAAACCTTTTCCCGGCCGTCCTCATCTGTCACCGGCAGGGCGCGTGTGAGGCAGGTGCCGGCGGCCAGGTGCCAGCGGTCATCCGCCGCACCCCAGGTTTCCAGCTGCTTCATAATATCCGCACAGGTCCCGTTGACGAAAGAAGCTTTTTGCAGCCCGCTCTGTTTCAGACCGAGGCAGAAGTCGATGGCAAAGGTGTCGCCGATCCTTCTGTCCGGGTAAACGTCGAACTGAAAATCTGCACCCACGGGAGTCATGGCCAGCAAGGTCCTAATCTGGCGAAGCATCCGGTCGTCGTAAGCCCGGAAGCCCACCTGCCGGAATACTTCCTCCAGACGGGACGGGTCCTCCGCACTGCGCCGCTGTTCGTCCCGGTTCAGATAGCCGCAGACGCGCAGCGGAGACTCCGGCCGTCCCCGGAACATACCGAAGAAAGCCGGCGCCCATCCTTCCGGCATACATGCAGCCTGCTCCATATACAGCTGCCCTGCGGCCGGCTCTCCAAGGGCATCGCAGAACTCCTGTGCAAGCCGGATATGGCTGTAGTGCTGAAAATGAACGGCTGCAGGGGCGAAAGCATCGTTTCCAGCGTCCAGCTCAAAGCCGAAACTTAAGCTGTTGCTCTGTGCTGAAACCTGCGCGAACCAGTCGATCATCCGTTCCGTGCCGGCTGCTGCTTCCGAGCGGAACCGTGTTCCGGATGCGACTTCTCCATACAGGGCGGTCACATCAAGAAACGGATCTCCCGCCAGGGGAAATTCGAGATACAGCGACGGAAATGGGACACCTTCCACAAAGGGAAGAACCCGGTTGAGGGTTTCCTTCCAGTTTTCTCCGAAGAGGGCCGCTCCGCGCCTTTCATCCGCGGCGTGCAAGAAAAGCGCCTGGCAGGCCAGTTCATTCGATGGGATTGAAAGCATCATAGTTGTTCTCCGGAAAGATTAGTCGTCAGACAGATACAGGCTGTGTTTTCCTTCGGGTCCATGCAGAACCGATAGGATCACTCCCGTTCGCAGGCGGCAAATTGACAGGGATTATACATGTTATTTGCTCCGAAACAGTATATCACAGAGGTTTCAGTCTGAACAGGAGAAAACCTTCACAGGATCCAGCCCCTGTGCTGTGCAATCAGCCCATGACCGAGCCAGCCCTTTCAAACCGGAAAAACCCGCTGATCATTACTGATCAATGTCCGGCGGGTTTCAGGAAGAGGGAGACACGGCGTGTCTCCCCGAAAAGAAGTTTTTGTGCAGAAGAAACAACAGCGAACTCATAACGAACAGTGATATGAAAATATGATACGAATCAGTCCAGTGAGGCGTACATGGAGGCCATCAGCTTCGGGATGAAGCGGTAGTGGTCTCCCGGAAGATTGGTCGTCAGGTAAACGCAGGTCAGGTTTTCCTTCGGATCGACGCAGAACCAGTTGCCGAAGGCACCGTCCCAGCCCCATTCACCGACGGAGCCGTTGCTGCCGGCCAGTTCCGGGTTCGTCATCACACGGACGCCCAGGCCGTAGCCATAGCCGCGCTGCGTATCCCAGCTGTCGCCCTTGCGCTGCCCGGGCGTCAGGTGATCCGTGGAGATCAGGTCGACCGTTTTCCGACCCAGGATCCGGACCCCGTCCAGAGTGCCTTTGTGCAGGAGCATCTGGGCGAAACGGGAGTAGTCGTGTACGGTGGAAAAGAGCCCGCCGCCGCCGCTCTCGAACGCCGGTGCGAATGATGGAAAGTCCCGCTCCTTCGGCTTCAAATTCTCCTGGATATGGTAGAGCGTGGCGATCCGGTCATGCTTTTCTGCGGGAACGAAGAAACCGGTATCCTCCATGCTCAGAGGATCAAAGATGTTTTCCTTCAGATATTCTCCGAGGGTCTTCCCGCTCAGGACCTCGATGACGGCGCCAAGCACATCAATGGAGAAACCGTACATCCAGCGCTCTCCCGGCTCAAAGGCAAGAGGAAGCCGGCCGACAAGGTTGCTGAATTCGACGTTGCCGGGAACGGGCTTGCCGGAAGCTTCGTATTCCTTTTCCTTTTCGATGCGGATCCTGCCCGCGGCTGTATCAGCCCAGGGGTAGGGGACGCCGCTGGTCATGGTGAAGAGCTGGCGCAGGGTCACTTCGCCTTTTGCATCCACGATCTCATAGCTGCCGTCCGGCTTTTCCTGCGCGACCTTCGGGCTTTTGAAGCCGGGAAGGTATTCGCTTACGGGATCCCACATTTTGAACAGGCCCTGCTCATAGAGCTGCATGATTCCGGCAACGGTGATCACCTTGGACATGGATGCGATCGGGAAGATCGTATCACCGGACCGCATCGGAACCTTGCTTTCGATATCGGCATATCCGAAGCTGCCCTCATAGCGGACTTCGTCGTTCTGCATGATCCGCACGGCGCATCCGGCGATCTGGCCGGAGGAGACAAAACGGTTGAGCGTACTGCGTACCAGTTCCATCTTCTTCATCCTTTCCTTTTCCCGTTTGCTTCATTATGACAGCAAACAGCCTGAAATACAACAACAAAAGCAGGGCGCGGTCTATTGTGTTTTTGCGCCTTTTAGGGTATATTCTGTCCTGAAACGATATGACAATGGAACAGAGAATTTTCGTAAGAAAACCTGATCATCGGGAACTTTTCGGCAGATCCTCCGTCTGACAGGGTGAAAACCCTGGGATGAAAAGACGGCGAAGACGAAAACATTCTATAAGGAGAGAAAGACCATGAAACAAGCAATCGCGTTGACAATGGCCCTGGTGATGATCCTTTGCTGCGTCACGGCACAGGCGGAGCTGAAAGTATCTGAACAGATGATCGACCAGGACGGAATCAAAATTGTGCTCACGAAGATCTTTCTTCCGAGCGAAGGCGATACATCCCCGAATCTCATGCTTTCCTTCGACGGGAGCAACGATACCGGTCACAACCTTTATATCAATTTTCATGAGGTGAAGGTTAACGGTGTCGAGTGTTACGGATACAGGCAGTCCCTCGGACCGCATTCGGACGACCAGTTGAGCGCCCTGATCTTTACAGACAGTGACAACGCCAGCGCGAAACAGGCGATCCTGGGAGCCCAGAAGGTGGAAATGAAGATATCGATATCCGATTACGACACGAACGAAAAGCTGGTTGAAAAAGCCGTAAGCTTCAGCATTCCGGGAAGGGAAGAGAAGAAACAGAAGAACACGGCGAACACTTCCACAGGCCGGAATACCACAACCGCTATGTCTGCCTCCACCTACTCCGGTTCCGTCCGCGTGGGCAGTCATATCACTTTCGGCAGCTATGAGCAGGACGGCAACGTGGGAAACGGCGTGGAGCCCATTGAGTGGCAGGTGCTGGATATCAGCGGGGACCGTGCACTGGTGATCAGCTACTACGGCCTGTTCAATGCAAAGTATACCGCGCACAGCAAAGGCCAGACCTGGGACACCTGCGATCTGCGCGCGACGCTGAACAGCTCCTTCTACTATGAATCCTTCACGCCGGCGGAACGGGACGCCATCTTCCTGACCCATGTGACGAACAACACAGCCGAGGAGGATCCGTCCGCGAGGTCCAAGCGCGGGCAGGGGAATGACACGGATGACTACGTTTTCATCCTTAGCTACGGCGAGATCGTTCAGTATCTCCCTACGCAGAACGACCGGGTCGCGCCCATCTGCATCAAGGCCAAGAATAAAGGATTAAGCGGTATCGAACCGGTACTCGGTATGCGTACCTGCAACTACTGGCTGAGGAACGCGGCGTTCAACCAGAACGCCGGCGGGGTGAACTGGCAAGGTGTGATCACGACTGCTTACATGAACTTCCCTTCCTGTATGGTCCGCCCCTGCTGCTGGGTGAGCCTGACCGGACTGGGATATTGAAAAAAAGTGACCGGGGAGGTTCGGACTTGTTCCGAACCTCCTTTTTTTTGTATCCGGAACACATGAAATTTTCCTTTGACAGACGGACAGGAAGTTGCTATAATACGCCCATGGAGTTTATCACGCTAAAGTGATAAACCAAAAGGAACATGAGGAGGAACTGACTTATGAAGAAACTGCTCGCTCTGGCTCTGGCCGTGATGATGGCCTGCCTGATCACCGGGATCGCTGCCGCGGAGGAGTCCGACTGGGATTACATCTCCGGCAAGGGCAAGATGGTCGTAGGCATGACACTGTTCGCCCCGATGAATTACTATGAAGGCGACGAATTCGTCGGCTTCGACACCGAACTGACCAAGGCCGTCGGCGAAAAGCTGGGCGTTGAAATCAAATTCGAGGAGATCAACTGGGATTCCAAGGAGATCGAGCTGAACTCCAAGAACATCGACTGCATCTGGAACGGCATGTGCATCACCCCCGAGCGGAAGGAAAACATGTCCATGACCAATGCCTACCTGTACAACACCCAGGCGATCGTCGCCAAGACCGACAAGATGGCCGATCTGCTGGCCAACCTGGAAGGCGTGAACGTCGTGGCGGAGCAGGGCTCCACAGGTGAAGGCAAACTGCTGGGCACCATCGAAGACGACGAAACCGTCGAGGTTTCCGCGAAGGAATTCTTTTCCAAGAGCAATTACACTGCGGTTGACTCTATGGCCAAGGCCCTGATGGAAGTCAAGAGCGGCACGGCGGACATCGCCCTGGTTGACAGCGTCTGCGCGCTGGCTATGGTGGGTGAAGGCACCGACTACGCCGACATGAGCGTGAACCTGGACAACAACTTCGGCCTGCAGGAATACGGCATCGCGTTCCGCAAGGGCAGCGACGTGACCGAGAAGGTCAACGAGATCATCGTCGAGCTGACCAAGGACGGCACCGTGGCTGAGATCGCCGGCCGTTACGGTCTGACCGACGCGCTGGTTCCCGTGGAGTAATCCCGACGCGAAACCATGCTTTACTGCCAGACCCCGGAGTGATCCGGGGCCTGGCTTTCATCGTTTGAAAGGAAGCTTCCCATGCAGGAAATCATCAAAGTGCTCTTCAGCGGTTTCGGCGAGAATCTCCGAATCTTCATCCTGACGCTGGCGATGGCCATTCCGCTGGGGCTGATCATCACCTTCGGCTCCATGACAAAGTTCAAACCCGTGCGATGGCTGACCCGGACGTTCGTCTGGATCATCCGCGGCACGCCACTGATGCTGCAGCTGTTCGTGGTGCTCTATGCGCCGGGACTGCTGTTCGGCATCCCGATGCGGGACCGCCTGGTCGCAACGCTGGTGGCTTTCGTCATCAACTATGCGGCTTACTTCTCCGAGATCTATCGGGGCGGCATCGAGAGTATCCCCCGGGGTCAGTATGAGGCAGGAGCTGTGCTGGGTATGACCCGGCGCCAGGTCTTTTTCAAGGTGGTCCTGCTGCAGGTAATCAAGCGCATCGTGCCCTCGATGGGCAACGAGGTGATTACCCTGGTCAAGGATACGGCGCTGGCGCGTGTCATCGGTGTGGCAGAGATCATCATGGTGGCGGAGCGCTATACCAAGCAGGGCCTGATCGGTCCGCTGTTCTCGACGGGCCTTTATTTCCTGCTTTTCAACGGCATCCTGACGCTGCTGCTGGGCCGCATCGAGCGCAAGATGGACTATTTCCGCGTGTAAGGTGGTGAGAGTATGGCGATCCTTGAAGTTAACAACCTCGGCAAGAGCTTCGGTACAACCGAGGTGCTGAAGGATATCAGTTTTTCCCTGGAGAAAGGGGAGTCCCTGGCGATCATCGGTTCCTCCGGCAGTGGAAAGACGACACTGCTGCGCTGCCTGAATTTCCTGGAGACCCCGGACCAGGGAACGATCCGGGTCGGAGATGAGATCATCTTTGACGCGAACCGGACAAGCGTGGTCAGCAATGCGGAACTGCGGAAGAACCGCCTGCACTTCGGGCTGGTGTTTCAGAATTTCAACCTGTTTCCGCAGTATACCGCATTCCGGAACGTGACGCTGGCCGGCGAGCTGCTGGCACAGGAACGGCCGGATTTCAAAGCCAATAAGAAGACGATCCTGGAGGAGATCCAGCAGCGCGGGCGAGACCTGCTCGCTTCCGTGGGACTGAGCGCGAAGGCGGACAATTATCCGCACCAGCTGTCCGGCGGTCAGCAGCAGCGCGTGGCGATTGCCCGAGCGCTGGCGCTGAATCCGGATATCCTGTGCTTTGATGAGCCGACCTCGGCACTGGATCCGGAACTGACCGGCGAGGTGCTGAGTGTGATCCGGTCCCTGGCCTCGGAGAAGACCACGATGATCATCGTGACGCATGAGATGGGTTTTGCCCGGCAGGTGGCGGACAATGTGCTGTTCATGGACAAGGGCATCGTGATCGAATATGGCAGTCCTGCGGATGTCATTGACCATCCGCAACACGAGCGGACGAAGAGATTCCTTGAGAACTACACCAATGCATAATTCAGATCTCATTAGAAAAATGAGCACGGAGTACGCGGATTATCTGTTCGACGAGTCCAGGACCATGGGCTCGGCGGACTTTATTGCGTTTCCGGCAAACGAAGCGGAACTGGCGGAAGTGATCCGCCGGTGCGCGGAGGACGGGATTCCGCTGACGGCGCAGGGCGCGCTGACCGGCCTGGCCGGCGGGGCAAGCCCGGAACGCGGGCTGGTTCTGAACCTGCAGCGGATGAACCGGATCCTCGGCATGCGGAAGGATGCAGACGGCACGGTTTACGTGCGCGTGCAGCCGGGACTGCGGCTGGCGCAGCTGCGCCGTGCCCTGGCTGTGAAGGATTTTGATGTCCGGGGATGGGACGGACAGTCCGTCGAAGTGCTGAAGGAGATCAGCCCCGGCCAGCTGTTTTTCCCGCCGGATCCGACCGAACCGACGGCAAGCCTCGGCGGCATGGCTTCCTGTAATGCCTGCGGCGCGCGCAGTGTACAGTACGGCTGTACGCGGGCACATATCCATGCCCTGCGGGTCGTGCTGGCGGACGGGAGGATCGCGAGCCTGGAACGCGGCGTACAGCGGGCTGAGGGCAGGAAGATCCGGCTGCCGCTCACGGACGGCAGCATCCTGGAGGCGGAACTGCCGCCGTTCGAAACGCCGGATATCAAGGATGCCGGATTCTTTATCCGGCAGGATATGGACCTGGTGGACCTGTTCATCGGCAGCCAGGGTACGATGGGGATCATCTCCGAGCTGGAACTGAAGCTGATGCTGGCCCCGAAGCACCTGTGGGGCGTGACGGCTTTCTTCCCGGACGACGAATGTGCCCTTTCCTATGTGCGGGCAGTGAAAGGACGGCCGGATCCCGGCGTGCCGCGTTTTCCGCGGCCAGCCGCTTCGATCGAATTCTTTGATAAAAACGCGCTGGACATGGTGCAGCGCCAGAAGGCGGTGACGCCTGCGTTCCGGCAGCTGCAGGAGCTTCCGGAAGACTATTGCAGCGCGGTTTATGTGGAGCTGAACGACGACGATCCGGCCGGGATGCCGGAGGTGCTGGAAGCCCTTTCCGCGGTGCTGAGGGCAACCGGGGGGGATCCGGACCGAACCTGGGTTGCCCGGGACGCGCTGGAACTGGAGCAGCTGCTGTTCTTCCGCCACAGTGTTCCCGAAACCATTGACCTGATTGTGGAGGAAAACAGGAAAAACGAACCGTGCATCACGATCCTGTCCACGGATATGGCGGTGGACGACGGGCATTTTGACGAGCTTTTCCATATCTATAAAAGAGACCTGGAAGCGTCCGGCCTTCACTGGATCATCTTCGGCCACATTGGCGAGAACCACGTGCATCCGAACATCCTGGCCCGGAACCGGCAGGAATACGAACAGGGACACCGGATCTTTGAAAAATGGGCGGAGGATGTCCACCGGATGGGTGGAAGCATCTCCGCAGAACACGGTGCCGGCAAAATCAAGCGCCGCCTGGCCCTGACCATGTACGGCCCGGAACGGATGCGGCAGCTCCGGACGCTGAAACGGACCTTTGATCCGCAGGGCATCCTCGGGCCGGGGAATATCTTCCCGCCGGAGATTACGGAAGGAGGAGAACAGGCATGAAGATCCATGTCTGCGTGAAACAAGTGCCCGCCTCCAACGAAACGCTGCTGGATCCGGTAACGCATACGATCATCCGGGAGGGCACGCAGTCCATCCTGAATCCCTTCGACGCCTATGCGGTGGAAGAGGCCGTACGGATCAAAGCCCGGTGCGGGGGAACAGTGACTGCCTTCACGATGGGAATCCCGGCGGCGGAGGGAATCCTGCGCCGGGTGATCGCCGTCGGCGCGGACGATGCCGTGCTGCTGACGGACCGTGCTTTCGCGGGATCGGATACGCTTGCGACGGCCCGTACGCTGGCGGCGGCGATCCGGAAGAAGGGAATGCCGGACCTGATCCTCTGCGGAAAGATGGCGACGGACGGCGATACGGCGCAGGTCGGACCGATGCTGGCCGAATGTCTCAGCATCCCGCATATCAGCGACGTGGCGGAGATCGAATCGGTAAATGAAGAGAAATGTACGGTCCGGAAGATGACGGATGACGGCTATGTGCGCCTGGAGGTGAGGCTGCCGGCACTGCTGACCGTGCTGAAGGAGATCAATATCCCCCGGCTGCCCTCGGTGAGCGGCGTGCTTCGGGGCGAAAAGGCCGGGGTTGGCCGGATGACCCGGGAAGACCTGGGAATCGATCCGGAAACGACGGGACTGAAAGGCTCCGCGACGCGCGTGGTGAGCACCGAACGGCCGGTGCCGGCACGGGAGACGGTATGGATCGAAGGAACGCCGGAAGCGCAGGCGGGGCAACTGAAGGCGTTGCTGCGGGAGGAGAAGATATGCTGAACGGGTTGGAACCGGGCGGCGTCTGGGTATACGCAGAGCAGGGAACGGACGGGATCCGTCCGGTGGTCTGCGAGCTGCTGGGACAGGCGGTACGGCTGGCCGGAGAACTGGAACAAACGGTCACTGCCGTGCTGGTAGGCGGTACGGAAGAGCAGGCGGCTTCGCTGGCGACCTGCGGAGCAGACCGGATCCTGCTGGCGGAGGTTCCGGACGAAGCGCTGCCGGATGAACGGACGCATACGGAGGTCCTGGAAAGACTGGCGGAAAAGTATCAGCCGGCGATCCTGCTGCTTGGCGCGACCGCTTTCGGGCGTTCCCTGGCGCCGCGGCTCGCTGCCCGGCTCGGGACGGGCCTGACGGCGGACTGTACAGGCCTGGAAATCGATCCGGAGACCGGTCTGCTGCGACAGACCCGGCCGGCATTCGGCGGTAATCTGATGGCAACGATCGTCTGTCCGGAGAGGACGCCGCAGATGGCGACCGTGCGGCCGAAGGTTTTCCCGATGCCGGTGCCGAGCCTGAACAGGGAAGTGCGCGTGATCCGGGAGCGGATAGACGCGACGGAACACTGCTTCGAATTCCTGGAACGGCTGCCTTCCGCAGATGAAACGGATATCGGCGCGGCAGACGTGCTGGTTTCCATCGGCCAGGGGATCGGCGGGGCGGAGAATATCGCCCTGGCGGAGAAACTGGCCCGCCGGCTCGGCGGAACGCTCTCCTCCAGCCGGCCTTTGGTGGACAGCGGCGTGATGCCCTATGTCCGGCAGGTGGGGCAGACCGGAAAAACGGTCGCTCCGAAGCTGTACCTGGCGCTGGGGATCTCCGGCGCGATCCAGCATATGGCCGGCGTGGCGGCAAAGACAATTGTGGCGGTGAATACGGATCCGGACGCGCCGATCTTCGGCTACGCCCACTATGCGATCCGGTGTGACTGCGGCTCGTTTCTCCGTGCGCTGCTGGAGAAGGACTGAACGGAGGGCCGGGTTTTTGCCGGCCTGTCGGAAAGCTTGCATAAAGGATGGTTTTCCCGTATACTCTGCAGGTATATATGACGGAATCCGGAGGAAACCATGACGGATGTACTGGTCATCGGCGGCGGCGCCGCCGGGATGATGGCCGCGATCTTTGCAGCAAGGGCAGGGGCGGATGTGACCCTGCTGGAGCATAACGAGAAGCTCGGAAAGAAGATATACATCACCGGAAAAGGGCGCTGCAACCTGACCAACGACTGCACGCGGGACGAGTTCCTGGCCCAGGTTCCCCGCAATCCGCGGTTCCTGTACAGCGCGCTGAGTTTTTTTGCGCCCCGGGATATGATGACCCTGCTGGAGGAGAACGGCTGTCCGGTGTCGGTACAGCGGGGGAGACGCGTGTTCCCATCGACCGAGAAGGCCAGTGATGTAACGAAGGCGCTGGCCGGCCTGATGCGGAAGCTGGATGTGCATGTGCGGCTGAACGCGGGCGTCCGGAACCTGCGGACGGACGGGAATGCTGTGACCGGCGCGGAGCTGGAGGACGGCTCCTTCCTGCCGGCGGGCAGCGTGATCCTCGCCTGCGGCGGGCTGAGCTACCCGGCTACGGGATCCACCGGCGACGGATACCGGATCGCGGAGACGCTCGGACATACGGTGGTTCCGCCGTCCCCGGTGCTGGTCGGCCTGGAGACGGAGGAGGACTGGCCGCGCAGTCTGCAGGGCCTGAGCCTGAAAAACGTGGCGCTGACGCTGGCGAGCGGGAAAAAGACGCTGTATACCGAACTGGGGGAACTGTTGTTCACCCACTTCGGGGTTTCCGGCCCGCTGGTTCTCGAAGCCAGCTGCCATCTGCCGGAGCCGGCCCGCGGCGCACTGCTGAAGCTGGATCTGAAGCCGGGTCTGACCCGGGAACAGCTGGATGCGCGCCTGCGGCGGGATTTCCTTGCCTCGGGCAGGAAACAGCTGGCGAATGTGCTGCCGGGGCTGCTGCCGGCACGGCTGGCGGAGCTCTTTCCCCGGCTGTGCGGAATTCCGGAGAGCCTTTCCTGCAATCAGGTTACCGCCCCGCAGCGGGAAAAACTGCTGAACACGCTGAAGACGCTGGAAGTGACGGTCCGCGCACCGAGACCGCTGGCGGAGGCTGTAGTGACCCGCGGCGGAGTCAGCGTGCGGCAGATCGAGCCGGGCACGATGCGCAGCAAAAAGTTCCGGAATCTTTTCTTCGCCGGCGAGATGATTGACGTGGATGCACACACCGGCGGATATAACCTGCAGATCGCCTGGTCCACCGGGGCGCTGGCGGGGCAAACCGCCGGCGACTGCCAGTGACAGAAATCCCGCCAGAGATGAGATCGCGGACCATAATGCAACACAGAAGGGAACATCCTGATGACCTATATTATCCTTGACCTGGAATGGAACCAGCCGATCTCCTACCAGAGCCGGACATACCGGGAGGTAGGGAACAAGCTGATCTTTGAGATGATCCAGATCGGTGCGGTGAAGCTGGACGCGGACCTGAACCCCGCGGACTCCATCTCCATCCCGATCGCGCCGACCCATTACCTGCGGATCCATCCGCGCATCAAACGGATGACGGGCCTGGATTCCGAGACCCTGGCCGGAGCGCCGAACTTCCGGGAGGCGCTGGAGCAGTTCGTCGCCTGGTGCGGCGAGGATTACGCGCTTCTGACCTGGGGCATTGACGACGTGAGCGTGCTCTATCAGAACATTCGCTTCTTCCACTGCGAAGATATCAGCCTGCCGCCGCTATGCGACATCCAGCTGCTCTTTACCCAGGTCCATAAGCTGAAGGACCGGGCCGGCCTTAAGGCAGCGATGGAGCTGATGGAGATCGAGCCGGATGAGAACATGGCGTTCCATAACGCGCTGTACGACGCGTGGTATACGGCGCTGGTATTCAAAACCCTGCCGGATCCGGACGCGGTGCTGAACTATCCCCGGGAACCGAAGGAACTGATCCATACGCGGCGGGGAGCCCGGGAGAAGACGCCCGGCGAGGTCTTTGACTCCGTACGTGACGCGCTGGAAAGCGAGAGCGCGATCCATCCGACCTGTCCGCGGTGCGGAAGGGTTCTGGCGATGGACGGCGAATATATTAAACAGAGTGCCGATAAATACATTGCCGTTGCCCGGTGCAAAAGCCACGGCAGGATCCTGATCCGCCTCCGTTTCCGGATCGATGACGACGGGAAAAAGATCATGACCCGTACCACCGCGCCGGCGACCAGCGCCAACGTGGCCTATGTCCATACCAAACAGCTGCAGATGCGTGATCGGCAGGCAAGATACCTTGAGGAACACGGTGCGCTCCCTGATCCGGATGAAGAGCTGCTGAACGCGGAAGTGTCCAGCATGCCGTTTGATTGATTCGGGATTTATCATTCAGAATTAAATGGAGTGATCTTACTGATAGAAAAATACTGACAGGGAGGTTGGGTTATGATCATCCGTTCCATGAACAATGCAAAAGAGTTTCCGGAGGGCAAGACCGTCCAGGAGTGTCTGAAAGCGCTGGACGCTTTTCCGCGCGGAACGCTGGCGGCTCAGTCCGGCGGCGTGGTACGGGAACTGAACGACCCGCTCATGCAGGACTGCACCCTGGTTCCGCTGACGCTGGAGAACGAGGAAGGCCGCCGGGTCTATGAGCGTTCCCTGCGCTTTGTGATGCTGCTGGCCCTGCGGCACCTCTTTCCCATGAAGCGGGTACGGATCGAATACTCCGTGGGTTACGGCGTGTTCGTCCGGCTGCCGGATGTCGAGCTGCACCGCCAGGATATCGTCCGCATTGAGAATGAGATGCGCCGCCTGACGGAGCTGGACCTGGAATTCGAGAAGCGGCGCTGGACAAAGGAGGACGCGATCCAGTACTTCAAAGACGAGGGGCAGGAGGATAAGGTCGAGCTGCTGAGCCGCCGCCCGGTGCCGTACTTCAATATGTATTCGATCGACGGCATGTGGGAATATTTCTACGGCGCGATGACGGTTTCGACCGGCTATGTCCGGGTTTTCACGATGTTCGAACTGCGGGGCGGCTTCGTGCTGCAGCTGCCTGCCGGGGCGGACTTCGACCATGCCGCGCCGTATGTCTACCGGCCGAAGTATCTCGAGGTTTTCTCCCAAAGCGCGGAATGGTGCAAGATCCTGGGCGTCACCAATGTGAGCGACCTGTCCCGTATGATCGAGGAAAAGAATCTGCGCCATTTCATCCGGGTGAACGAGGCCCTGCACGAATCCGCGTTGAACGATATCGCGAAGAAGATCCATGAGCAGAACAAACATATCGTGCTGGTGGCCGGGCCGTCTTCCAGCGGCAAGACGACCTTTGCCGGCAGGCTTGGGATCCACCTGCAGATGTACGGGCATCTGTGCCGCCGGATCTCGATGGACGATTTCTTCATCAATCGGGATGATATCCCCCTGCAGATCGATGGCACGCGTGATTTTGACTCCATTGACGCGCTGGATGTCAAGCTCCTGGCGGATACGCTGACAGGACTGCTGAACGGGGAAGAAGTCTTCATGCCGAACTTTGATTTTACCTCCGGCACGAAGGATTACCTGACCCCGCCTACAACCCTCAAACCCGGCGAGATCATCATCCTGGAGGGCATCCACGGCCTGAATCCGGTCGTCTCCGAGAAACTGCCGGCACACGAGATCTACCGCGTGTTCGCCAGCGCGCTGACCTGTCTGAACCTGGACGATCACAACCGCATCCGGACCACAGACGTCCGCCTGCTGCGCCGGATCGTACGGGATAACCAGTTCCGGGGCTATCCGCCGGAGGATACGCTGGAAATGTGGCCGCGGGTGCGAAAGGCGGAGGAAACCTATATCTTTACCTTCCAGGAGAATGCGGACAGCATGTTCAACACCGCCCTACAGTATGAGCTGCCGGTGCTGAAGCTGTTTGCCTATGACCTGCTGAAGGAAGTTCCTTCCGATTCGCCGAACTACCTGCTGGCTCGCCGGCTGATCAAGACCCTGAACTACCTGCCGGATATCGATCCGGAGACCCTGAACGAGATCCCGCCGCTGTCGCTGTTGCGTGAGTTCATCGGCGGCTGCACGATCGAGGACGTGTAAATACACTTGAAGTACAATAAATCCTGTTGACAAAGGAGAAGGAGTAGGGTAATCTTTTTGCAAACCTGTGAGGGAGAAGAGTAGCTTCCCCGCAGCACGGTACAGGGAGCCGCCGAGAGTGGAACGGCGGTCCGTGCGGAGGATGTGAATGGGCTCCTGAGGGCGCTCCGAAAGGGAACGAGTAGGAAGCGACGGGGGACGCACCCGTTATCAGGGCGGCACGTATCAGGGGTACGTGATGAAGAGATGGCTTTCCCTCCGGGGGAGGGCCAAGCTGAGTGGCACCGCGGTTATACTGCCTCAGCGCGCAAGGATCCTGCGCGCTGGGGTTTTTCGTTACCCGCGGTAAACGGACTCCCCTGGAAACAATAAACCGAACGAAAGAAAGGACGGACAAAAAAATGAAAAAGATGATGGCGCTGGTACTTTCCCTGATCCTGGTATTCTCCATGGTTTCCCTGGCCTCCGCGGAGGAGAAGACAACCTTCAAAATTGGCATCTGCAACCTCGTGGACGACGCGAGCCTGAACCAGATCATCCAGAACATCCGGGAACGGCTGGGCGAGATTGAAAAGGACAAGGGTGTGACCTTCGAGATCAAGGAAGACAACTGTAACCTGGATTTCAGCGTCATGGAACAGATCATCGCGAATTTCATCGCGGACGACGTGGACCTGATGGTCGGCGTGGCCACGCCGGTGGCCATCCAGATGCAGAGCGCGACCGAAGACAACCAGATCCCGGTCGTCTTTGCCGCCGTTTCCGATCCGGTGGGCAGCAAACTGGTCGAAAGCCTGGAAACGCCCGGAGCCAACATTACCGGAACATCCGACTACCTGGACACGGCCGCTGTGCTGAACCTGATCTTCGCCGCCAACCCGGACGCGAACAAGATCGCTCTGCTCTACAACCCCTCCGAGGACGCTTCCACCGCGCCGATCGCTGCCGCGAAGGAGATCCTGGGCGCAAAGGGTGTTGAAGTGAAGGAATACACCGGCACCAATCAGAGCGAGGTCATGATCGCGGTCTCCGCCATCATCGGCGACGAGATGGACGCCGTCTTCACGCCCACCGACAACACGATCATGGACGCCGAGCTGTCCATCTACGAGCAGCTGGCGGAAGCGAAGATCCCGCACTACACCGGCGCGGACTCCTTCGCCCTGAACGGCGCCTTCCTGGGTTACGGTGTGGACTACGCAAACCTCGGACGGGAGACCGGCGACATGGTCGCTGCGATCCTGCTGGACGGCGCGAAGCCCGGCGAAACCGCTGTCCGGACCTTTGACAACGGCACCGCCACCGTGAACACCGAGACCTGCGCGGCAATCGGTTTCGACTTCGAAACGATCAAGGCTGCGTTCGCTCCCTTCTGCACGCAGGTGAAGGAGATCAAGACGGCAGAAAGTTTCGAATGATGAGGAACCATCCGCGCTTCAGCGCGGCGAATGGTTTCCACGCTACAGAAGCCCTGCCGCGTGCGGTGCGCGTGCGAATTCAACGCGAATGACGAGCGACAGCGAAGTCAGAGCGGTTACGACGATCGCGGAATGAAAGAAGAGAATCTATGACCCTGGATAAATTCCTGGCCCTGGGCCAGACGGCGATGGAACTGGGCCTGGTGAACGCCCTGACGGTCCTGAGCCTGTTCCTGAGCTATTCGATGCTGAATGTGTGCGACCTGTCTACGGACGGCTGCTTCACTCTCGGCGCGGCAGTCGGCGCGCTGGTGGCGATCGCCGGGTATCCCTGGCTTTCGCTGCCGGCCGCCATGCTGGCCGGCATGATCTCCGGTTTTGTGACAGCAACGCTGCAAACCCGGATGGGGGTGCAGAGCCTGCTGGCCGGTATCGTCGTGAACACCGGGCTGTACTCGGTGAACATGGCGCTGACCGGCAACAAGGCCAACCTGAACATGAACAAGATCCCGACGATCTTCACCATGGTGAAGAACCTGCTGAAGGATACGCCCCTGGCAGGGCAGAGCGCCCTGCTGGTGATGCTGGTCACGGTGGCACTGGTCGTACTGTTCATGTGCTGGTTCCTGAAGACGAAACTGGGCCTTGCCATCCGTGCAACCGGCAGCAACGCGGACATGGTACGCTCCTCTTCCATCAATCCCACGTTCACGACGACCGTGGGTCTTTGCGTTTCCAACGCGTTTACCGGTCTCAGCGGCTGTCTGATGGCGCAGCAGGCCAAGAGCTTTGATATCAACATGGGTTCCGGCATGGTGACGGTTGCCCTGGCCAGCCTGCTGATCGGCGGCGTGTTCTTTGCGAAGCATCGGCCGATCCCGCTGCGTGCAGCCGGCGTGGTACTCGGCGCGATTCTGTTCCGTTTGGTCTACGGCCTGGCACTGCGGCTGAACATGCCGGCTTTCATGCTGAAGCTGGTGTCTTCGGTCATCGTGGTGATCGCGATCTCCGGCCCCTACCTGCGCAGGCAGGTGCCGCTGATGATCCGTCGCTGGCAGGCAGCCCGGGAGGGGAGGAACGCCGATGCTTGAACTGAAGAACATCTGCAAGACTTTCCACGCGGGTACGCCGGATGAGAAACGGGCCCTGATCGATGTCACCCTGACGGTTGAGGACGGCGATTTCATCAGCATCATCGGTGCGAACGGCGCCGGAAAGTCGACGCTGTTCAATGCGATCTGCGGCAGCTTCATGCTGGATGCCGGTATGATCCGCCTCGACGGGCAAAACGTGACCATGATACCGGAGCATCAGCGGGCGAGGCAGATCGGGCGCCTGTTCCAGGATCCGATGCGCGGCAGCGCGCCGGACATGAGCATCGAGGAGAACCTGGCCCTGGCGGCCGGCAAGGGCGGCTGGCTGAGCCGCGTATCCGCGGCGGACCGGAAGGCGTTCCGCGAGCGGCTGAGCCTGCTGGGTATGGGCCTGGAAGACCGGATGCGCCAGCCGGTGGGCCTGTTGTCAGGCGGTCAGCGCCAGGCGCTGACGCTGCTGATGGCGACCTATCAGGTGCCGAAGGTGCTGCTGCTGGACGAGCATACGGCGGCGCTGGACCCCGGTACGGCGGAGAAAGTGCTGGAACTGACCCGGAGCATCGTGGAGGACAACCATATCACCTGCCTGATGATCACGCATAACATGCAGAGTGCCCTGGACCTGGGCAACCGGACCCTGATGATGGACCGGGGAAAGATCATCTACGACGTCACCGGCGAGGAGCGCGGCCGGCTGACGATCGGCGACCTGACGGACAAGTTCCGCCAGCTCAGCGGACGGGCGCTGGACAATGACCGGATGCTATTGGGTATTGACAACAAAGAGTGATCCGACCCGGAAGAGAATTCTCTTCCGGGTTTCTATTTTTCCGAAACAGAAAAATAGAAGGAAGAAAATTGCTGAAGGAAGCCCTGTACGGCGGGCAGATGCATGCTACAATGTACGTACAAAATCGCTGTGAGGGCGAGAGAGGGGAATCAGGATGGAGAAGAGAGCGATCGCCGCCGAGGAACTGACCAAGTTTTACGGCAAAGCAAGGGGCATCGATCACCTGAACCTGAGCGTCGGGGAAGGTGAGTTTTTCGGGTTCATCGGGCCGAACGGCGCCGGGAAGTCCACCACGATCCGGACGCTGCTGGGGCTGATCTTTCCGGACTCCGGAAAGGGACAGGTGCTGGGACTGGACATCGGGAAGGATAAAAAAGAGATCCTCCGGCGAGTCGGATACCTGCCCTCGGACAACGCATTCTATACCGGAATGAAGGTTAAGGACGCGCTGAAACTGAGCGCCGGGCTGCGCGGTAAGAACTGCAACGTCCGCGCGGCGGAGCTGTGCGGGAGGCTGCAGTTGGACACCGAAAAGAAGGTCGAGGACCTTTCCTTCGGCAACCGGAAGAAAGTCGGCATCGTCTGCGCACTGCAGCACGATCCGGAGCTGCTGATCCTGGATGAGCCAACAGGCGGCCTGGATCCCCTGATGCAGCATGAATTCTTCGATATTCTGCAGGAGCGGAACCGGCAGGGCGCGACAGTGTTCCTGTCCAGCCATGTGCTGAGCGAGATCCAGCGGCACTGCAGCCGCGCTGCGATCATCCGGGAAGGCCAGGTGATCGCCTGCGACAGCGTGGAGAAACTGGCACGCAGCAATGCCCGCCGCGTGACCCTGCAGGGAACGGTCCGCCGGGAGGACCTGCCGGGTGCGAAGGACTGGACGGAGATCGGCGGGACGACGAGCTTCCTGTATTCGGGAGATATCAACGAACTGGTCCGGATGCTGTCCAAAACGGAGATCCGCGATCTGACGATCGCGGAGCCGGACCTGGAAGAGATCATCCTTCACTACTACGGAAAGGACGGTGAGCAGGCGTGACGCTGATCAGGCATGAACTGAAACAGAGCTGGAAATCTCTTGCAATCTGGACGGCGGCCATCGGCGCTTTCATTATGACCTGCCTGCTGATCTGGCCGGAGATGAAGGGCCAGATGCAGGGCATCAGTTCCCTGTTCTCCTCCATGGGCGCATTCACGGCCGCCTTTGGCATGGATACGCTGGACTTCGGTACGCTGAACGGTTTCTACGGCATTGAATGCGGCAACATCCTGGGTATCGGCGGTGCGCTGTTCGCGGCGCTGGCCGGGATTAACGCCCTGGCGAAGGAAGAGAAGGACGGCACGGCCGAACTGTTGCTGACCCATCCCATGAGCCGGGCGAAGATCGTGACGGACAAGCTGATCGCGGTCCTGCTCCAGATCATCGCGCTGAACGTGGTGGTTTACCTGCTGGCCGTCGGCTCGATGGCGGTGATCGGCGAGGCGGTCCCGTGGAAGACGGTTTCACTTCTGCACCTGGCCTATTTCCTGCTGCAGATCGAGATCGCCTGCATCTGCTTCGGGATTTCCGCCTTCCTGTGGAAGGGCGGCATGGGGATCGGCCTGGGCCTGGCGATCGCTCTGTACTTCCTGAACATCATTGCGAACCTGTCCGACAAGGCGAAGGTACTGAAGTACATCACGCCCTTCGGCTACGCGGAGAGCTCCGATATCATCAACAACGGCGGCATTGCCGGGGACAAGCTTCTGATCGGGCTGGCGCTGGCGCTGGCGGGAATCGGGATCGCGTACTGGAAGTACAGCAAAAAGGATATCCGGTAACAGCGTTTTATTACGGCAGGAAAGGGCAACACGCTCTTTCCTGTTTTTTGATGGTGTGGTATGATGGATGAAAAGCGGGTGAGGATGAATATGATCTTCTTTCAGCAGTTTTTTCTGGACAGGGAAAAAGATATCGCGGTCGACCTGCATATGGAGGGCGAGCGTCTTTTCTATACGATCCGGACGCCGAATCACCACAGCGGAAACCTGATCACAAACCTTGCGAAGATCTGCGGACTCGGGACGGAGGAGGACGGGCAGGGATTGAAGGTGATCCGGGGCGAGGTGCCCTGCTATGTGGACGGCAGCAACCGGAAGATGTACATTTTCCGCCTGGGGAACACAAAGGTCGCGAACATCTATCCGGACGGGGTGGTGGAACTGAAGGCGTCCATCCCCGCGATCTCCAAGACGCTGATGAGCCAGACCCGGAACTACCGTCTCGGGGAGGCCAAGACGATCGTCAAAACCTATATCCGCAGCGAGTGCAAATTCAAAACGGATCTGCACACCCACATGAACGGCAACCTGCCACCGGATGTGCTGATCGCTTTGGGCATCGTGCATCAGATCCGGTATCCGTATTACTATATCAAGAAGCTCGGCCTGCGCTGCGACCTGAGCCAGACGGCGAAACTGGAGAGGCGGCGGGAAGCGGCCGAGGCCGCTCTCGGAGAGACAGAACTGACCGGGAAGTACCGGGAACGGCGGATCGACGACTATACCTTCATCAACTTTGCGGAGCTGATCCTCGGAAACCCCGGGGACGCGCAGTACAACATCGACCGGATCCGGAACTCCCTGACGATCCCGAAGGACGGGCAGGCCGTGTTCGCGGACCTGGAAAAGGTCTATCTGTACCGCTATGTGTTTACCCGCGGCATCGCGGCGGAGGACCCCTTCAGCGGGATCAATATCGCCCTGGTTCCGGACCGGGAAGTCCGGGCTTACGCGGAGCAGATGGTCCGGGACCGGGAAACGGGACGCTACGGCAGCAATACCCTGTACCAGGACCTGTTGCTCTGGATCGCCCGGGAATACAGACGCTGGGGCATCGAATACGCGGAGATCTCAGACACGATGCTCCTGAACCGGGCAAAGTTTGCCGCGCAGCTGCGGGAGATCCATGAGGTTATGCCGGCAGTCACCCGCGAGACCGGCGTACTGATTCGCTTTTTGGCGGGTATCCGCCGGGTCCCGCTGACGATCATCCGGGACCGGATCACACCGAACGATTACCTGGCGGACAACCTGCAGATCCTCCGGGCGATCGCCGGGGATCCCTATGTGGCGGGCAGCGATATCATCGGCGAGGAGATCAACGATATCCTGGAACTGCGTTCGGTGTTCCGGGAACTGGTACAGATCGCCGGGGAGAATGAAGGCTTTGTGATCCGGGTTCACGCGGGCGAGAACGATTCCCTGCGGGACAATGTTGCCAACAGCATCGCCCTGGTGCGGGAGGCGCTGGCGCCGGGGCAGGAGATGCCGCGGATGCGGATCGGTCACGGGCTTTATACCTGTGACCTCCGGACGCTGGAAGGGAAGCGGCTTCTGGATGAGATGAAAAAAAGCAATGTGACGCTGGAATTCCAGATCACTTCCAACGTCCGGCTGAACAACCTGTCCCGGCTGGACAACCATCCGCTGCGGCAGTACCTGGACGCGGGGGTCGCCTGCGTGCAGGGAACGGACGGCGGCGCGCTGTACGGCACGGACTCGATTGACGAGGAGCTGTCGCTGGAGAAACTGCTGGGGCTCGGGTACAGGGAGCTGTGCAGGATGGCTGCGGCGGACCGGCGGATCCTCTGCGAAAGCCGGCAGGTTTTCGAAGAGCGGTCAAAGGCATTCCGGGAGAGCTTCGGCGCAGGAGACCCGGAAAAGTGGTATCTCCGCCGGCTGGAGAAAATGCCGCGAATCGAACGGGACCTGTGGAAGGACAGCGGCCGGGCGGACGCCTGGGAAACGCTGAAGGACCGGATCGCGCCGCTGCCGGACGGGGTGCCCGTGGTCGTGGCGGGAGGCAGCTTCAACCACCGGGATCACAGCACGCGTGTGCGGGAGGAGGACCGGCAGCTGATTGACCGGCTGCTGGAGACACTGGACCCGGAACAGGTGTGCTTTGTGGTCGGGCATACGCTGACCGGGCAGGAAGGCTATCTGGCAGGGCGGAACCGGGGCCGTTTCCGGATCGCGGCGATCGTGCCGAACCGGATCACGACGGCAGAAAAAAACCGCCTGCTGAAGGCGGAAGTATCCGTATGCGTTTCGATCGAGAGTTCCGGCCTGGGCGTATACAAGAGCTTTGCCTATGAGATCTTCAAGCGGAAGCCGTCGGTCCTGCTGGCCTTTGACGGGAACGCGCCGGCGCAGAACCTGATCCAGGAAGCCCGGAACGGCCGGGGTAAGGGCACCATCTTTGTGAACCCACGCTCCCGGGGACTGGCGGAGAAGGCGAAGCTGCTGGGCGGCTACATTCAGCCGCTGGGAGAGCCCAAAGAGATCGCAGCCGCGGTGGAGCGGCTGCGGAAAAAATAATCCATGCCATAGCGGGACAGAAAGCGGATCAGTTGCCGGAATCCTTTTCCAGCCGGCTCATCCGGCTGCGCAGGACCATGATTTCCGTCATATCCCGGGCGGAACCGTAGAACAGCTGACGGCCATTCTCTTCCCGCAGGTAGTAGACCCGCAGATGCATCCAGAAGATGCCACCGTCGGGCAGGTAAATCCGGAAGAGGCCTTCTGCACCGTTGATCGGATCTTTTTCTGCGGCGGTCAGCATATCAAAGAATTTCGGACGGTCGTCCGGATAGAAGAACCCCTGGATACCGAAGCGCCTTTCCTCCATCACGTCCGCCCCGATGGTGATCAGGTGAAGGAACTGGGAGTTGAAGCGGACGATATCCACATTGTCGTCTTTCCGGGCATAGAACGCGACCGGGCCGAGGATGTTGTTCAGCATCGCGTCTGAATAGATGTTGCTGTCCAGGAATTCCCGGATATGAAGCTGCTCATGATGCATGAGCGCGATCCCGTGAGGGTCTGTATTCCCGGGCAGAGCGATCAGCGCTTCGAACTGCTCAGACGGCATCGGCCGGTAGTAGTGGAAGCCCTGCATATAGTGGCAGCCGACGTCCTTCAGGTAATGCACGAGAGCCGGGCTGTCCACACCTTCGACAATCAGGGGAATGGACAGGGATTTGATCATGTTGATAATGGATTCCAGGATGTGGATACCCTTCTGTTCCTCACCGATGGAGAAGCGGAGGAACTGGGCGTCCAGCTTGATCACGTCCACATTGACGGTACGCAGCATGCCAAGGGAGGAATAGCCGCTGCCGAAATCGTCCATCATGACGAGGAAACCGCGGCGCTGCAGTTCGGCTACGGCGGCCCGGATCTGGCCTTCGTCCTCCACGTAGGCGGTCTCGGTGATCTCCGCCTTGACAAGGGCGGGATCGACGCCGTATTTCTCCGCCAGGGAGGAGAACGCGGCCGGTACGTCCATCGAGAAGATGCACATCCGGCTGACGTTCAGGGATACCGGGACCGGCTGGATGCCGCTGTCGGTCAGGTGCCGGAGCCAGCTGAAGACCTGTTCCCAGAGATGGGTGTCCAGGTCGGTGATGATGCCGTATTTTTCCAGTACGGGAACAAAGACGTTCGGCGAAAGAAAAGTGCCGTCCGCACGCTTCCATCGGGTCAGGGCCTCCCCGCCGACAATCCGCCCGGTCTCGACGTTGACCTGGGGCTGGATGTGGAAAGTGATCTCACCGTTCTTCAGGGCAGCCTGGAAATCGGACAGGAGCTTGAATTCCTCGACGTGGCGCTCATGAACGTCCGGATCGTAGATGCGGACGTGGCACTGAAGGTCGTCCTTGATCTCCTCCGCGGTCAGGGCGGCATGGTTGAACTGGTCCATCGCGGACTCATCCGGATCCAGGATCATGGCGATGCCGAAGATGGGGAAGAAGCCGCTGGCGGCGGAAAGGGTATCGATCTCATGCCGCAGGGAGGAGAACAGGCGGTCGATCACCGGCTGGTCAAAGGGGATCATGAGGCTGTAGTCGTCCTGTCCGCGGTAGCAGGCGAGACCGTCCGTCTGTTCCGCGACTTCATGGATACGCTCCGCGAAGCGGATCAGAAGCTGCTCGCCCTTTACCCGGCCGTTCAGGTCCTTGAAAAGCTTGAAGTGCTTGATGTCGATGGCGATCATGCACCACTGGGTCTCCGTATTGTGCATCTTTTCCTGCGCCATGGTAAAGAAGACGGCTTCGGAAAGGAGATCGGGCATCATGTCCCGCAGGCGTCTGGTGGAGGCGGTGGTCTCGGTATGCATGCCTTCCTCGCGGCTGCGCATATCCCTGACGTCGAAGAGATAGAACTGAACGGTATGCTCCGGCAGGGCATACCCGGTCCCGCCGATCAGCAGCGCTTCCATCTCCCGCCAGGTCCCGTCCAGCGCGACATAACGGATCACGCCGCTGAGGATCCCGCGGGGCCAGGCGCGCGCGAGGCGCTCTTCCATATCCGCCGGATTCATCAGGGCCCTGTGGGCTTCGCGGTCTTCCGGATGGACCATATGGGAGGATGAATACTCGAAAAGGGAAGAGTAATGATTGTCGATCACGGGCGTAAAGAACTTGCCGTCTGCATGATACCGGCCTTCAAAACGGTCGCTTTTCAGGTCAATGACCATCAGCTCGTCATAAGCGGTATGCACCAGCCGCTGAATCAGCTTTTCCGGGGGCGTCCTGGAGATCAGATCGGAAAGAAACGAAAGCATGATATCTCTCCTTGCGAGCGGAATCGTCAGCTCGGTTCAGTTACGCGCGGAACATATAGAGAAGAATGCATATTATTCTATCATAACGGCGCGGCTTTTGGCAATGAAAACCCTGTTCCGGATCATTTCGCCCGGGAATACAGGCAGCCGCAATAGTCCTGCCGGTAGAGGCCGTATTCCTTCGACAGCTGAAGGGAACGGAGGTAGCCGTTTTTTTTCTTGAAATCCGCATGGAGATAACGGACGCCGAAGCGCTCCCCGGCTTCCGCACCGATGCGGTTGACGTTGTCCGCGTTCTTGTGCGGACTGACGGAGAGGGTGGTGGTGAAATATTCAAAGCCGTGAAGCTTTGCCTGCTCCGCCGTATAGCCGAGGCGCAGCGCGAAGCAGGCCAGACAGCGCTCCCCGCCTTCCGGCGCTTCGGCAAGGGCAGGCGCGAAGGCGGCAAAGGCTTCGTGACCGTAATCACAGGGGAGAAGGGGAATATCGTCCGGCAGCAGGGAAAGGAAACGCTGCTGTTCCGAAAGGCGGTGCAGGTACTCTGCTTCCGGCTCGATGTTCGGGTTGTAGTAGAGGACGGTGACGCGGAAATGTTCCGTAAGCCGTTCCAGCACGGCGCTGGAGCAGGGGCCGCAGCAGCTGTGGAGGAGGAGGGACGGGCGGCGGCCGTCGAGCCGCTCGATTTCGGCTTCCATCTCACGCTGGTAGTTTCGCCTTTCCATGCTGACCTCCCCCGGGAGGCTTTCCGGTCGCCTCCCAGACCCTCTTCGGTTTCCGTATGTGTTTCGCTGAGGCTATTTTATACGGGTCATGTGCTCCGGTCAATAGACCGGATACTTGCCGTTTCCGTCCGGGCATGGTATGCTTTAGGGAGAGAAATCAGCCGGAAAGGATAAGACGATGGCGGAAGAAACGGATCGGGGAAACGACAGGGACCTGGCCTGGGAGGAAGTGCGCACGGAACACGTGATCCGGGACCGGTGGATGGACCTTCGACGGTCTGCCTTCCGGTATCCGGACGGGAAGATCTGGGAGCCCTATTACAACTACACCCGCCGGGATTACGCGATCGTCGTGGCTTCGGATGAAGAGGGAAACTACCTGTGCGTGCGTCAGTTCCGCCAGGGGATCCGGAAGGTGACGACGGAGTTCCCGGCCGGCGGGCTGGAGCGGGAAGGCGAGCCGACCTTCAGCGGGAGCACAGCGGAAGAAGCGCTCATTGCCGCAAAGCGGGAGCTGCGGGAGGAAACCGGGTACGAGTCAGATCAGTGGACCTACCTGATGCGGGTGCCGTCCTGCGCGAGTATGTCGGACAACTACGCGTTCCTGTTTGCGGCGGAAGACTGCCGGAAGTGCGCGGAGCAGAAGCTGGACGAGATGGAACTGCTGAAGGTGGAAAAGCACACGGCGGAAGAGATCGACGACATGATCCGACGGGAGGAATTCCCGCAGACGGATCATATCCTGGCCTGGATGCTGTGGAAGAACAAGGAGGATCACCCATGAATATCTATGAATCGGCGGAAGATTATCTCGAGCAGATCCTGATGCTGCTGGAGCAGAAGGGGCATGCCCGTTCCATTGATATCGCAGCCGGGCTGAACGTTTCCAAGCCTTCCGTCAGCGTGGCCATGAAGAAGCTGCGCGAGAACGGCTATATCACCATGGGAACGGACAACAACATCTCGCTGACGGACAAGGGATATGCCATTGCCCGGAAGATTTACGACCGGCATCAGGTGCTGACGAAGTATCTGGTCCAGATCGGCGTCCCGGCGGACATCGCCCGGGAGGACGCCTGCAAGATCGAGCATGACATCTCCGAGGAGACTTTTGCCGCGATCCGAAGCAGGGCCGAATAATTGCCTGATGATATGAAAAACCCGTGCGGTTCATTTGGACTGCACGGGTTTATTTGGATCCTCTGATTTCCAGCGCTCTTTGAAATAACTGATCAGGCAGCGGATGTCCCGGAGGGTGGTACCCTGCAGGTTGGAGTTGAAGGCGCCGACGAGGACGGACATCATCACGGGGCCGCCGATCAGGCCGATGATGCCGCCGATGCGCATGCCCGCGAACATGCCGATAAGGCTCTGCAGGGGGGTGATCCCGATATTGTCGGACATAAATTTCGGCTCCAGCAGCCGGCGGAGGATCTGCAGCCCGAGGGTGAGACACAGGAGCATCAGCCCGGTGCTCGGATTACCGAGGAGGAACTGCAGGATGCTCATTATGATGTAGGGCAAGCCGCTTCCGATCATGGGGATCAGTTCCATACAGCCCATGAAGAAGGCTGTGATGCCGGCATAGCGGAAGCGGAAGAGGGACAGGACGATCCACGACAGGATCCACACCATCAGGCCGAAGGTAAACTGCACGCGCAGGTAGCCGCTCAGGCTCCGGAGAGCGGACCTGGTCAGCTTTGAAACATTGCTGTCCTGATTTCTGCGGCTGCCGCCCGGCAGGTGGCTGCGGATCTCGGAATAATTCTTCGCGATGAAGTACAGCCCCATAACAAGGAAGCTGGTATAGATCAGGTAATAAGGCAGGGAGGCGGCCAGCTGGACAGAGAAGGCGACCAGCTGCTCGGCGGCTTCAGAACCCCACTCACCGAGGCGGTTGATCATATTGTTGACCGCGTTGCGAAGCCAGGACTCCACCCCGGGGCCGGCGGAGGCGCCGACGCCGGTGAGCAGGTTGTTCATGGCGGCACGGATGGAGTTGATGCTGTCGGTAACCACGTCGCCGGAGTTGTTGACGATATTGGAGACCTGGCCGATGCCGAAGGTGAAGAGCCAGATCAGGATCGCGAGCACAACCGCCGTAACGATCAGCACAACGATGATCGAAGCAAGCCCCCGTTTGAATTTAAGCTTGTTCTGCAGGAAACCGATCAGCGGCTGCAGCACAGCGGCCAGCGGGATCGCGATGATGAAGGGGGAGAACATGCTCCACACCCAGGGAACGATCCAGACGAAGACGGCGATGACGATCAGCAGGCACAGGAATTTAAAGGCAAGACGCTCAGCGGCTTTCCTTTCCTCTGTCATTGTGCTCACCGTCCCGGCCCGGGCAAAGCCCGTTAGTTCTTTTATTTTACGCTATTTGAAGGCGCTTTGCAAGCCGGCCGGCGCTCTTTTTTGCGCTTGTTCAATAAGGCCGGATGGTGTATAATAACTCCGTCTGTGGACTTTGCCAGAATGAAACGGAAAAGGAGCGACAGAAATGAAGAACGGGAAGAACAGAAAGGGCTCGGGAATCTCCATCAAGCTGGTCCATGCGGCGATGCTGATCCTGGGCGTACTGCTGATCGCGCTTCTGATCTTTACCAACATCAGGACATCGTCGGTCTTCACGCGGCTGAACAAGGAGACCGGGAATTATATCGTCCGGCAGAAGGCGGCCCACGACCTGATGGAGGCTTCCGACTACCTGACGGAGATGACCCAGCGGTTCACCCTGGAAGGGGACACCCAGTACCTGGACAATTATTTCGAGGAAGCTTTCGGCAACAAACGCCGCGAGGCCTCCATCACCACCATGGCGGAGAATGAGGCGGAGCAGACCCTGATCGACCAGATCCAGGCGGCGCTGAACGAGTCCAACTCCCTGATGTTCCGCGAGTATTACGCGATGAAGCTGGTGATCGACGCGAAGGAGATCAAAACCTATCCGGATACCCTCCGCGGTGTCGAACTGAAGGAAGAGGATATCTACAAGTCACCTGAAGAGAAGATGGATCTGGCCCAGAAGATGGTCATGGGTACGGAATATTACGCGAAGAAAGAAATCATCCGGAACGATCTGAAGGCCGGCCTGAACACGCTGGACAACATGATGACCGCCGCACGGACGGAGACTACGGCCCAGCTGAACAGCGAGCTGGAAAGGACGCGGATCTTCATCATCATCGTGGCTGTCCTGCTGCTGGTTATTATCGGCCTGTCGGCCTATCTGGGCACGATCCCGCTGATCAGGGCGGAACAGTGCGCGAAGAAGGGCGAAGCGGTGCCGGTGATCGGCTCGAAGGAATTCAGGTATATGGCGGAAAGCTACAATAAAATGACCGGCGCGAAGGAAGAGGACGAGGAAAACGACGACTGAGCGGCGGGACCGGAGGAAACCAGACATGGCATGTACAGCAATCGTAGGGATCAACTGGGGTGACGAAGGCAAGGGCCGGATGGTGGACCTGCTGACGGAACAGTTCGATATCGTGGTTCGGTACCAGGGCGGCGGGAACGCCGGCCATACAGTCATCAACGAATACGGAAAATTCGCACTGCACCTGCTGCCTTCCGGCATCTTCCGGAAGGGCGTGGTCAACGTGCTCGGAAACGGCGTGGCGATGGACCCGGAGAGCCTGATGAACGAGATCCGGGACGTGGCGGACAAGGGCGTTGCCGTAACGCCGGAAAACCTGAAGATCAGCGACCGGGCGAGCCTGCTCCTGCCCTGGCACAGGAAGCTGGACGAACTGGAAGAGATGCGCCTGGCGGATAAGAAATACGGCTCCACCAAGCAGGGTATCGCACCGTTCTACAGCGACAAGTACCAGAAGAAGACGGTCATGGCCGGGGAGCTGTTCTATCCGGACGTGCTCGAAGCACACCTGAAGGACCTGATGGAATGGAAGAACCTCACCCTGAAAGGTGTGTACGGGGCAGAACCCTATACCTGGGAGGATCTGAAGAAATGGCTGGAGACCAGCTGCGAAGCGATCCGTCCCTATATCTGCAATACCGGCGCGCTGCTGCGCAAGGCGCAGAAGGACGGAAAACGGATCCTGTTCGAGGCGCAGCTCGGTTCCCTGCGCGACCTGGACTACGGTATCTATCCGATGACGACCTCGTCCAACACGATCGCGTCATTCGCGCCGGTGGGAAGCGGCCTGCCGGGGGCGGACATCGAGCGGATCATCGGCGTGGTGAAGGCTTATTCGACCTGCGTGGGCGAAGGCCCGTTCGTGTGCGAGATGTTCGGCGAGGAGGCGGAGCGCCTGCGGGAAGCGGGGAGCGAGTACGGCGCGAAGACCGGACGGCCCCGCCGGGTCGGACCGATCGACCTGGTCGCCACCCGTTACGGTGTGGAGGTCCAGGCGGCGACGGAGATCGCCCTGACCAAGCTGGATGTGCTGAGCGACATGGACGAGATCCCGGTGTGCGCCCGCTATCTGCTTGACGGAGAGGAAACGGATGAGTTCCCCTTCCCGGCAGCGCTTGGCAAGTGCAAGCCGGTGATGACGAAGGTGCCCGGCTGGAAGAGCGACATCAGCAGGATCCGGAAATGGGAAGACCTGCCGGAAACGGCCAGGAACTATGTCGAGATGATCGAACAGGCGATCGGCTGCCCGGTCAAGTGGGTCAGTGTGGGACCGGAGCGCGAGAGCATCATCATGAGATGATTCATCATTCAGAATTCATAATTAATATCCGATGGAGAAGAGTATGACCGGACAGTATGAAACGCCGCTGAGTTCAAGGTACGCCTCACAATACATGCTGGAGCTGTTTTCCGCGGACACCCGCTACCGCACCTGGCGGAAGCTGTGGGTGGCGCTGGCAAAGGCGGAGATGGAGCTCGGCCTGCCGGTGACGCAGGAACAGGTGGACGAACTGGCGGCGCACATCGACGATATCGACTATGAGTGCGTAAAACAGAGGGAAAAGAAAGTCCGCCACGACGTGATGGCACACGTCTATGCCTACGGCAAGGCGGCTCCCGGCGCGGCCGGCATCATCCACCTGGGTGCGACGAGCTGCTACGTGACTGATAACGCGGATCTGGTCATTTACCGCGACGGTCTCCGCCATCTGCGCGGGGCACTGCTCGGCGCGATGAAGAGCCTGTGTGACTTTGCGGAGAAGTTCAAGGACCTGCCGACCCTGGGCTACACCCACTACCAGCCGGCGCAGCCGGTGACTGTGGGCAAGCGGGCATCCCTGTGGCTGCAGGATTTTGCCTCCGATCTGGAGGAAATCGACTTCGTGATCGATCACCTGCGCTTCCTGGGCTGTCGGGGAACCACCGGTACGGAAGCGAGCTTCATGGACCTGTTCGAAGGCGATGAGGCGAAGATCGACGAGATGAACCGCCGGATCGCCGGGACGTTCGGCTTCTCCGAGTGCTTCTCGGTCAGCGGCCAGACCTATCCGCGCAAGGCTGACAGCCGGATCCTGAACGCGCTGAGCGCGATCGCCCAGAGCGCCTACCGGATGGCGAACGATATCCGCCTGCTGCAGCACGACCGGCAGATCGACGAGCCCTTCGAGGAGAATCAGATCGGCTCCTCCGCCATGGCTTACAAGCGGAATCCGATGCGCTGCGAACGGGTCTGCTCCCTGGCGCGCTACCTGATGGCGGACGCGGCGAACGCGCCGATGACCGCCTCGGTACAGTGGATGGAGCGGACGCTGGACGACAGCGCCAACCGGCGCATTTCCATTCCGGAAGCGTTCCTTTGCGCGGACGCGATCCTGAAGCTGATCCGGAACATCGCGGGCGGGCTGCGCGTAAACGAAAAGGTGATCGACCGAACCCTGCGGGAATACATGCCTTTCATCGCGACAGAGAACCTGATGATGGAAGCGGTGAAGCGCGGCGGGAACCGACAGCAGCTACATGAGATCATCCGCCGCTGCTCCATGGCAGCCACGGAGAAGATGAAGCAGGGTGAACCCTGCGACCTGCTGGCGCGGCTGGCGGCGGAGAAGGAGTTCGGCATGACCGAGGAAGAGATGCGGGCCGTGCTCGAGCCGTCGAAGTATACCGGAAGGTGCGGCGCGCAGGTAACGGCGCTGGTTGCGAAGATCCGGCCGCTGCTGGAAGGCGCCGAGGAGAGTTCTGAGACGATCGACTTGTAAGAAGGTAATCGACCGATGCACATGAGGACCAAAAAGTGGGCAAGACCTGAGCTTCAGGCCTGCCCCTTCTTTATTGATTCAATCAAGGGCCCGGACGCGGAGGACGGCGTCCTGAAGGGCACGTGGCGGAAGCGCTTCGCGGACCCGGAGTTGCCTCTGCACCTGGAGATGGGCTGCGGCAAGGCAGTGAGTACGGCAAAGATGATCGCGGACAATCCGGGCGTGAACTATGTCGCCAGCGACCTGAGCGCGGACGTGCTGGGCGTTGCCCGGCGGAACATTGTTTCCGGCTGCGGGGGAAACCCGGGAAACGTGCAGCTGCTGATGGCTGATATCTGCTTCGTGGACAAGCTCTTCGCGAAGGAGGATGCGCCGGAGCGGATCTATATCCATTTCTGCAATCCGTGGACCGAGCACCTCCGGCATGAGAAGCGCCGCCTGACCCATCCGCGGCAGCTGATGCAGTACCGGAAGTTCCTGAAGGAGAACGGGGAGATCTGGTTCAAGACGGACGACGACGTGCTGTTTGACGATTCGCTGATCTACTTTGAGATGTGCGGCTTCGAACCGGTGACACTCGGGCGGGATCTGCACCGGGACGGTTTCGGGCCGAACTGGGTGAGCGAACACGAGGAAAAATATATGGCACAGGGGGTGCCGATCAAATACGGGGTCTTCCGGATGAAACCGGAAGTACAGGATTTCGATCCGACCCGATTCCATCTGAAGCGGGGAGTATGACGCGGAGAGTTTAAAGAACCGTCCCCGCCGTCCCGCTTTGGGGAGCGGGTTGATTTTGAGGCACATAAGTGATAGAATTACTATCATGGACAGAAATTGAAAATGAACAGCTGCGGCAGCGGAGGATTTCGGTATGAATCCGATCGAAGAGCGGGATAATCCCCGGACCCTGAAGGAGTGGTGGACACTCCTGGGCAGGCCGATCTACGAAGGGGACCGGCTGAAGGGCAACCTGGCTGCGCTGACGGCAGCCGGGCTCATTGCGGCGATCCTCGGGCTGGTCCTCCTCGTGATGAACGTACTTCAGCCGGAACTGAGCATTCCGAAGATCATCATGTCCAACGTGACGCTGCTTGGCGGCGCAAGCTGTGCCTATCTGGCCCATTTCCGGAGGGACCGGAAGTCGGCGGTCATGATTCCCACACTGTTCTGCTGCTTTGTATTCACATTCTATGCGCTGACCGGCTATGCCGAGGGAACGGGGATCCTCTGGTCGATCATCCTGCCGATCGGCATGTGCTATTTTGTCGGCGTCCGGCACGGTGTCATCCTTTCCGTATATTATTCCATCCTTTATGTGCTGGTCTTCTATACCCCGCTGGGCAATTCCCTGAAAATCTATTATACGGATGCTTTCTGCACGCGCTTTCCGATGATGTATGCGGGCCTGACGGCTTTTACTGCCATCGCCATGATCCAGTATCACCGGACGGCGCTGTTTGAGATCGACCATACGAACCGGCTGAACGAGGAAGTGAAGCGGCAGACAGCCGTGGCGGAGGAGCGGAGCCGGAAAATCGAACAGATGTCCTTCCAGACGATCCAGACGCTGGCGAACGCGATCGACGCGAAGGATCCGTACACGAAAGGCCATTCCACCCGGGTCGGCGCGTATTCGGTGGCGATCGCGGGGGCGCTGGGCTGGAACCAGAACCGGATCAACGACCTGCACTATGCCGCTCTGCTCCATGATATCGGCAAGATCGGCGTGCCCGACTCCATCCTGAACAAGCCCCGGCGGCTGACGGACGTGGAGTACGACATCATCAAATCGCATACGACGATGGGCGGCGATATCCTGCGGGACAGAATCATCATCAGGAACGCGGAGGACGTGGCCCGGAGCCACCATGAGCGCTATGACGGCAGGGGTTATCCGCGGGGCCTGAAGGGAGAGGAGATCTCCGAGGAGGCCCGGATCGTCGGAATCGCGGACGCTTTTGACGCGATGAGCTCCAACCGTGTTTACCGGCCGGCCTGTGAACCGGATTTTATCCGGCATGAGCTCGTCGAGGGCAGAGGAAAGCAGTTTGACCCGCACTTCACCGACGTTTTCATGAAACTGTGGGACGAAGGAAAACTCGATGCCATCCTTGCCGGCGACGGACAGGAGGACGACGGCCGGGAGATTGAGGCGTCCTCCGCACTGCTGCAGGAAGTGATGGAGGCTTTTGCCATCAAGACCGCGGCGGACCAGACGGATGTCGTCACCGGGATCATGAGCCGGACCACCGGCGAGGCCGAGATCGCCAGGTGCATGAAGGAAGAGCCTGGCTGCTTCGTGTTCTTCGATATGGATAACCTCAAGCTGATCAACGATACCAACGGCCACGAAGCCGGGGACCGGGCGCTTCACCTGCTGGGCGGGATCCTGCTGGAGAACAGCGCGGACAGCCTCTGCTGCCGACTGGGAGGGGATGAGTTCCTTTTCTTCATGAAGAACGTGACGCCGGAAGAGGCGGAAGAACGGGTCAGGAAGATCATCAGCGGGTTTAACGAGAAGAAGACCGCGGACACCGGAATCGCTGCGGCTTCCCTGTCCGCCGGCATGGTGATGGTGACGCCGGCCGATACCTATACCGTAGCGTACAACAAGGCGGACAAGGCCCTGTACCATGTGAAGCAGAACGGTAAGTGCGGCTGCTACTTCTACCGGGACGTTTCCGCGGATCTGACGAACGAACTGGTGGATGTGAACCGCCTGGTCCGCGGGATCCGGAACAGCGGAAGCTATCAGGGCGCGATGGATGTTGAATACCGGCAGTTCGCGAAGCTGTATGAATTCGTGACGAACCTTGAGAAGCGCTTCGACCAGCAGTTCAGTCTGGTCATGATCACGCTGGAAAACCCGGCCGGGAACGCGGCACAGCTGGAGGAACTGGAGAAATCCATGTTCTGCATGGAACAGGCGATCCGTCAGACGATCCGGAACGTGGATGTGCTGACGCGCTACAGCCGGCAGCAGTTTCTGATCATCCTGCTGGGCGCGGACCCGGAAGGGGTGCGGACAGTGGTCGACCGGATCTTCAAGGGATACTACAAGATGAACGGCGGCAGCCCGTTCACGCCGGCCTGGTCCATGGC
The DNA here is from genome assembly GCA_902793605.1 of uncultured Eubacteriales bacterium. GTDB lineage: Bacteria > Bacillota > Clostridia > Christensenellales > Aristaeellaceae > Aristaeella. Next base: position 75,114 of record CADBEB010000005.1, read on the forward strand.
GGACCCGGCGGACGGAGAGGGGAATGTCTGTGCATAACCCGAAGAAGGACGCGGATCAGAAGGCGGCCAACCGCCGGAAACTCCTGGAAGCGGGATACCGCCTGTTCACCGGGAAAACCATCGACGGCGTATCGCTGGAGATGGTCGCAAAGGAAGCCGGGATCGGCGTGGCGACGCTGTATCGCTATTTCGGCAACAAGACGGACCTGGCGATCGCTGTATCCGTCTGGAAGTGGCAGGAATACCTTGAGCAGATCCGGCATCGGACGGACGTGGAACGGCAGAATCTGACCGGAGCGGAAAACTTTACCGTTTACCTGAACTCTTTCCTGAACCTGTACCGGGAACGCCGGGATCTGCTCCGCTACAACCAGTTCTTCAACGTCTACCTTCAGCACGCCGGCGCGGACAAGGGGCGAATGGCTCCGTACGAGCAGGTGATCGGCGGATTTGCGGATCTTTTTCGCGCAATCTGGGAAAAGGGAGCAGAGGACGGCACCCTGCGGACGGAGATCCCGTGGCAGCAGGCCTTCTCTGTCACGCTGCACATGATGCTGGCAGCCGTCACGCGCTATGCGGTCGGTCTGGCCTACCAGCCAGAGGGAGGAAGCGGACCGGAGGAGGAGCTGACGCTGCTCCGGGATATGATAGTGAAACAATACAGCTGCGTTGCATAAAAACCCTGTGAACCCTTGTTTATCCGTTGTATTTATGCATAATATTCATCAATATAAAAAATAAATGAATAAAAATGCAGAAAACCCATTGACAAGGGTCAGGGGTGGTGCTATACTGACGCCATTCCACAGGAGATAAGGATTTTGAGGAGGAAATGAAGATGAAGAAACTGATCGCTCTGCTGGTCGCCCTGATGATGCTGGGTACTGCCGCCGCCGCGATGGCCGATGTTGTGACCGTGGCTTTCAACCCCGAGTATCCCCCCTTTGAGAGTGTGAACGGTGACCAGTATGAAGGCTATGATGTAGACCTGATCAAGGCCGTGGCTGAGAAGGCCGGTTTTGAAATCGAGTTCGAAGCGATGGACTTTGACGCCGTGATCGCCGCCGTGCAGGCGAACCCCAACACGATCGGTGTTTCCGGCATCAGCATCACGGACGAGCGGAAGCTGAGCGTCGACTTCTCCGAAGGCTACATCAACGCCGGCCTGATCGTTGTGGTCAAGAAGGACAGCGGCTATGCCACCACGGACGACCTGAAGGGCAAGGTCATCGGCGTGCAGATGGGCACCACGAGCGACTTCGCCGCTGAAGAGATCACCGGGCAGGAGAACACCGCCAAGTACAAGAGCTTCCTGAACGCCATCATGGAACTGCAGGGCAACAAGGTGGACGCTGTCATCGTCGACAAGCCCGTTGGCATGGCGATCCTGGCTTCCCTGGCGGACGATTCCCTGGAAATCGTCGACATGGGCCTGCAGGCTGACTGGTACGGCATTGAGGTCAACAAGGAAAACCCCGAGCTGCTCGGGAAGATCAACGCCGCCCTGAAGGAACTGGAAGCCGCCGGCTTCTATGAGGAACTGGCCGTGAAGTACTTCAGCGAAAAGGAAGCAGCTGCCGAATAAGATTCTGTCGGTATGATCCGAAGCCGTAGGGAGCAGACTCTCTACGGCTCATTCTTGTCATTACAGGAGAAGACAGAGCATGACGATCTTTGAACAATGGTGGCAGCCGATCGAACAGATGATCAGCAATAAACAGCCACTGACTTTCTTCCAGACGATCTATAAAGAACTCTACATGAACGCCATCTCGGACGGGCGGTGGAAACTGTACCTGGATGGTTTGTGGGTGACGCTTAAAGTCAGTTTCTGGGCGATTGTTTTCGGCACCCTGCTGGGTATGATCCTCGCGGTTCTGCGGCTGCCGGATGTGACCGAATACCGTTACCGCGGCAGCAATCCGCTCAAGAAGGCCGCCACAGCACTCCTGCGCTTTTTCAGCTGGTTCGCGAAGTTCTATATCGACGTGATCCGCGGAACGCCGCTGCTCCTTCAGGTGCTGATCATCAATTTCGGCATCTTCGGGACGATCCGGATCGACAAGGTGATCATCGGCGTGATCGCCTGCGCCCTGAACAGCGCTGCCTATGTGGCGGAGATCATCCGCGGCGGCATCATGAGCGTGGACCACGGGCAGATGGAGGCCGGCAGGAGCATGGGCTTCAGCTATATCCAGACCATGAGGCACATCATCCTTCCCCAGGCGATGAAGAGCGCGCTCCCCAGCCTGTGCAACGAATTCATCGCGCTGATCAAGGAGACGTCCATCCTGTCCTATATCGCGCTGACCGAACTGACCAAGGCGGGCGACTATATCCGGTCGAGGACCTATTCGGCCTTTACGCCCTATATTATTTCCGGCCTCCTGTACCTGGGGATGACCCTGATACTGACCAGGCTGATCGGGAAAATGGAAAGGAGGCTGCGCGCCAGTGACCACTGAAAACAAGACAGGTGAAGTCATCATCTCGGTCCGGGGACTGACCAAGCATTTTAAAGGCGGGGACGTGCAGGCCCTGTGCGGCGTCGATACGGATGTCCACCGCGGCGAGGTGCTGGTCGTGATCGGCCCCAGCGGCAGCGGCAAGAGCACCTTCCTGCGCTGCCTGAACCTGCTGGAGATGCCGACGGACGGAACGATCACCTTCGAGGGTGTGGACATCACCGATCCGAAGGTGAACATCAACATCCACCGGCAGAAGATGGGAATGGTGTTCCAGCATTTCAACCTCTTCCCGCACATGACGGTGCTGAAGAACATGACGATCGCGCCGGTCACGCTGCTGAAGAAGAGTAAGGAAGAGGCGGAGAAGAAGGCCATGGGCCTGCTGGAACGCGTGAACCTGGCGGACCGGGCAAACGCCTATCCGAACCAGCTGTCCGGCGGGCAGAAACAGAGGATCGCGATTGTCCGGGCTCTGTGCATGGAACCGCAGGTGATGCTCTTTGACGAGCCGACTTCGGCGCTGGATCCGGAAATGGTCGGTGAGGTGCTGGACGTCATGAAGGAACTGGCCCGCAGCGGCATGACGATGGTCTGCGTAACGCACGAGATGGGTTTTGCCCGCGAGGTGGGCGACCGGGTGCTGTTCTTTGATGAGGGAAAGATTGTTGAGGAGGGAACTCCCCGGGAGATTTTCTCCGATCCGAAGGAACAGCGGACAAAGGATTTCCTGAATAAGGTTCTGTAAGTATAAGACCTTCGGCTGAATATACGTTTTGTTATTTGAGGTTTGATCGAATGACTTCAGTATTGGGAAAGCTGATCTCGCTGGCGGCGGCGGGAACGATGATGGTATCCGGCGCGATCAACAAGGGTGCGCCGCAGAACGATGCCGACGGGAATCTGTTCCTGGTCAACCGGCAGTGGATGGTCACCGAGGCGTATGAGCCGGCGGAGCTGGACATGAGCGACGTGCCCGGTCAGGTGCGGAAGATGCGGCCGGAAGCCGCGGAAGCCCTGCGGGAGATGTTTGCCGCCTGCAAGGAGGAGACGGGGCTGACCCTGCTCTCTGTGAGCGGCTACCGCTCGTACGCGAAGCAGGACGGGCTGTTCCGGGCCAAGCTGCGCAACGTGAAGAAAAACGTCGCTAAGGCCATGGAATACGTGGCCCCGCCGGGGGCAAGCGAGCACCAGACCGGCCTGGCGATGGACATCGGGCAGAAGCATAAGGAGACGCTGGAAACTTCCTTCGCGAAGATGCCGGGCGGCATCTGGTGCCGGGAGAACTGCTGGCGCTTCGGTTTTATCCTGCGCTACGGTGAGGAATGGGAAGAGATCACCGGCTACAAGTATGAGCCCTGGCATTTCCGCTATGTCGGGAAGGAGTTCTCAAAGGAGATCACCGAGGCCAACATTCCGTTTGAAACCTGGATGATCAATTACCGGGTGAAGGTCCTGAAGGAACTGCTGGGCGATAAGGCGGAGCCGGCACAGAACTGGGTTGTTCAGGAGGAAAACATCCGTGATTGACGTGCAATGCGAAGTCAGAACGGAATATGTTTCCTCTGCTACAGGAATCTGCGATTGTCGGGCTGACAAGCGATGACAGAGCAGAAATGACGATCGCAGGAGGAGAAGACTGAAAAATGAAACGGATCATCTGCCTTTTGCTGGCTTTGATACTCATGCTGCCCGTCCTGGCGGCTGCCGAGGACGAGGAAGAGCTGGACATTGAGGAAACGATTGACGGGGAATCCGAAGGGGACGCGGCGGAAACCGGGGAAGCGGTATGGGATTTTCCGGTTGCTCTTGAGGATATGAACCCGGACTTCGTGATCCTGGCCAACAAGCATTACCTGCTGGAGGAAGGCTTCTACGTCAAACCGCTGGTGAAAGTCAGGAAGCTGAAGCTGAACAAGGATGGCAGCGTCAGGACGGAAGGCGTCCGCTGGGCGGTCGGCAGCCAGATGAAGCTGCAGGAGGACTGCTACAAGGCACTCGTCGCAATGAGCGACGCGGCCCGGGAGGACGGGTACAATCTCTACCTCAAGAGCGCGTACCGCTCCTGGAGGACCCAGAACACGATGTATAAGAACCGCCTGAAGAAGAACCACGGCAAGGACGACGGCTGGGTTTCGAAGGCCGGCGCCAGCGATCACCAGACAGGCCTGGGGGCCGACGTGATCCCGAAGAGCTGGATCAAGGCGGCAGGCATGAACTCCAAGATGGCAAAGGAACCGGAATGCCAGTGGATGGCGGAGCACTGCAGTGAGTACGGCTTCATCATCCGGTACCCGGAAGACAAGGAAGAGGTCACCGAGATCAACTACGAGCCGTGGCACGTGCGCTATGTCGGGATCCCCGTCGCAACGTATATCATGGAGAACGGCCTGTGCCTGGAGGAGTTCAACGGGCAGCTGCAGCAGGCGATTGAGGATTATCTTGCCGCCGGCGGCGACAGAAAAAAGGTGGAGGCTTTTATTCAGAAGCCTGATGAAGAATAAGAATCCCTTCGGCGTACATATATTTTGTAAGGAATGTATTGTCATATGAAATTACTGATCGTGGATGACGAGGCGCGGATCCGTGCCCTGATCGCGAAATACGCCGCCTTTGAGGGATATGAGACCGAAGAGGCGGAGAACGGCATGCAGGCGATCGAAAAGTGCCGGGAAAAGCATTACGACCTGATTATCATGGACGTGATGATGCCGGAGCTGGACGGCTTCTCCGCGGTGCGCGAGATCCGGAAGCACGACAGCGTACCGGTGATCATGCTGAGCGCCCGGGGCGAGGAATACGACCGGATCCACGGGTTTGAGCTGGGCATTGACGACTATGTGGTGAAGCCCTTCTCCCCGAAGGAACTGATGATGCGCGTCGGCGCGGTGCTCAAGCGCAGCGGTGAAGCGGCGAAAAAGGAAGACGAGACGATTACCGTCGGCGGTATTACGGTTGACTTTACGGCCCGCCGCGTGCTGGTCGACGGGGAAGAGGTCGACCTGAGCCCGAAGGAGTACGACCTGCTGTTCTACATGATCAGGAACCGGGGCATTGCCCTGACCCGCGAGGCCCTGATCAGCGACGTGTGGGGCTATGATTTCTTCGGCGACGACCGGACGCTTGATACGCACATCAAGCTGCTGCGCAAGCAGCTGGGACCGTACGCGAACAAGATCACAACGCTCAGAGGGGTAGGCTATCGCTTTGAAAAAGAATGACCTGGCGTACCGGGAGGAGTTCCTTGCCGGGCGGCTGGGGATCCGGGCGAAGATCCTGATCTACCTGGCGATCCTGGCGGGGTTCATCATCTCCACGGTGTGGATGCTGCAGGGGGTCCTGTTCCGCGGCCTGTACCGCGGGGCGACGGTCGCACAGATGCAGAGCGCGGTGCAGACGCAGTTCTTCCTGACCATCGGGGCGATCCTGGTGGCAACCGCGCTGGTCGGCTTCACGATGGCCAAGAGCATCTCCGAGCCCATCATCGAGACAAACCTGGCGGCCAGGGAACTGAGCCGCTCGCGCTATACCCGCCCGCCGCACAGCGGTGGATACCGGGAGATCGCGGAGCTGAACGATACCCTGATCCGCGCCGCGGAGGACCTGGGCAAGGTGGAGGACCTGCAGCGCGAGCTGATCGCCAATATCAGCCACGACCTGCGGACACCCCTGACCATGATCGGCGGGTATGCCGAGGCGATGCGGGATATCCCGGAGGAAGCGACTCCGGAGAACCTGCAGATCATCATTGACGAAACGAACCGCCTGAATTCCATGGTGAATGAGGTGCTGGACTTTTCCAGCCTGCGCACCGGGAACATGGAACTGGAGCAGGGGGACTTCAACCTGACGGAGGAGATCCGGGAGATCGTCGGCCGGGTCAGCAAGATGACCGCGGTGGACGGCTACAGGGTTGTGTTCGAGGACGCGGAGGACCGGACGGTCCACGGCGACAGCCGCCGGATCAGCCAGGTGATCTACAACCTCCTGGGAAACGCCCTGACCTATACCGGAGAAGACAAGACAGTCCGGGTGCTCCAGACCGATGTCGGTTCCAGTGTTCAGGTCAGCATCTCCGACAGCGGGGAGGGGATCCCGGCGGACGAGCTGCCCTATATCTGGGACCGCTATTACCGCAGCCGGGAGAATCACCGCCGGGCGGTGATCGGCAGCGGCCTGGGCCTGAATATCTGCCGGGGCATCCTTGAGAAGCACGAGGCTCCGTATGGAGTGAGAAGCGAACCCGGAGAGGGGACTACTTTCTGGTTCCGTCTTCCGGTGGTTAAGAATCCCGGTTAATCAAATTTCCGATAACCCAGATGCGCTCCGCAGCTTTCGCGGATCACGAGAGTCGCCTCCCGGATCATGGCAAAGGAGCGGGAGGAGGATTCGCGGGCCAGCAGCAGCTCGCGGACGGCGCTTTGCGCCATTTCCTCCGGATGCAGGTCCACGGAAGTCAGGGACGGATCCGTGTATGCGCAGAAGAACTGGTTGTCGCAGCCGATGATTGCCATGTCATGGGGAAGAGTAAGCCCCATCTTTTTTAATTGTTTCATGACGCCGAGAGCGACCAGGTCGTTGAAGGTCACGATGGCGGTGGGCCAGCGGCTGCGGTCCAGCCCGGACAGCATCCGCAGGACGGCCCGCTCCCCGCTTTCCATATCATAGCCAGCGTCCACGTGATAGGCGGGGTCGTCCGGCAGGTCCATCAGCCGGAGCTGTTCCAGGAACCCGATGCCCCGGCGGGAAGCGTCCTTGCTTTGCATGGAACCGCCCAGAAAAGCGATCCGCCGGTGCCCCAGGGTATGGAGATGGCGGACGGGCAGGCGGGAACAGTTGACCAGGTCACTCTGGATACAGATGCATTCCAGCGAAACATCCGGCGGACAGATCGTCGCGACCGGCATATATTTCCCCAGCCGCTCCAGAGCGGCGTTCAGGTCTCCCCGGTCCTCCGACCAGATGCTGCCGGCAAACAGGACGCCGTCCATGCGGCAGCGGATCAGCTCGTTGACGATCGCGGGGGAGATTGCCTGGTTCTCCATCGTCTGGAAGAGACGGACGCTGCATCCGTTCTTTTCCGCCTCCCAGTAGGCGGCGTCAAAGATCCGGTTGAAATACAGGTTGGACACGACAGGAAGCACCAGGGCAAGGGTACGGCTGCGGCCGCTTTCCAGGTTCTGGGCGGAAACGCTGGGGGTGTAGTCGTAGGCGTCGATCACCTGCTGGACCTTCAGGCGGGTAGCGTCCCTGACCCGAGGGTCACGGCGGACGACGCGTGTGACCGTTGCGGTGGAAACGCCAGCTTCGCGTGCAATATCGTAGATGGTGGCTTTCCTGTTCATACGCTGTCCTCTGTATAATGTATTCTCCTGAATGATATCACGACGATCATCAAAATGCAAGAAAAATGTTACCGATAACATTAAATCACATCCAACAAAAGGATGTTTTTGGACAAATAATGCTTGACAATAAGGGACAAAAGCAATAATATTTAGACAAACAGAGGGAAAGAGAGGATGGAACGACTCAGGAAACCGGATGGAAGGCGCCCTGGATTGTGAAACCGATAACATTTCCCGAACAATGACGGAGGAGGAACCATTTATGAAGAAGATGCTGTCTGTGCTGCTGGCCGCGATGCTGATGATGTCGCTGCTGGCCGTGCCCGCCCTGGCTGAAGGCCAGGTGCTGACCGTGGTGACCTGGGATACCACCACCACTCCCTACCTGATCGCCCAGAAGGAAGCTTTCGAAGCCTCCCATCCCGGTGTGACGATCGAGTACGTGGATGCCGGAACCGGCAACGAATATGAAGTAAAAGTCAACACGCTGCTGAGCGGCGGAGACACCAGCGATGTCATCATGCTCAAGGAGAACGACCAGGTGGTCAAGTGGCAGTCCCAGGGCTTTGCCGCCCCGCTGACGGACTACATCGCCGATTACGATATGTCCGGTTTCGTCGGCATTGAGAAGAATTACGCCATCGACGGCGTTCAGTACGGTATCCCGTTCCGCAGCGACTTCTGGGTGCTGTTCTACAACAAGGATCTGTTTGAGGCAGCCGGTGTGGACCTGCCCACAAACGATATGACCTGGGATCAATACGCCGAGCTGGCCAAGAAGATGACCGACAAGGAAAAGGATATCTACGGAACGCATTATCACACCTGGCTGTCCACAGTGGCGAACTGGGCTGTCTGCGACGGTAAGTACACGCTGGCCGACGGCACCTACGACAACCTGCTTTACTTCTACAAACTGTATCAGGATCTGGAAGACTACGGTGCCTGCATGACCTACGCGGATTTGAAGGCCAGCGGCCTGAAGTATGCCGCCGCTTTCGAAAACGGCAATGTCGCCATGCTGCCCATGGGCTACTGGCTGGTTTCCACGCTGATCAACGACATCAAGGCGGGCAATGCCAGCCTGAACTGGGGTATCGTTGCCGTGCCGCATGCTGACGGTGTTGCCGCCGGTTCTTCCTTCGGCAATATGACCGGCGCGATGATCAATGCCAAGTCCGAGCAGAAGGATCTGGCCTGGGAGTATATCTCCTGGCTGGGCGGCCCGGAAGGCGCGAAGGCGACCGCTTCCGTCGGCGCCCGTCCCGCATGGGTTTCCGAAGAGATCGCGGACGCCATGGCGGCTGTGGACGGATTCCCGGCGGACGATAACAGCAAGGCCGCGCTACTGCCAGTTTCCGTGGCGATGGAGTGGCCGGTCGGCGAAAAAGTTCCGGATATCAAGACGATCGTGAACGAAGAGCACAGCCTGATCATGGCTCGTGAGGTTACCCCGGAAGAGGGCATCGAAGAGATGAATGAACGGGTAGCTGAACTGCTCAAGTAATCCGGGCCTATAATCATGATACCTGGGCAGGGAAGGCGGCTTGCCTTCCCTGCCTTTTTAAGAACCGGGAAAGGAAACGATGAAACATGAGCCAGGCTGAAGTGAGAAAAGGCCGGTATAAGATGGGCAGGCTGGAGAAAAAGAACACGCTGATCGCCTATTCCTTTCTGGCACCCAACTTTATCGGGTTCGCGGTCTTTACGCTCATACCGGTGATCTGTGCGGTCGCACTGTCCCTGTTCGAGTGGGGCGGAGGAGATATCTCCAGACTGAAGTTTGTCGGGCTGGACAACTACGCGACGATCTTCGCTGCAAAAAAGGTCGCGGAGAAAGGTATCGGGTATTTCTTCGGCCGGGCGGACCTGGGGATCGCACTGAAAAATACTGCTTTCTACACAGTGGTCACGGTACCGCTGACGATCGTCTGCGCGCTGGCTCTGGCGATGCTGCTGAACAAGATCAGGGGCGCGGTGTTTTTCCGGACCGTTTTCTTCTTTCCTTACGTTTCCTCGATGGTGGCGATCTGCGTGTGCTGGTCCTTCATGCTGATGAGAAACGGACCGGTGAATCAGTTCATCATGGCGCTGGGGATCGATTTCAACAAGGGATGGACCGCTGACAGCACCATGGCCATCTGGTCTATCATCCTGGTGAGCGTATGGCGGAACATGGGATACTACATGGTTCTCTATCTTGCGGCGCTGCAGGGGATTCCGAGGGAACTGACGGAAGCCGCCACCGTGGACGGAGCGAATAAGTGGCAGCAGTTTCTGCATGTGACGCTGCCGCAGTTGAAACCTACCACCTTCTTCGTTTCCGTAATGATGGTCATCTCCTGCTTCAAAATCTATGACGTGGTCGCGATCATGACGGAGGGCGGTCCCGGACGGGCGACCAAGATGCTGGTCACCTATATCTATGACGAGGCCTTCGTCAAAAACCGGTATGGCCAGGCCAGCGCCATCTCCATGGTGCTTCTGGTTATTGTGCTCGCGATTACGATCATCCAGTTCAGCTCCGAGAAGAAATTCTCGAACGACTGAGAAAGGAGGAGACAGGATATGGAAACAAGCGTCCATGGCAGGGAGATCCGAAAGGATAACCCGGTTCTTCGCAGGATCTTGCGGGTGATTATCTGGATCCTCCTGATCGCGCTGGCGGTTTTCACGCTGATCCCGTTTTTCTGGATGATCTCCTCCTCGCTGAAGCTGGACAGGGAAGTGTTTGCTTTCCCGATGCGCTGGATCCCGGAGACTTATCACTGGGAAAACTATTCGCTGATCTGGGAAAGGGTTCCGCTGCTGACATACTTCAAAAACACAGCCTTTATCGCGGTCATGGTGACGCTGCTGCAGACGCTGACGTCATCCTTCGCGGCCTATGCGTTCGCGAAGCTGAATTTCAGGGGCAGGGACGTGCTGTTCCTGTGCTATATCGGGACGATCGCGGTGCCGTGGCAGGCTTATATGCTGCCCCAGTTCATCATGATGCGGTCCATGGGCCTGTACGATACGCTGTGGGCGATGGTGGTCCTGCAGGCATTCTCGGCCTTCGGTGTGTTCCTGATGCGTCAGTTCTATCGCTCGATCCCTACGGAACTGTGCGAGGCGGCCCGACTGGACGGGCTCAGCGAGTACGGTATCTGGGCACGGATCATGCTGCCGCTTTCCAAGGCGGCGATCGCCACCCTGGTCATCTTCACTTTCGTGAACACATGGAACGACTATATGGGCCCGATGATCTACTTGACGCGGGATATGAACAAGACGATCCAGGTGGGCTTGCGCCGCTTTATCCAGCAATATTCCAGCGACTACCACCTGATCATGGCGGCGTCCCTCTGCTCGCTGGTACCGGTGTCGGTGGTGTTCCTGTGCCTGCAGCGGTATTTCATCGAGGGCATCGCCACATCCGGACTGAAAGGCTGAGGTGGATATGTTCACGGCTTTTTTGCGGGAACATCCGATGGCGGAACTGCTGAAAAGCGGTACGCGCGCGCTGTATCCGCCGGCGGAGGACCGGCAGGCCTGGGCCGGGATCGCGGAGCGACACCGGAAGGAGATCCGGGACCTGGCGGAGTCATTTGCAAAGGTTCCATATCCCGTGCGCAGTGCGACCGGTTTCCTGGCCTTCGCCCGGACGGGCGACCGGCAGGCGGATGAAATTCCCTATTTTACCCGCCGGCGGAAGCTCTGCGCAGCGGTGCTGAACTGCTGCGCGTTTCCGGACGCGGAGATCGACGATGCCGTGGACGGGATCTGGCTCCTGTGTGAGGAGAGCAGCTGGGTGATCAGCGCCCACAACATAAACCCGATCCCCGGCGCGCCGTCCGCCGCGGATGCACCGCTGCCGGATATCCGCAAACCATATATTGACCTCTTCAGCGCGCAGACGGGGATGATCCTGTCACTGGCCAGCCTGCTGCTGGGAAAGCGTCTGGACGGGATCACGCCTCTGATCCGTGAGCGGATTCGGGAAGCGGTCCGCGAGCGCATCCTGACCCCTTTTACAGCAACGGACGATTTCTGGTGGATGGGTGTGCGGCGGAAGGACCTGAACAACTGGACGCCCTGGATCCTGTCCAATATCCTGGTGTGCGCCGTGCTGGATCCCATACCGGAGGTCGACCTGGCGCCGGTGCTGACCCGGGCCTGCGGGATGCTGGACCGGTATCTGGACATCCTGCCTGCGGACGGCGGATGTGACGAAGGCGCGGGCTACTGGAACATGGCCGGGGGTGCATTGCTGGACTGCCTGACGCTCCTGGAGAAGGTGACCGGAGGCCGGATGTCTTTCCGGAACGACGGGAAGATCCGGAACATTCTGCGCTTTCCGCTGACGGTGGAGATGGGGAACGGCTGGTTCGCGAACTTTGCGGACTGCGACGCGAGACCGTTCATCAGCGGGGAACGGATGGAAACAGCCGGACGGATGCTGGGAGATCCGGCGCTGACGGCCCTGGGGACGCAGATGCGCGGAACGGTCGCTGATCAGCTGAACGACGTGCCGCACCTGACGCGGGCGCTGGATCTGCTGTTCCATGCGCCGGCGGAAGAAGCGGGAACTCCCGCGGAGGAACCGGAAGACGTCTGGCTGCCGGACCTGCAGGTGCGGCGGATCCGGCGCGGTAGCTGGATCCTTGCCTGCAAGGGCGGGCACAACGGGGAGAACCACAACCATAACGACACGGGTTCCTTCATCCTGTTCCTGAACGGGGAACCGCAGGTCGTGGACGCGGGGAATCTGGTCTATACCGCGAAAACCTTCTCGGAAAACCGCTATACCCTGTGGAACGTCCGGGCGGCCTGGCACAACCTGCCGATGATCGGCGGATATGAGGAGCGGGAAGGAAAAGAGCATGCGGCGCGCCGCGTGATCTGTACACCGGACGGAATGGTAATGAACCTGGAGGCAGCGTATGACGACGCGGCCGGGATCCGGGAACTGAAACGCAGCTTCGCGCTGAGCGGACAGGGACTGCGCCTGACGGATGAGGGAGAACTGAAAACCGCGCAGGCGGTGACCTGGATCTTCCTGCTGCGGCACCGGCCGGTATGGAATGCGGGACGGATCATTGCCGGCGACCTGGTGATCCGCTGTCCGGAAGGCCTGGCATTCACGACAGAGGAGAAACCGGTGACGGATGCCCGGATGAAGCGCAGCTGGCCGGGAAGCCTCTGGCGTGCCAGCCTGCGGAGCGAACCGGCGGACCGGTTCCGGATGCAGTTTGATTTTTCGGCCGGGGATCGGGAGGCATAAGGGATGAGTGAAGTGCGGAACCCGCTGCTGACGCGGGAGGACCTGCGGCGAGCCGCCGCGTCGATCCTGCAGCCGCTGACCGGATGCATGACGCCGGGAAAGGCCCGGATCTATGTCGGGAACGGATCGGCCCATTACCCGGAGGATGTGGCCGGCATGGAATGCTGGAGCCGGGCCCTGTGGGCGCTGGTGCCGATGCTGGCCGGGAAATGCCCGGAGGCGGAGGCGTTCTGGCCGCTGTGGCGGGAAGGCATGATCCACGGGACGGATCCGGCCCATAAGGAGTATTGGGGCGATATTGGCGATACGGACCAGCGGATGGTGGAGATGGCGGTGATCGGGTGCGGGCTCAGCTTTGCGCCGGAAGCCTTTTCGGCCTCCCTGGATGAAACGCAGCGGGAAAACCTGTTCCGATGGCTGAATCAGATCAACCGGTATGATATGCCGAAGAACAACTGGCGGTTTTTCCGCATCCTGGTCAATATCGGGTTTCTGAAAAACGGCATGCCGGCGGATGAGGACCGCCTTCGTGAAGATATGGACCTGATGGAAAGCCATTACGCGGCGGACGGCTGGTATTTCGATTATCCGACCTCGAGGGATTATTACACGCTGTGGGGATTCCATTTCTACAGCCTGCTGTATGCTGTGCTGATGGACCGGGAGGATCCGGTGCGCTGTGCCCGGATCCGGGAGCGGGCGGCGATGATCGCCCCGCGGTTTGCCTGCTGGTTTGACCGGGAGGGCAGGGGGCTGCCTTACGGACGCAGCCTCACTTACCGTTTCTGCCAGAGCTCCTTCTGGGCGGCAATGGCTTTTGCCGGCGTTCCCTGTGACGGGCTGAGCATGGGACAGGTCAAACACCTGCTGCTGAATAACCTGCGATTCTGGCTGAACCGGCCGATCTTTGACCGGGGAGGCGCGCTGACCGTGGGCTACGGGTATCCGAATCTTTGCGCGGCGGAAGGATACAACGCGCAGGGATCACCGTACTGGGCCCTCAAGACCTTCTGGATCCTGGCGCTGCCGGACAGCCATCCGTTCTGGCAGGCGGAAGAGGAGGATTGCCTCCCGCCGGAGCGCTTTCTGGATCCGCAGGTAAGGCTGCTGCTGACCAGGGATCCGGAGAACCGGCAGGTGGTGGCCTATACGGCGGGAAACCACGGCCGAGAGCACATGCATGAAGACGAGAAGTATGAGAAGTTCGCTTATTCCACGCAATTTGCCTTTTCCGTGGCCAAGGAGGACTCGGCGCTGAACCGGGGCGCCTATGATTCGATGCTGGCGGTGAAGCGGGAGGGAAAGGACCTGTGGCACGTGCGCAGCGGATGTGAACGCTTTGAACTGACGGAGGACCGGGTTATGTTTGCCTGGTCTCCGATGACCGGCGTCAGGATCGATACGGTGATCGCGCCGCTGGGCATGTGGCACGTCCGGAAGCATGTGATCCGGACCGGTATGCCGCTGGAGGCCGCGGAAGGGGCGTTCGCTGTACCGAAGGATTGGGCCGGCGCGAGGCCCTGCGACCGGATCCGTACAGTAACGGCAGCGGATGAGGACCACGCCGCCGCGGCCGGCGACCGGGGAACCAGCGTGATCTATGCCCTGAAAGGGTATACACGCGGAGAGGTTATTCCTACCGAACCCAATACCAACCTGATGGAGCCCCGGTGCGTCCTGCCCATGCTCTGCAGCCGGATGGAGCCGGGAGAGCACGAACTCCTGTGCGCAGTCTTCACGGACGCGGGTCTCCGGCTGCCGGAAACAATCCCTGAGGAGGTGCGAAAACTTGCCGAGTCGTTATGAGGACGCGCTGAACCGGATCGCGGACAAGTTTCGGGTGACCGCGGAGAAGGCCGCAAAAGAGGGAATCATCCCTTACAAGAGCGCGGAAGGGAAATGGATCGCCAGCCCGTACGACGGGAACAGCTGGTGGACCGGTGGCTTCTGGCCGGGCCTGATGTGGCAGCTGTGGACGCTGACGGGAGACGGTTTTTTCCGGGATGAGGCGCGCAGGGTGGGACAGATGCTGACGGATGAATTCCGTACGTTTCAGAAGCTGAACCATGACGTCGGTTTCATGTACCTGCTGTCCGCGGGAGCCGACGCGAAGCTCACCGGAAACGAACAGGCACGGACCGATACGCTTCATGCAGCGTCCCTCCTGATGGGCCGGTTCAATCCGGCGGGGTTCATCCGCGCATGGAATGAACCGGAACGCACCGGCTACGCGATCATCGACTGCATGATGAACCTGGCGCTGCTGTACCGGGCCAGCCGGGAGACCGGGGATCCCCGCTTCCGCAATACCGCGCGGATCCATGCGGACACCACCCTGCGGGAGTTCCTGCGGGAGGACGGATCTGTCAGCCATATCGTCGAACTGGATCCCGCGACCGGAGCGCGCGTCCGGGAACATCCCGGCCAGGGTTATGCGCCCGGCAGCCAGTGGAGCCGCGGACAAGCATGGGGCCTGTACGGGTTCGCACTGGCATACCGCCATCTGGGGGAGCAGCGGTACCTTGAAGCAGCGCTGCGGATCGCGGACAACTTCGTTAAACATGTCCGGCCGGATGGGCTGACGGACTGCGATTTCTGCCAGCCTCCGGAGGAGGAGCGGATCGACAATCTCGCAGGCGCCATTGCGGCCTGCGGCCTGCAGGAACTCAGTCAGCTGACCGGGGATGCGCGCTGGACGAAGCAGGCGGAACGGCTGACAGACGGCCTGCTGGAACACTGCGCGGACTGGGGAGAAGCCCGCTGCGGGATCCTGACGCATTGCACAGCCAGCTATCATGACGACGGCGCAGGGCGGCATACCAATATCCTTTACGGGGATTATTTCCTGGCGGAAGCGCTGATGAGATTCTGCGGGAAAGACGCGGAGCTCTGGAACTGAAACAGATCGGAGGAACTGGAATGATCACGCTGTATCCGCAGGATAATGCGGTAAGGATGACCTGTGACCTGGGCGGAATCTGGGATTTCCGCTTCCGGGGAGACGACAGATGGCAGCCGATTGCCGTGCCGGCGTCCTACAACGATCAGAAACCGGATTACCGTTTCCGGAACGAGGCGGGCATCGTGGAATACCGCCGGAAGATCACGGTTCCGTCCGCCTGGGCAGGGCGAAGGGTCTGCCTGCGGTTTGACGGCGTGGCCCACAGCGCGCGGGTCTGCCTGGATGGGAAGGAGATCGCAGTCCATCGGGGCGGGTTCCTGCCCTTTGAGGTGGAGCTGGACGGGATCCTGAATCCAGGCGAATCCGGCATTCTGACCGTGGAAGCGGATAACCGCATCAATCACAGTACCCTGCCGATCGGCACGGAGGGCGAAGTGGCTTTCTTCGGAAGCGACAATCCGGGCATTCCTGCGGTGGAGGCGGCAAAAAAGCAGCAGGAGAACCGGGGCATCAACCGGCCTGCCTTCGATTTCTTCAACTACACCGGGATCCAGCGCCCGGTACGCCTGACGGCAACGCCGAGGAGCTATATCCGGGATATCACCCTGGTTCCCTCCCTGAACGGAGAGGTGCGCTACGGGATCGTGACCGGCGGCGCGGAGGGCGGAGACGTCCGGATTGAGGTCCTGGACGCGGAAGGAAACACGGTGGCCACAGCGGAGGGAACCGATGGTGTGCTGCGGATCGAACAGCCGAAGCTCTGGGAACCGTGGCCGGGCACGCCATATCTTTATACCGCCCGCGTGATATACGGCGAGGATGTGTATGAACAGCCCTTCGGGATCCGGGAAGTCCGGGTGGAGGGAACCCGCTTCCTGATTAACGGAAAGCCTTTCCGCTTTCACGGACCGTGCAAGCATGAGGACAGCCCCTTCCACGGCCGTGGCCTGGACCTGTGCCTGAACATGACTGATATCAACCTGTATCACTGGCTGAACGCAAACTGTTTCCGGACGAGCCATTATCCCTACGCGGAAGAAATGTACCGGCTCTGTGACCGCGAGGGAATCGTCATCGTGGACGAGGTGCCCGCGGTCGGCATGTGGGCGGACGAGCATTACGGCTGGGACCTGGCCGGCTATCATGAACAGGTGCTGAGGGACATGATTATCCGGGACAAAAACCATCCCTGCGTCGTGATGTGGAGCATCGGGAACGAACCGGACACGGATACCTATCCGGACAAAGCCTATGCGTACTGGAAACCGCTGTACGATGCGGCTCACCGGGCGGATCCGCAGGACCGGCCGGTGACCCTGGTCGGCTGCCAGAACCGGTACGACCGGGATCAGATCATCCGCTCCATGGACGTCGTCCTGATCAACCGCTATTACGGTTGGTATAACCTTTCCGGCGACCTGGACGCTGCCCGCTATGCGATGCGGATGGAGCTGGACTGGTGGGAGGGCAGGAACAAGCCTGTGATCCTTTCGGAGTACGGAGCGGACACGATCGCCGGACTGCACGGCGCCGAGCCGGAGATGTTCACGGAGGAATACCAGGTGGCCTTCTACGAGATGATGAGCGAGTGCCTGGACGAACGGGAGTTCGTGATCGGGGAGATGCCCTGGAACTTTGCCGATTTCGCGACCTGCCAGGGACCGATGCGCGCCGGTGGGAACCGGAAAGGCCTCTTTACCCGCGACAGGCGCCCGAAGATGGCCGCGCATTATTTCCGGAAAAGATGGGCGGGAATGGAATAACGAAAACGACCGATGCGATTCGCATCGGCCGCTTTCGTTACAAACCTGTCAGATTCACAGATCCGTCCGGATCACATAGACCGTGACGGCCTTCATGTCCTCCGGATGCAGGTCGTACCCGCTGCTCAGCACCTTTGTTGAAGACACGGACCGCGGTGGACAGCCGGCCTTTCACCCGGGGGAGCGCGGCAGCGGCTGACGGCTTTCCCGCGGGAGTCTTGACAACCGCTTTGTCGTTTATAATAATGAAAGCAGGTGACGAAAGAGGATCGGGGGCTTCGGAATGAATACCCGGGACCAGGCCTGCATGCAGGCCGCGCTGCAGGAAGCGGAAAAGGCGCTCCAGGAAGGCGAGATCGCCGTCGGGGCCGCGCTCTATTGCGGGGACACCCTGCTCTGGGCGGATCACAACCGGCGGGAGCAGCTTCATGATCCGACCGCCCATGCCGAGATCCTCTGCCTGCGGAACGGGGCAAAAGTCTTCGGTGACTGGCGTCTTTCCGACTGCACACTGTATGTGACGCTGGAGCCCTGCCCGATGTGCGCCGGGGCTCTGGTAATGAGCAGGCTCGGTCGGTGCGTCTTCGGCGCGGCGGATCCGGAGATGGGCTGCTGCGGCAGCGTCTATGACCTGCCGGCGGACGACGCCCTGCATAGCCGCACACGCTGGGAGCAGGGCGGCCCCGAGGAGACATGCCGCGCCCTGCTGACCCGCAGCTTTGAAAAGCTGCGTCCGAAAGGAGGTACGAAATGAAACATTTCATCGCAGTCCTGCTTAGCCTCATGCTCTGCCTTTCTCCCATGCTGCCGGTGAAGGGGGACACTGCAGAAACTGTCCTTTCGCTTCTGGCTGTCAATGTCCGCAAGGCGGACGCGCTGCTGCTGCGCAGCGGAGAAAGCGCTTACCTCATTGATACAGGGACGGAAGAGAGCTATGGTAAACTTTATTCTGTCCTGAAGCGGGAGGGGATCGACCGGCTGACCGGGGTGATCATCACCCACACGGACAAGGATCACGCCGGGGGCATCGCACAGCTGGTCGACTCGGACATTGAGATCGAAAACGTATACGCCTCCGCGTACTATAATAAAAAAAAGGAATCAAAGCACCCTGCCGTGAAGGCCCTGAAGGGTACCGGCCGGTCTGTGGTCTTCCTGGCCTCCGGTGACGAGCTGCCCCTGGACGGCGGCAGCCTGAAGGTGCTCGGCCCGCTGGAAAAGGACGGGGAAAAGGAAAATAACAACTCCCTCGTGCTCCTGGCGGAAGGCGGCGGCGGGTCGATGCTGCTGGCCGGGGATATGGAGTTCCCGGAGGAAGACTCCCTGCTGAAGGCAGGCCTTATCCCCCATGCGGACGTACTGAAGGTCGGGAACCACGGGGAGGACGACGCAACCAGCAATGCCCTGATCGCGGCGATCCGTCCCTCCCTGGCCGTGATCTCCACCAACACGGATGATGAACCGGATACACCGTCCCCGAGGGTCCTGAGGCTGCTTGCCAGCTGGGATATTCCGGTGCTGGTCACCCAGGATACGGAGAACGGTGTGCTGGTCATGATCTCCGGCGGCCGGATCACCACAGAAATGAAATAAGCTCCCGGGTGGGAGCTTTTTTCAGTGGAATACGTGCGAGCGTGACCATAAGCCGGGTTCTGTATTGGACGGTCATCTATCCAGGCCGCGCGTTACCGCGCGGCTCAAGCGATTACGGAGGACGCGGCGGGCCGCCGGCTTGCCTCCATTGCATCTTGCACCGGGTGGGGTTTACAGCGCACTCCGGTCTCCCGGAGCGCGGGTGAGCTCTTACCTCGCCTTTCCATCCTTACCGCCCCGAAGGACGGCGGTTTATTTCTGTTGCACTTTCCCTGGAGTCGCCTCCGCCGGCCGTTAGCCGGCACCCTTGCCCTGCGGTGCCCGGACTTTCCTCATGCCCGAAGGCCTGCGGCCGTCTGTTCACCTCGCACGTCCGATAGCATATGCTTTTCAGGGACTTTTGTCAACGCCGGGGAAGGAAAAAACCGGTTGACATGCCCTTTTACCGGTGATATAATTTCTATCTGTCAGCGGAAAGCCAAGCTTTCCTCTGGAAGCGCCAAAGTACTCGGGGAAAGCCGTCCTGCGGCATGCGCCTGTAGCTCAGTTGGATAGAGCAACGGCCTTCTAAGCCGTGGGCCGGGGGTTCGAGTCCCTCCAGGCGCGCCATTATATGGTGGGTATAGCGTAGTTGGTTAACGCGTCAGATTGTGGCTCTGAAGACCGTGGGTTCGAGTCCCACTACTCACCCCATTTTCCTCGGCTTCGGCGTCAAGCTGGCAGATTACCTACGTTGGGGTGTAGCCAAGTGGTAAGGCACGGGACTTTGACTCCCGCATTCGTAGGTTCGAGCCCTGCCACCCCAGCTTCTATGACCCATTAGCTCAGTTGGCAGAGCACTTGACTTTTAATCAAGGTGTCTGGAGTTCGAATCTCCAATGGGTCACTTTCCCCTGTTTTCGCCGGGTCTGTTCTGCGGGCGTGGCGGAATGGCAGACGCGCCAGACTTAGGATCTGGTGCCGAGAGGCGTAAGAGTTCGAGTCTCTTCGTCCGCACGATTCCCGGTTTCCTTATGCGGTAGTAGCTCAGTTGGTAGAGTGCCACCTTGCCAAGGTGGATGTCGCGGGTCCGAGTCCCGTCTACCGCTCCAATTTGCGGGTGTAGCTCAATGGTAGAGCTCCAGCCTTCCAAGCTGGTCACGTGGGTTCGATTCCCATCACCCGCTCTTTTTTATTCCTTTCAGGCTCTGCGCGGACAGCAGGGCCGTTCTTGTTTTGCCCGGGAAAGGACAAAACAGAGAACAAAGAAAGAACAAAAATGACATCAATACACTGCGCATTTCCGGATATGTAACCACCCATATAACCGGAATATGGTAAAATAGTATTGCAATCAGGGGAGTGAATCCCCGCTGCAGGAAGACCGGAAGGAGGGGACGGCCCCATATGAATAAACACTTGAAGCTGACGAGACTGGCAGCATTCCTCATTGTTCTGGCAATGCTGGTCTGTTCGTTCCCTGCGGTATATAGCGAGGAACAGGAAGTAACCGAGGAGGTCCCGACGGAAGTTACAGAAGTAACTGAAACGGAACCTGAAACGGCTCCTGCTCCGGATCCCGAACCCGCTCCGGAACCTGAACCGGAACCCGCTCCGGAACCTGAACCGGAACCCGCTCCGGAACCTGAACCCGCTCCGGAACCTGAACCCGCTCCGGAACCTGAACCGGAACCCGAACCTGCTCCGGAACCCGAACCGGAACCCGAACCGGTGAACACCGTGGTGACCGAGCTGGCCCGTGACGAAGACGTTCAGATCGAGGAACAGGTCGCGATCGATGATGACGACGACTGGGAAAGCGATGAGTCGGAAGACTTCGGCGGAGATGACGACCTGGTCGAGTTTGACGAGTGGGATGCCGGCGCCGTGTCGGAAGACCTGCTCCAGCAGTTCAACAATCCGGACAACTTCGAAAAGGTCGAGTTCACCGGCAGTGCCGATATCCGTCTGGAGAACCAGGACGAGATGTTCACCAGCGACTGGGATGGCACCGTAACGTTGTCCGCGCAGGTCCGCGAAGCGAGCCTGAGTTACCGCCTGGTATGGGAAGCGAACGATCATGACGACCGCGGCTGGTTCACCGTCGGAAGCGGCAATGAATACAGTTACACCATGACCCGTGAGATCGCGGAGCGTGAAGCCAATCGTGAGTACCGTGTCGTGATGTTCACTGTAGACTGACATTATCTTCTTCTTCATATTCTATCCTCCTTTTCCGGCATGTTCCCGCAACGGAACACGCCGGTCCTTTTTTTGTTATTTCAGTAACTTTTTCCAAATAAATACTTGCAAAACGAGTAAAAGACTGATACACTGTAACCGTAATTAAGAAAAGTAACTTATTTATTACGAGATGTAACAGAAACGAAATGAAATTGAACCAAACAACGAAGGAAATGTAACACGGGAGGCATATCCATGGCAGATACCATCCGGATCCAGATGATGGATCACTTCCTTATTTATATTGATGAAAAGAAGACGGATCACCTGGCTGCGAAATCCAAGAAGGGCGCAGCTCTGGTCCAGTATCTGATCCTGAACGAAGGAGAGCCCGTTCCGAACCAGAAGCTTCTGGCAGCCCTGTGGGACGAGGAAAAGAGCACAAATCCCGAGAATGCCCTGAAGACCCTGGTCAGCCGCCTGCGCGTGCTGCTCAACCAGATCGACCCGAGCCTGGGTGCCTGCGTGGTGTCCGACCGCGGCGCCTATCACTGGGAGCGCACGGAAAACATGACCATTGACCTGTATGAGATCGACGCGATCTTCAACCGCCTGGCGGAGAACAATGTACCGGTGCCGGAACAGCGGCGCCTGTACAACCAGCTGCTCGAAAAGTACCAGGGCGACCTGCTCCAGCACAGCGAACAGAACGAATGGGCGCTCGCCAAGGCCACGACCCTGCACAACAAGTACATGGCCGCGATCTATGCCTATATCGAGCTGCTGAAAACCAAGGCCCAGCACGCAGATATCGTGAGCGTCTGCCGCAGGGCGCTGGATATCGACTCCTTTGACGACCGGCTGCACATGGAACTGATGTCCGCCCTGATCAAGATCAACCGGACCGGCGAAGCCATGGTGCAGTACAAGCACGTGGTCCAGCTGAACTACCGCTATCTCGGCGTCCAGCCCAGCGAAGACCTGCAGGAGTTCTACAAACAGATCGTTTCCGCCGGCAAGACCCTGGACTTTAACCTGGAATCCATCCGCAACGAACTGCGCGAGAGCGGCGACCGCCGCGGCGCCTTTGTCTGCGAGTATGCCGTGTTCAAGGAAATCTTCAACCTGCAGATGCGGAACCTGGAGCGTCTCGGCGCGACCATGTTCCTGGCGATCATCATGGTGTCCCCCTACAATGACAAGGAGATTGACTCCATGCGGCAGGACAACATCATGAACGGCCTGCTGGAGATCCTGAAACAGAACCTGCGCAAGGGCGATACGATTACCCGCTTTGCCCCGACCATCTTTGCGCTCCTGCTGCCGACGGTCAACTACAATACGGGCGGCATGGTGCTCGAACGGATCAAGCGCGTGTTCTACCGCAGATTCCCCAACAGCAATATCGTGTTCAACTACCGCGTCGGCCCGCTGAGCTCCCAGGGAATGCCCCAGCAGGATTCCGCACTCGAGCCCCGGACAGAGTAAGAACGATAAACAAAAAGAACAGAGATGCCCTGCGAAAGCGGGGTATTTTCGTCAGATAAAAACATTCGTTCTGTTTTGTTATGTAACCGAATATATGACCGGTTCTGTGCTATAATATCCACGTAATCTGAAGGGACGCCGAGGCCACGTGAAAGGAGGGGACGGGCTGTGCGTAAGGATTGTAAAGGAATGAAGCTGCTGGCCGGGTTGCTTGCTCTGGCTGTACTGCTGTGTTCGTTCCCTGCTGTATATGCAGAAGAGGAAATCATCGAAATCACCCCGGAAGAAGTAACTGTCGAGACGGAGAACGTTCCCGCAGAGGTAACTGAACCGGAACCCGAACCCGAACCTGAACCTGTTCCGGAACCGGAACCCATTGCGGAACCTGAACCTGAACCTGAACCTGAACCGGAACCTGAACCGGAACCTGAACCGGAACCCGAGCACGAACCGGAACCCATGGTGATCGAGGTTGAGCCCGCTTCAGAACCTGAGTTTGTCGAAGTTCCGGAGGAAGAGACTGAACCGGATCCCGAATTGGAAGCAGCAGAAGAAGCTGACGAAGAAGAGTCTGAGGACGAGTTTTTCGAATTCGATGAAGACGACGCCGGTACCGTGTCAGACGAACTGCTGGACCAGTTCAACAATCCTGAGACCTATGATATGGTCGAGTTCAGCGGTACCGCAGACATTGTCCTGAAGGACGATGAGATCTACTATGACCGGGATGTAACCTTGGTCGCCAAGGTCAGCGGGGTGGAAATGAGCTACCGCCTGGTCTGGGAAGCCAACGACGGCGATGAGCGCGGCTGGTATACCATTGCGAGCGGTCCCGACTACACCTTTACCGTGACCCGCGATATCGTGGACCGTGAATACCGTGTGGTCCTCTTCGCGGTTGACTGATCCAATCAACCATCAAGGCACTGCTTCGGCAGTGCTTTTTGCGTCTTCCGTGGATGAAGAAGGTGGCGTTAGATGCCTGTTTTGGAACATGCAAAGACGGGTAACTGTTAACGCGGTTGGAAAGTAACTAAACCCCTGAAAAAAGAATTAAAAAACGCGCAAAAGTATTGAAAGCAAAACGTTTTCGTGGTATTATGAACTGAATAAGTAGCCGGATGACTGCTTGCATACAATGTAACAATTTATAAAAATCATGTAACCGATAAAAGAAGACTCGCAGACCCCAAAAAAGAAAGGAACATGACCATGAAGAACCTGCTGAAGAAGACATTTTCCATCCTGATCGTACTGGCAGTTCTGCTGTGCTGCGTTTCCGCGTTCGCAGAAGAAACCGGTGAGACCGAATCGGTAAATCTTCCGGTTTTCGAGATCGGGAGAGGAATGAGTGGAACCATTTCGCCGGACTTCGCCACGGAGATCAAGGCCCATGCCGGCAGGAAAGGGCAGGTTCAGTTCACACTGACGCTGGCGGAGGACTGTGATGTCAGCGTCGCCATTGACGGCGGCGGCGTCCCCCTGATGCGGGCGGATGCGAATTCTCCGGTCTATACGTTCATCAAGCGGTTTGAGTGGAATGAATATGCCGTCATCTCCATGACCTCCTCCAGGACGACCGGCTACTCGCTCGTCAGCGAGATCCTCCCGGAGGAACCTGCTCCCGAAGAGAAGGAGGCGGAAAACTCTGTGGAAGAGCAGGTTCCCGCGGAAGAACCTGCACCTGCGGAAGAACCTGCTCCTGCGGAAGAACCTGTCCTTGCGGAAGAACCTGCCGCGGAACCCCAGGAAGAAACCCGGGAAGAACAGCAGGTTCCCGAAGTAAACCCTGAAGAGGAAGAGCAGGGAGCCCCGGCGTTGGAAGAAGAAAAGCAGGAAGAGTCCCTGGAAGAAATTCAGGAGGAAACGCAGGAAGAACCCGCTGAAGAATCCGAAACTCCGACTGTTGAAACAGGGACTGAAACCGCCGAAATCGAAAGCGAGCAGGTAACCGGAGAAGAAGACCCGACAAATATGACAGAAGATACAGAAACTGCCGAACAGCCGATAACGGAAGAAACCAATCCGGAAGGACAGGCAGAGAACAGTGAAGAAGACCAAATCGAAAACAGCAAAGAAGACCAGACCGAAAACAGCGAAGAAGGGCAGCAGGAAACAGAAAACACCGAAGGTCCGACAAACAGTATAGAAATCATCATTGCCAAAGTGCTTACCCCGGAAGAATCCTGGAACGGAAAGGTCCGGAACAACAAGCCGACCATCCTGAAACTTGATGTGGCGCAGACCAGGACGATCCACATGCTCGTCGAAGGCAAAGATGTCTGTTATTCCGTCCAGAAGTCCGACCGCGTCACCGACGATGCCGGCCAGGTCCTGACAGACACCGAAACCAACCGCAGCATCACGTCCTGGACCGCTGAGGCAGGCTCCTACCTGATCAGCCTCAAAGCCGGAGAAAGTAGCTTCGCGGCAAGAGTCACTGTCACCTTCATGACTGACGAAGAATTCGAAGCCTGGGAAGCAGAACAGGTGGTGCTAGAAGCTGAGGAGAAGAACGAGAAAGAAACTGCTCCGGGAAAAACAGAAAAAGAAAATGAAACGGTCTTGGAAGATGAAAACAGACCAGAGTCTGAAAGCGTTCAGGAAAGAGATATAACCGTTGATATAACCTGGGATGTGCCTAATCCGGTGGTCGGCGATACGGCACATTTCAAAGCAACACTGGATGGATATGATGGGTTGGATTATTCGATCCAGTGGCAGTACAGTCCGGACTGCGAAACCTGGTATGACTTGATCAATGAGACAAATGAGACGATGGATGTTGTCGTTACGGAAGAAAACAATAAGGTCTACTGGCGGATTCTGGTATATGTCGAGGACGAGCGGGAAAATGATTTCTGACTGCCATACTCTATCCGGGTAGCGTTGAAGCAGTTTTATAACGGATCAAAGGCATGCTGAAAAGAGGAATGAAACAATGAAGCAAACGATGAAGAAAACACTCGCTTTCCTGCTCACTCTGATGATGATGGTAAACGTTCTGCCATTGTCAGCTTTCGCTGACACAGGAGAGGAGGTAATACAACCATTAGATGTTCCCCCGACCAGGAGTGCAACTTCACCTGTATCTCTGAAGCTTTCAGGGATTGGCTCTCTAAGTTTAGACCAAGGGTATGATTATTATTTACTTGTATCAAACAATTCATCAGTTGATTATGCATATAGCATATTAGAAAAATCTGGTTCTGTTTACTTGCACGACGATAATGGTTCAATCTCGACCTTAGTTGCAAATTCAACATTCCGTATTGTTCGAATTGCAAACGAACAATCGCAAAGTATTACTCTTACAACTCTGAGCAATCAAAATGGAAACTATTATTCTTCTGGTGATCTGACTCCAGATGGGTTGGTCTTCACATGGGATTCAAACCCAGATGAGAATGGCCATTATACAATTAGCGTGGCAAAGAACTATCCGTCTATTTCCTATCATGAAGCAAATGGAGATCTGATAACCAACATAAATGATGGGTATAGTTATTATTTTGTGGGGACTTATAATTCAAATCGTGTTTGGTTTGCACCGATAACAAACGGGACGATAACAACCTTTTATAGTCTCACAGATGGAAATGGTTCTGAACTAACTACTTATCCGACATTTAATGAGGTTACGATTGTAAGGACACGACTGTCGCAAAATCAATTAAGAAATGCTTTTGCTGGCGATGGTTGGTATAATCCTGTTGGGTTTGAAAAATTAATTAATAACACTTTGGGTGATTATCGTTATTCCGGTCCAGATGGGCTGTTCCACTTTACAGCTAATGAGATCCCGAAGTACAGCGTTGTGGTTGCCTTCCCATCTTCAACTATTCCAGCAGGGAATTGGCGAGTTTATGCATCTGTTGATAATGGGACTTACTATGCCTGCAAAGAACCAACATTCAGCAACGGAACAGCAACGGTTCAGTTTGACGAGTTTGGTACCGCCAGCAGCGGAGATGGCGAAATCTACGGAGAGAAAAAGGTATATCAGTCAAACGACAACGTAACTGTCATACTTTTGCACAGTTCAGAAACTAACTTCATTAATAGTGAATATCGAATTCATGAGAATGCAACTCCGATTCAAAATGGCGGAAAGATCGGGGCTTATAGATTTATATATTCTTCGAACACAGGTACTCAGACCACGACGATCACGGCAACCAAGGATAACCCCTACAGCTATGAGATCAAACTTTTGGATAAGGACGGCACATCACTAGCTAGTGTAGATGATTTAGCCAATTATATACTAGTTGCAAAACTCGCCGGGGCAAACAGTACAAATTACTATCAGACAGCTGTAACAGATGGCATTACAGCACCAGCGACAGGCACATTCAACGGAACATATGATGCTCAATATGGGGGTAGTATTGACTATGTTACCGGTCAGTCTGTTGAGGTTTCTCTAAAAGATAGTAGTGTAAATGGTTTTGATGATTCCATATTACTCAAAGACGGAGCGATCGTATTAAACAAATATCAGCTTCATATTACTGATGATGCAGAAAAAGGAAAGTCAACAGTTGAACTGAAGAAACTGCCGACTTATCAGGTTGAGTTTGTCAAGAAACAGGACGCCCAAAATACAGATCATTACTCATTTGATGGTTATTCGCTGGCTGCTTCCTTTATCCGTGGGGATATCACTTATACGTACAATATTGATTCTCTGACCTGGGATTCAGAACCACCTGTCACGTTGGGGTCATTCACTGGATCGAATGGGACAACCAGCGTCCTTACACCAGATGATACGCTTTCTGTTGTCCTGAAAAAGAACAATATCAGTTATCAGGATGACGATATTACAGAGGGTTACCGTATAAGTATTGCTCCGGATACTGAAAACGAATATACAACGATTGTCGAAGTTCAAGAACTGCCTAAATTAAAAGTTAAGGCAGTTACAAGCAACAAGTCAGATCTTCCGACTGGATATAAGCTTCTTGTCACTATGACAGATGGAACAGGAACGTCTTCCTATGCTGTTGTGGATTCTCTTTCTTCTGATCCCTCTGCTATCTCGGAATTCAAAGCAAAGGGATACGGCAATTACGATGAGATTTATTATTATACCGGCACTGAGAATATATCAGCTGAAATTATTAGACTTACGGGGGACAGTGGTACCATCTCCAGTATTCTAAATAATGGTGCAATTCGATATACGGAAGGAAATATGTTGCCGGAGCTCTATACCTTTGAAACGGCTTTGGATTCAGAACACAACCTTGCAACCACAACGTTGACACCTGTTTCTCAAAACGGAGTTCCACATGATATCAATGTATCTTTCTTTAAAAAGAGAGATGGTACAAGCTATACAAGTGAAACAGGAAATATAATTGATCCTGCACTTGACACGAACGATACTTACTTCTTCCGAATCAGACTGAAGCGGGGTAAAGATGTTGTAGCCTATGCAATTGTAAAAGCAGAGTATAGTAATAACCATCAAGGCTTTGCGGAAGTTGTAAATGCAAATGGATCCTTTACTCAGACAATTCCCAATAATGCCCTTTTCACGCTTGTTGATGCCGATGGAAATGATCTAAAAAATAATGAGGGAGAAAAGTATACTACGGTTTACGATCCTTTAACATATGATGGGATTGATGTTCGTCTCTACAAATTTGGACAATACGGTAACATGCCGGGAAATTTGTCAGCCTTGGTTTATGGAGAATACTCTGACGAAGTCAAAGGATTTGATTTCTGGGACAACACTACTACATTGTCTAAAGAAAACGAACAATATACCAAGGCGACAACTGATATCAGGCTCTATAATAAATACAAGAAGATCTATCAGATTAAAGTTGTTGTTGAAGACGGTACTTCAATCAAAACAGAAGATCAGATTCTTTTAAATGTCCTTGCAGATCATGCTTCAACGGGAGATCAAAAACTTGAGAACTATGATCTTCTTCAGGTAACACCCGAAATTACAGAAGACGGCAAGAGTATATATACAATTGTTGTCGAGGATCAAACTCACGACGTAATTAAGGATGATAAGGTAGTTGGTGTCCAAAACATATGGACATCCGGCAGTAATACAATCAGTGGCAATGAAACGTTTACTATTGGCTTGACGCAAAACAGCAAAAAGATCGACAACGGCTGCCCCATTACTTTGTCAGATGCATCAGCTGCAGGAAAAAACTATCTTGCAAGCTATGATACCGGCAAAGTTGAAGGAACGAATATTGCATACAGTGATGACAACAAGATAACTACCATCACGCATTATGTATACATAAAGCCGACGACCTATGACCGCGCACTCAATCCTTATGATGTGCTGGGTGCCGGCGCTGAGTACGGAGTAATTGCTTCGCATTATATTCAGAATAACCATACTGAAACGAACTTCGCAACTTATCTATATGAAAATCCAACCGGATATCCGAATGAGGTAGAAGCAAACGGCTCTATGCCCATCCCATATATGATCGAGAACGTGGGCAATGGGAATCTCTTCCTAGGAGCAAGAACGAAGACCAATATCGATATTTATTACTCCAGTACAATCAACAAAGATAATAAACTAAAAAAAGATTCAAATATGAATCCGGCTTATTCAGTGAATTATATTGAAAAAGAGCAGAGCACCATTCATAGCAATGTTGAAAGCTTAATCAATAGACTGCAAAGCTCGTCAGCAAAATACGCTCAGAAATCAATGTATTATCCGTCAGGAAACGACATTGATACAACAATGTTCCCGGACAATGTCACGATCTACGTTGATGGTAGTGACATAGATTTCACCAAGGCATTAAATATCACAAAACTGGAGAATCAGACGATTGTCTTTAATGTCCCTGGCCATGATGTCACGATGAACAAATCCTATGTGACAGTCAAGAACACGAATGGAGATACTCTCGTCAGCAAATTAGACTCAAATACAGGAGGAAATGGCGGCGATGCCAGCCATAACAGTGCTGTTGAAAACTACATCCTCAATCATGTTGTATTCAACATCTATGAAGCTACGCATGTACAACTCGAATCAGGTCCTGCCGGATTATTCCTGATTCCCAATTCAAATGCTGTCATCGACAAATCCGGCGGTTCTCCTACTGGATGGATGGCTACCGGAGGAACGTTTGACCAAAAAGACGGTGAATGGCATTTCTTCCGTACACAGCGGCGCTACAGCGGCAGTGAAACAGAGGCAGCTGCGCAGAAATTTATGAATATCAACGGTACGGAAACAACACCGACCGGAAATGATCAGATCTTTACATTTGTACGTTTAACGTTGGACATTGAAACAGGACTGTGGAAAGATGTAGTTCGAATGTCCAATACCGGGTCAAAAATCGCATTCCCCAAGATCGAGTTTAACAAGCCGGAGGACGAAGGCGATCATTATTACGTGATTTATGAAGAACCAGGTGATGATGAAGCCATAACATACGATACAACTCGCTATATTGTTAAATCAACTGTGACGATTGACATTGATAAACAGACGTGTTCAGTTTCTAATACGTATTATAAGTTGAATAATGATGCAGATGGAAAGACGCTGGATGAACTGAAAATAACATATAATCCTACTCTCCACGTGATTGAAAACGGATTGGCGACTTCAGGAATAAGCACTGATAAGGAACGATATAAAATCAACGAATTGTATCTGGCACAGGTTAATGGAGAAGAAGGTAATACTCCGGTCAAGTTTGTCAACGAAAAGAAAACGCATAAAGTGCAGTTATCAGCGCAAAAGGCCGGGAACAGCGGCCTGGAAGGCAAGGTCTTCACCTTCGTCCTGTACAATGACAAGGGAGAAGCGCTGGAGACGAAGACGGTTGAAGCCGGACAAACCGTGACCTTCACCGAGCGGACATATACAGCGGCAGGGAACTACACGTATACG
>CADBEB010000006.1 GCA_902793605.1 uncultured Eubacteriales bacterium
GGCGAAGGATGAAACAGTCGCCGCGAAGCTGGACCAGGCGGCGGAAGCCCGGGAACAGCTGACAGCCGTCAAGGAGCAGCTGGACCAGGTGAACACGTTCGTCACGGGGCTGAAGGATTATACAGACGGGGTAACCCGGGCTTCTGACGGTGCGGCGAAGCTTTCGTCCGGCGCAATGCTGGTATCCGCCGGCGCGTCAACGCTGCAGGAAACCGGAACAAAAGTGTTGAAAGACAGTATCCTTACCGCTGAAAAAAGTGCGGCAGAGAAGCTGCTTCCGCTCATGGAAAAGGATCTGACCGGCGCTTTGAATGCCTGGAAGATCACAAAGGATCATCTGACTGATACCGGATATGACCTTAAACCGGAGGGTATGGATGAAGAGACGGTATATATTATTCGGACAGATTTGAAATAATAGATTGAAATTGGATCTGCGAGTCAACAAATCTATTCCCGGTTAAAATTTCGCTTGGAACAATAGGATGATATCGCGCGGTGCGAGCGGTTTGACAACGCTAACGCCGCGCGATTTTGTTATTCAAGCGTAATAATTTGTACAATTTGGTCATTTTCTCTAAAGGGTACAGTAAAGGGTACATTGCTATTTTTTGGCAGAAAAAGCCCTAGGAACGTTATACATCAGGTGGTTTAACATTGGAGAATCATGATCTTGTCTATATCTGTATGCGTGATGCGTATCTTTACTGGTTCCAGCTCAGCGGAACAGATATCTCCAGATTTGAAGATCAGTTTAATCGTTTCATGCGGGCTGTGGAATATCCGTGATTCTCTGCTTTCATTCGTCTTCTTTTCAAGCTTCTTTGGACCGTGGGGGACGGTTCCTTCCGGTCCTTTTCAGGCTGTGCAGCAATGTATGGTCTTTTTTGGAACGAAAAGGGTCATCCCTGTCGTTCGGCAAACGGAAAAACGATTCGCTGGTGTTGATAGTCGATTATAGAATAAACGATCATATGGTTGTTGTTCCTGTAAAAATTTCCACAGAAGCAAACAGCAATCAGGTATTGATTGATGTAAACAGAATGGCAAGCGCTTAGGGGAATGATAAACTGTACTACCCGCAGAGGAAGAAGAGAAGGGTTGAGGGAGATTTCTCCACTTCGCTGGCGCTCCGGTCGAAATGACACCTGTAAGGATCTCTCATGTGAGAGGTTCTTATGCGGGGAAGGAGATCCATTGACTGCACTGGGGAAGACAGAAGAACCGTCCCTTTGTCTTCTACCTGGACTTGTGGGCTCTCCGGTCCCCAGACCGGGAGACCCGGAAGAACGCGCTGGCCAGCCTGAAGCGCGCCAACTCATATGTGAGCACAGCGGAGGTCAGCGAGGAGGATCAGATCCTGCTGCTGATCACCTGCGTCGGGGACGATGACGAGCGGCTGGTGGTCGCGGCGGTGCGGATGAAAGATTAAGGAGTATTCCGGTCAGTATAAAGAAAAGGCCATGTGCTTTTTCATTGGAGTTCTCACACATGGCCTGTTTGTTTTCAATTCTTCGATTCTGTCAGTTTTTGTTTATGCAGTCTTCTCTTTTGCAAGATCCTTTTCCGGCGTGAGGCCAGAGTATAGATCATAGACAAAGTGGTTTCAGCGCACAAACGCTGAAGCCATTTTGTTTTGCTTTTCCAGGAAATCCAACAAGAGCTGCAAAAATCGGCTAAAAGTGCCGGAAAGAGAGGGATTCCCTCCCATTATGCGCTTTTGTGCCCGTACGGTTTATAAAGTGGCTTTTTATTCTGCTCTTACCTGGTGGAAAGAGGCGCCGCTTTCCGGATTAGGAATAAAGGAGATCTTTCACCATGGAAGAGTACAGGAAAGCCGGGTCCCGGAGGGAAGAGATTCCGGTCTGGGAAAAGTATATGCTGAGCACGGAGGAGGCCAGCGAGTATTTCCACATCGGGATCAATAAGCTGCGCCGGATCATCTCGCTGAATCCGACAGCGGAATGGATCCTCTGGAACGGGTCGCACGCCTATATCAAACGTCGGATTTTTGAGCAGTTTATCGACCGCATAGATTCCATCTAAGCTTTATTTTACAAGGAGATTATGATATAATGAATATGCTTCATCAGGCTGCCGTGGAGGGCAGCATGAGCAGAAAAGACAGTAAAGGAAGAATCCTGAGAAGCAACGAAGTTGTGAGACCGGACGGGAGGTATGTCTATCAGTATTATGATCTGAAAGGTAACCGCAAAAGGGTCTATTCCTGGCGTTTAGTGGAGACAGACCCTGTTCCGAAGGGGAAAGCGTGGTGCGAAAGCCTGCGGGAGATGGAGAAGGTCATCCTGAAAGATCAGATGGATGGCATTGAGACCAAGAGCAAGCTGACGCTCAATGACCGGTGGGATGCGTATATTTCGGACAAGCCAGAACTGAAGCAGTCTACCAGGACCAATTACAGGTATATGTACGATAAGTACATTCGGGACGATATCGGAAAGATGCTGATCAAGTCCATCACCTACAGTGACTGTAAGCGGTTCTTCAATAAGCTGATTCATGAGAGAGGCTTCAAGCCGAGTAGCGTGGAGATCATCAATACGCTGCTTCATCCCGTGTTCAGGATCGCGGTGAGGGATAATGTGATCCGCACCAATCCGATTGACGGCATTATCGCTGAACTGAAAAGGAGCAATGATTGGGTCGTTGAAAAAAGGCATGCGTTGACGAAAGAACAGCAGACTGCTTTTGTGAACTACGTCAGGAATCATGAGGTCTATGGCCACTGGTATCCATTGATCATCTGTCTCCTCGGTACGGGATGCCGGGTCGGGGAGATGCTCGGACTGCGCTGGGAGGATGTGTTTTGGAATGATGGATATATTTCCATCGACCACAGCCTGATCTACCGGCAGCAGGATGACGGTACCTGCAGGTTCAGGGTCACGACGACAAAGACCAGGAACAGTGATCGGGAGATCCCGATGTTCGGGTCGGTTCGCAAGGCACTGAAGGAAGAGTATGCGCGCCAGTGCAGGGAAGGGTTCTGTGAGGACGAGATCGAAGGCTATTCCGGGTTTATCTGGATGAACCGTCATGGACACGTCTTCAGTCCGCATAATCTGAACCGGGCGCTGGATCGGATCACCAGGGACTATAACGCTGAGGAAAAGGTGAACGCAAAGAAGGAACACCGCAAACCGGAGCTTCTTCCTCATTTCTCGGCGCATCATCTCCGCCACACGTTCTGTACCAGGATCTGTGAGGAGGAGACGGACCTGAAGCTGATCCAGGAGATCATGGGCCATGCGGATATTACGACCACGATGGATATCTACAATGAGTCCAACATGGATCGTAAGCGCGAACGGTTCGCGCGCCTTGAGAAGATCGCGAATGTGTTCTGAGGCCGTAATGCAGTGTTTAATGCAGAGATTAATGCAGACCCCCGTGGGGTTATGTGTGCTTCTGCATTAAAATGTGCATTAAAACGGGGGTGCGGGAGACGAAAAAGTGAGGAAAATCAAGGGTTCCGGGGCCCTAAAAATCCCAGTCCCGACGATGAAACCCCTGACCGACAAGAACACGGAAGAATCCAAAGACGAAGAATGACCTGACAAGCTCCCGGTTTCATGCGAAGCCGGGGCTTTTCTGTTGCTGAAGCGAGGAAGGAGAAGAACGATGCCCTTTGAGATCGTACGGAATGATATCACCAAAATGCGTGTGGACGCCATTGTGAACGCAGCCAACCGCTCCCTGCTGGGCGGGGGCGGTGTGGACGGTGCGATCCACCGTGCCGCCGGTCCGGAACTGCTTGAGGAATGCAGGACCCTGAACGGCTGTGAAACCGGGCAGGCGAAGATCACCAAAGGTTACCGCCTCCCGGCCCGGTATGTGATCCATACGGTCGGCCCGGTGTGGCATGGCGGCGGATACGGGGAGCGGGAACTGCTCGCCTCCTGCTACCGCTCCTGCCTGGAGCTGGCGGCGGAATACAGCCTGGAATCCGTTGCTTTCCCGATGATCTCCGCCGGCGCCTACGGCTACCCGAAGGACGAAGCCATGGGGGTTGCCGTGGAGGAGATCAGCCGCTTTCTGCTCCACCATGAGATGGCAGTCTTCCTGGTCGTTTTCGGCCGGCAGGAACTCTTCACCGGAAAGAAACTCTTCCGGGACGTGCAGGAATACATCGACGACCACTATGTGGATACACATATCCTGAAGCATATCGAAAACCGCCGTGAAGCGATCTGGCATCAGGACGAGTACAAAGCCATGGAGATGGACCAGAGCATCATGGCGGATGCGCTGTACGCTCCGTCCGCTCCTGCCTGCGACGCCATGCCGGAGACAAACTGGGACGAACTGGTGAAGAAGACGGATGAGGGCTTTTCGGAGACCCTGCTGCGGCTGATCGACGAAAAAGGGATGACCGACGCGCAGTGCTACAAGAAAGCAAACGTCGACCGCCGGCTCTTCAGCAAGATCCGCTCAGATCCGGATTACCGGCCGTCCAAGCCTACGGTTTTCGCCTTTGCGATCGCGCTGGAGCTGACCCTGCCGGAAACGAAGAATCTCCTTCAGAAGGCCGGCTTTGCCCTCACACACAGCAGCAAGCTGGACGTCGTCCTGGAATACTGTATCAAGAGAAGGTTTTACGACATCCTTCAGATCAATGAGGTGCTCTTTGACCTCGATCTTCCGCTGCTGGGAAACAGCAGCAATGTCGCATAGCAGGCGACCAAAAAAGAATCAGCCTCCGTTATCATCAGGATGTCAGGAGCAGGGTGCCGGTCAAAGCGCCCGGCAGCGCCTGAACAACAGATGAACGGAGGCCGATTTTATGAAGAAGAATCTGACAGAAATGGTGTTCATCCTGGACCGGAGCGGCTCCATGGCCGGGCTTGAGTCCGACACGATCGGCGGGTTCAATGCGATGATCGAGAAGCAGAAGCAGGAGGAGGGGGAGGCCCTGGTCTCGACGGTGCTCTTTTCCGGCGAGAGCACAGTTATCCATGACCGCATAGACATCCGCAGGGTGGAGCCGCTGACGGAGAAACAATACCGCGTCTATGGCTGTACCGCCCTGATTGACGCAATCGGTCAGGCGATCCATCATATCGGGAACGTCCATAAGTATGCCCGGGAGGAGGATAAGCCCGAACATACGATCTTCATCATCACGACTGACGGTATGGAGAATGCGAGTTGCCTCTATTCAAGCGAGGAAGTCAAGAAGATGATTGAAAAGGAGAAAAAGGTCTACGGCTGGGAGTTTCTTTTCCTTGGCGCGAATATTGATGCTGTGGAGACGGCCGGGCGTTTTGGCATCGGTTCCGATCGTGCCGTTCGCTTCCATAATGACCCGCGCGGTATCCGCCTGAATTACGAGACGGTCAGCCGGACGGTCGGCCGGATGCGTGCCTGCGCACCGATCGAAGAAAACTGGAAGGAGGAAATCGAGGAGGACTTCAGGAACCGCAATGCGGAGTAAAAACCTCTGAAACATGTCGGCGTCATGCGCGAAAGGTTTGACTTCACCCGCTCCGGCGGGTACAATATAGAAGCTTACGAACACGGAACCCTCCGGAACGCATGACGCCGGGTTTTCTATGTAATGAAGAAGGGAAGCGCATGAAGACATCGCTGACAAAAGCCGCCGCAGCCGGTATCCTGATCTGTATGGGCTGCATCGTGAATCTTAAGGTCGGAGGCGGGATTCCCGGAGCGGTGCTGTTCAGCGCCGGTCTCTGGTTCGTCGTGAACTTTGACGCGGAGCTCTTTACCGGCCGCGTGACCCGGGATCAGTACGATCCTCTGCAGAAGCTCATCATGCTCCTGATGAACGTGATCGGTGCGGCTGTCTGCGGCATTCTCGCGTCCGTCTTCCTTCCGGAGATCAGAGAGGCTGCGCAGGGCATTGCCTCTGCTTATCAGGATCCGCTCAAGGTGATCTGGCAGAGCGTCATGTGCGGGATCTGCATGTACCTGGCGACGACTCCGCCCATGAACAGGGATGTCAGCCGACTGCCTTTCGTGATCTATGGGGTGGCGCTCTTCATCCTGTCGAGTTACGCTCACTCCATCGCCCTGGCCGGCTATGCCGCGATCGCACAGGGTATCGCCTGGTGGGTGATCCCGCTGGCCGCCGTCGGCAATGGCGCGGGAAGCTACCTGATGAAGGGACTGCTGACGGGAAAACTGATTACCAGGAATCTGTGATTCATCATTGATTATACTGTTGCGACAGGGAGACAGTCATGTCGGAGAATGAAAACGTTAAGCGCAGCAGGCAGAAGACTGCCGGTCTGCTGAAACGCTTTGTCGCCTATTACAGGCCGTACAGGAAGCTGTTCTGCATGGATATGGGAGCGGCGCTGCTGGTCGCGGTGATCGGGGTGGTCTATCCCATCATCACCCGAACCATGCTCAATACGCTCATCCCCGAAAGACAGTATACGATGATCCTGGTCTACGGGCTTGTGCTGCTGGCACTGTATTTTGTCAAGATGTGCCTGAACTATTTCATCCAGTACGAGGGGCACATGATGGGTACCTACATGCAGGCCAGGATGCGCAGCGACATGTTCGCACACCTGGAAACACTGCCCTACAGCTTCTACGATACCCATGAGACCGGGAAGATCATGACCCGGATGACGAATGACCTGTTTGAAGTAAGTGAGCTGGCTCACCACGGACCGGAAAATATCATCATCTCCGTACTGAGCGTCGTGTTTGCTTTTGTTTATCTGAGCACGATCAACGTCCCCCTGACCCTGATCGTCTTTGCCTGTGTTCCTTTCCTGCTAATCATTTCCCTGAAACTGCGCAGAAAGATGCGCAAAGCCTTCCGGGATACGCGCTCCGCCGTGGCGGAAATCAATGCGAGCATGGAGAGTTCCATTTCCGGTATCCGGGTGACGAAGGCATTCACCAACGCGGAGAAGGAGAAGGAAAAGTTTGAAATCGGGAACGGCATGTTCCAGAAAGCCCGGAGAGCAGCTTATTCCGCCATGGGAAGATTTCACTCCGGCAATACCTTCGTAACAGACATCTTCAACGTCGTCGTCCTGATCGCCGGCGGCATCTTCCTGTACAACGGGCAGATCCGCTATGGCGATTACTCTGCCTTCATCGTTTCCGTGAACATGTTCATCAATCCCGTTATGACCCTGATCAACTTCATGGAGCAGTTCGAGAACGGCATCACAGGGTTTGAACGTTTTTGTGAGATCATGGACGAGAAACCGGAGACGGACAGTCCGGATGCCGTTGACGCGGGCCAGCTGGAAGGCCGGATCGAATTCCGCAATGTCAGCTATGCCTACGACGAGGACAAGAACGTCCTGCGGCATGTGAACCTGACCATTGAACAGGGGAAGACCTTTGCCCTGGTCGGTCCATCCGGCGGCGGCAAGACCACGATCTGCCACCTGATCCCCCACTTCTACGATGTTCTGAGCGGCGAGATCCTCCTGGACGGGAAGGAGATTCACACGCTGACGCTCGAAAGCGTCCGGCGGAATATCGGCATTGTGCAGCAGGATATCTACCTCTTCAACGATACGATGAAAGAAAACATCCGTTACGGTAAACTGGACGCAACGGATGAGGAGATCATCGGGGCAGCGAAGCGAGCCAATATCCACGACTATATTATGTCCCTGCCGGAAGGGTACGAAACGAAGATCGGCGAGCGGGGCGTGCGCCTGAGCGGCGGGCAAAAACAGCGGCTCTCCATTGCCAGGGTGTTCCTGAAAAATCCGCCGATCCTGATTCTGGATGAGGCGACCAGCGCTCTGGACAACACCACCGAGATCCTGATCCAGCAGGCGCTGGACGAGTTGTGCCGAGGAAGGACGACCCTGGTAGTCGCCCACCGGCTTTCCACGATCAAAAACGCGGACGAGATTGCTGTGGTCTCAGATGGCAGGATCGTCGAGCAGGGAACGCATGACGAACTGATGAAACTGCATGGACAGTACTATGAACTGTACCAGCTGCAGTTCCGTGCGAACGGCGGGATGATGTAAAAAGACCGTTTGATTCAACGGCCTTTTTCTTCTTTTTTGGGGAACTGTACCGGTTGGCCGGCGGCGTTGACCCATTCCATATCGTCCAGGCTCAGCGCCTTTACCCGGCAGCGGGCATGCGTGCTGTCAATGATCTGCCGGAGATCCGGATTTTCCTCAAACTTCTGATAATCAAACAGGCGGAAGAGTTTTTTCTCCATTTCCCGCGCCTCCTTTCATCGTTTGCTCACCAATATATACGCACTAAAGATCCGGTCTGGCAGTCTTGCCTGAAAAAAATAAAACTGATATACTAACGCCTGTATACAGAAGCTGTGTGATGAACCGGACAGGAGGACGGATCCAGATGGAGAACAAGCTCAAGAAGTTGTTCGACTTCCAGAAATTCGAAGGCAATGCATCCCTGCAGAGCGTGATCGATGACGTTCACGCCCGTTATGCCAAGAAAGAACTGAGCATGGATGATATGGAATGGGTCAATGCCGCGGGCTATGGCAATGAACTGGAGAAGAAACGCCTGAAGCTGGAGGAGGGGAAGAAATGACAGCCGAACAACAGGAGAAGATTTATCTCGCGTTCCACGGCAAGGTCATGGGCTATCTCTGTGCGCGTATCAACCGCCGAGCCGAAGCGGAGGACCTGTGTTCCGAAGTTTTCGAGAAGATATTCCGGCGCTTCGACCAGTATGACAAAACAAAGTCCTCCATCAGCACCTGGGTCTTCACGATCACCCGGAACACCCTGATCGATCACTACCGCCGGGTCAAGCCCCAGGAGGAGCTGGACGAGAATCTTTCGGATGATTCAGAAATCGACGAAGGACTGCTGCAGAACGAGTCGCTGGAAGAATTGGCGGCAGCCCTGCGGAGCATGCCGGAGGAACTGCGGGACCTGATCGTCCTGCGCTACTACGATAACCGCCCGCTGACTGAGGTTGCCGAAATGATGGGCATGAGCTACGGCGCGGTCAAACTTCGCCACCAGAAAGCCCTCGCAATGCTCCGAAAAGCACTGGCAGACTGAAAGAATGAAAGCCGGACGAACGACCGGCTTTCATCTTTTTTGTCTCCTTCTGCTGATCTTTTCCGCCAACAGGTTAATGACGCCTACAAAGATAAACAGATAATACGTGAAGAACCGCCACGTCAGCAGTGCCAGCCCGATTGTGCCGCCTGTAAAAATCCCACGGAAATAAAACAGGAACCCGCCTTCCTGTGCACCGCTTGCACCGGGCAGGGGAGTATAGCTCGCGCTCACAAACAGCAAGAATGCCAGCGACATCAGGTGGTACCACGGCGTCCCGCTCATCCCGAACGCGTGATATACGAATACGATGGAGCCCGTCAGTGCCAGCAGGCTCGCAGTGCTGCACAGGCACTGACGGATGATCTCTCCCGGGGAACGGAGAAGCGAATTAAGCGCGGTATGATAAGTATCCAAAACTTCATCGGCGCTCCTGCGGGTCGTTTCCGGATCTTTCAGGATCCGAATCTTTGCCAGCAGCGAGATCAGGCCGTTTACCAGCTTCCGGATCCAGGCGCGCCTGAACGCGGCGAGCAGAACCAGCGGCACGACGGCGAAATTGATTACCCAGCCGACCCTGACGAACCAGATGGCGCCTTCCAGTTGCCTGTATATGAAATCCCGGTTCGCAATCAGGAAGGCCAGGGACAGCACAGAAACCATAAACTGGTTGCAGATCAGACGGATGGTGACGGTCGTCGTTCCGTTGCCCACGGGAACTCCGGCTTTGTTCATGGCAGCGACCTGCATGGGCTGGCCGCCGCTGGCACCGGGTGTGATATTGCTGTAGAAAAAGCCGCACAGCGTGATGCGGACGATGGCGCCGGCACTCAGCAGGAACCCCTGTCGGCGCAGGCAGAACCAGATGCCGACCCCGTCGCCGCCGGCATAGACCGCCCAGCAGCCCAGAAGTCCCAGGATATACAGAAGGTCCAGGCGCCGAACGGCGTCCCAGGCGTCGTGAAGCTCCTGGTTGCCGAAGGCTATGCAGATTACGGCCGCCACGGACAGCACAATGACGAGAATGCTCAGGGCTTTTTTCAGCTTCTGGTCCATGCGGCCTCCTCCGAATCATCAGGAATGATTTATTCTACCTTCTTTGGCAGAAACTGTCCAGCCTTGCGCATCCGCCTGAAATAAACCTTTTCAAACGTGCAGAAGCATGGTAGAATGACGGAAGAATAAAAGAGAACAAGGAGATCGGTATATGAGGATCTGGTATGTGTCGAGCGAATGCGCGCCTTTCAGCAAGTCCGGCGGACTGGCGGACGTGGCCTACAGCCTTCCCCCCGTGCTCAAGGCTGCCGGGGATGACGTGGAGATTGTTACGCCCCTGTATCGTTTCACCTGGGAGCATTTCGGCCACGATCTGGTCTTTGTCGGCACCTGGCCGATCCAGTTGAAGGACCAGGTGATCGACGCCAACGTCTGGAAAGGAGAGCGCGCCGGCGTGCCGGTCTGGTTCATCGGTCAGGACCAGCTTTTCATGCGCGAGGGAAAACAGCTTTATGGCTATGATGACGACGGCTGGCGTTTCGCCTTCTTCTCCAAGGCGGTGATCACGCTCATGGGTGAGATCAGCCCCCTGCCGGATATCATTCACTGCAACGACTGGGAGACGGCACCGGCCATCCTCTACCTGAAGGACAGGCAGCAGGCGGATTCCCGCTTTTCCGCGGTCCGCTCAGTCTATACGATCCATAACATCGCCTACCAGGGCCAGTTCGCCCGGGAGAAGATGTATTCCGTCTTCGCGCTGGACAACAGCTGGTATGACCGGGCCCTGATTTTCGGCTATGAAGGCAGGGAAGATATCAACCTCATGAAAGGCGCCATGATGATGGCGGATGCGGTGACCACAGTCTCGCCGACCTATGCGCGGGAACTGCATCATCATCAGTTCGCCCAGGGCCTGGAGGGTGTCATCGACTATGTGGACGGGAAGCTTTACGGCATCCTGAACGGCATTGACACGGAGACCTACGATCCGCGGACGGACACCCGGATCCCGGCACCTTTCAGTGCGGAGGACCTGGGCGGGAAGGCTGCCTGCAAGGCGGCTGTTCAGCAGCGCTTCGGCCTCACGCCGGAACCCGGCTGGCCGCTGGTGGCGGTCGTGGCCCGGCTGGTGGAGCAGAAAGGACTTGACCTTATCCGCGACGCACTTCCGGGTCTTATGGACCTGGGCGTGCAGGTGGTCGTCTTCGGCCAGGGCGATCCGTGGTATACGGGTTATTTCCGCTGGGCGGCCGACAAATGGCGAGGCCAGATGGGCTTCTCGGACGACTACACGGAGGAGGTTGCCAGCGAGATCTTCGCCGGCGCAGACTTCTATCTCATGCCGTCGCGTTTTGAACCCTGCGGCCTCTCCCAGATGATGGCCATGCGCTACGGCACCGTCCCGATCGTCCGGGAGACCGGCGGCCTGCGGGATTCCGTACGGGTTTACAGCTCCTTCGATGGTGTCGGCGAGGGCTTTGCCTTTTCCGAGTATGCTGCCAAGGACCTGTACCTGGCCATCCTGGACGCCGTGAAGCTGTACTTCAGCGATCCCGACACCTTCAATACCCTGCGCCAGCGCTGCATGAACAAGGATTTCTCCTGGGAACGGAGCGCCGAGCAGTACCAGCGGATGTACAAGGAAGTGTACATGGCCGGGCATTCCGAAGGCCTTAGCTTCCAGGAAGCCTTTGAGAACATCCGGGACCTGTATGCGCAGAACGACGCGAAGAACCGGCAGAACCATCCGGAACGCTACGGGCCGGAGTTCCGCCGGGTGATTGAGATCGAGCTGATGGGTGAAGGTGCCGGCTGGCTTTATATCGAAACAACAGGCCAGGGCTTCCGCGTGGAACCCTGGAGCTATCATGACGCGGACGCCCACATCAAGTGCAGCTATCATCATCTGATGCGTATGATGCGCGGCGAGACCACCGCCCCGAGGCTCTTTATGAAAGGCCGCCTGAAGATCACCGGTAACCTCGCCAAGGGCTTTGAGATCAAGAACCTGCTCTCGGCAGACTGACACAATGTCCGGGTACAGCATCCCACAAATATGGAAGGGAGCATCATCATGGATCTGAACATCAATATCCTTAAACGCAACGAGCTGCTTGCGCAGAAAGTGATCAAGGGTCTGGAAAGCCGGAATATGACAGGATACTATGCCGACTCGAAGGAGGAGGCACTGAAAACCGCGCTCTCCCTGATTCCGGAGGGAAGCAGCATCGCCATGGGCGGTGCAATGAGCGCCCATGAGATCGGGCTGGTCAAGGCCCTGAAGAACGGGAATTACCATTTCATCGACCGGGATGCTGCGGCAGATAAACGCGCGGCAATGCTGGAATCCTATGACTCAGACTGGTTCCTGGCCAGCGCCAACGCGATGACGGACGACGGGATCCTCGTCAATATCGACGGCAACTCCAACCGGGTGTCCATGATCTGCCAGGGGCCGAAGCAGGTGTTGTTCATCGTCGGGATGAACA
This sequence comes from uncultured Eubacteriales bacterium, assembly GCA_902793605.1. Taxonomy (GTDB): domain Bacteria; phylum Bacillota; class Clostridia; order Christensenellales; family Aristaeellaceae; genus Aristaeella. The sequence goes on from CADBEB010000006.1 coordinate 12,509, forward strand.
AGATCTGCGCCGACCTGGACGACGCTATGAAGCGCGCCCGCAACGTGGCTGCACCGACCAATGCCCAGCGCTTCGGACTGGACACGCCTTGCACAAAAACCGGCAAGTGCATGGACTGCAAGAGCCCGGACACCATCTGCTGCCAGTTCCTGATCACCCGGTTCAGCCGACATGCCGGCCGGATTCATGTGATCCTTGTCAACGACGTGCTGGGGTTCTGAGATGAAGAAAAGATTTTCACCTGTTACCCTCCATTACACGCTGATCACCGGCGGATTCTGGATGGCTTTCTGCGTGGTGACTGCCTATGCTGCCGTTTACCTGCAGGGAATCGGTTGCAATAACCAGGAACTTGGCCTGATCCTCGCCATGGGCAATGTGGGCGGAGCGGTACTCAGTCCCGCCCTCGGCGCGCTGATCGACCGGAACCGGAAAGTCCGCCACGCAGCGGTCATCAATGTCCTGCTGGCGGTGCAGGTGGTCCTGCTGGTTTTACTGCGGGTACATGCGCGGCACGATCTGCTGACAGCCGCCTGTTATGTGCTCTACATGACCGCCATGATGCCGGTCAACGCCGTCAACCTGGATCTGTGCGTCCGGCTGGAGCGGGCGAAAGCCCCCCTGGACTTCGGCTTCGCGCGCTCGATGGGCAGCTTCTCCTTCGTGATCCTGTCCACGCTCCTGGGTGTTCTCGTCGCAAAGTGGGGTTTCCTGACGCTGCCCTTTGCCGGGCTCGGCGTGGTAGCCCTGCAGTTCATCGGGAACCGGCTCATCGACAGGGATCTGCGGGAGGCCGAGGCAGCTGTGCCCGGGAGCGAGACGGCCGTGCAGGTGCAATCCTCCGGCCTGATCACGTTCGTAAAGGAAAACAGGATGTTCTGCCTGATGCTTTTCGGCACGATCATCCTGTTCATTCCGCATAATATGGACGGCAACTTCCTGATCAACGAGGTCCGGAACCTGGGCGGTGATACCGCGATCATGGGCCTGGTCGCCTCCTTCACGGCAATCACGGAAGTGCCGATCATGATGTTCTCTTCAAAGCTGAGCAAAAAATGGGAGACGGTGCAGTACATCCGTCTCGCATTGGTGTTCTTTACTTTGAAGATCCTGGCCTATGCGCTGGCACCGAGCATCCCGTGGTTTTTCGCCGCGCGTATCCTGCAGGCGCCGAGCTACGCGCTGTACACGGTGCTGATCGTCCGCTACGCGGACAGCGTGGTGGACCGGAAGGACTCGGCAAAAGCACAGTCGCTGGCCTTCAGCATGACGACCATCGGATCGGTGCTGGCCAGCCTGATCGGCGGGGCGATGTTCGACTCGGTGGGGGTCCGGACGACGATGCTCACCGCAGCAGCGATCTCCGCGGTCGGTACGGTGGTGGCATTGCTGGGGACCATGAGCAGGAAAAAGGCCTGAGTACGCTTTACTTATCGAAGGCAGCCGGGACAGGTTTGGTTACCTCTTCCAGCTGCTTTTTTCTTCTGCCTTTGATTTCGGCGGGGATCGCCTGGATATCTCCCGCCTTCGTCAGCGCCATCTTGGTCAGGCTCGGACCGATCAGTTCATAGATCAGAACGGAAAACAGGATGATATTCCGGATCAGCGTGCCCTCAGCGCCACTGAGAACCCGATAGGCGGTCGCGCACATGCCCAGCGCCACACCGGCCTGGGGGAACAGTGTGACACCCAGCCATTTCCGGACCTGTGGCGCACTGTGCATTATCGCCGAGGACCATCCGGCTCCGAGGTATTTTCCCAGCGAACGGGCAACGATATACACCAGGCCGATGAGGATCACCGACGGATCACTGAACACGCCGAATTCCAGCGCAGCGCCGCTCAGGACGAAGAACAGCGTGATGGCCGGGCCGGACCAGCGGTCAGCCTGCAGCATCAGTTCCTCACTCAGCGGGCAGAAATTGCAGAACACGGTGCCCAGCATCATGCAGACCAGCAGGGAGGAAAACCCGAAAGTAAACGGACCGACCGGGATCTTCAGCTGGCTTACGGCGACGGTCAGGATGACGCTGCCGACGATCAGGGCGTTCCGGTTCCGGTGGGAGTGGAAGAATCGTTCCAGCCAGGTCAGCCCCAGGCCGACCAGTCCGCCAAATACCAGGGAGAGGAATACTTCCATCAACGGTTCCAGGATCAGGGCGATGAAGTTCGTCTCGCCGCTCTTGATGGACTGGGCGATGCCGAAGGAAACAGCGAAGATTACCAGGCCGACCGCATCGTCCAGGGCAACGACCGGCAGCAGCACGTCCGTGACCGGGCCTTTTGCCTTATACTGACGGACGACCATCAGGGTTGCCGCCGGGGCGGTTGCCGCGGCAATGGCGCCGAGCGTGATGGCGACCGGCAGCGGCAGGATATCCGGCATGATGAAGTGCAGGGAGATCAGCGCGATATCCACAAACAGTGTCGCGACGCAGGCCTGCACGATGCCGATGACCGTGGCCTGCTTCCCGGTCTGCTTCAGGGCGGACAGCCGGAACTCATGGCCGATGGCGAAGGCGATGAAGCCCAGCGCCACGTCGGAGATCATCGACAGGGAATCGACCTGCTCAAAAGTGTTGAATCCGAGGCAGGGGACGCCCAGCCGTCCCAGGACGCAGGGGCCGATCAGCACGCCGGTCACCAGGTAGGCAGTAACGTCAGGCAGATGAAATTTGTCAAACAGGCGGGTCATCAACAGTCCCGCGAACAGAGCAACCGCAATCAGCAACAGGGTTTGCATAAGGGAATTCAGCATCCTTTCCAGAAGATCCAGGGCGATTGGAAAGCCCTGGCCGCGTCCGCAGACGCATAATCTCATCGGCCGGTAATTGTAGCACTACAAGTATCAAATAACAAGGGATTTTCCTTGTCGAATATCTACCGATTATGATAAAATACATTTTCAGAAAGAAATTCCGGAAGGAGACACACAACATGAGCAACATCACAAACGATATCAGATACATCGGCGTGAACGATCACGACATCGATCTCTTCGAAGGTATGTATACTGTTCCTGAAGGCATGGCTTACAATTCCTATGTGATCCTGGACGACAGGATCGCTGTCATGGACACCACTGACTGCCATTTCGTATCGGAATGGCTGGCCAATCTCGATACTGCCCTGGCCGGACGCAAACCCGATTATCTGATCGTGCACCACATGGAACCGGACCATTCCTCCGGGATCGAAGCCTTTGCAAAGGCATATCCGGAAGCAAAGATCGTGGCGACGGCCAAAGCCTTTACCATGATGAAGAACTTCACCGGTGTTGACTATGCCGACCGCGCGGTCACCGTGAAAGAAAACGACACGCTGGATCTTGGCTCCCATGTTCTGACCTTCATCACCGCCCCCATGGTCCACTGGCCCGAGGTGATGATGTCCTACGACAGTACCGACAAGGTCCTCTTCAGCGCGGACGCCTTCGGCAAGTTCGGCGCGCTGGACGCGGAGGATGAGGAAGGCTGGGCCTGCGAAGCCCGCCGGTATTACTTCGGCATCGTCGGCAAGTACGGCGCACAGGTGCAGGCGGTCCTGAAAAAAGCGGCTGCCCTGGATATCCGGATCATCTGTCCGCTTCACGGTCCGGTCCTGAACGAGGATCTCCCGTATTACCTGGACCTGTACAACACCTGGTCCTCCTACGGTGTGGAGACCGAAGGCGTTGCCGTCTTCTATACCTCCGTTTACGGCAACACGAAGAAGGCTGTCGAAATCCTGGAGAAGAAGCTGCAGGAGAAGGGCTGCCCGAAGGTTGCGGTGACCGACCTGGCGCGGGACGATATGGCCGAGGCGGTTGAGGATGCCTTCCGCTACGGCCGGATCATCCTGGCGACGACGACTTACAACGCGGAGATCTTCCCCTTCATGCGGGAGTTCATCGAACACCTGACCGAGCGGAATTACAAAGGCCGGAAGGTCGGTTTTGTCGAAAACGGCAGCTGGGCGCCCATGGCAGCCAAGGTCATGAAGACCATGCTTGAACCCTGCAAGGACATGACCTACATGGATACTACGGTAAAGATCCTCTCCGCCGTCACTTCAGAGAACGAGGAACAGATCGATCAGCTTGCCACGGAAATCCTGGCATGAAGAGAACGGCAACCGGCTTTGATGCTTTCATGACGACGATACCGGGTTTGAATCTGATAACCGAAGGACCGCAGGAATGCGGTCTTTTTATTGCGACGGATTCCTGATATTCCATATTCACAGATGATTTCTTTTATGTTAAGATAACTTCAGCATGAGAAAGTTACATTTTGGAAGCCATAAGAGGAGGAGATAATTACATGAACAGGAGCACTTTTCTGAAAGTCCTCGCACTGACACTGGCGTTCATGCTCGTGTTCTCCTGCGCCGGACTGAGCGCGTTTGCCGAGGATTTTTCAACAGGCGATGTGCAATATCTGATTGTCCGGCCTTCAGAAGCCGACGACAGTACGATCTGGGTGGAGGCGATCGGTAAAGATGGCGAGGAAATCTGGAAAGTTGAAGCTTCAGGAGCGACCGTCCAAACGGGAGATGTTGCTTCTCCCGTGCGCTATGCACCTTCTGTTGAAATCACATCAGACAAGATTGATGTCACGGTGTCTACCGGTAACGTCAATAATGGTGCCGAGGATTATCCGGCGGTTGTCCTGACTGCCAGGAGCGATGATGCCGGGATAGAATATGAATCAAAGAGCATTATTTCCGGAGGCAATGGCCTCGAAATCAACAGCGACGGCGGAAATGTTACCGCCAAAGCAGATGCAATCTATTCCGATGACGACGGCCTTGTTATCGTGAACAACGGCGGAAGTATCAACGCAAAAGCGGGGACCGTCGAGAGCGGTGCCGGTGGAGTTCATATCGAGAGTACGGGCGGAAGTGTTACTGCTGATCTGAATACGGTTTCTGCTGACGATACCGGTGTTAATATCAAATGTAGCGGCGGAACCGTCAGTGCTGAAGCGAAGGCCATCTCTTCCGTGGGTGACGGAGTAGCTATTGAAAATAACGGAGGCAGTGTTACAGTCACGGCCGGAACGATCAATGCCCTGGACCGGGGAGTCGATATAGAGAGCGGGAAAAACGGGACGGGCACCGGCACGACGGCGGTGAATGTGAATGGCGATATCAGTTCTGACGCTGATAAAGGCATTAATGTTCAGAATTGCGATGACGGATATGAGGACAGCATTGCCGTCAACGGCAATATAAAGGTGACCGGCAATATCACGGACGAGGTAACAAGCGGCGTCCGGATCAGAGCGGTCGGTGATGTGGATTTCGTGATGACCGGCAATGTCGCCGTCGTTACAGATACTGATGCAGAAGGCGTTCATCTGGGCAGTAAGGATCTGGAGAACGATACCGAATGCGGAACGATCGACGCGACGCTGACCGGTAATATCGACGTGACCGGTCAATCTGCGGATGGTGTGGAACTCTTTGCGATCAATGACGGTACGGTGAATTTCGACATGACGGGGAACATCACCGCGACTGCCACGACGGAAGGAGACGGTATTGCAACTGCGCTGGATGTGCTGAACAACGGCGGTACAATCAACGCTCAGATCACGGGCAATCTGACTTCTTCCGAAGACGGCATCAGTATCGATGATGCCAGCGCCGAATGGGGGGATGTTGATCCGAGTGCGCTTGAGGAATATGACAATGTCACGATGACGGTTAATGAGGAGGAACTCTTGACTGTCAGGATCGGAGAGAACGGAGAAGTACAAAAGACCTATGTTCATGTTGACGGCGATACCCTCGTGTATTATGACGAGAACGGCAAAGTCATTGATGTAAAGAAGAAGGAGAAAAAAGAAGGATCAAGCGATACGAGGATCGAAGTGACCGGCAATGTGACAGCCCCTGAGACAGGCGTTTTTCTCAACGTCATTAATGATAAGGCCAAAGTAGATGTTATCGTAGACGGAACGGTAAACGGTGAAAGCCAGAGCGTTCTGCTTGCCAGGGACACTGTGACCGACAACCTGACGCTGACAGTATGGGAAGTCAAACCCAACGAAAAGGGAAACCTGGCCGAGCGGATGACCTATATGGAAAAAACGGAAGGGAATGTGATTCAGCATTACGGCGCTGACGAAGCGCTTGAAAAGAGCATTCAGTACATCATCCGGATCGAGCCGACGCAGACAAATATCATCAGTACCGCGGGAACGACGGACTACGAGGGCTACCATGTGGCGAAGGAAGGTGAAACCGTCACCCTGAAGCTGAATGTTCCGGCGGGCTACCGGGTTGTCAATGCCTTCAACGGTACCACGGAGAAAGTGCAGCTGCTGCAGGATGCCAACGGGGAATACTATCTGGTCGTCCCGCGGGGAGGCGGCGTGATGCTTTCCGTGCAGCTGGCAAGGATCCCCAGACCTACTCCTCCGGATCCTGACCCTGAAGAAGATGAGGAGAAGGCGACTGAGTCGATCGTGGTGTTCAACCTGAACGGAGGAACGCTGGACGGGAAGACCGGATCAATCACCGTAGAGGCCAGGATCGGCGAAAAGTTCGAGCTGCTGGGTGCCCCCGCACGGGAGGGGTATGATTTCGTCGGCTGGAATGTGCAGGAAGTGGCGCAGGATGATCCCGCATACAGGGAACCGGGCGAGGATGCTGAAGTGAAGGCGGCCGGCGCGAAGATCGAGATCACCGGCGCGCATGTCACGGTAAACGCCATCTGGAAGAAAAAGTAGGTTCGCGGAGGAAGGGGCAGAGCCCGAACAGCGGCCGCAGGAATGCGGCCGCTGTTTTCATGAAAGTGCCTTAGCGTCTCATGTGGTTGATGTCCACGAGTTCGGTGTTCTGCAGGGAGAAGCGGGAGCCGAGGATGTCCATAAGGGCGCTGGCAGTGTCCAGGGAGGTCATGCAGGGGATGCCCAGGATCATGGCTTTGCGGTGGAGCACGGTGTAGTCGCCCACAGTGTCGTCCTTGACAGCGCCGGTGTAGATGATGTAGTTGATGGCGCGTTCTTCCATGAGGCCAAAGATCTCGTCGCTGATTTTCGGGTCTTTGACGGGGGTTACGCGAATGCCGACAGAGGAGATCGCCCGGGCGGTATCCTTGGTGGCATAGAGACTGATGCCCAGATCATAGCAGCGCTTCGCAACGGCGATGGCATCCGGGAAGTCCTCGTCCTCAACAGAGAGGAGGACACCGGTCCTACCCTTCTCCCGGGCGGTGGGAAGGCTGAAGCCGGCGGCGCTCAGGCCTTTGAAGAGCGCTTCAGCCTTGGTGACGCCGATGCCCAGGACCTCGCCGGTGGACTTCATCTCCGGCCCGAGGATAGAGTCAGCGTCGTTCAGCTTCTCAAAGGAGAAAACGGGTACCTTGATAGCCGAGTAGGGCGGGGCGGGCCAGAGGCCGGTGCCGAAGCCCAGTTCCTTCAGCGGCTCACCCAGCATGACGCGGGAAGCAAGGTCCACCATGGGGACGCCGGTGACTTTGGAGATATAGGGAATCGTCCGGGAGGCCCGGGGGTTCACCTCGATCACATACAGTTCATTGTCAAAGATCAGGTACTGGATATTGACCAGACCTTTGGTACCAAGCGCCAGGGCCAGCTTTGCCGACATGTCGCAGATCCTGTCCTGGAAGCGCTCCGTGAGATTGAACGGCGGATAGACGGCAATGGAGTCGCCGCTGTGCACTCCGGCGCGTTCAATGTGTTCCATGATGCCGGGGATGAGGACGTCGGTGCCGTCGGAAATGACGTCGACCTCCAGCTCGATACCAGGCAGGTACTGGTCCACAAGCACCGGGTTCTCGATACCGCCGGAGAGGATCCGCTCCATATAGGCGACAGTCTGTGCCTTGCTGCGGGAGATGGTCATGTTCTGCCCGCCGATGACGTAGGAGGGACGCAGCAGGACGGGGTAACCCAGCTCCTCCGCCGCAGCGACGGCTTCGTCCATCGTGCGGACGCCCATACCGCGCGGGCGGCGGATGCCGAACTGCTCCAGGAGGCTGTCGAAGCGCTCCCGATCCTCGGCAATGTCGATGGATTCCGCACTGGTGCCGAGAATCCGGATGCCCTGGGAATCCAGAAACTGAGTCAGTTTGATGGCTGTCTGGCCGCCGAAGGCGACCACGACGCCGATGGGCTTCTCCACGGCGATGACGTTCATGACGTCCTCGGGAGTCAGAGGCTCAAAGTAGAGCCGGTCCGCGGTGTCATAGTCGGTGGAAACCGTCTCGGGATTATTGTTGATGATGACCACGTCATAGCCGATGCGGCGCAGGGTCCAGACGCAGTGGACCGAGGAATAGTCGAACTCGATGCCCTGGCCGATGCGGATCGGGCCGGAGCCAAGCACGATGACGACCGGACGGCCGGAACGCTTCAGGCTGCGGGATTCGCAGGCCTTGTCCGTGCAGGAATAGAAGTAGGGTGTTTCCGCGGCGAATTCCGCACCGCAGGTGTCCACCATCTTGTAGCTGAGCTGCCAGCCTGGGACCTCCTTCGCGCCGGTGAGGCGTTTGATGGTCGCATCCGGATAGCCCATGCGCTTGAAGGCTTCATAATCGCCGGGCTGCAGGCCGGTCTTTTCCGTACGCATCTCCAGCTCCGCCATGGCGCGCAGGCGGAAGAGGAAGAACCGGTCGATCTTTGTGATATCAAAGATCTCATCCACGGTAACACCCTGTTTCAAAGCTTCGAAGACCGTGAAGAGCCGGTGGTCGTCCTGACGGGCAAGCCGCTCCCGGATGGGCTCATCCGACAGGGGCAGTGCGTTCAGGGTGTCCAGGGAGATTTCGGCGCCGCGGACAGCCTTCATCAGAGCTTCCTCAAAGCGCTGGCCGATGGCCATGACCTCGCCGGTTGCCTTCATCTGGGTGCCCAGGCGGCGGGAAGAACCGTAGAACTTGTCGAAAGGCCACTTCGGGAACTTCACGACGACATAGTCGACAGTCGGCTCGAAGCAGGCGCAGGTCTTGCCGGTGATATCGTTGGCGATCTCGTCCAGAGAGTAGCCAAGGGCGATGCGCGTGGTGATCTTGGCGATGGGATAGCCGGTTGCTTTGCTGGCCAGTGCAGAGGAGCGGCTGACGCGGGGATTGACCTCGATGACCGCGTATTCGAAGGAGTCAGGATTCAGGGCGAACTGGCAGTTGCAGCCGCCGACGATGCCGATGGCGCTGATGATGTCGAGCGAGGCGGAACGGAGCATCTGGTACTCCTTGTCAGACAGCGTCAGTGCCGGGGCGACAACAACACTGTCGCCGGTATGGATGCCGACAGGGTCCACGTTCTCCATGGAGCAGACGGCGATCACATTCCCCTGCGCGTCACGCATGGTCTCGAACTCGATCTCTTTCCAGCCGGAGATGCACTTCTCAACGAGGATCTGGGTGATGGGGGAGGCGTCGAGGCCGCCCCGGGCGATCTGGCGCATTTCTTCCTCGTTCGCGGCGATGCCGCCGCCGCTGCCGCCCAGGGTGTAGGCGGGACGCACGATCACGGGATAGCTGATCTCCTTTGCGATGGAGAGGGCGTCTTCCAGCGTTTCCGCGATGCCGGAGGGTACGCAGGGCTGGCCGATGGACTGCATGGTATCACGGAATTTCTCCCGGTCCTCCGCCTTTTCGATGGCGTCGATAGCCGTGCCGAGAAGACGGACGCCGAATTCGTCCAGCGTACCGTCTTTACTCAGCTGCATGGCCAGAGTCAGACCGGTCTGGCCGCCGAGGCCGGCGATGAGGCCGTCCGGGCGCTCTTTCTCAATGACGCGGCGGACAGTCGCCGCGTTCAGGGGCTCAAGATAGATCTCGTCCGCCAGGTGCTGATCGGTCATGATGGTCGCAGGGTTAGAGTTCACCAGTACCACGTTGATGCCTTCCGCTTTCAGCACACGGCAGGCCTGGGCACCGGCATAGTCAAACTCGGCCGCCTGACCGATGACGATCGGGCCGGAGCCGATGACAAGGACCTTTTTGATGCTTGTATCTTTCGGCATCTCACTTCACCATCCTTTCCACGAAGCGGTCGAAGAGGATCGCGGTATCCCGCGGACCGGAGGCGGCCTCCGGGTGGAACTGGACGGTGAAACAGTTCCTGGACGGATAATCCATGCCTTCACAGCTTCCGTCGTTGGCATTTACAAAAGATTCCACGCCGACGCCTTTCAGGGAATCGGCGACGACCGCATAGCCGTGGTTCTGGGAGGTGATATAAGTGCGGTCGGCTTCCGGGTTCCGTACCGGCTGGTTGCCGCCGCGATGGCCGTATTTCAGCTTGACCGTATCGCCGCCGAGGGCGAGAGCGGCCAGCTGGTGGCCCAGACAGATGCCGAAGACCGGCTTCTGTCCGATGAGCTTTTTCAGCTGCTCAATGCAGAAAACATTTTCCTTCGGGTCCCCGGGACCGTTCGACAGCATGATGCCATCCGCGCCGGAGGCGAGGATGGTCTCCGCAGTCGTGCTTGCGGGCCAGACGGTCACGGAACAGCCGCGCTTCTGAAGACTGCGGATAATGTTGTGCTTGGCGCCGTAGTCGATCAGCGCGACGCGGCATTTTTCCTGCCCCTCGGCCGGGCACGTATAGTTTTCGTTGCTTGAAACGGAGGCCACGGCGTCCTTCACCGTAAAGGCTTTGACTGCACTGAGATCCGAAGGCACCTCGTCGCAGATCATGGCGTTCATGACGCCCTCCTCGCGGGTGATGCGTACGATCTCCCGGGTGTCCACCCCGCAAAGACCGGGGATCCCCTGCGTGACCAGGTAGTCGTTCAGCGGATAGGCGGAGCGGAAATTGGAAGGCGTATCGCACAGCTCCCGGACGATGTAGCCAAAGAGCTCGCTCCGGCCTTCAAAGTCTTCCTCGATAACGCCGTAGTTGCCGATCAGGGGGAAGGTCTGGGTGACGATCTGGCCGTAATAACTCGGGTCGGTCAGGGTTTCCAGATAGCCTTCCATGCCGGTCGTGAAAACCAGCTCACCGATCCGGTCGACATGAGCGCCGATCCGCCGTCCCTCGAAGACAGTACCGTTGGAAAGAACGAGATAAGCCATAGGATCCTCCGAATAAATCATAATGCAGCGGCAGGTGTCATCCCGGACAAAACACAGGATCTTTTCGATCAGGCTTTTGCACAGGCAGCTTTGATGACGTCCGCTGCCCTGATAAGCAGCTCGTCCGGGATGTTCAGGGCAGGGAGGAGGCGAACCTTGTCCTTTGCGGTCAGGCAGAGGACACCGTTCTGCATGCAGTCCGCGACGACCTCGGAAGCGGGCCGGGTTGTTTTGATGCCGACCATGAGGCCGAGGCCGCTCAGCGCCTCGATGCCAGGCGCGTCCTGCAGGAGCCCGCGGAGCAGTTCGCTCTTCTTTCTGACATTGGCCAGGAAGTCATCCGTCAGCCGGCTGACGACGGACAGGGCAGCAGCCGCGGCGACGGGGTTTCCGCCGAAGGTAGAGCCGTGGTTGCCGTAGGAGAAGACATCCTTCAGCTTCTCCGAGAGCAGCGTGGCGCCCATGGGCAGGCCGCCGGCCAGGCCCTTCGCCGTGGATACGACATCCGGATGCAGGCCGTACTGCATGTAGGCATACATCGTGCCGGTGCGGCCGTTGCCGGTCTGGACCTCGTCCACCATCAGGAGGATTTCCTGCTCTTTCAGCCAGGCGGCCAGTTCCCTGACAAAGCCGGGATCCAGCGCGACCACACCGCCTTCGCCCTGTACGCACTCGATCATGACAGCGGCGACTGTGCCGCCAGCGCACAGTTTCTTCAGGGCGTCCAGGTTCCCGGCAGGAAAGGATGCAAAACCGGGTGTCAGCGGCTGGTACAGTTCATGGTAGTGCTCCTGGCCGGTAGCGGACAGGGTGGTCAATGTGCGGCCGTGGAAGCTGTTCTCCAGCGTCACGATCGTGGAGCAGGCAGGTCCTTTGTTTTCCGCGGCCCACTTACGGGCAGCCTTGATCGCGCACTCGTTGGCTTCGGCACCGGAGTTGGAGAAGAAGACCTTCGCCATGCCGGTCTTTCTGCACAGGGCTTCCGCGAGCTTTGCGCAGGGAGCGGTGTAGTAGAGGTTGGACATGTGCTGTACACTGCGGATCTGTTTTTCCACGGCGGCAATCCAATCCTCATCCGCAACGCCGAAGGAGGTCACCGCGATGCCGGATCCCATGTCGATATACTCTTTCCCGTCCGCGTCTTTGACCAGGGACCCCTTGCCGCTGACGATCTCGATCGGGAAGCGCTTGTAGGTCCCCGCGATGTAGGTTTTATCCAGTTCAAAGGTGTTCATACTCATTCCCAGCCTTTCTGACGGTCTTCGTTAGCGTCGTCTCCTTTGGACACCATGGTGCCGGCACCTTCGTCCGTCAGGAGTTCCATGAGGATGGAGTGGGGGACGCGGCCGTCCATGATGACCACATTCCGGACCCCGCAGGAGAGGGCCTTCGCGCAGCACTCGACTTTCGGGATCATTCCGCCGGAGATGATGCCGCTGTCATACAGGGAAGGCAGCTCAGGCAGCGTGATCTGCGGGATCAGGGTCGAGGGATCGTTTTTATCCTTCAGGACGCCTGCGATATCCGTCATCATGATCAGGCGTTCCGCACCCAGGGCGCCGGCGATATAGGCCGCAGCGGTGTCGCCGTTGATGTTGTAGGCGTTTCCTTCCTTGTCGCAGCCAACAGTGGAGACGACCGGGATATACCCCCGGTCCAGCAGGTCCGTGACCGGCTGGATGTGGACCTTCCGGATCTCGCCGACGTAGCCGAGACGCTCATCCTTAACGGAACACTGCAGCAGCCGGCCATCCATGCCGGAGAGGCCGATGGCTTTGCCGCCTTTCATCTCCAGCAGATTGACCAGCGTTTTATTGATCTTCCCGGCCAGAACCATCTGGACGATGTCCATGGTCTCCTTGTCCGTAACCCGCAGACCGTCCACGAATTCCGGCACTTTCCCCAGCCGGTCCATCAGCTCGCTGATCTCCGGACCGCCGCCGTGAACCAGCACGATGCGCACACCGATCAGCCACAGCAGGACGATATCCTCCATGACCTGCTGCTTGAGCTGGTCGTTGATCATAGCGTTGCCGCCGTACTTCACGACGACCACCTTGCCCGCATAGCGGCGGATATAGGGGAGGGCGGCCGTCAGGACTTCAGCTCGCTCCTGGTTGGTGAGTTCATTCAGCATGGGTTTATTATCTCCTTTTTGCTCAGGTCCGATAGTCGCCGTTGATCTTCACGTAGTCATAGGTCAGGTCGCAACCCCAGGCAGCAGCTTCCTCTTCTCCCATGTTCATGTCGCAGAGAAAGCGGATGTCATGCTCCGAGAGCAGGGCCAGCGCCTTGTCTTCATCGAAAACCTGGACGCAGCCGTCTTTATAAAAGTTCAGGGTATCCTTCTCACCGACCAGGTCGATCGTAATAACCGCCGGGTCGAAGTCGGGACCGGCATAGCCCAGGGCGCAGAGCACACGGCCGCAGTTGGCATCCCTGCCGTAGATCATGGCCTTGACCAGACTGGAGGCGACCACGGAGCGTGCGAGCGTCCGGGCGTTTTCCTTCGTGTCTGCGTGGATCACATGGGCTTCGATCATATGGGTGGCCCCTTCGCCATCTCCGGCCATACGGATCGCCAGTTCGCGGCAGACGGTGAACAATGCCTCGCAGAAAATGGCGTAGCTCTCATCCTCCTCCAGGATCGGCTTATTTGCAGCCTGGCCGCTGGAGAGGAGCAGCAGCGTATCGTTGGTGCTGGTGTCGCCGTCCACGGAGATCATGTTGAAGGTGTCGACGACCACCGTGCTCAATGCTTTCTGCAGGAGCGTACGGTCGATCGCGCAGTCGGTGGAGAGATAGGCGAGCATGGTGCACATGTTCGGATGGATCATGCCGGAGCCCTTGCTCATACCGCCCAGGCGGACGGTGACCGTGCCTTCTTCGGAGACGGCTGGCAGTTCAAATTCAACGGCGGTTTCCTTGTTGACCGTGTCGGTGGTCATGATCGCGATACTGGCATCGGTCCCGGCTTCGGCAGACTTCGAGAGCGTCTTCGCCATGGCAGTGATACCTGCGTTCATCCGGTCCAGAGGCAGGTTCGGCCCGATGACCCCGGTTGAGCCCAGCAGCACGCTGTCGACGGGAATGCCGAGGACTCCGGCAGTGTGCGCGGCAGTCTCCCGGCAGAGGGTCATGCCGGCCTCGCCGGTGCCTGCATTGGCGATCCCTGTGTTGACGACGACGGCGCGTGCATCCTTTCCGTTCTTCACAATGTCCATGTCCCAGAGGACCGGAGCTGCCTTCACCTTGTTGGAGGTAAAAGTTCCGGCAACGGCACAGGGGGCATCCGCGAAGACCATGGCCATGTCCTTCCGGTTCCTGTATTTGATAGCTGCCTCGCAACAGGCGGCGCTGAAGCCCTTTGCAGCTGTTATGCCACCTTGGATCTTACGAATTTTCATCTTCTTCTCCTACAAACTTCGTGATGTTTTTCTCGTTCAGGTCAAACACGTAGTAGTTGACATCGGTCTTCCGGATCCAGCCGATCTTGTTCCAGAAGGCGTTCCCGATGTCGTTTTTTGCGAACGCGATCAGGGAGACCTTGTTGATGCCCATGATGCGCAGCTGGTGCATACAGAAGCCGACCATCTGGGTGCCGATGCGGCGGCGCCGGTATTCCTTCGCCACGCAGACATGATATAAGGTGCCCTGCCGTCCATCTGAACCGCAGAGGATCGATCCGACAATCCTGCCGTCTGCCCGCGCGACTACGCTGGTGGTGGGATTGCGCCGGATGAACCGCTCGATGTCCTCCCTGGAGTCGTCCAGTGCCCGGATTCCGAAGCCGCGGATCGTCAGCCACAGGTCCCGGACCTCATCGTAGTCTTCGGGGATCATCGGGCTGATCACAACTTCCGGCAGATTCCTGCGGTTTTCTTCAGGCATCACTTCACCAATCCTTCCGCCTCGTCCAGCCCGAGGGCGATATTCATGTTCTGGATCGCGGCGCCGGATGCGCCTTTTCCCAGGTTGTCGAAGCGGGATATCAGCAGGATCCGCTCCCCGTTGCCGAAGACGGAGACCTCCAGGCTGTCCCGCCCGGCCATGGCGCCGGCGGAGAGGAAGCCGTTTTCATCCGGAGCTTCCGCAAAACGGATCAGTCCGGAATGATAGTAGTCCCGGTAGACCTTCCGGATCTCCTCCGGCGAAGCGGAGGTATCGGCCGGTGTCAGGGGAACCGTGACTTCCATGCCTGCGTAATACGGGGCGACGATGGGGCAGAAGACCGGCGCGTGCTGCAGACCGCAGACAACGGACATCTCCGGCAGGTGTTTGTGGGTCTGGCCGAGGCCGTATTGCCGCGGCGCCCGGTACAGGGGATCCGTATCCGGCGCTTCGTATTCGGCGATCATCTTTTTCCCGCCGCCGGAGTAGCCTGTCAGGGAAAAAACAGACAAACGCACATCGGAGCTGAGCAGACCGTTCTCCACCAGGGGGGCGATCAGGGCGATAAAGCCGGTAGCGTGGCAGCCGGGATTCGCGATCCGCTTTGCAAGGGCAATCTTCTCCCGCTGACCGGACAGTTCCGGCATGCCGTAAATCCATCCTTCCGCTGTCCGGTGGGCGGTGGATGTGTCGATGATGACCCCGTGCGGGTCTGTTACGAAGGAAACAGCCTCGATGGAGGCGGTATCCGGCAGGCAGAGGAAGGAAATGTCTGCGCTGTTCAGCGCGTCTGCCCTGGCGGAGGGATCCTTGCGAAGATCCTCCGGAAGGATCATCAGCCGGAGATCCTTCCGGTCCGCAAGCCTGTCACGGATTCTCAATCCGGTCGTTCCGGCGCTTCCGTCAATAAAAACAGTCGTCATGGATGCTCCCCAATCTTACGAAAGTATCCCGCCAGAGAAATGAGGCGGGATGATTCAGGATGTCATCTCGAATGAAGACGAGAGATCCCTTACTTCTTGTTCGCGGCGTCCACCAGGGCCTGGACCTTGGTCGGCAGGCCAAACAGGGTAATGAAGCCGGCGGAATCCTTCTGGTTGTAATCACTGGCGCCGAAGGTCGCGATATCTTCGGAATAGAGGGAGTTGCTGCTCCAGACGCCGGCCTTGATGATGTTGCCTTTGTAGAGCTTGAGTTTCACGGTGCCGGTGACTTTTTCCTGGGTCTTGTCCACAAAGGCGCTCAGGGCTTCACGCAGGGGAGAGAACCACAGGCCGTTGTAGACCAGCTCGGCGAAGGTGATGGACAGCTTCTGCTTCTCATGCATGGTCAGCTTATCCAGACAGATGGACTCCAGCGCCTCATGGGCTTTGTAGAGAATGGTGCCGCCGGGGGTCTCATAGACGCCGCGGCACTTCATGCCGACCAGCCGGTTCTCCACTATGTCGATGATGCCGATGCCGTTGGCACCGCCCAGTTCGTTCAGCTTCAGGATGATGTTCTTGGCGGACATCTTCTCGCCGTCCAGCGCGACCGGAACACCCTTGTCAAACTCAAGGGTTACGTAGGTGGGGGTGTCGGGAGCATCGATCGGGGAAACGCCCATCTCCAGAAAACCGGGTTTCTCATACTGCGGCTCGTTGCCGGTATCTTCCAGATCAAGGCCTTCATGGCTCAGATGCCAGAGGTTCTTGTCCTTGGAGTAGTTGGTCTCCCGGGTGATCTTCAACGGGATATTGTGCGCCTCGGCGTAGTCGATCTCCTCATCCCGGCTCTGGATGCTCCATTCCCGCCAGGGGGCGATAATGGGCATATCCGGCGCGAAATGCTTCACAGCCAGCTCGAACCGGACCTGGTCGTTGCCCTTGCCGGTGCAGCCGTGGCAGATGGCGTCGGCGCCTTCCTTTTTGGCAATCTCCACCAGCCCCTTGGCGATACAGGGCCGCGCGTGGCTGGTGCCGAGGAGGTAATCTTCATATACGGCACCGGCTTTCATGGTGGGGATGATATAGTCATCCACATATTCATCCGTCAGGTCCAGGACGTAGAGTTTGCTGGCGCCGGTTTTCAGCGCCTTTTCCTCCAAACCGTCCAGCTCGGTCCCCTGTCCGACATCGCCGGAGACGGCGATGATCTCGGGATTGTTGTAATTTTCCTTCAGCCAGGGGATGATAATTGATGTATCGAGACCGCCGGAATAGGCGAGGACGACCTTCCTGATGTCAGCTTTGTTCATGGGGGAACCTCCTTCTGCATGATTATGCAGGCAATATACACCTGTTCGTGCGGCTTGTCAAGAGAGAAAGAAATAAAATATTTGTTTGAATACAATGAAAAAACAGGAGCCTTTACAGAATGCACTCATCGTGAATATATGCAGAATGAAATGCATAAACGATGCAAATCATGCATAGCGATGTTTAAACAGGATTAATGCTTGCATTTTATCCTGAACTATGATAGAATCCCATTCGTTGACCGGATGGGATTATAGCTCAGTTGGTTAGAGCACCACGTTGACATCGTGGGGGTCATAGGTTCGAGTCCTACTAATCCCACAGAACCGGAGGGCCTGCGATAGTAAGGCCCTCTTTTCAATTTCAATGGGGGGAGAAAACGATGAAGACGATCATAGTATATGCATCAACCCATCATGGAAATACGAAGAAAGTCGTTGACGCGATTGCTGAGGAATGCGGTGCGGAGCTGGTGGACGCGACGGCTGTCCGCGAAAAGGAACTGTCGGATTACGACCTGATCGGCTTTGCTTCAGGCATTTATGCGGCGAGGTTCCATCCGGATGTCGTAACATTTGCGCAGAAAAATCTGCCGCCGGATAAGAAGATCTTCTATGTTATGACCAGCGCGATGAACAGGGATTTCTCGAAGTCCATGGACGAATCGCTGAAAGACAAGCATGCGACGGTTACCGGACGGTTTTCCTGCAAAGGCTATAACACCTTTGGCCCTTTCAAACTGATCGGCGGGACCGGCAAAGGACATCCGGATGAAACGGATCTCAGGAACGCTGTGGCATTTTATAAAGGATTGATCGGATCATGACAGATAAACGCAGGTCAGTCCTGTTTGTTTTCCTGGCCTCCGTGTGTTTCAGCACGGGCGGCCTTTTCATTAAGCTGATCCCGTGGTCCGCACTGGCGATCAACGGCGCGCGAAACCTGATCGGAGCGGCGGTGATCGGAACCTACCTCCTGATCACCCGGCACCGGATCGTTTTCAGCAGTCGCGTACTGACCGGCGCGCTGGCGATGATCGGTGTGACTACTTTTTTTACGATATCGAATAAGCTGACGACGGCGGCGAACACGATCGTGCTGCAGTTTACGGCACCGGTGTTTGTGATCCTGATGATGGCGGTATTCTACCACCAGAAACCGAGAAGGCTGGACGTGATCACATGCGTCCTGGTGATGCTTGGAGTGGTCCTCTTCTTTGTGGACGGGATCCGGGCGGGGAACCTGATCGGCAATATCACGGCAGTCCTCTCCGGGGTCTGTTACGCCGGGGTCTTCATGATGAATACCGGCGAGAATGCGGACGCGATCTCGTCCTGCTTTCTCGGTCAGCTGGCAGCGGGTTTGGCAATGACGCCGCTGTGTTTCGGCGAGACGGATTTCACCGCGCAGACGCTGGCCGCGGTGATCGCGCTGGGCGTTATTCAGGTCGGCGGCGCGTATGTATTGTTTTCCATCGGCATCAAAAACACACCGCCGGTGACAGCGAGCCTGATCACCGGCCTGGAACCGATCATGAACCCGCTGCTTGTGGCGGTGTTTTACGGTGAAACCGTGTCGACGCTCTCGATCATCGGATCAGTAATCGTCGTGTGCACGATCATGGTATATAACTTTCTGCTGGCACGAAAGGATCACTGAGGATTGCTGAACCAGGCCATTTCTGTACAGTCATCCAGAGGGAAGACCAGCAGGGGATAATCTCCGAGCATATACCAGCCGAAGAACTTCCCCCAGTTCGCAGTCATGGTATGGGGAGCGTCCTTGTTTGTGTTCCGAATGACAGAAACCGTAACACCGCCGTCCGGCGGATAGGTGTTCTTATATCCCTGTTCATTAATATAGGAAAGATAACGGTCATAGTAGAAGGGATTGCCCCCGCAGTGGATCACGAGTGGCTCGTCCAGCAGGGGAGCGGCTTCTCCGGCATCATCTTCCGTCCAGCCGAACTGGCGGAGTGTGCCCAGGTACATCATGACATGATAGGTCCCGTGATCCACACAGAATAATTCACCCGGAAGAAGCAGGGACGGCCACTCCGCCGAATCCCGGTTTTTCAGCGCGGCGGATCCGATGCCACGGGCGAGCATGCCCAGGATTGTCGGGTGCTGTTCCCAATTGCATTTGTCAAAGATCAGCCGGGTCATGCCGGCACAGTCCAGGCCGCAGAAATACATGCGATCAGGCCGATAATATCGCGTGATCGTCTGGGGATAGAACCGGCGGAGGAACTTTTCTTCGGTCCGGCCGGCATAGTAATAGGGAACGCCGAGCGGCAGGGATGCGGTTATCAGGCTGCCTGCAGTCTCATCATAGTATTCAATAAAAGGGTTGCCCTGCTCCAACATGGTAAGGGCAGCCTCGTAAAATGGCCTGTCCTGGACACGGTCCAGCGGGAAAAGCGGAAGTTTTGAGGAGGTTGAGAAGGTCAGCTGCAGGGTGGCGGAGCCCTGGAGGATCCGGAAACCGAAACCGTCCAGCTCATACATGGGTTCCACCTGCAGGGATTCCCCCGGGAAGTTCAGCCAGGCGTTGAAGGGTTCGGTGATGTCCCAGAGATTGCAACCCTCCAGTACGCGCTGAGGGGCAGAACAGATATTGCTGCAGAAAAGCGAATACGGCAGGTTCGCGCCTTCCACTTCTGTGACGGTGAAACGCAGGGCGGCGCCTGCCAGGCGGAAGCCCGGCTCGGTAAGCAGGGCTTTCAGCGTCCACTCTTTTCCGTCTGCTGTGATGAGATGGCTGTCCGGGGTCAGGGTAACCCTGTTCAGACCGGATTGGGTGATGCCGACAAAACCGCCGCCGTCACACCTGAGAAGCACGGTGTGCGGCCCGTCCGCAGAAGCGGAGCCACACAGGAGGAGCAGCGCAAACGCAACAAACAGCAAAACGACAGCCATGCGCAAGGGAAGATCCTTTCTGCGGCGCTCCATGATGCACCCTCCGGTTCTGTTCATTGTTTTCGGGCGGAGGCCCGATTCCGGGATATTATAACAGGAAGCTGAGAGGCGCGCAATGAATGCCGGGGGTTTTCAAGGCAGAAGGTTTAGGATATAATGTATTTGTATGGCGCGGCCGGGTGCCCGCCTATTCCACTGACAGAAAGAGGCAGATATGAAACTGCTGACCTGCGTTGTACCCTGCTACAATTCCGCAGCTTACATGGAGCGTGCGGTTGATTCCCTGCTTGCGGGCGGGGAAGAGATCGAAGTGATCATCGTGAACGACGGGTCGACCGACGAGACCGGTACGATCGCAGACCGGCTGGCCGGGGAGCATCCGACGGTAATCCGGGTCCACCACCAGGAGAACGCCGGTCACGGATCTGCAATCAACTATGGGATCGCGAATGCACAGGGAATCTATTTCAAGGTAGTCGATTCCGATGACCGTCTGCTGAAGGAGAACCTGCCGGGACTGATGGACGTGCTGCGGAAGCATTCGGACGAGGCGGAGCCGGTGGATCTGATCTTCCACGACTACGTTTACGACAGGGCAGAAAAGGAGAATTCCTTCCGGATCACCTACCTGGGGAAACTGAAACCCGATACGATCTCGGACTGGGACAGATGCCGCCCCTTTCATATATGGAATCAGTTCATGATCCACAGCCTGATCTATCGGACGCAGTTTCTGCGTGACATCGAACTGCGTCTTCCAGAGCATACCTACTATGAGGACAACCTGTATATCTATCGGCCGCTGGTGTATACGAAGCGCATCATGTATCACCACGCACCGATATACGGGTATTTTGTCGGACGGAGCGATCAGTCGATCAATGAGAAAAACCTGCTGAAACGGCTGGACCAGATGACCGAGATCACAAAGAAGCAGATCACTTCCTACACGCTGGAGGAACTGAACCGTGTGTCTCCGCACCTTCGAAAGTATATGCTCAACAACGCCGGCGGGCAGCTGTTCACAAACTGCGCACTGCAGTTCATTGAAGATTCGGAGCAAAGTCACCGGATGAACCGGGAAATGTGGCAGTCGATCCGAGAGTTTGATCCGGCGCTGTATAAGCGTCTCAGGCGGAATCCGCTGGGGCGGGTGAGCTGCCTCCCCGGCCGCGCGGGCGAGCGGTTTCTGGTGTTTATCTACCGGGCGGGAAGAAAGCTAATGCGATTATAGGAAGGGGCTTGCAGATGGAAGCGTTTGAGGAAGTAAAACAGGTCGCGAAGGACGGATACGAACTGGCGCTGCGGGTATACGACACGGCGGAGCCGAAGGCAGTTGTGAAGGTGATCCACGGCATGGAGGAACACCAGGGACGGTACCGGCCGTTTGCGGAGTTCCTGCAGGCAGACGGATTTGCGGTAGTGACTGCGGATCTGCGCGGACACGGGAAGAATGCGCCGATGGTAAGCCACATCGCGGGGCAGGATGGACACCTGCGGCTGCTGGAGGATGAGCAGGTTATCCTGGACTTTCTCCATGAACGCTGGCCGGGGGTGCCGGTGATCCTGTTTGCACATTCGATGGGGACAATCATTGCACGGGCGTTCCTCCGGACGCAGAGCCGGGAATTCCACAAAGTGGTGCTGTCAGGATATCCGAATCCGAACGGTGCGGCCGGCGCGGGGATCATACTGACGGATATCCTGTCCGCATTTAAGGGCGGAAAGAAGCATTCAAAGCTCGTGGATGGAATGGTGCTCGGGCCGTTCTCAAAAGCAATCCCGGATGCGAAGAGCCCGCTGGAATGGCTTTCTTACAACCCGGAGAACGTGAAACGCTACGCAGAGGATCCACTATGCGGCGTGCCGTTCACTCTGGGAAGCTACAATGCCCTGTTCCACCTGATCAAAATGATGGATACTCCGTCACAGTATGAAGATGTCTGGAAACAGTTGCCGATCCTGCTGATCTCCGGAAAAGACGATCCCTGCACGGGCGGGGAAAAGGGCAGGGAGGATTCCCTGAACCGTCTGAAAGAAGCCGGATTCCGTGAGATCCGTGTAGAGACGATAGAGGGAATGAGACACGAGATCCTGAACGAGACGGAGAAGGAAAGAGTTTTCCGGCTGATCCGGGATTTTCTGAACGAAGTCTGACAGAACAGGAAGACATTGCGAAGAAAGAACGATTGTGATAGCATGAGAACGCAGCCGTCGGACACGGTCGAGAAGGAGAGAAAAACCATGAGCAAGAAGCTGGAAGAGTATGTCATAACGATCCCTGATTTTCCGGAACCCGGGATCATGTTCCGGGATATTACCTCGGTCATTCAGGATCCGGACGGACTGAAGCTGGCGGTTGACGGACTGGCCGACCTGCTGAAAAATACGGACTTTGACCTGATCGTCGGTCCGGAATCCCGCGGGTTCATTTTCGGCGTGCCGGTGGCTTACCTGAAAGGCAAAGGCTTTGTTCCCGTGCGAAAAAAGGGCAAGCTTCCGCGCGAAACCATCAAGCAGGAGTATGATCTTGAATACGGCCAGGCTGTGATCGAAGTGCACACAGATGCGGTGAAGCCGGGACAAAAGGTGGTTATCGTGGACGACCTGATGGCAACCGGCGGCAGCGCGGAAGCCGCTGTGAAACTGGTGGAGAAGCTTGGCGGGCAGGTGGTCAAACTGGTGTTCGTGATGGAACTGGCAGGGCTCAAGGGACGGGAACGCCTGAAAGGGTATGACGTCGAGTCGCTGATCATCTACGAAGGGAAATAAACAGAAAAACTGCCGACGGGCATTTGCCCGTCGGCAGTTTTGTATTTTCAGTGTCCGGCATCAAAGGTGATGGAGTTCATGATGCGGTTGGCGGAGTCGATGCAGGAATCGTCTCCGGCCGGGTAATAGAAGTAAAGAGTGACGTTGTTCCCGCGGTCCATCCAGCTGTACATCAGGTAGGCGGTACCGCCGTCTGCTCCGGCGGCGTAGAGCATATTCATCCCGTTCAGGGTGATGCTGCCGCTGTCGGTTTCCGTGCCGTTCAGCACCTGGAACAGATCAGACCCGGCAACCTCTCCAAGGTAGGTGGCGTAGGCCAGAACAGTCATTTTTTTTCCCCGCCAGTAGAGACACAGGTCCGGAGCTTCCGGAGAGAGCGGCTGCTCCGTGAAATGATCCGGCAGGTTCAGGGAAAAGCCGCCGACAGGGCAGGAAACGGTTTGCGCCAGCGAAACAGAAAAGGCAAGACAAAGCAGGAACGCAAGAATCAGCGCAACAGCGGTGCGTCTCACGCGGAAGACCTCCTTACAGAAGTTTTCATTTTAATCAACGAGGCACAGGGAGTATTCCCTGCAACTTTTCAAGAGAATCATACCATAAACCGCTTGAAAACAAAAGCCATTTTGATGCGGAAGCGGCAAAAACACAAAAAATATAAAGTCTGAAAATATACATTGACAGACGAGGTAGAAATGTGTATGATGTATATCGGAAGGAGGGAGGACAATGACGTTATCAGCGGATCTGCTCCGGGGATATACAGATACGCTCATCATGCGGCAACTCGCAGCGGAGGACGGATACGGCTACGGGATCAGCCGGACGCTGGCAGAAAAGAGCGGCGGCATGGTCCGGTTGAAGGAGGCTACGCTGTATACAGCTTTCCGCCGTATGGAAGAGAACGGATATATCCGTTCCTACTGGGGCGATGAGGATACCGGAGCCAGACGAAGATATTACTCCCTGACAGAGTCAGGCAGTGACAAACTTGCGGAGGATACTGCAGCCTGGGTCGAGACACGAAAGATCATGGATGAACTGCTAGAAGTATGAGGAGGAAGAGAGAATGAACCAGACGGTGAAGAGGATTGTGGATCTTCTGTTTGAAGATACGGTGGAGAATGAAGAGACAAGAGCACTCCATGAAGAGCTGATGAACAACTGTCAGGAGCGTTATGACGACCTGATCAGCCGCGGTCTGAGCGAAGAGGAGGCGACCGGCGAGGTCGTGGACAGCCTGAAGGGCATGAAGGACGTCATCGCTGAGTATCCGAAGAAGAGCAGTTCCGTACCGTCAAAGGCGGAAGCGGCAACCGGCGGGGAACGGACCTTTACCGGGATCGACCGGCTGCAGGCTGAGACCATGGATCAGGACATCCTGGTGAGCCCCTCCGGAGACGGGATGATCCATGTGTCCTGCGATGATCCGGAAGGCATGACCTGTGAGCAGGACGGCAGCCGGCTGATCGTCAGGGGAGCGA
The DNA here is from genome assembly GCA_902793605.1 of uncultured Eubacteriales bacterium. GTDB lineage: Bacteria > Bacillota > Clostridia > Christensenellales > Aristaeellaceae > Aristaeella. The sequence goes on from CADBEB010000006.1 coordinate 36,840, forward strand.
AGAAACGGGATAAGTTCACCGCTCCTTTTGAAATGCAGGACGGCGAAGAGGTCACCCTTTCCGGGATCCTGAACATGGTCGGCAAGGCGATCCGGAACGTGGCCGTATCCTTTGGAAACGGCATGCCGATCCGGATCGAGGTGCCGGACGGGATACTGAGCGAGATGGAACTGAACAGCCGCAGCGGCGATATCAACTGCAGCTGTGCCTTTGCACTGAAGATGACTGCCCGGTCCACCAGCGGCGACGTCAAACTGGATCCTGAAACGGAGAGGACGGCAGACAAACTGCTGGTGAGCACAGTCAGCGGGGAGGCGGAAGTAAACGGCTCCGCGATGACCGCGGAGATCAGCAGCATGAGCGGTGACGTGACGGTGGACGGCGTGTTTGAAACCCTGCAGGTCAAGAGCACGAGCGGCGAAGCGGAATTCTCCGGTTCTGTGACTGAAGTGACAGCTTCCTCCGTCAGCGGGGACGTGAATCTCACAATCGAGAATACGACACTGAAGCGAATCGAAGCGCGTTCCACGAGCGGTGATGTCGAGATCGGGCTGCCTTCCGGCCTGCCGGGGATCCATGCGGAATGCTCCACAGTCAGCGGAGAAGTGTTGTCACGGGTTTCCGAGGCCGGCGCCGGCGCGGCTGTCCAGATCCGCGCGAAGAGCATCAGCGGAGATGTCAAAGTCGGCTGAAAATTGCTGAAGAAAGAGAAAAAAGGATAGCATTCCGGGGGAATACCTGTTAAAATATCAACAGGTATTCCTTTTTTTTACGTGGCGGCTGAAGGCCGGCCGGAAGGGAGTATTTGGATGTTCAGACAAAAACGGATAACACGTTTCATCGTGATCCTGCTGGCGGTGGTGTTCTTCTGCGCTTCTGCAGGCCTTTCGGCAGCGGATGACGAGGGGCAGAACTATGTGGAAAACGAATGGAACTTTGTTGATGGATCCATGAATGCCATGCGCGGCATTCCGGATGATGCCACCGGCGTGCTGGACCGGATCCGCCGAAAGGGCGTGCTGCGGGTCGCGACGGAGCCGTATTATCCCCCGCAGGAGTTCATTGATCCGGATATGACCGGGCAGGATCAATATGCCGGAGCGGACATGAAACTGGCCCGCCTGATCGCTGCAAGGATGGGTGTGAAGCTGGAGATTATCCCGATGGAGTTCACGCAGGTACTTCCGGCTCTGGCGGAGGATCAGTGCGACCTGACGATCTCGGCCCTGTCCTATACACCGGCCCGGGCTACATCCTACAGCCTGTCCAAGGGGTATTATTTCGCGGATATCGGTGCGAGTACGGGATTTATTATCCGTGAGGCGGACAGGGAGAAAATCGCTTCCCTGGACGATCTGGCAGACAAAATCCTGATCGCCCAGAGCAGTTCCCTGCAGGAAACGCTTGCGGCGAACCATGTGCGCAGCTACAAGGAATTCCGCAGGATTTCCGCCGTGCAGACGGTATATGACGACGTCCGGACGGGCCGGGCGGACGCCGGAGTTGTGGATATCACGACGGCGGAAAACTATATCAAAAACAATCCCGGCTGCGGGCTGTGCATGGCGGAGGGCCTGACATTCTCGCTTGATGAGGAGTACCGGGGGGACCGGATCGCTGCCAAGAAGGGCGAGACGATGCTGCTCTATTTCGTGAACGGTGTGATCGATGAAGTGCTGAAAGACGGCACCTATATGCAATGGTTCGAGGAAGCCCGGAAACGGGCGGAAGAGCTGGGAATGTAAGACAGTCTGCGAACCGGGGCTGAAGGGGGAACTCGCGTGAAGAGAATCAAGGGGAGCCTGGCAGCTTATGCGCTGCTGGTGCTGATATGTCTGGCAGTCAACTGGGGAGGCGACCAGATTGTTTCCAGGCTGAACTGGCCTGTTTGGCTGGATTCGATCGGAACGGTTGTATGCGCCTATATTGCCGGGCCGTTCTGCGGTGTTGTCGTCGGCATTACAACCAACCTGCTCGCACATATCCTGTACGGGATTCCGTGGTTCTACGCGATCGTCAGCGTGGTCATCGCGCTGATCGTCGGTTTCGCGGCTCGCAAGCGGATGCTGCACACGCTGCTCGGTACACTGAGCGTCGGCGTTGTGCTGGCGGTATCAACCTCCGTGGTGGCTTTTGCCCTGAACCTGATCCTTAACAACGGCAGCACAGGCAGTGCCTGGGGCGATGCGGTCAAGGGTTTCCTGACGGAGCGGGGTCTGAACCCCTGGGTGAGCCTGTTCATCGGTGAAATTTACATGGAAATGGCAGATAAGCTGGCGATCCTGCTGGTCCTGTTCCTGGTCACACGACTGGTTTTCGGGATCTGGTTTAAGATCCATCCCGAAAAACTGGAGCAAATTATTGCTGAACAGGAGGCGCTGACGCGCACGACTGCGATCCTGCTGGCAGTCGGTCTTGCGCTGACCGCGACGGCCGCGGTACCGGCCCGTGCGGAAGGTGACAACGTTGCGATCGAGGTAAACTACAACGATTATGTGCAGACGATCTATTCAAGCCTGAACGGCCTTCCCTGCGGCGAGGCGAACGACATCGCCATGACCGGGGACGGCATCATGTGGATCGGAACCTATGCGGGTCTGTACCGCTACAATGGGCGGGAGTTCCGCTGGATGGACAACTATGATTCCGTCCGCAATGTCAACTGCCTCTATGTGGACGAAGAAGGCCGCCTGTGGATCGGAACGAACGATAACGGGCTGTCCATCGTGATCAACGAGCAGGTGGTCAACGTTATTGACCAGAGCCAGGGCCTCCCGGCCAATTCGGTCAAGTCGATCATCAAGAGCTCCGACGGATACTACTATATCGGCACGACGGGCAGCATGATGATCCTGACGCTGAATAACGGCCTGAAAAAGCTGAATACCATCTCCGAGGTGTCCTACGCGGACCACTCCGCGGCGGACAACGACGGCAATGTGGCAGCCGTGAGCAACAATGGCACCCTCTTCCTGATGCAGCAGGGACAGATCGTTTCCTCCCGCCAGCTGCCGGAGAGCCAGGCAGCCTTCAAGAGCTGCGCATTCAATCCGGATGGCTACCTGCTCGCTGCCACCACGGAGAACGAGATCTACAAGTTCGACATCAGCAGGGGTTGGTTTGAACTGCTGAATGTCTACCGGTGCCCGGAACTCAAAAGCATCAAGAACCTGCAGTATATCGAGAGCGGCGAACTGTTTGTATGCGCGGACAACGGGATCGGCCATTTCGACAGCGACGGCAACTTTGAGAGGATCAACACCAACGACTTCAATAACTCCATCGACAACATGCTGGTGGACTATCAGGGCAACCTGTGGTTCACGTCTTCCCGGCTGGGCCTGCTGCGGCTGGCGCCGTCCGATTTCAGGGACATATATAGCACTGCCGGTATGGACAATCGCGTGACCAATACCATTGTCAAGTGGCAGGATGTCTATTATATCGGCACAGACAAAGGCATGGATGCGGTGGACCTGAAGGGGAAACATCAGGTCACCAACGAGCTGACGGAGCGTTTCACCAATTTCCGGATCCGCTGCATGCAGGTGGACGATCAGAACCATCTTTGGATATGCACGCAAAGTAAAGGCTTGTTTGAGATTGAACCGGACGGCACTGAATATGTATACAATAAGGAGAACGACCTCTTCGGCAACAAGGCCCGGGTGGTAACACAACTGAGGGACGGAACGATTCTGGCCTCCTGCGATACAGGACTTGGCTTTTTCCGGGATCATCAGGTGGTTGATATGATTCCGTACGCAGAAACAAGGATCACAAGCAACACAGTGATGACAATGACTGAAATGCCGGACGGGACGATTCTGGCCGGTACGGATGGAAACGGCATTGCGGTGATAAAAAACGGGGAAGTGATCCGGATGCTGACCCGGGCTAACGGGCTCAGCAGCGAGGTTATCCTGAGGACGGTCCTTGATGCGAAGACTGGCGGGGCCTTCGTGGTTACCAGCAACGGCCTGTGTTATTTGAACACAGACGATACGATCCGCCAGCTCAGCAACTTCCCGTATTTCAACAACTACGACATCTGGATCAAAGGGATGGACAACCTGTTCGTTCTCTCGAGCGCCGGCATCTATACTGTGGACCGGAACGAACTGCTCAGCGGCCGGGAGAATATCAGCTACGACCTGCTGGATACCCGCCGGGGCCTGAACAGCAGCCTGACCGCGAATGCCTGGACATGGTTCAACGACGAGACCGGTGAGCTGTATCTTCCCTGTGATACCGGCATCTTCGCCATTAACACCAACAGTTTTACCTCCGGTACGACGGTATACCGCATGAGTGTGCCGTCGGTCAGACTGGACGGCGTTTTCAGGCGGATCGACCGGCATACCACGCTGAAGATCCCTCGCGGCGTCAGCCGGTTGGAACTCAATCCGGAGGTCATCAACTACACAATCCAGGATCCTTATGTTGGATACAAGATGGAAGGCTTTGACAGCGATTGGACCATCGTTCCTCAGGCATCTCTGAACAGCATCGCTTACACTAACCTGCCGACCGGAGACTATACTTTCCACCTTGCTGTCTTTGACAACAACAAGGAGAGTATCCTCGCGGAACGGACTTACAGTCTGACAAAAGAAAAGGAGATGTACGACAACAACTGGTTCATCTTCTATATGCTCCTGGTGCCGATCTTTACCGTGCTTTGGATCGCCTGGATGCTGGTGGTCCGGCACGAGAATAAGATGAAGGCGCAGCTGGCCCAGGCAAACAAACTGGTCGAAATGGGAAAGCAGACCGTTATCGCCATCGCCCGCACCGTTGATGCCAAGGATCAGCGTACTGCCGACCACAGCAAACGCGTAGCCATTTATTCCAAGCAGATTGCCGAACGGTACGGAATGGACGACAAGCAGTGCCGTGATATTGAATGGGCAGCGCAGATGCACGACATCGGTAAGATCGGCATTCCGGATGCGATCCTGAACAAGCCTGCCCGCCTGACGGATGAGGAATACGCCATCATGAAGTCCCATACCTCCCGCGGCGCTGAGATCCTGAAGGACTTTACGCTGCTGGACAACGTCATTGAAGGTGCGGAATTCCACCATGAACGCTATGACGGACGCGGTTATCCCAAGGGCCTGTCCGGTGATGACATTCCGCTGTATGCCCGGATCATCGGTGTAGCGGACGCATTTGATGCCATGACGGCTAACCGTATCTACCGAAAACAGATGGATTTCAGCTATGTACTGGGCGAGATGGAACGGGGACGCGGAACGCAGTTCGATCCGGAATTTGTGGATATCCTGCTGGAACTGATCCGGGACGGCACCATCAACCTGAATCAGATCTATCATGTTTCCAAGGAAGAGAGCGACCAGGCGGAGACCGAAGCTGCAGAACGGGCAGCAGAGGGGGCGAAGGAGGAACAAAGCGCACTCAGCTCCGGAAGCATCTCTGAGCGGAAAACTCCGGAAGGAGGGAAAGCATGAAAATCAAGCGTTTCATCGTTACCGTGATTGTCTGCGCGGTCGTTCTGCTGACCGCTGCCCTGCTGAGCGGATACTGGACAGACAAGCCGAACAGAGGCATCCTGAAAGTCGGTTTTGTCTATTCCGAAGATGAAAGCACACCCTATACCGCCAACTTCGTCATGGCACAGAGGGCCCTTCAGGCGGAATATGACGGCAAGATCGAGGTCATGTTCAAGAGTAACGTGTTGGCCCGCGAATCGGAACAGCCCATACGGGAACTGATCCGCAGCGGATGCCGGATCCTGTTCATCAACATGGATACGGACATCCCGATCACGCTGGCCCGCGAGTTTCCCGAGGTGACGTTCTGCCAGGCCTCCATGCCGAACATCAGCATCGAAGGCGCGCCGGACAACTACCATACCTTCAACGGGGAGATCTACCAGGCGCGCTATGTCAGCGGCGTCGTGGCCGGCATGAAGCTCCGCCAGATGCTCGACAGCGGTGCAGTCCTTGCACAGGACGCGAGTGTGGGCTATGTTGCGGCCAACTCCACGGCAGAAGTCGTTTCCGGTTACACGGCGTTTATCCTGGGCGTTCGAAGTGTAGCGCCCGAGGCGGTTATGCGGGTCCGTTATACCGGGAGCTGGAGCAATTACAACGAAGAAAAGAAGCAGGCAAAGATACTGATCGACGAAGGCTGCGTGATCATTGCACAGCACGTGAACACGATGGCGCCGGCAGTGGCCTGCGAAGAGGCGGCCGCGGCAGGACGCAGAGTCTATCATGTGGGCTACCATCAGAGTATGATGGACGTGGCTCCTTCCTCGGCGCTGGTCAGTATCCGGACCAACTGGGCACCCTATGTGATCCAGGCTGTGCAGGCCGTGATGAACGGACGTGAGATCGAGGAGGCGGTCGAAGGAAATGTACATGGCAATGATATGAGTGCCGGCTTTGACGCAGGATGGGTGGAACTGCTGGAGATGAACCGGTTTGTGGCCGCAGACGGAACCGAGGACAAGGTCGGGAAGACGATCGAAGCGATGAAAAAGGGAAGAATCAAGGTCTTCAGCGGCAATTATACCGGCGTCAACCCGATGAATCCAGCGGATACGATCGATCTGAACAATGGCTATACCGAGTGTCAGTATTCCTCCAGGCCATCCTTCAACTATATCCTGAAGGACTGCATTATCATCGAGAACTGACAGATACAGGCGGTTCCGCAGGAACCGCCTGTTTTCAGAACAGAATGTTAGAAAATGAAACAATTATTAATATAAATGTTGACAATTGAAACATAATATGTTAGAATTTCACTATCAGGGAAGGAGGTGCGGAGATGAAGCATGATTTCAGTGCGGTGATCCGTGCCCGCAGGAATGCGCTCGGGATGAACCAGTCACGTCTGGCAGAGCTCATCGGCGTCAGCCGGAATGCCGTCGCCGGATGGGAGACGGGGCATTCACGTCCTGACATTTCGACGGTTCCGACCCTTTGTGAAGCCCTGGGGATCACAGTCGACATGTTTTTCGGATTAGAGTCACCCCGGGTGGCGGAGGAGAATCGCCTGCTGAGGCTGTTTACCACGCTGGATCGGCGGGACAGGGAAGCGATCCTCTGGCAGACAGAGGCCCTGGCTGAAGGCCGGAAAAGACAGGCTGCCATGGCTGAATCCGCGATGAAACCGGTCCGAAAGACCCGGGAGGTTCCCGTTCCGCACTTTGTAACTGTTTATGCGAGTGATCTTGGCGCTGCAGCCGGTATCGGCGCCGCGCTGGATGAAGCACAGGGAGAGAAGATCTACCTCCTTGCTGATGATGAGACGGAGCAGGCGGACGAGGTGATCACCGTTTCCGGCTGCAGCATGGAGCCTACTTTCATGGACGGGGACCGCGTTCTGGTCCGGCATACGGATCAGCTTCGCCCGGGGGAGATCGGGGTCTTCCTGGTGGACAACGAGGGTTATATCAAGGAATACCAGCCTGACGGACTGCATTCACACAATCCGGCGTATGGGATGATCCGCCTGAGCGGGGAGGAAACTGTCCGCTGTGTAGGCAAGGTAATCGGGCTGCTGAAGGAAGAACAGATCCCGAACAGGGAGCAGCTCAACAGTATCGAAGAGGCCGTCCGGGCCGGAGAACGGAGGAAATGATCAATGAATACAAAGACGATCAAAAAGATTAACCAGGCGCTGGCCTTTGTGACTGCCGGTGATTATGAGGAGCCCGCGATCCGCCCGTGGCAGTATGTGCAGATGGAATATGAACGCGTCGGGATGATGCCTCCGGTTGTGACGCCGGATTTTGAGAGCCTGGAAGACGCTCAGATCTGGATGTGCCTGGACGCGGAATACAATACCCGCCTTCGCGAACGTGACTGGCTTCAGGCGGTCTGATGGCAGGAACCTGTACCCATATACCGGCTTCGGCCGGTTTTGTTGTTGACGCGGGGATGTACGATTGATAGAATGAAAAAAAGCTTCCAGTATTACAGCGGAGGGCGAAGTCTATGCTGAGAAAAACCAAGATCATCTGTACCATCGGACCTGCCTGTGAAAACGAAGAGACACTGACTGCCATGTGCGAGGCAGGGATGAATGTTGCGCGTCTGAACTTTTCTCACGGGACGCATGAGGACCACTTGAAGCGGATCGAACTGATCCGCTCCGTGAGGGAGAAGTTGAATCTGCCGATCGCAATCATGCTGGACACCAAGGGCCCGGAATATCGGATCAAGACCTTTCGGGACGGGCCGGTAACGCTGAAGGACGGCGATCGTTTTACACTGACCACGGAAGACATCCAGGGGGATGAGACCCGGGTTGCCGTGACCTATGCGAAGCTGACCGAAGAGCTGACGCCCGGGGATACTGTGCTGATCAACAATGGGCTGGTGATTCTCGAGGTCGAGGAGATCACGGGCAGAGATGTCATCTGCCGGGTGAAGAACGGCGGTGTCCTGTCTGACCGTAAAAGCATGAACTTCCCGGGAAAGGTGCTGAAGCAGGATTTCCTGTCCGAACAGGATAAGAACGATCTTCTTTTCGGTATCGAGCACGGGGTCGATTTTGTCGCAGCTTCTTTCGTCTCCTGCCGGGAGGATGTGCAGTCCATGCGCAACCTGCTGGATGAGAACGGTGGAAAGGATATCGACATCATCGCGAAAATCGAGAACCGTAGCGGCGTGGAACAGGTCGAAGCGATCTGTGAGGTGGCGGACGGTATCATGGTCGCCCGCGGTGACTTAGGCGTGGAGATCCCCTTTATGGAGGTTCCGGCTCTGCAGAAGTACCTGATCAGCAAATGCCGGATGCTGGGCAAACGCGTGATCACCGCAACGGAGATGCTCGAGAGCATGATCCAGAATCCCAGACCGACGCGTGCGGAAATCTCTGACGTGGCAAATGCCGTCTATGACGGGTCTTCTGCGATCATGCTCAGCGGCGAGACCGCAGCGGGCAAATTCCCGGTGCAGGCTGTGCAGACGATGGCGGACACAGCAAAGTTTACCGAGGCAGGGATTGACTATGCCGAACGTTTCCGGACGATGGAGTTCAGGATCCACAGTAATCTGGACGCTGTTTCACATGCTACCTGTTCCATGGCGGTGGATGTGAACGCGAAGGCGATCGTGGTTAATTCCATCTCCGGACGGACTGCGCGGATGGTATCCCGCTTCCGCTGCCCGGTGAGTATCATCGGGACAACGATCAATGAACGGGCATGGCGGAAACTGAACCTATCCTGGGGGGTTACGCCGGTGCTGACAGAGAACTATTCCTCCATGGATGTTATGTTCTGGCAGGATCTGAAACTGGCACAGCAACTCTTTGACCTGAAGAAGGGGGATAACGTCGTCCTGACCGGCGGGCAGATGAACGGGGAACCAGGCAATACGAACACGATCAAGGTCGAGACCATCAAGGCATAAAACAAAAGGAAATGATGAAACGGAGCGGTCCTGTGAACCGCTCCGTTGTTTTATCAATTGCCGGTATTTCTCCGGATCAGCTGCACCTTAGTTCAGGTACTGTTGCATGACAAATCCGGTCTTGCCTTCGTATTCCACTTCTGCCCAGTATCCGGTCACACCTATAACCCTAACGGTGGTGCCGACTTCCAGCCGGCCGTTATTGCCCATGCCGTGGACATTGGAGGTACTCTTGTCAGGCTTGTAATGAACGTTTACACCCTTGCCGTTCGGGCTGGTGATCGTGGCATAGTAGGGCTGGAACTGCGGTACAGCAGTCGGGACCGGGGTTGCCGGGGTGCCGCCTTCGGGAACGCCGTCCGGCAGGGAAAGCTGCAGGAAACGGGTTTCCATATAACCGGTTTTACCGCCGTAGGAGATCTTATCCCACTTGGTGTCGTGCTTCAGCACGGTCACGGCGGAGCCGTAAGGAACCTTGGTCATCACGGAATAGTTGCCGGGGCCCTTGCGCATATTGACGCCCCTGCCGTTGCTGCTGACCACATAAGCAGTGTAGTTCACGGCAGGCGGATCGGTCACAACAGGAACTTCAGTCGGCGCGGGAGCACTCCTGTTCAGGAACTTGGTCATCATATAACCGGTATTTCCATCTACCTGGATTTGATCCCAGGTTGAACTGTGCGCCAATACACGAACCTTCGTACCGGTTGGATAGGAGGCGATAATCGGTGCCTTCGAGTTGGGCTGGGTACGGAGGTTCACCTTCCTGTATCCGGCGTTGAGCACCCAGGCGTCATAATCACCGCCGCTTGCACCGTTGGATTTGGAGGCATTACCCGAAGGGGCGACCTTCTTTCTGCTCAACAGGTCATTTACGACATAACCGGTTCCCAGATCTCCGGCACTCACATAGGAATATTTGCTGCCCCATGAGAGAACGCTGACTTTTCTGCCCCTGGCCAGTTTGGCAAGGGCGATGAAGTCTCCGCTCGGGCCAGTGCGCATGGAAGTATCATCATTGGTGATCCAGGCGCTTCCTGTCGTGGCTTTCTTGATGAATTTGGTTTGAACATAACCCTCTTTACCGTTGGTAAATTTCACGTAGGACCATCCATCTTTAGATGACTGGACCGTCAGGACATAGTCGAGCCGATAACTCGCGAGTACTGCGGCGCTTTCGCTCGGCATCTGGCGAACCTTCAGAGAGCCGGTATTCACCCGGTAACGAGTCGCAGCGGAAGCGACACCCGCCGGGATCAGCAGCACGAGCACAAGCAGCAGGGCAAGCAGACGTTTCTTCATCAGAGTTCCCTCCATTACATAAGATACCAAAACACAGGTTACGACAAAAAATCCCCCTTGGGCTGACTGCCCGGGTGCTTCGTAACCATCATGATTATATACACTTTCTTTCAAAAAAGAAACCCTTTTTTAAAATTTTTTTACAATTATATGATAGAATTTCGACAAAATAGTAACCATTTGAAAAGACGACCACAAGATATAGGGCTTTTCCAAGGGTTGACTTTATTACAGTAAAGTGATAACATGATAAAGCCTTCTTCGTGAGGCATATTCACAGCAAATGACGGAGGGAAACGAAATGCTGATTGACGACCGGGTCATGAACGGACAGGAGAGGATCAGCTTCATGCTGCGCTCCCTGTATTCGCAGCACGGATATGAGCGCTACCGAATGAGCAAATTCGAGGAATATGACCTGTACAGCAGGAACAAGGATTTTCTTTTTTCGGAGGGAGTCATCACCTTTACCGATACGACCGGGCGGCTGATGGCACTGAAGCCGGACGTGACTCTTTCCATTGTCAAGAACCGGAAAGATACACCCGGATCAATACAGAAACTGTACTACCATGAGAATGTTTACCGTGTCTCCGGTGCGGCGGACGGATTCCGTGAACAGACGCAGGTCGGCCTGGAATGCATGGGTGATGTGGACGACGCCTGCATCGCGGAAGTGCTGCGTCTGGCCGCGGAGAGCCTGCGGCTCTGTTCGCCGGATTTTGTATTGGAGGTCAGCCACCTGGGGATCCTGAATGCTTTCGTTGACGCAATCGCACCGGAGGAAAAGGTCAAGCAGGCGATCCTGGCCTGCGCGGGACAGAAGAATCTCCACGGGATCAGAGGGCTCTGCCGGGAAAACCATGTGGCAGACGGTGCGGAGGACGCATTGGTACGCCTGCTCGGGCTGTACGGAACGCCCAGGACTGTGATGCCGAAAATCCGGGAGCTGGCGGAAGAATACGGGGCAGGCGAGATGGCAGCCCAACTGGGCCGGGCAGTGGCAGGGTTTACCGGTTGCGACCTGGAAGACCGGATCCAGATCGACTTTTCTGCGACAGGCGACCTTCGCTACTATAACGGGATCGCTTTCAAGGGCTTTATCAGCGGGATCCCCGGCAGCGTCCTGTCGGGCGGCCAGTACGACAAGCTGATGCGGAAGATGGGGCGCAAGGACAGGGCCATCGGTTTCGCGGTGTTCCTGGACATGCTGGAAAGATTGACTGAGGAGGAAACGACCCGTGCTTAATATCGCGCTTCCAAAAGGGAGACTCGGAGAAAAGGTTTACGCCATGTTCGCGAAAGCGGGCTTCGAATGCCCGGCACTGCTCGAAGCGGGCCGGAAACTGATCTTTGACAACGAGGCGGCCGGCGTGAGATACTTCTGGGTAAAACCGTCGGACGTAGCGATCTATGTCGAACGCGGGGCAGCCGACATCGGCGTGGCAGGGAAGGATATCCTGCTCGAATACCGGCCGGACGTTTACGAACTGCTGGATCTGAAGGTGGGTAAGTGCCGGATGGCCGTGGCCGCACCGGACGGCTTCCGGGACGACATGAACCGGACACTGCGCGTCGCAACGAAATTTTCGCGGATCGCACGGGACTACTACACTTCGGTCGGCCGGGATATTGACATCATCCACCTGAACGGGTCGATCGAGATCGCGCCGATCCTGGGCTTGTCCGATGTGATCGTGGACATCGTGGAAACGGGGACAACGCTGCGGGAGAACCACCTGTCCGTCATCGAGGAGATCGTTCCGATCTCCGCGCGGCTGATCGCGAACAAATCCGGATTTAAATTCCGTACGGAGCAGATCGAGCGCCTGACGGAAGGACTCAGAAAGGAAGTGCAGGAATCATGATCCGCATCATGAAATACGGGGAGCTGCCCAACGAGGAGATCTTTGCCCGCTCCATGCCTACAATGAACGTGGCAGACAAGGTCGCGGAGATCCTGAAGAACGTGCGCGAACGGGGAGACGCTGCCCTGCGGGAATATACGGAGCGGTATGACCACGCGACCCCGGAAAACCTGATCGTGACAAAGGAAGAGATGGAGGAAGCGATCGAAGCGACGGAACCGTCTTTTCTCGCGATGCTGGAAAAGGCAGCGGCAAACATTCGCAAGTTCCATTCCCGGCAGGTAAGGAATTCCTTCATTATCAACGATGAGCCCGGGATTGTGATGGGCCAGAAGGTGATCCCGGTAGACCGGGCCGGCCTGTATGTGCCGGGCGGCACGGCAACCTATCCCTCCACGGTGCTGATGGATGTGATCCCCGCCAAGATCGCGGGTGTAAAGGAAGTCATCCTGACGACGCCGCCCGGACGGGACGGGAAGATCAATCCGACCATCCTCGCGGCAGCGAACGTAGCCGGCGCAGACAGGATCGTCAAGATCGGCGGAGCCCAGGCCATCGCAGCCCTTGCATTCGGCACCGAATCCGTTCCGCGGGTGGACAAGATTGTCGGGCCCGGAAACGCCTATGTTGCGGAAGCCAAACGACAGGTATACGGAATGGTTTCGATCGATATGATTGCCGGGCCGAGCGAGATCCTAGTTGCAGCGGACGGGAAATCCAACCCGGCGTGGCTGGCAGCGGACCTGCTGAGCCAGGCTGAACACGATAAGGTGGCCAGCGCGGTACTGGTCACGGACTCCATGGAACTTGCGGAAAAGGTCCGCGACGAACTGGAGCGGCAGATTCCGCAGCTCGAGCGCAGTGAGATCGCCCGGGAGTCCATCGACCGGAACGGCAAGATCATCGTGGCGGAGGACCTGCGTACGGTGATCGAAATCGCCAACGAGATTGCGCCGGAACACCTGGAACTCTGTGTGGACAATCCTTTCGACCTGCTGGACAGCGTCCGCCACGCAGGATCGATCTTCCTCGGGCGGAACTGCCCGGAAGCCCTGGGGGATTACCTGGCCGGTCCCAACCACACGCTGCCGACGCAGGGAACGGCCCGGTTCTCCAGTCCGCTTTCAGTGGATGACTTTGTGAAGAAAACGCAGTATACTTACTATACAAAGGAAGCGCTCACCCGGGTGGCGGAGGATGTGGCTGCCTTTGCCCGGAAAGAAGGACTGACCGGGCATGCCCGCAGTGCAACGATCCGAACGGAAGAATGAAGGGATGGATATGGAATGAGTCGGTTTTTTTCTGAGAAGTATATTGATCTTGAACCCTACGTGCCGGGTGAACTGCCGAAGAACAAACGGGAGATCAAGCTGAACACCAATGAGAACCCGTATCCCCCGCTGCAGGAAGTGACGGACGCGGTCGCTGAGGAGAGCCGGAAACTGAACCTGTATTCCGATCCGGACAGCCTGGAACTTCGCCGGGCACTGGCTGACAATCTCGAGGTGCCGGAGGATCACCTGATCGTGACCAACGGTTCGGACGAGATCCTGAACTTTGCGTTCATGGCATTCTGCGATGATCATATCCCAGCGGTCTTTCCGGATGTAACCTACGGATTCTATCCCGTTTTCGCACAGATCAACCAGCTTCCTTACCGCGAAATTCCTCTGAAGGATGATCTTACGATCGATATCAATAAGTTTTTCCAGGTGGCCGGAACGCTGTTCATCGCCAATCCGAATGCACCGACGGGCATCGCCCTGAAGAAGAGCGAGATCGAGCAGATCCTGCAGAACAACACGTATAACGTCGTCGTGGTGGACGAAGCCTATGTGGACTTCGGGGCGGAAAGCTGCCTCCCGCTGGTCGAGGCATACGATAACCTGCTGGTCACGCGGACCTTCTCCAAGTCCAGATCGCTGGCCGGCGCGCGCCTGGGCGTCGGCATCGCTCAGCCGGAACTGATCGCAGACCTGAACGCTGTCAGGAATTCCACCAATCCTTACAACGTGAATCGCCTCACGGCCGCGGCCGGGATCGCCTGCCTGAAGCACGACGACTACAACATGGAAAACTGCCGGAAGATTATCGAAACCCGGAGCTGGAGCGAACGCGCCCTGAAGGATCTCGGGTTTGAGATGACCACCTCCCGGACCAATTTCCTTTTCGCCCGGCATCCTGACATCTCCGGTGATGAACTGTACAAACGGCTGAAGGACCGGGGGATTCTGATCCGTCATTTCAAAGGCCAGCGGATCTGTGATTACAACCGGATCACCATCGGCACACCGGAACAGATGGAAAAACTGGTCGAGGCGATCAAAGAAATCCTGGAGGAGAAAGCATGAGAAAAGCTGAAGTATGCCGCAAAACCGGTGAGACGGATATCCGGATCAGCCTGGCCCTGGAAGGGGACGGCACGAGCACGATCGATACCGGTGTAGGTTTTCTCGATCATATGCTGACGCTGTTCGCCCGCCACGGGAGATTCGACCTGGAGGTTTCCTGCAAGGGAGATACTTTTGTGGACGACCATCACTCCACGGAGGACATCGGGATCGCGCTGGGCAAGGCATTTGACCAGGCCCTTGCGGACCGCAGGGGCGTTGTCCGCTACGGCAGTACGATCCTGCCGATGGACGAGAGCCTGATCCTCAGCGCTGTTGATCTGTCCGGTCGGGGACTGCTGGTATACGATCTGAGCATTCCGGCAGAGAAGGTCGGAACATTCGATACCGAACTCACGGAAGAGTTCTTCCGTGCTTTCGCGCATAACGCAGGCGCGACGCTGCACCTGAAGCAGCTGGCCGGCAGCAACAGCCATCATATCATCGAAGGAGCCTTCAAGAGCGTTGCACGCAGTATGAAGGCAGCTGTAGCGGTGGATCCTGATTTCGCGGAGGAGATCCCCTCCACCAAGGGAGTTTTATAATGGTAGCGATCATTGACTATGGGGTGGGAAATCTCTTTTCGCTGAAGAGTTCCTTTGCCGCGATCGGGCAGGAGGCGGTCGTGACCGCCGACGCGGAGAAACTGAAGCAGGCTGACCGGCTGATCCTGCCGGGCGTCGGCGCCTTCCGGGACGCGGCGGAGAAACTTCACCGGTCCGGGATGGATACGGCCCTGAAGGATGAGGTTTCACGCGGCAAGCCGCTTCTCGGGATCTGTCTGGGGATGCAGATGCTGTTCGAACGCAGCTATGAATACGGCGAATACGAAGGCCTCGGCCTCCTGAAGGGAGAAATCCGTCCGATCGCCGAACGGATCCCCGCGGGTCTGAAGATTCCGCAGATGGGATGGAACAGCCTGCGGATCCTCAGGGAATCCCCGCTGCTGAAATACACCCGGGAAGGGGAATACGTCTACTTTGTCCATTCCTACAGCGCGGTAAACTGCGATGAAAGCCTGCTGGCCGTGACCAATTACGGTACGGGACTGACTGCCTGCGTGGGGAAGGAGAATATATACGGCTGCCAGTTCCATCCGGAAAAGAGCAGCGAAGTCGGCCTGCGGATACTGAAGGCCTTTTGTGAGGTGCAGAGCTGATGATCATATTTCCGGCGATCGACCTGTTTGAGGGCAGGGCAGTGCGGCTCCTGCGGGGCGACTATGCGCGGATGACCGTTTACAGCGATCATCCCGAAGAGATCGGGAAAGATTTTGCCGCGGAAGGCGCGACCCATGTCCACCTGGTAGATCTTGAAGGCGCGAAAAGCGGGACCACTCCCAACCTGGATACCGTGCTTCGCATCCGGGAGAGCGCAGGACTCTTCTGCGAGATCGGCGGCGGGATCCGGAACATGGGAACAGTGGACACTTACCTGAAAGCCGGACTGGATCGGGTGATCCTCGGGACGGCAGCGGTGGAGGACCGGGAGTTCCTCGGGAAAGCAGTGACAAAGTACGGGGAGAAGATCGCCGTGGGCGTGGACGTCCGGGACGGTTTTGTTGCCGTGAAAGGGTGGACGGAGAACTCTGCTCTTCACTTCATGGACTTCTGCCGGGAGATGGAAACCATCGGCGTGAAGACACTGATCTGTACCGATATCTCCCGGGATGGTGCCATGCGGGGTACGAACAGGGAAATGTACCGTGAACTTTCGGAGACTCTGAGGCTACAGATCACGGCTTCGGGCGGTGTGTCCTCTCTGGAGGATGTGGAGAACCTGCGGAAGCTGAATCTGTACGGGGCGATTATCGGAAAGGCATACTATACCGGTGATATCGACCTGAAGCGTGCCATTGAAATCAGTCAGTAAGGAAGGACAGCGATGATCACAAAACGCATCATTCCCTGCCTGGACGTGAAGGACGGCCGGGTGGTCAAGGGTGTCAATTTCCAGCGGCTCGGGGATGTGGCATCCCCGGTGGAGCTGGCGAAGTACTACAGTGACAACGGCGCGGATGAACTGGTGTTCTACGACATCACGGCATCTGCCGAAGGCCGGGCACTGTTTACGGATATCCTGACAGAGACGGCGCGGACCGTTTTTATCCCGCTGACTGTCGGCGGGGGGATCAATACCACTGACGATTTTGATCGGGTGCTGAAGTGCGGGGCGGACAAGGTTTCCGTCAATTCAGGTGCGATCCGGGATCCTTCGCTGGTGGGGAAGGCAGCGAAACTGTACGGGGATCAGTGCGTCGTGCTGAGCGTGGATGTGAAACGGGTGGACGGCGTCTTTCGGATCTTCGCGAAAGGAGGCAGGGAGAACACCGGCATGGAAGCCATCGAGTGGATCCGCCGCTGCGTCGGTGAAGGCGCCGGCGAGGTCGTGGTCAACTCCATGGACACGGACGGCGTAAAACAGGGCTTCGATCTGGAACTGCTCGGGCAGGTCTGCGACGCCGTTCAGGTACCGGTGATCGCCTCAGGCGGCGCCGGAAAGATCGGGGATTTTATCACACTCTTCAAAACCCTGCCGGGGGTGGATGCGGGGCTTGCCGCCTCGATCTTCCACTTCGGCGAAGTCAGGATCAGCGACCTGAAGGAAGAGATGAAAAAGAACGGGATCCCGGCAAGGATCTGAGAGGAGAAAAACATGCTGAACATTGATGAACTGAAGTTTGACGAGAACGGCCTGATTCCCGCAATCGTCGTGGACGCGGAGAACGGAAAGGTGCTGACCCTGGCTTACATGAACCGGGAAAGCCTGCAGATTTCCATGGAAAAAGGGCTGACCTGCTTCTGGAGCCGCAGCCGCCGGGAGCTGTGGCTGAAGGGGGAGACGAGCGGCAACTACCAACATATCGTATCCATTACCGCTGACTGCGACCGGGATGCCCTGGTCGTGAAGGTCGAAAAAGACGGACCGGCCTGCCACAAGGGAACGGAAAGCTGCTTCAACGATCTCCTCTGGGAGAGCGATGAACGGCATGAGTTCACCTACCAAGGTCTGATGGAGCTGATCGCCGGCCGGAAGACCGAAAAGAAGGAAGGTTCCTATACCACTTATCTGTTTGAAAAAGGACTGGACAAGATCCTGAAAAAGGTCGGCGAGGAGACCACAGAGGTCATCATTGCTGCCAAGGACAGGGACAAGAAGAACACGGTCTATGAGATCGCTGACCTGACCTATCACGTGATGGTGCTGATGATCGAAGCCGGGATCTCCCTGGAGGACATCCACAGGGAACTCGCCTCACGCCATGTGATCGACAAGAAGATCAAGCAGGAGAAAATGGTCTGATGAAGGATCTTCATATGCATACAGTCTTCTCCGACGGAAAAAACACACCGGAGGAGATGGTGGAGGAAGCGATCCGGCTCGGGCTGGATACCGTCGGCATCTCGGATCACAGCCACCTGGATCCCTGCGGTATGACCCTGGAAGCCGGTGCGGAATACCGTTCGGAGCTTGTCCGCCTGAAGAAGAAATATGCAGGACGGATCCGGGTGCTGTGCGGACTGGAAAGGGACTTTATCTCCGATGATTTCGGGGATTACGATTACGTGATCGGATCCGTCCATCTGCTGACCATGCCGGACGGGCACCACGTATCGGTGGACTGGACCGCAGAGAAACAGCGGGAAGGCGTTAAAAAGTACTTCGACGGGGACTGGTATGCTTTCGCGGAGAGCTATTATGCCACGGTCGCGCGAGTGGCTGAAGTAACCAAATGTGACATCATCGGCCATTTTGACCTGATCACCAAATTCATCGAGCAGGATCCCTGTTTTGACGTCAGACATCCACGGTATGTGAAGGCCTGGCAGGCGGCGGCGGATAAGCTGCTGAAGACGGGTAAACCCTTCGAGATCAACACCGGGGCAATCTCCCGCGGGTACCGGACAGAACCCTATCCGGCAAAGGATATCCGGAACTACATCCGCAAACATGGCGGTATGATGATCCTTTCCAGCGACAGCCATCAGAAGAATACCATTGCCTACCGCTTCCGGGATTATATTTCGGAGATCCGGTGAAGAACTCACCGGGTCTTTTCAGTTTTTGAAAGATCTTTTCCATTTCCGGGGAACTTTTTCACCTGTACGGCGTCTGACAGGGTGAAGCCGGCAGGAGACCGGCGAAACGGGAAGGAGACTGAAGAAGATGAAGCGTTTTACAGCGTTGATCCTGGCGGTGCTGATGATCCTGACGGTTGCGGCGCCCGCAATGGGTGAGGAGAACAAGATCTGGCAAAAAGGCGATACCGGAGAAAAAGTCACCTGGATCCAGCAGCGGCTGAAGGACCTGGAATACCTGAACCGGGAACCCACCGGTGTTTTTGACGAGGAGACCGAAGAAGCACTCCGGGATTTCCAGCGTGACAACGGACTGCTTCGGACCGGCATGGCGGATGAAGTGACGATGAGGGCCCTGGAGACTGCGACCGAGACCGTGTCAGACAGGCAAAGATACGTTTGCAATGAGGCGGAGTATGAGGAAAGCGCGGCGTACGACGGTTCCATGATGATGACAGCTGCCTACGCCCCGACGCCTGCCAAGGGTATGGCGGCAGAGACAGACTGGAACACGGATGAATACACCCACTTTGAATCCAACCGGTTCCTGAGTACGCAGACATCCCCGTTGTCCACTTTCGCGGCGGACGTGGATACCTCTTCCTATGCACATTTCCGGCGGCTGGTCCTGAACGGGGAACATGTGCCGGCGGATGCGATCCGGATCGAGGAGATGCTGAACTACTTCCACTACAATTACCAGGCGCCTAAAGGCGATGAACCCTTCGGCGTGACGGTTGAAATCGGGAACTGCCCCTGGAACGATAAGACAAAGCTGATGCTGATCGGCCTGCAGGCAAAGGAAGTCACAAAGACCGATCGTCCCGGACACAACCTGGTCTTCCTGATCGACACCTCCGGAAGCATGTACGGAGCAGACCGGCTGGACCTGGTGAAGCGGGCTTTCCTGATGCTGCTGGACGAGATGGAACCCACGGACACAGTATCCATCGTGGCCTATGCCAGCCAGGAACGCGTGGTGCTGGAAGGCGTGCCCGTCGGCGGAAGCGGCAAGGTTACGATCATGGAAGCGATCTCCGAGCTGGAAGCCGGCGGCGCGACCAACGGCAGCGCCGGGATCGCCCGGGCCTATGAGATCGCATCGAAATACTATGTGGAGGGCGGCGTGAACCGCATTCTGCTTGCGACTGACGGCGACCTGAACGTCGGTACCACCAGTGAAGGCGAACTGGCGGAGATGGTGACAGAGAAGAAAAAGGCCGGCATCAGCCTGACCTGCCTGGGTGTCGGTATGGGCAACTACAAGGACAACAAAATGGAAGCTCTGGCAGACTACGGCGACGGCAACTGCTGGTACCTCGACACGATCCATGAAGCCCGCAAAGCCCTGATCAGCGAAGCCGGCGGCACCTTTATCACCGTGGCGAAGGACGTTAAGATCCAGGTGGACTTTAACCCCTCAAAGGTGAAGGGCTACCGCCTGATCGGCTACGAAGACCGTGTCATGGCGGCTGAAGACTTTGCCAACGACGAGAAGGACGGCGGCGAGATCGGGAGCGGACACCGGATGACTGCCCTGTACGAGATCGTTCCGGTGGACTCCGATTTTGATTTTGGTGAGGCGGAAAGCCGCTACCAGAAGAACAACACAGTGGACAACAACAGCGCCGATTGGCTGACTGTTGCCATCCGGGCCAAGGAGCCGGAAGGCACCGAGAGCAAGCTGTACGAATACCCGGTCGGACTGGAACAGTTCACGGAGACCCTGAGCGATAACATGCGGTTTGCCGCGGCGGTTGTGGAAGCCGGGATGCTGATCCGGAACAGTGAATGGAAGGGAACGGCAACCTGGGACAGTGCGCTGGAGCTCGTACGGAGCTGCGGAAATGTGACCGGCGACGCCTACAAGGAAGAATTCCTCTACCTGCTGACGTTGCTGCAGCGGGGAAACTAAAGAAAGAAAATGAATGACAAATAATCCGTAAGTGAATATAATGGCATGGATGTGAACCGGAAGGGAGAAACACCATGCCGTTTTTATATGAGACCCATATGCATACCTGCCAGGCAAGCGCCTGCGGGAAATGCACCGGGAAGGAGCATGCTCGCTTCTACAAGGAGCAGGGGTATACCGGGATCATCATGACCGATCATTTTTTCGGCGGGAACACCGCGATCGACCGGAAACTGCCCTGGGAGGAGCGAATTGATCTGTTCTGGCGCGGATATGAGGATGCGAAGGAAGAAGGCGACCGGATCGGACTGGATGTGTTCTTCGGCCTTGAGCAGAACTTCCGCTTTGACGAATACCTGATCTACGGACTGACAAAGGAATACATGAAGGCACATCCGGAGATGGAACACTGGACAAGACAGCAGCAGCTGGAGGAGGTACACAAGGCCGGCGGCTGTGTGATCCAGGCGCATCCCTTCCGGATGCGCGGCTATATGGACCGGATCCGTCTCGGACCGGATTTCGCGGACGGCATTGAGGTCGCCAATGCAGGAAACGAGGCGCTGGATGACGCCCGGGCGTGGCGCTACGGGAAGGAGAAGGGCCTGGTGATGACCGCAGGCTCCGACAATCACCGGTCTCCGGCGGATGAGCTGTACGGGGTCAGGCTTGAAAAAAGATTGACAAGCATTTCCGATTATGTCAAAATGATCATGAATAGAAATGTGATCGGATTATATGTTCCTGAGGGCCGGTTTGAGCTGGCCGGTGTGCCGGAGATCGATGAACGGCATAAGGCGTATCTGCTGGATGATTCCGGGCAGGATATTCCTGCACCGAAAGAATGGATCGATTGAGAAATCTGAGAAGAAAGGACAGGCAGCGATGAATTACGTGCTGGTCCTGCGGGCGGAGATCGTCTGCCTGATCATCCTGGTCTACCTGACGATGGTCTCACGGACCTACCGGATGGGGAAGAACGCGGGGATTTTCAGACAGATCCTGTTATTTGCCGTTCTTCATGTCGTGATGGATATCGTGACTGTATGGACGGTGAACCACAGGGATACCGTTCCTGTCTTCTGGAACAATCTGGCACATATCGTGTTCTACCTGTCGGCGATTATGTTCTCATACTCGATGTGCATATATACGATGAACCTGACACGCACGCAGAAGCTGGGCAAAGAAAAGATGATCCTTGCACTGGCTCCTGCCGTGATTTATACAATTCTGCTGATTACCGGCGTTCTGACGATCGAGTATGAACAGCTGAACGGTACCTGGGCCAGCGCCGGCCCGGCGGCAGCCGTCGGTTTCGTGATCGCGTTTGGTTACTTTGCGGTCGGAATCCTTGATATCTTCTGGCATTGGAAGCGGGTTGGCACTCACTTCAAGAAGACCATGCTCCCGATGCTTTTCACGCTTATCATCTCCATCCTGATCCAGACGCAGGTGAAGGAATTCCTGTTCACCGGCTGTGCGATCACGGTGATCACGGTGTCCTTCTTCTTCACGCTGGAGAATCCGGCGGCTGTGCTTGAGCGGAAGATCATGATGGACGCGCTGAGCGGTCTCGGGACCCGTTCGGGTTACGAGCACGACATGGAAGAATACGACCGGCAGTTTGCGAAAGACAGGAACCTGAAATTCACCTTCCTGTTTGTGGACATCAACAACCTGAAATCCGTGAACGGACTTTACGGCCACCAGGAGGGCGATGCCTACATAGCGAACATGGCGGTCCTGCTCGTGACCAACCTGCAGAATGCCGAGCATATCTACCGCATGGGCGGCGATGAATTCCTGGCGATCTACCGGAAGACTGACGAGCAGGCGGTCGTGAAAGATATCGAGCGGGTCCAGAAGGTCATCGGGAAGGACAAAACCAGGGGTTATACCCCGGAACTGGCGATCGGCTACGCGATCTCCGATCCGAATTACAACAGTCTGCGGGACGTGCTGCGGGTGGCGGACTATATGATGTACCGCAACAAGGCGGACATCAAGCGTGAGATCGCCGAGGGCGTGATTCACCACACGGGTACACGACTGAACCTGTCCGGACTGACAGACCGGATCTTCGATGCGATGTGCCTGACCAGCGAGGAATACTATCCTTACCTGACCAACCTGGAAACCAACGTGACCCGTGTGGCTCCGGCCATGGCGGAGTTCTTCGGGCTGGAAGGCGAGTTCATGGAGGACTTCGCCAGTATCTGGATCGAAAAAGTGCATCCGGAGGACCTGCAGGAGTATATCGACGATCTTACCGCGACGATGAACGGCAGGAAGCAGTACCATTTCTGCAAGTACCGCGCGCTGGGCAAAAACGGGGAATATGTCGACGTGACCTGTCGCGGCGGCGTATACCATGGCCGGGACGGAGAGCCGGATGTGTTTGCAGGGTATGTGGTAAACCACGGAGCGACGAACCGGATCGATCCGGATACAGGTCTGCAGACCCATCATGTGCTGTTTGAGCGTCTGGATGAGGCGATCCGCGAGAAACGTACCGCCGTCGTCATGCGCCTGGCAGCCAGGAATATGAACCGGATCAGGATGCTGTACAGCAGTGAGATTGCCGGGAGTGTGGTCCGGAATCTGGCATCTGATTTCCTGCAGATGATCGACGACCGGGGAGAAGCGTTCAGCAACCAGGGATCCAATTTCATCCTCTTCCTGCCGGGATTTGATATCCCGCGTGCCAATGAACTGTATGAGCAGATCCGGAGTCATTGCTCTGCCGGGATCCTGACCGGTGATATGGTTATTCCTGTGGATTTGATCGGCGGTGCAGTTCTCCTGCCGGATGAACTGCTGACTACGCCGGGTGAAATCCTTCAGGCAACAGTGTTTACAATCGAAGTCGCCAGCACGAGCAACAGGAATAAACTGGCCTTCTATGCCACGCCCGGAGCAATCGGCCAGGGCGATGATGCCAGGGGAATTATCCGAAGAATCCACCATGACTGTGTGATGGACCGGTCGCGCTTCTACCTGCGCTTTCAGCCGATCATCCATTTGCAGACGGGCAGGGTTACAGGTGCCGAAGCGCTGCTCCGCTGGCATTCGGAAAAGCAGGGAGAGATCCCGCCGGGGATGTTCATCGGTTTCCTGGAGAACGATCCTGCCTACGAGCCGCTGGGATATGATATCATCCGTGATGCGGTGAGAAAGGCCGGACAGTTCCGGAAGAAGATCCCGGACTTCCGGATCAATGTCAACATTACCGCGCTCCAGCTGATGGCGGAAGACTTTATCCCGAACGTGATGAAGATCCTGGCGGAAGAGAAATACGATCCGAATTACCTGATCCTGGAACTGACGGAACGCTGCAAGGAAATGGAATTCGAATTGCTGAACGAGCGGGTACAGGAGCTGAAGAGCGCCGGGATCCGGGTGGCGCTGGACGACATGGGCACGGGCTTCTCCACGATCGACCTGCTGCTCCATCTGCATGCGAACGAGATCAAACTGGATATGAACTTTACCACGGAACTTCAGGGAAACCAGACGCATGAGATGATGGCGGAGACTCTTTGCAAGGCTTCGCAGACGAAGGGCGTAGATATCTGCTTTGAGGGCGTTGAAACGGCGGAGACACTGGAGTACCTGAAGAGATACGGTGATGTGCTGGTACAGGGATACTACTTTGACAAGCCGCTGCTGCCGGATGAATTCGAAAAGAAGTATTGCTGAAAGAACAAACAGAGAAAACGCGGTCCGATGAAAGGATCGCGTTTTTTATAACCGACTGTCTCTCTCCATCCGCCGGAGCGCCCGGCGGGTCGGTTCCTTCGGATTCGGCGTATCCGGGAGATCGAACTCATAGGCGGTGCTGGCATTGATCACGGGAATACCGTTCCAGTTCCGCTCCCTGCGAAAGTCGATATTGGAATAAGCCTGATGAACATGTCCGTGGACCATGACAGCCGGGTGCCACTGATCCAGCAGAGGGCCGAAGCATTCAAAACCGCGGTGGCACAGATCCTCCTGATCTCCGACACCGCGGATGGGGGCATGCGTCAGCAGGATGTCGAAACCTCCGGCTGAACGGATCTGTCGGCGAAGTGCAGTGATCCGGCGGCTCATTTCTTTTTCCGAATACATATTGATCCCGTCGGGACGGTAACGGAGGGATCCGCCTAATCCCAGGATCCGCACGCCCTTCACCAGGACGAGTTTGTTATCTGCGCACAGGCAGCCGTCCGGCGGTTCCTTCTGATAACGGTCATCGTGATTGCCGGGCACGTAGACAATCGGAGCACTGGTAAAGCAGGTCAGGAAAGACAGGTATTTCGCCGGCAGGTCACCGGCGGAGAGGATCAGGTCCACTCCGCTGAGTGCCTGGCGGCAAAGGTCTCCCCAGAGCCTTTCGGAGGGTTCGTCTGAAAGAGCCAGAATCCTCATCGTGCACGCTCACTTTCTGTTCCAGCTGAAGGCGGACAGCTGCGGTTTCAGTTCCCCGTGGATGCCCTGGAGGCGGACCAGCGGCTGTGCCGTTTCAATCAGTTCCTCCGGCTGCGGCAGGGTGCCGACGATATTGTCGGCCAGGTAATCCATGCAAAGAATCTCGGCAGGCGTCAGACGGCGGTCAGCGGTGCAGCGCAGCACACCGGCCTGGTCCCGCAGTTCGCCTTCGAAGGGCGAGAAGGTGCCGGCCCGCAATTCTTCCCGGAAATGATTGATGATCCGGGCGGCATAGGGATCGAAGCGGGATGAGAAGGCCACGTCCAGGATATGCGAACCGAGACCCCACCAGTAGTTGGTGACGTTTTCTTTGCTTTCCGACTGATTGAAAGTGCCGTTCAGGATCCGTTCGATCATCATCTGGTAGAACGGTCCCCAGCGCGGGATCAGGGTTGCCATGTTGACGATCTCCCCGCCGTCCCGCAGGTACAGGCCATAATCCCGGGCATCGTGGTTCGGGGCGGTGATGTCCCGGTTGCAGATCACGCGGATCTCCGGATCCTCAAAGGGATTGTCCGCCTTGAACCAGGACGCGGAGAACCAGTTCAGGTAGATCCGGGCCTGCGGATTGACCATGCGGGCGCCCAAAGCAAAAGCATTGGCGGCAGCGGGAGCACCGTAGATCGGGAAGTCCGCGATATAGCCGATTTTGCCGTTGTCGGACAGGATGCCGGCCGCCAGGCCCAGCAGGAATTTTGCCTCATAGAACCGGATATAGTAAGTCCGGATGTTTGTATAATTGGAAAGAAGCGAACAACAGAGGAATTTGACGTCCGGGTGGCTCAGGGCCGGCTCGATCGAGCTGTTCAGCATGACCGGAGAGGTGGCAAAGATGGCAGTATATCCATCGGCGATGAGACCGGAGATCGCCTCCGAAAAATCGGAGCGGGAGGGAACAATCCGGGCGATCGTCTCCAGCTTGCCGCCCAGCTTTTCCTCCGCTTCCAGGCGGCCGAGGTTATGCCAGTAGTTCCAGGCGGAGTCCTCGATGGAGCGGTTGAAGAGGAAGGCAGCCTTGACCTTTGACGGGCGGAAGAGCGCTGAGATCAGCGGTACCGGCGCTGCGCCTTTTGCCGGCTCCCGGTCCATGACCAGGTTGACCCGGCCGTCCCGCAGTTCGAATTCACGGGCCATCAGCCGGATGCGTTCCCCGGTCTTCTCCAGGTCGTCATCCCTGACCTCGTTGTAGCCGAATGCGGTCAGATAAGTCAGGAAGGCATCCCCGCAGGGCAGGACCTGCTTATCCTTCATCTGATTCAGGTACTGTTCGGTAAAATAATGACAAAGCTTACGCAGGGAGGCGATCTCATCGTCGGTCCATTTTTCACCGGCCCGTACACCGGGCAGGGAAAGCAGTTTCTGATATGAACCGGGACGCGAAAAGAGAATGCCGTAGAGCCCGGTTTCTTTGGTGAAGTCACAGTATTCGTAATAGGAAACGACAGCGGGGTCATCACTCTTCGGAGGATAGACGCGGGTCACATCCGCATCGATATCGGCGGCATTGAGGAACTTCATGACAGAGGTCCGCTTGTTTCCCTCGATCACATAGTAGTATCCCAGATACTCCAGGGCAGTGATGGGCTGGTTGACTCCTTCCAATTCCACGCTTTCGCAGAGACGCTCCCACTTGGAGGCAAACTCGCTGCCGCTCTCCAGAATGGGCAGAAAACCTTCAGAGAAGGCATAACTGCGGCCCTGGGAAACGGAACCGATGACCCGGTTCAGCGGGATCGTCAGGACGCCCAGCGAAAGACGGCTGAGCTGGGACAGGTTCGGCACCTTATCTTCCAGCACGGGCAGATAGGGATAGGCATTGGCCTGGATGGCCGCCTGGTATACGCGAAGCCCTTCACGGCGCGCACGACTGTAATTATCCGTAAGATCACTTCATTTCATCATTATTCTGCGGTCGCTGTGACCAAAGTTTCAAAGAAGCTTTGACAGCTGCTCAACAATTCGTAATTCATGATTTATGAATTGCGGATTATGCCTGGTCTGGAAAGACCATCTGTATTTTAACAGTTTTCAGAGCAATTGGCAAAAAGGCGAACGATCCGGGAGGCATACAGGATTTTGTGCGTGGTTTTGTATAATCCGGGCAGAAAACAGCACGTTTTGTACGGGTTGAGAAAAACGTCCGGAAATGATAAAATTATCTATGTTTTGTCGGGAAACGGAGGAGTGTGCGATGCCGCAAATCGGTGAGATCCTGCGGGAAGGAAAAGGCAAAAAGGTATACGCAACGGATGATCCGGACAAGGCGATCGTTTTTTTCAAGGACGAGGCCATGGCTTTTCACGGCCTGAAGCGAGGGCGCATCCTCGGCAAGGGTGAGGTCAATAACCAGGTGTGTGAGCACCTGTTCAAACTGCTGAAAGAAAACGGAATCGAAACCCATTTTATTGAGCATATCGACGCGCGTCACAGCCTGGTGAAGCGGTGCGATATGCTTCCTTTTGCGGTAAAGATCCGCAACATCGCCGCGGGTCAGCTGACCGAGCGGACCGGTATTCCGGTCGGGACGAAGCTGGAGCCGACCGTCATCGAATTTGTGCTCAAGGACTCCGATATGGAAGTGGATCCGATCGTTAACCACACCCATATCTATGCCATGAAGGCAGCCACGCCTGAGGAGATGGAGCAGATCACCGAAATGAGCCTGAAGATCGACGAGATCCTTACGGCCTACCTGAAGGATATCAGCATCGAGCTGATTGATATGAAACTGGAGTACGGTCGCTATCACGGGCGAATCATCCTGGCGGATGAGATCACCCCCGATACGGCCCGTTTCTGGGATGCGAGCACCCATGAGCCGCTGGATATCGACCGGTTCAGGCGAGACATGGATAATGTGGCCGAAGCCTACCAGGAAGTGCTTCACAGAATGATGGGCGTAAGCTGATGATGAAGATGAAGAGATGGTTCTGCATCCTGGCAAGCCTGGTGCTGGCCGGATGCAGTATGGCAGCAGTTGCAGAGGAAACAGGAGATTTTCCGGCATTGAACGATGCCGGTTTTCTGGATTCCGGGGAATTCGTGTTTGAGGACGAGGAGAACGGGATCTGGCGCTACGCGAGCGATACGCTGTGGATCGAGATTCACCGGCAGGTGCAGGCCAAGCCGAAACGGGTCTGGTACGAAGCCGAAGTCCGCTGCGCGGAAGGGAGCACTGGTCCGCGGATGATCGCCAACGATCCGGAACACTGGAAGACAGCCACCGAGTATCCCTACAAGATCGCGCGGAAGACCGGTACCGTTCTGGGGATCTCGAACGATTACGCACAACTGCGCCTGCAGCAGAAGAACCGGCGTTCCGGGATCATCATCCGGGACGGGCAGGTCTATTCGGACAGGACCCGCAAAAAAGGCGAAAAGGGCTTTCCGAATCTGGACTGCCTGGCGATATGGCCGGACGGAGATATGAAGGTCTTCTACAGCGACGAAAAGACTGCGGAGGAATACCTCGAAGAAGGGGCAGTCGACGTGCTCGCGTTCGGCCCGATCCTGATCCGGGACGGGGAACTGAACGAGGAAGGTATCGCCAAGTACGGCACCAGCCACGCCCAGCGCACTGCCGTTGGAATGGTGGAAAAAGGACATTACTGGTTCATGATGCTGGAAGGCCGGATCAAACGGAGTACCGGAGACGGGATCGGCTTCCTGGCGGAGAAACTGATGGAGAAACAGTGCGCCGTCGGGTTCAACCTGGACGGCGGGGATACATCTTGCATCGTCTTTATGGGGCATCAGCTGTGCACGATGCAGAACGGCAAGAAACACCTGTCTTCACGGAGAACGAGCGATATCCTGGGAGTCGGCACATCGGAGCTCCTGCCCGCGCTGTCTGATCCCTGGTAAAGGAAAGAGAGGAAAAACCATGGCATATTTCAGGATCGAGTACTACTCCAAAGCGCTCTGCAGAGAGACCTCCTTCGAAGTCCTGATCCCGAACGATCCGCGGAATGACGCACCGCAGATGCCGGAAGAAAAGCCGATGAAAACGCTGTTCCTGCTGCACGGCTATACGGGGAAGGCCGGCAACTATGTGCCGTATGAACTGCCGGAGAAGTATAACTTTGCCATCGTCATGCCTTCGGCGGAGAATTCCTTCTATCTGAACGGGCTGTCCACCGGACATGCTTTCCAGACCATGTTGGGAGAGGAACTGGTGGACTATGTCCGGAGAACTTTCCACCTGGCGCTCCGCCCGGAGGATACCTGCATCGCCGGCCTGTCCATGGGCGGTTTCGGCGCATTGCATACGGGGCTGGCCTATCCGGACCGGTTCAGCAAGATCGGCGCGATGTCCTCAGCCCTGATCCACCATGAGGTGGCCGGAATGAAGCCGGGCAGCGGTAATTCGGTGGCGAATTACGAATACTACCGGGAATGCTTCGGCGAGCCGGAGCAGTTGCTGGAGAGCGACAAAAACCCGGAGACACTGATCCGCAAACTGAAGGCTTCGGGAACAAAAATCCCGGATATCTACATGTGCTGCGGGACGGAGGACTTCCTTATTGAGAACAACCGGCAGATGCACCGCTTCCTGGAGGAGGAAAACGTCGCCCACGAGTACCACGAAGCACCCGGCATCCACAATATGGTGTTCTGGACGGAGCACATCCAGAAGATCGTCCAATGGATGTTTGAGTAGCCTTGCAAAGCCGGAAAAGTTATGATAGAATGCCAAGCGGTGCAATCCAGGCACCGCTGCTTTATGCTGAAATGATTCAGGAGGAACGATATTCATGAGCCACACCTACGAGAAGGTTTCCGGAAACAAAGCCAAGCTTTCCTTCACCATCCCCGCGGAGCAGTTCGCCGAAGCGCTGCATCAGGCTTTCCTGAAGCTGCGCAAGCAGATCAACGTTCCCGGCTTCCGCCGGGGCAAGGCACCCCGCAAGATGATCGAAACGCTTTACGGCGAGAGCATCTTCTATGATGATGCTTTTGAGATTCTGTTTCCGGATGCTTACCGTGCGGCCATCAAGGAATATGACCTGAAGCCCGTGGACCAGCCCCAGATCGACCTGGATGAGATCGGTACGGGGAAGGACCTGAAGTTCCATCTGGAAGTGTTTGTCCGCCCGGACGTCACCCTTGGCGATTACAAGGGCCTGTCCGTGGAAGCCGATCTCCAGAAACTGACGGACGAGATGGTCGATGCCCGCATTGAGGAAGACCGCAACAAAGCCAGCCGCACGATCGACGTGGAAGACCGTCCCGTGCAGGAAGGCGACACCGTGAACCTGGACTATGCCGGTTCCGTGGACGGCGTTCCGTTCGCCGGCGGCACCGCCGCAGGCCAGACGCTGACCATCGGAAGCCACCAGTTCATCCCCGGCTTTGAAGAGCAGATGATCGGGATGAAGCTGGGTGAGGAGAAGGACCTGAACGTCCGCTTCCCCGACGAGTATCACGCGGAAGAGCTCAAGGGAAAGGATGCCGTGTTCCATGTGAAGGTTAACGGTATACAGGTGACCGAGAAGCCTGAGCTGGATGACGATTTCGCCGCGGACATCAGCGAGTTTGACACGTTCAAGGCCTACAGGGAGAACATCGTCAGTGAGCTGACCAAACAGATCGAGAAGAACAACGATATCGCGATCGAGAACGCGCTGGTCGAGAAGGCTGCGGAGAATGCCCAGATGGATATCCCCACAGCGATGATCGAGGACCAGGCGGAATACCAGGTGCGCGAGATGGGCATGCGGATGAGCTATCAGGGCCTGCGGATGGAAGACTACCTGAAGTATACCGGGCAGACCATGGAAGACCTGAAGAAGATGTACATGCCCGAAGCTGAAAAGCGCGTGCGGACCGAACTGGTGATCGAAGCGATCCGGAAGGCCGAGAAGATTGAGCCGACTGAGAAAGACATCGAAAAAGAGATCGCCGAGCAGGCGGAGCGTATGGGTCAGGATGTTGAAACGTTCAGGAAGAACCTGACTGACGAGCAGAAGGAATACCTGAAGGACAGCGCTGCCATCCGTATGGTACTGGACCTGCTGAAGAAGGACGCCAAGGTTACGGAGAAAAAGGCTGCGGAACCAGCTGAGAAGCCTGTGAAGAAGCCCGCTGCGAAGAAAGCTCCGGCAAAGAAGACCGACGCGGAAACGACGGAAAAGAAGCCAGCTGCAAAGAAGAGTGCGGCGAAGAAGGCTGACGCGGACGAAGAAAAGCCTGCGAAGGAACCTGCTGAAAAAAAGCCTGCTGCGAGGAAAACCGAAAAGAAAGACGCTGAATAAGATCCAATACGGCGGCCCGGCCGGGCCGCCCATTTCAGTCAAAGGAGGATAATGATATGCCGCTGGTCCCGATGGTTATTGAACAGACAAACCGGGGAGAACGCTCCTACGATATTTATTCCCGTCTGCTGAAGGACAGGATCGTGTTCCTGGGCGGAGAGATCAATGACGATACGGCCAACCTGGTGGTGGCGCAGCTGCTGTTCCTCGAGATGGAGGACCCGGACAGTGATATCAGCCTTTACATTAACAGCCCGGGCGGTTCTGTTACGGCAGGCATGGCGATCTACGACACCATGCAGTACATTAAGCCGCAGGTGCGCACGGTATGCGTCGGTATGGCCGCAAGCATGGGCGCCTTCCTGCTGATGGCCGGCGAGAAGGGAAAGCGCCTTGCGCTGCCCAATGCTGAAGTGATGATCCACCAGCCGCTTGGCGGCGCGCAGGGACAGGCGACCGATGTTGCGATCCGCGCGGAATGGCTGATGAAGACCAAGAAAAAGATGACCAGCATGATGGCGGAGATGACCGGACAGCCGCTGAAAAAGATCCAGGCGGACGTGGAACGGGATTATTTCATGAGCGCAGAGGAAGCGCTGGATTACCATATCATCGACGAAATCTACCAGCCGAGAGAAAAGCAGGAGAAGTGAGGACAGCCGCATGGCAAACAATTATAACCGTCAGGGACCACGCTGCTCCTTCTGCGGGAAGGAACAGCGCATGGTGGAACGGCTGGTTGCCGGTCCGAATGTCTATATCTGCAACGAGTGCATCGCACTTTGCAACGATATCCTGAACGAGGAAGCCTTTCCTGAGGAGGCGGAAGGCCAGGAACAGATCGGTCCGGTCAAGCTGCCGCTTCCCGCGGAAATGAAGCGGACGCTGGATGAATACGTGATCGGCCAGGAGCGCGCCAAGCGTGCCCTGAGCGTTGCCGTATACAACCACTACAAGCGGATTAACCGGAAGCAGCGGAAGAACGACGTCGAGCTTCAGAAGAGCAATATCCTGCTGCTCGGGCCGACAGGCAGCGGCAAGACCTACCTGGCGCAGACGCTCGCCCGGATCCTCGAGGTTCCCTTTGCCATCGCTGACGCGACGAGCGTCACCGAGGCAGGCTATGTGGGCGACGATGTGGAGACCATCCTGCTCCGCCTGATCCAGGCGGCAGACTGGGATATCGAAAAGGCGCAGCGCGGGATCGTCTACATCGACGAGATTGACAAGATTTCCCGCAAGGGCGAGAATATGTCCATCACCCGCGACGTGAGCGGCGAGGGCGTCCAGCAGGCACTGCTGAAGATCCTGGAAGGAACGGAAGCCGCCGTGCCGCCCCAGGGCGGACGCAAGCATCCGCACCAGGAACTGATCCGGATCGATACCACAAACATCCTGTTCATCTGCGGCGGTGCGTTTGACGGACTGGTGCCGATCATTGAAAACCGGATCGGTAAAAAAACGCTGGGATTCGGCGCGGAGATCATGAGCCAGCGTGATCCCATGCGGACAGACGCGCTCAAGGACGTGCGGCCCGAAGACCTGACCAAATACGGTCTGATTCCGGAATTTGTCGGCCGTCTTCCGATCGTCGTCACGCTGGACGGACTGGACGAGAACGCGCTGGTCCGGATCCTGACGGAGCCGAAGAACGCCCTGTGCAAACAGTATGAAGCCCTGCTTGACATGGACGGGATCCGACTCACTTTCGAAGAGGATGCGATCCGGGAGATCGCCCGTCAGGCGATCACACGGAAATGCGGCGCCAGGGGACTGCGCGCGATCATCGAGGATGCCATGCTGGATACGATGTTCGAACTGCCGGGCATGAAGGATGTGAACGAGTGCATCATCACGAAGGAAGCCGTGACCGGCGGAAAGCCGAAACTGATCTCCAGCGTGAGGAGACGGACTGCAAGACATACGGAGGAGGCCTCTGACAAAACGGACGCTTCCTAAAAAACGATTATTGAGGTTACCATGAGGAAGATCCAGACAATTGAACTGCCGGTGCTGCCGTTGCGGGGACTGATGCTGTTTCCCAACATGGTCCTGCATTTTGACGTGGGGCGGAAAAAGTCGCTGGCGGCCCTGGAACAGGGCATGATGGAACAGCAGAAGGTTTTCCTGATCAGCCAGAAGGACGATGACAACGATGAACCGGGCTGGGGAGACCTGTGCAAGGTCGGGACCATTGCGGAGATCAAGCAGGTCATGAACCTGCCCGGCGAGAATATCCGCGTACTTGTGGAAGGCGTCAGCCGCGGGATGATCCACGAAACGCTGACGGACGATCCGTGCATGCGTGCACAGATCCGGGTCTGCGAAGACAAGGTTGTCCGTTCCGCGGACGCCAAAGCGCTGCTGCGCACCAGCCAGGATCTGTTTGAGGAATATGCCCGCTCCTCCCAGCGGGTGAGCCAGGACACGGTCGAATCGATCCATGCGATCGAGAAGCCGGGCGACGCGGCGGACCTGCTGGCGGCCAATGTGCTGAGCCGTAAGGAAGACCGCCAGGAGATCCTGGACGAACTGGATCCGGTCACACGGCTGGAGAAAGTCTGCGTGATCCTGATGCGGGAAACCGATATGGCGGATACTGAGAAACAGATCCAGAGCCGGATCCGCAAGCAGGTCGACAAAAACCAGAAGGACTATTACCTCAGGGAGCAGATCAAGGCGATCCAGACTGAACTGGGCGACCGGGACGAGACGGAGACTGCTGACCTGCGCAAGCGGATGGAAGAGCTGCCCCTGAATGAGGAAGCGCGCAGCAAGTGCGAGAAGGAACTGGACCGCCTGGGACGCATGGCGCCGGGCAGCCCTGAAAGCTCTGTCAGTCAGACCTATGTGGAATGGATCCTGGACCTGCCGTGGGGCAAGGAAACGGATGACAACCTGGACCTGGACCGTGCCCGTGAGATCCTGAACAGGGATCATTACGGCATGGAGGATGTTAAGGAGCGGATTATCGAGTATCTGGCTGTGCTGCAGCTGAAAAAAGATATGAAAGGGCCGATCCTGTGCTTTGTCGGACCGCCCGGTGTCGGCAAAACCAGCATCGTGAAGGCGATTGCCGAGGCGGTCGGCCGGAAGTTCGTCCAGGTCAGCCTGGGCGGCGTGCGCGATGAGGCGGAGATCCGCGGGCACCGCAGGACCTATATCGGTTCCATCCCCGGACGGATCATCTCCGGTATGAAGCAGGCAGGGACCATGAATCCTGTGTTCCTGTTTGACGAGATCGACAAGATGAGCGGAGATTTCCGGGGAGATCCCGCTTCGGCTATGCTTGAAGTGCTGGATTCGGAACAAAATCACGCGTTCCGGGATCATTACCTGGAGCTGCCCTTTGACCTGAGCAAGGTTATGTTCATTACGACTGCCAACAGCATGGAGACGATTCCGCCGCCGCTTCTGGACCGGATGGAACTGATCGAAGTGCCCAGCTATACGGAAGAGGAAAAGCTGCAGATCCTGAAGCGGCACCTGCTGCCCAAGCAGATCCGTGAGCACGGCATGAAGGAGAACGCCCTCAAGGCCGGAGACGAAACGCTGAAGGCCATGATCGAGGATTACACCCGGGAAGCCGGTGTCCGGACGCTCGAACGTACGGCCGCCAAGCTTTGCCGCAAGGCAGCGGTGCGGATGCTCGACCGGAAGAAACGCTCGATGACTGTGAGCAAAAAGGTCCTGCGGGAGATGCTTGGCGCGCCGAGATACCTGCGGGAAGCGCCGGAGAAGGAGCCCCGGATCGGCATCGTGAACGGGCTGGCTTACACCAGTGTCGGCGGCGAGATGCTCGAAGTGGAGTGCTCCACCATGAGCGGCAAGGGAATGCTGAAACTGACCGGCCAGCTGGGCGATGTGATGAAGGAATCGGCTGAGACTGCCTTCAGCTGGGTCCGCGCGCACAGCGAGGAACTGGGGCTGGCGAAGGATTTCTACCAGGGCATCGATGTCCACATCCATGTTCCCGAAGGTGCTGTGCCCAAGGACGGACCTTCTGCGGGGATCACGATGACTACAGCGCTCGTCAGCGCCGTAACCGGGGTTCCGGTGCGGCAGGATATTGCGATGACAGGAGAGGTGACCCTGAGGGGCCGCGTGCTTCCCATCGGCGGGCTGAAAGAAAAGACGATGGCGGCGTACCGCGCAGGCATCCGGACCCTGATCATCCCGGAAGAGAACCGGAAGGACCTGGAGAAGATCCCGGACTACGTGCTGGATCAGTTCAGTGTGCTGCCGGTGCAGGATGTGCAGGAAGTGCTGAAGACGGCTCTGGTACGGTAAAAGGAGAACTAC
Organism: uncultured Eubacteriales bacterium; assembly: GCA_902793605.1. GTDB lineage: Bacteria > Bacillota > Clostridia > Christensenellales > Aristaeellaceae > Aristaeella. The sequence goes on from CADBEB010000006.1 coordinate 72,818, forward strand.
GTGGAGATCAAGACGGCGGATTTTATCACGTCCATGGCGGACTACGGCAACTTTCCCGGAAAAGGGCTGCCGCAGATCGCGGTCGCCGGCAAGAGCAACGTCGGCAAGAGTACGCTGATCAACAAGCTGTGCCGCCGGAACAAGCTGGCGCGCACCAGTTCGACACCGGGGAAAACGCGGCTGCTGAACGTTTTCCTGCTGAATTCCGAATTCCACCTTGTGGACCTGCCGGGATACGGATTTGCCAAGGTGGACAAGCAGAAAAAGCAGAGCTGGGGCCGGATGATGCAGGACTATTTTGCCAAAGCTGACGAGCTGCTTCATGTGCTCTGCCTGGTGGATATCCGGCATGAGCCAACGGAAGACGACAAGCAGATGAACCGTTTCCTGCGTGAGATGAATATCCCGTTTTCCGTGATCGCGACGAAAGCGGACAAGATCAGCAGAGGTGCAAGGAGCAAATACCTGGCCCCGATCTGCCGCGCACTGAGCGTGCAACCCTGGGAGATTATCTGTTTCAGCGGCGAAGACGGGACCGGACGGGACGACCTGCTGGCACTGCTGGACGGGATTCTCCATCCGGAAAATGAATAAGATTTCCTATTGCATTGCATGTAGCAGGAGTGTATAATGCATGTCCGTGGATCGGAAGTGCCGTCCGGGGGCCCTGCGTGGAGCCCTGAATATAAATAGTGGGAACAGAGCGCGAAAAACAGCCTGTTTTTGGCACGGAAGTGAAACAAAATGGCATGAATATACCACAGATGATAAACCTTGTGGGGATTCGTTCCTGAATCACCGTGTTCCGGGAGGAAAGAAGTCAATGAACCTGATCAAATGTCCCCGCTGTGACCTGAACTACATCCGGGAGGACGAGAAGTACTGCAAGGTATGCCTGCGGGAAATGAAGGGTGAAAAGCAACAGGAAGAAATGGAACTCTGCAGCATCTGCAATGAAGAGCCCTGCCTTCCCGGCAAGGATGTCTGCCTGTTCTGCCTCAAAGAAATGAATAAGAGCAACAATGAGGAAGAAACGGAAGAAGAAACGGATCCGGTAGATACCAACACGATCGGTGACATGGATGATGTCAGCGGTATGGACGAGATCATCCCGGAGGTTGAGGAAGAGGAATCCTCCGAATATGATGAGATTGAACAGGAACTGAGCCTGGAAGACGTCCGCGAGGACGAGGAGAGGGAAGCCGACGACGAAGAGGAAGAAGAACAGTAAGTCAAGGAGATCATATGCGCCTGTTTGCCATAGGAGACCTGCACCTGTCCGGAGGAGATGATAAGCCGATGGACGTGTTCGGTCCCCAGTGGGACAGGCACTTTTTTCATATCAGCAGACAATGGCGGGAGAAGGTCAGCGAGGACGACCTGGTCCTGATCCCGGGGGATATCAGCTGGGCGATGCACCTGGAGGAAGCGCAAGAAGATCTGGAGGCGATCGCGGAGCTTCCGGGGCGGATCATCCTGTGCAAGGGGAACCACGACTACTGGTGGAATTCCATTACCCGGGTCCGGTCTGTCCTGCCGCCGAAGATGCAGGCGCTCCAGTTCAATGCCATTGACGCCGGCCCCGCTGTGATCTGCGGGACGCGGGGATGGGTCTTTCCGACGGACGAACAGCCCCTGGATGAAGCTAACCGAAAGATCTTTCTGCGTGAAACCCAGAGGCTCCGGATGGCGCTTGAAGAGGCACAGGAGCTGGCAAACGGACGGCCGGTCGTGGCAATGATGCATTATCCGCCCCTGCTGGAAGGGGTGAGGAAAACGGTGTTTACGGAGCTGCTGGAAGAATACCGGACGCATACGGTCGTATACGGTCACCTGCACGGGCAGGGGATCCAGAGCGGGTTCAACGGCGAACAACGGGGAGTCCGGTACTGTCTGGTTTCCTGTGATAGCATCGGATTCAGCCCGATGGAAATCGTATTGAATTAAAATATTAATTTTCTGAAACATTTTTGGCAAAATCAGCGAGGCTGGGAACAGCTTCGCTTTTTTTGCATACAAAATATGGGGATCAAAACCGGGCTGGATACAATCGAATGGCTAAATATTACAGAAATATTAAGAAACTATTATTAATAAATTAACAGCAGAACTGATCAGACTCTGAAGACGTTGAAAAACAGGGCTTGCAGAGATTCGATTCTTATGTTAAATTTGTGGGGAAAAAGGGGGATCAATCCCAAAATCAGACATAAAAGTGGTAGAAAGGGGAGCAGTGACGTGGACGGATCCAATAACGATCAGAACGCCATCAGCACTGAAACCCCGAAAAATGCCGGAAAATCAAGGTCCACACGGTTTATAGGATCATTCAACCACAGTCTGGATACCAAGGGCCGGCTCGTCATTCCCCAGAACTTTCGGGACAAGCTCGGCGAGACGTTCTGCGTGGCTCCTTCCTTCGACTTCAAATCCGTCGCCATCTACCCGACAGAGAAATGGGAAGAGCGCAACGAAACCTACGAGAAACTCGGGAAGCTGAATCCGGCGCTGAACCGTTACCTGGAACAGTTCTACGCGCTGAGTTACGACGAGCAGACCTGTGACGGACAGGGGCGTGTGCTTCTCCCGGCTAACATTCGTCAGAAGATCCTGCGGGAAGAGCGGGATATGGAAATAACAGGCGCCAATGATCATGTGCGCGTCGCGGCACTCTCTGCGAGCGGCGATGCATGGAAGAGCTTCAATGATGAGCTTCCGCAGCTCCTGGAACTGATCGCGGGGCTGGAGGCACAAAAAGAGTAAAGGGTGTGGGCACGGATGACCGACATGTCAATCAGGGTCAGGGGAAGACTGCAGGATGGTATGATCAACTGGCAGGAAACCCGTTACCGGAAAAGTGAAGAACGCCAGCAGCATGCGGATATCCGCAGATCCAGAATGACGTGTTCGGCAGATCTGCCCAATATCCGGCAGACACAGGACTGGACGGGGAACATGACCATGAATCCCAGCGGAAGGTTCCGGGTGATCGAGGAACGGCAGCCGAAGGTTCGCGTGATTTCCGGGGACGGGATCCGCTGGAATGCCGCCCTGACAATCCTGGTCCTGGTCAGCGTGATCCTCTGCGGGATCCTTCTCACCGACCTGGCAGCGATGGGTAACTCAGGCAGGATGATCACCCGGCTTGGCAGCAGAATCCAGGCCATCGGGGACAAGAATGTAGACCTGAAAACGGAACTTGAGATGAGCACGGACAGCGCCACCGTGTGTACGGGAGCCGTCAGGATGGACCTGATCTCTTCCAACGGTGCGCAGACCATCCGGCTGACCGCGCCGCAGAATGCAAGGTTCACACTGACCTCCGCGTCCGCGGCGGCGGAAAACGCGGACCTGGAAATGAGAATGATGTCCTACGCGGGAGACTGATCGATCAGTCTCCCATTTGGTGTTTTCCACGGCTGGAAAAAAACGCGGATTTGTGGTAAGCTTATCGGAGGACGGTCAACCCGAAAAGAAGGGAATTCGGTCAGATGAAACTATGGGAACTGCTTGCGGAGCTTCCGTACGTGGAAGAAACCCGCGGTGATATGAATACGGATATCCGGGAGATTACTTCTTCCAGCCGGGACCGGACGGATGCAGGTCTCTTTTTCTGCATTGTCGGCGCCCGGTTTGACGCGCATGACTATGCCTGGGAAGCGGTGGAGAACGGCTGCGTTGCCCTGATCGTCGAGCATTTTGTTCCGATCGAAGTTCCCCAGGTACTGGTAAACAACGGACGTGCCGCGATGGCCAGGATTGCCGAAGCGTTTTACGGTTTTCCGGCCAGGCAGATGCGGATGATCGGCATCACCGGAACAAAAGGGAAGACAACGACCACATACCTGCTTCAGAGCATCTGCGAACACGCGGGCCTGAAGTGCGGCATCATCGGTTCGACCGGAACCGTGGTGGAAGACCAGCATCTGGACAGCAAACTGACGACACCGGATCCGATCGACCTGCAAAAGATGCTGCGCATGATGGCGGACGAAGGGGTCAAGGTGGTCTGCATGGAGGTCTCCGCCCATGCGATCGACATGTGCCGGCTTGATGGCATGAGCTTTGAGGTGGGCTGCTATACCAACCTGAGTCAGGATCACCTGGATTACTTCTATACCATGGACCGCTACTTTGAAACGAAGAAGCAGTTCTTTACCAGCGGCATGGTCAGGAACGCGGCTGTGAACGCGGATGATGAAACGGCGGACAAACTCAAGGATGGGCTGACGATGCCTTTTATCACCTACGGGATCTGCGTGGACGCAGACGTTTTTGCACGCGATATTGAGATCACGGAGGAAGGCGCCCGTTTTAACGTCCAGATGCACGGCATGAATCAGATCGCCATCCAGATGCGGATGACAGGCATGTTCAATGTATACAACGCGTTGGCAGCAACGAGCTGCGCCCTGATCATGGGAATTGCTCCCGACAAGATCCGCGAAGGCCTGGAAGCGGTGACCCGCGTGCCCGGACGCATCGAAGTCCTGCAGACAGGTACACCCTACAAGGTCATCGTAGACTACAGCCATTCTCCGGACGCCCTCGAAAACATCCTGAAGACTGTGCGTCAGTTCACCAGGAACCGTGTGATCGCCGTGTTTGGATGCGGCGGTGACCGGGACAAAGGCAAGCGGCCGATGATGGGCGAGATCGGCGGACGGCTGGCGGATCACTGTATCCTGACATCGGACAATCCGCGGACAGAAAACCCCATGGTCATCCTCGCTGCGATCGAGAAGGGGATCAAGCCGACCGGCAAGAGCTATGAAGTGATCGAGAACCGGCGGGAAGCGATCAACCGTGCGCTCCGGATTGCTGAAGACGGTGATGTGATCGTCCTGGCGGGCAAGGGCCATGAAACCTACCAGGAAATTATGGGGATCAAGCGCCCGTTTGACGAGAAAGCGATCGTCAGCGATCTGCTGCTTGAAATGAAAAAAGAACGGGGTTAAGGTAAAGCAATGTTTTACAGGATGATCGGCGCGGCGCTGATCGCACTCGCGGTCGCGCTGCTTCTCGGACCGGGACTCATTCGGTATCTGAAAAAGCTGCATTTCGGACAGACGATCTACGAGCTCGGACCGAGCCATCAGCAGAAACAGGGAACGCCCGTGATGGGCGGCCTGATGATGGCGGCAGGCATGCTGGCTGCCAGTCTGATCTGCCATCCGATCCCCTGGGCAGGCGGATGGGACTTCCTGATCCCGCTGCTGGCCGTATCCTTTCTCAGCATGGCTGTCGGTTTTGCCGACGATTATATCAAGGCAGTCAAAAAACGCCATGAGGGGCTGAAACCCTTGCAGAAGATCGCCGGACAGGTGATCGTTGCCCTCGGGTTCAGCGTCTATTGCTATCTTTCTCCGAAAGTCGGAAGCAGCATTCAGATCCCTTTCACCGGACTGGAATGGGACCTGGGTGTTTTCTATATCCCGCTGATGACGCTGCTGGTGATCTTTATCGTGAACAGCAGCAACCTCCAGGACGGCCTGGACGGCCTGCTGAGCACCGTTGCGAGCATCAGCTCAGCCTCCTGGGCAATCATCTGCATGATCCTGCTGGTGTCTTCGGGGGCGGTGGATGCCGGTGACACGACTACGATCGGCGTATTCGCGATGAGCATGACCGGTGCCTGTATCGGCTATCTCCGGTTCAACCGGTATCCGGCGAAGATCTTTATGGGCGATACAGGCAGCATGCTGCTGGGCGGCGGAACGGTCGCGATGGCCATGCTCCTCCGGCAGCCGTTCCTGCTGCTGCTGAGCTTCTTCACGCCGATTATGAGCAGCGTGAGCGTAATCATGCAGCGCTACTATTTCAAACTGACGCATGGAAAACGAATCTTCCTGATGAGTCCGATCCATCATCATTTCGAGAAAAAAGGGTATTCTGAGACACAGATTGTCAGCATGTATGCCGGGATCACACTGATCCTGAGCCTGATCGCTGTTGCCGCGGTCTGCGCGGTGCAGTGACACTGAAGGGATAATACTATGGATTTTGAAAAGAAAAACGTACTGGTCGTCGGAATGGCCCGGAGCGGAGTGGCTGCAGCCCAGCTGCTGCGCGCGAGCGGCGCTGTCGTTACGGTCAACGACTCCAAGACCGAAGAAGAACTGGGCCAGCAGCTTAGCCCCCTGGAAGGGCTGCAGGTCGAGCGGCGATTCGGCTGCGGAGCCATGGAGCTGCTGGAGGGCAAGGACTGTCTTGTCATCTCTCCCGGGATCCCGGATACAGCTCCTTTTGTCGTCAAAGCCAAAGAGATGGGAATCTATGTGATCGGCGAGCTCGAGCTTGCCGCCCAGCTGTCCGCCGGAACGCTGATCGCCGTGACCGGTACGAACGGGAAAACAACAACCGTTTCCCTGCTTGGAGAGATCTTTGCCAACAGCGGCAAGGTGACCCATGTGGTTGGAAATATCGGATATCCTTTTTCCCTGGCGGCCCTGATCAGCCGAAAGGAGGATATCCTCGTCTGCGAAGTTTCTTCATTCCAGATGGAAACAGCCGATACCTTCCATCCGCATGTCGCGCTGCTGACCAACATCACGGAGGATCACCTGAACCGACACGGCACCATGGAAGTCTATACGGCCATGAAGATGCGTATGTTCCGGAACCAGACGGCCCAGGACTTCGCTGTTTTCAACGCGGATGATCCGGCGCTGGAGGGTCTCAGCAGGCAGGTCAGGAGCAAGGTGCTGGAATTCAGCCGGAAAAAGGAAGTCAAGAACGGCGCTTTCGTCCGGAACGGCGAGATCTGGTTTGCCATGAACGGGAGCGAGCGCCGTGTCTGCCGGACCGAGGAGATATTTATTCCCGGACCGCACAACCTGGAAAATGCACTGGGTGCGGTCTGTGTTGCCGCGGCGATGAACGTGCCGGCGCCTGTAATCCGTCACAGCCTGAAGACATTCCGCGGGGTAGAGCACCGGATCGAATCCGTCCGCGAACTGGATGGTATCGAATACATTAACGACAGTAAAGGTACCAATCCCGATTCAACGATCAAGGCCGTCCAGACCATGAGCCAGCCGACGGTGATCATCCTCGGCGGCTACGATAAGCATGCGTCCTTCGACGCACTCTCCCGGGAGATCGTGAACAGCCCGATGATCCGGCAGGTGGTAGTGATCGGCGAGACGGCGGGACTGATCCGGAACAGCCTGGAAAGAGCCGGTTTCAGCTCGATTACTGAGGCCGGCACGCTGAGGGAGGCTGTTGAAAAAGCCAGGGACCTGGCGGACAAGGGCTGGTCTGTGCTTCTCAGCCCCGCATGCGCAAGTTTTGATATGTTCAAGGACTATGAAGAACGCGGTCGGGTCTTTAAGGAAATCGTTCACAGCCTGTAATGGAATCATAAAAACAGACCGGAGTCTGTTTTGCTTTAAATAAACATTGCGAAAAGGAGAAGGCTGATTCGTGGAAGGACCGAACGGCGGCTACCGCCCTGAATCCTCCGGCAGAAGAGCCGGGGAAGTCAGCGGCCAGGGTGTCCGCGACTGGCAGAAAAATACCTGGTTCGGCCCGGCCCCGCTGAACAGCAATCCTTTTGATGAACCTGAGGACGCACCGGAACTCAAAGACGTCCGTTCAGAAAATGTCAACCAGCGGATGGGAGATTTCTGGCAGACGCAGCGTTCGGACGGGATCGGGAACCGGGATTCCGGAACAGAAACCGTAAAGAGACGGCCGCGCAGTGCCGTAAGGAAGGAAAAAGAGAAAAGGAAATATCTTCCGGCATTGCTGATCGTTCTGCTTACGCTGATCGCCGCAGTGCTGGTGCTTCGTTTTGCAGTTTTCACGGTCAGGGACATCCAGGTCACCGGGAACCGGGATATTCCGGCAAGCGAGATCATACGGATCAGCGGGATCCGGCTTGGCGATTCCATCCTGACGATCAATGAGAACGCGGTGGGACAGAGGATCGCATCCGACTACCGCCTGCAGTTCCGGTACATGATCCGGGATTTGCCGCAGACGGTGGTACTGAGTATCCGGGAGAGGGAAGAATGCTGCTGGCTGACCTACTGCGGTATCACCTATGTTATGGACAAGAACCGCATGGTGATGCGCGAGGAAGAGAACCCGACCTACCGGCCAGAGGGCTTGGTCGAGGTCAAAGGGCTTGACGTTCGCTCCAACACGATGGTCGGACAGGAGATCGTCCTCGGGAACGAGAAACAGCAGGAGATCCTGAGCAGCCTGTTTCTGCACATGAAAGTGCTTGGATGTACCGCAGAGATCAAGGAAGCAGATATGAGCAACACGGATTCCATTCTGCTGGAGACACGCGACGGCTACACTGTCAGCCTCGGCGATATGAGCGATCTCCATGCAAAACTGCGCAGCATGCTGCTGGTCCGGGAAGAATTGCATAACCTGCAGAAGACCGGCGGAACAATCAATGTATCAAAACCGGAAACGCCGATCTATGCTCCCTGAACAGCGGATCAGAATAAAATTGTTACAAAAGCGGAAGAAAAATGTAATAAATCATGCGCGAACACTTGCAATTGCAGCATAATCGGGCTATAATTATTGACGATATGCATTATTTGGAAGGAACCGGTTCGCAACGCATCACCGGGACCCGAAAACAGGGGGCATGAGAAACCTATGAAAACAACGGTTGCAGCCATTGATTTCGGAACCAGCAAAATTGTTACGCTCGTTGCCGAAAACAGCGGCAGTCAGCGCTGTGACATTACTGCTGCCGGCGTTACCAAGTATGACGGTTACCTGGCAGAAGGGTGGAACAACCCCGGTATGCTGGATGAGGCGATCCGCCGCTCCATTGCGGACGCTGAAGAACAGTCCGGCAGCAAGATCAAGGAGATCAACGTCGGCGTGCCCGGCGCATTTACCCATGTTTATGCAACCAAGGTGACCATCCAGCTGAAGGGAACCGATCCGCGGGTCACTTCTGCCGACGTGAAGACCGCCTTCAGCAAGGCGGCGGAGAACCTGACCAACGTTCCCGGCGTCGTTGTGCATTCAAGCCCCGCCTGGTTCATGGTCGACAGCGGAAAGAAGACGCTGGAGCCTGTCGGAATGAAAGGCCGGGAGATGACCGCGTTCATCAGCTTCTGTGTAGGCAACCGCTTTTTCATCGATGATGTGACCAACCGGATGGCCGACCTGGGGATCGTGGTGACCGGATTCTATTCCACCTCCGCCGGCGAAGCTATGCTCTACCTGAACGAACAGGAACGGGATCATACCTCTGTCCTGATCGACATGGGATACCTGAATACCGAGATCATCGGCGTGGAAGGTGACGCGATCATCTATCACAAAGTGCTGGACGTGGGCGGTGGCGATATCGCCGTTGCGCTGGCGGAAGAGCTAGATATTTCCCTGAGTGCCGCAGAAGACATCAAGCGCAAGTTTGTATACGGGATCGAAACCTCCGGCGAGACCTATGAGGTTCCGGGCGCAGACGGACAGAAGGGCACCGCTTTCACCCGGGAGCAGGTCAAGCCGATTATCTGCCGCGAGCTGGATGAGATCTGCGCAAAGATCAAGGAAGCGGTGGACGACGATTTCGGCGGCCTGGGAAGCTGGTCCAGCGTGTTCCTGACCGGCGGCGGGCTGAGCTTCAACCGCGGCGGCAAGGAATACCTCTCCGGCAGACTGGGCAGGCCGGTTCAGGAGACGCCCCGCCGGACCACTAAGCTGAACAGTCATTGTTTCTCAAGCGCCCTGGGGCTGATGGATCTGATCATCGATACGATTGAGCAGCAGCGTCAGCCTGCATCGGGAGCAGGTAACCGGATAAAGGACTTTTTCCGCAGTCTGTTGGGAGGTTAAGAGCATGATCGAATTCCAGAACGAAGAACAGAACACTTTTGCAACGATCAAGGTCGTCGGATGCGGCGGCGGCGGGAACAATGCCGTCAACCGGATGGTGGATGCCGGTCTTCGCGGAGTTGAATTCATTTCAGTCAACACGGACCGCCAGGCCCTCAGCCAAACCAACGCCCAGGTCAAGATCCAGATCGGCGAGAAGCTGACGAAAGGCCTCGGTGCCGGCGCGATCCCTGAGGTGGGCCGCCGCGCAGCGGAAGAGAGCCGCGAAGAAATCGCTTCCGCACTGAAGGGGGCGGATCTCGTGTTCATCACCGCCGGTATGGGTGGCGGCACCGGGACCGGCGCTGCGCCTGTGGTTGCGGAGATTGCCCGTGATCTGGGTACGCTGACCATCGCAGTCGTTACCAAGCCCTTCAATTTCGAGGGTAAACAACGGATGAAGAATGCCGAAGCCGGCATTGCGGAACTGAAGCAGCATGTGGATACCCTCGTGGTGATCCCGAACGACCGCCTGCTGCAGGTCGTCAATAAAGGAACCACGATGCTGGAAGCTTTCCGGATCGCAGACGATGTGCTGCGTCAGGGCATCCAGGGCATCAGCGACCTGATCGCCGTTCCCGCGATGATCAACCTGGACTTTGCAGACGTGAAGACCGTCATGGAATCCGGCGGTATGGCGCATATGGGCATCGGCATCGGACGGGGCGAGAACAAGCTCGTTGATGCGGCAAAGAATGCGATCTCCTCTCCGCTGCTTGAGACCAACATCGACGGCGCGCGCGCTGTTCTGATCAACGTTACCGGCGGCGAGGACATCTCGATCGTGGATATCAACGAAGCGGCAAACCTGATCATGGAAGCAGCTGATCCGGATGCCAACATCATCTTCGGCGCGGGGATCGACGAGACCATGGATGACGAGGTGCGGATCACCGTTATCGCGACCGGCTTCGAGAAGACGCCGTTCCCGACGAAGGAACCCGCGAGGAAGCCGCGCGAGATCGAGCATGAACGCCTGTTCGGCTCCTTCGGGACCAGCTTTGCCAAGACGGAACCTGCGGCGCCACAGAGCGTGTTTGACACGCCGGCGCCTGCTGCCAGCCCCTTCTCTACCGGCCACACCGGTGAAGTGCCGACCTTCATGAGCAGCAGCCGTCCCAGCATGGGCGTTCCCGGTATGGTGAATACCGGTTCGTTCCAGACCGGGTTCAGCTACCAGCAGACTTCGCCGCAGCAACCGGTCCAGGCGACGCGCCCTTTCACCGTGCAGCCTGACATGGGCCAGGCCAATCCGAACTTTGGAGCGGCGCAGCCCCAGAACTACCAGCCGCTGTTTAACAGCAACGGTCAGGTGACCGGGCAGACCGGCAGTTTCCAGCCGGTTCCCCAGAATCAGGCGATGGAAACCGACAGCCACGGCGTTCCGGGTTTCCTGAAGCGGAAAAAGTAAGGATCATGATTGGACAGCGGGTATAAAAGCCCGCTGTTCTTTTTTGTGTGAAAGGGAAAAGAAGACTGGTAAAAGCAGCCGAAAAAAGGTATAATATTATAACATATATGTTTCAATCGGAACATATGAAAAGGGATTTCGCTTCTGCGGAAACGACCGGGGTCTCCGGTCGCCCTGAACCTTCGGAAATCATATGCTGTGTGGGAGGAACCTTCATGCGTAAAGGGATTACAGTGCTTCTGGCCGTTCTGCTGCTGTTCTCGCAGGCTTTTGCCGAGACCGCTCAGAAAGCGCCGGACTTCACCATGGAGGGATATGACGGAGAACTTTCGGGGAGGAACTGGGAGACGAACCTCTTCTTCAGCAGGATGCAGGAGATCACCGGCATCAGTTTCCAGTTCTCCCAGTTTACCGATGCGGAACGATGGACGGAGCGGAAAAAGGAGATCCTGCAGGGGGAGAACCTGCCTGATGTTCTGTTCAAGGCGGAACTGACAAGCGCCGAAGTACGGGACCTGTATGAGGCCGGCCGGATCATCGACCTGGCGCCCTATCTGGAAGAGTATGCGCCGGACCTGTGGAAACTGCTGGAAGAAGATCCGGAAGCGAAGCAGGCGGTCACGCTCACGGACGGCGCCATCCCGGCGCTTCCGGCATTCAACCGCCTCCAGAACAACGATGCCCTGTGGATCAATACCAACTGGCTGAAGAAGCTGAATCTGGAAACACCGAAAACCGCGGAAGAACTGACGGAAGTCCTGAGGGCTTTCAGGGAAAAGGATCCCAACGGCAACTACCAGCGGGATGAAATCCCGCTGACCTTTATCGGCATGTGGGAGCTCCGCTTCCTGGGCCATGCTTTCGGCATCATTGACAACGATTATTATGTCACTGCGAAAGACGGGACCGTGACCTCTTCCCTGACATCGGAGGAAAACCGCGCTTTCCTGGCCTGGCTGCATTCACTTTGGGAAGAAGGCCTGCTCGATCCGAGCGGCTTCAGCATTACGGACGGCATGCGGCAGATCACGGACGAGAAGAAGAGCATCCCTTACGGAGTGATGCTGTCCTGTTCCCCGCTGACCGTTGTCCCCCAGGCAGCCATCAGCCAGTACACGCTGATGGAGCCGCTTGAGTATAACGGGAAACGGATCTACCGGGACCTGATCGGTGATGTGATCCGCGGAACCTTCGCCATCACCTCCGCTTGCAAAGAACCGGAGAAGCTGGTTGCCTGGGTCAACCGGCTCTACACGGAGGAGACAAGCCGGCTGGCCCACTATGGCAAAGAAGGCGAAGACTATATCCTGACCGAAGGCGGATACTGGGAGTGGAACGCCGATCTCCAGACCGCCGGAGAAGTGATCCTGCCGGAGAACACGATCAGCGAAGGCGGAACGGCTCCGGGAGTGACGGATTCGGAATTCCAGCTGCGCTATACGGATGAGGCTACCCGCAGGAACATCGAGCAGCTTTCAGCCCTCAAGGCATTTACGGTCCGTCCTTTCCCGCAGGTCACCCTGACGGCGGAGGACGAGAAGCGTATCGCGGAGATTCAGAGAGACCTCTCAGGATATGTGGAGAAGGCGATGGCCTGCTTTGTGACAGGAGATACCGAGCTGACAGATGAAAGCTGGGCGGAGTTCTGTCACAGCGTGGAAGCCAAGGGACTGAATGAGATGATCGCCATCTGGCAGAAGTATATCCGGTGATGATTTAAGGAGGAAGCAGTATGAACCATGCGGACAAGATAATTCAGGCCCTGGAGACGGAGAAGACCGCGCAGCAGCTGAACTGGCTCTACGGGGCGGGCGGGGCAGTGCTGGAGAGCCAGAAAGCCCGTTATGCCGCACTGATCCGCCGTCATGCTGAAATCTTCGGCGAACGGGCAGACCTGCAGCTGGTCAGCGCACCCGGACGGACGGAGATCGGCGGAAACCATACAGATCACAACAACGGGCGCGTGCTCGCTGCAGCCGTGAACCTGGACGCGCTGTGCGCAGTGACCCCGAGGGAGGATATGACGGTCCGTTTCCACAGCGAAGGTTACGAACCTATCGAGGTGGACCTGTCAGATCTTTCCGTCCGGCCGGAGGAACAGGGCACTACAAAGGCACTGATCCGTGGCGTGGCAGCGGGTATGCAGCAGAACGGCTACCGGATCGGAGGCTTTGACGCAGCCGTTACCTCCACGGTTGCCGGAGGCAGCGGACTGAGCAGCAGCGCAGCGCTGGAAGTGATGCTGACCGGGGTCTTTGACAGCCTGTACAATCGATTTGATATGCCTTATGTACTGCGGGCACAGATCAGCCAGATGGCTGAGAACCGTTATTTTGGAAAACCTTCAGGTCTGCTTGACCAGATGGCCAGTGCAGCCGGCGGACTGGTCACGGTGGATTTCCGGGATAACGACAAGCCGGAAGTGGAACCGCTCAGCTACGATTTTGCCAGCCGCGGATATGCGCTGGTGGTCGTTGCGACCGGCGGATCCCACGCGAACCTGACGGATCAGTATGCGGCGATCCCGGCGGAAATGAAACAGGTCGCCGCATGCTTCGGGAAACAGGTGCTGCGCGGCGTGACAACGGATCAGCTGACAGCGGGACTGGCTTTCCTCCGCCAGACGGTCAGCGACCGCGCCATCATGCGGGCGGTGCACTTCATCCTGGAGAATGACCGCGTACCGGAACAGGTCGCAGCGCTGAAGGAAGACCGGATCGACGATTTCCTGCAGCTGATCATCGACAGCGGCCGCTCCAGCTATATGTACCTGCAGAATGTATTTGCGGATAACCGCGACCAGAGCCTCAGCCTGGCGCTCTGCCTGGCTGAGATGATGCTGAAGGGGAAGGGCGCGTGGCGGATCCATGGCGGTGGATTTGCCGGGACGACGCTGAACTTCGTCCCGCTCGACATGGTGGAGCCTTTTGTGGACATGATGAACCGGGCTTTCGGTGAGCATGCCTGCTCTGTACTGAACATCCGCCCGACCGGCGCTGCAAGGATTGAGTTGAATTCATAATTCAGAATTCATGAACCGGATTCTGACAGAATGATGAGAGTATGGGGAATATCATGGTAGTAACAAAAAGTGCCATGGAGACACGGGCACTGGGGGAACGGCTGGCGGGACAGCTGCGGCCGGGAGACGTGGTGCTGCTGGAAGGAGAACTGGGAGCCGGCAAGAGCGAGCTGGCCCGGGGGATTGCTCGCGGACTCGGCGTGACGGAGACGGTCACCAGCCCCAGCTTCACGATCCTGAACGTGTATGAAAGCGGAAGCTGTCCGCTGTATCATTTTGACTGGTACCGACTTGAAAACGAGGAGGAACTGTACGAACTCGGAATGGACGAATATCTCGGCGGAGACGGGATCGCGCTGGTTGAATGGCCGGGCAGGTGCCCGGAGGCGGTCCCGGAAGACTGTTTGCTGATCCGCCTGGAGGCGGAGGGTGAAACGACCCGCCGGATCACTTCGGAAAGCCGCGGCGCGTTCCGGACGATCCTTCCGGATGAGGCCTGAAGCAATGAAGATACTTGTGATCGATACCTCCGGGCCGGTCTGCGGTGCGGCGGTAATGGATGAGGAAAAGGTTTACAGTGAGTTCACGGCCCAGAACCGGAACACGCATTCCGCCAGCCTGATGCCGATGGTTGAAGCAGCCCTGCATGCGGCCGGAACGGAGCTGAAGGAATTGGACGCGATCGCAGCGGTGACAGGCCCGGGGAGCTTTACCGGCGTACGGATCGGCGTGGCGACTGCGAAAGGGCTGGCGCACGGGGCGGGTCTGCCCTGCATTCCCGTGGATGCGCTGGAGGCGTTAAGCGCTTCCGCCGGCAGGTTCGAAGGCATCGTCTGCCCGATCCAGGACGCGCGCGCCGGTCAGGTATACGGTGCGGCTTTCCGGAACGGGGAGAGGCTGACCGGGGACGCTCCCATGAAGCTGGAGGATTTCCTGGAAACGGTCAGGCCCCTGGGAGACCGTTTCCTGTTCATCGGGGACGGCGTACCGGTACACCGGGAGAGGATCGCCGAAATGCTCGGAAAACAGGCGGTGTTTGCCGAAACTCACATGGGATTCCTCCGGCCGTCCGCCGCGGGGATGATCGCCCTGAAGAAAGGAAGCCGGACAGACTACCTGAACCTGCAGGCGACCTACCTGCGCCCGCCGAACGCACAAAAGAACAAAAAACTGCTGGAGGCTATGGCTCGTGAGTGAGACGATCATCCGCCGGATGCGGCTGAAGGATGTGGATCAGGTGGCCGCGCTGGAGGAAGCAACGTTTGCCCGCCCCTGGAGCCGGGAGAGCTTCCGGCAGGAACTGACGCGAAATGTCGCGGCACGGTACCTGGTGGCGGAAGAGGGAGGCCGGGTGATCGGCTACGCCGGCGCATGGATCATCCTGGACGAGAGCCATATCACCAATATCGCGGTGGCGGAGGAAGCCCGGGGACGGGGCGTCGGGCGGAAACTGACGGAGGAACTCCTCCGGATCCTGTCCAACCTCGGCGCGTCCTACGCGACGCTGGAGGTGCGGGTGAGCAACCTGCGCGCACAGAACCTCTACAAAAGCCTCGGCTTTCTCTCCGTGGGGAAACGGAAACGGTATTACGAAGACAACGACGAAGACGCATTCCTGATGGTCTGCGAACACATGCCGGAAGCCGACCCGGAGTTTACTGAAGAACCATGGATCGAAAAGGAGGAAGAAGCATGAGCCGCGTATTTCTGACCGTACTGGATGCAGTGGGCGCCGGTGAATTGCCGGACGCCGCCGACTACGGCGATGTCGGGACCAATACCCTGGGCCATGTGATCGCCGCGTGTGATCCGAAGCTGCCGAACATGGCTGCCATTGGCCTGGGTAAAATTACCTCGACCGGATACCACTGGGACGGGCCGGTCGCCGGTGCATACGGCCGCGCTGCCGAGCGCAGCAAGGGCAAGGATACGACCTCCGGCCACTGGGAGATTGCCGGCGTCCGGGTGGAGAAAGCTTTTCCCACCTTCCCGCACGGTTTCCCTGCTTCCTTTATTGAAGCGTTTGAGCAGGCCATCGGCCACAAGGTCATCGGAAACCGTCCCGAATCCGGCACGGTAATCCTGGATGAACTTGGCGAGCAGCACATGCGTGACAAGACCCCGATCGTCTATACCAGCGCGGACAGCGTGTTTCAGATCGCCTGCCATGAAGAGTTTTTCCCGCCGGAGAAGCTGTACGAATTCTGCCGGATCGCGCGGGATATGCTGCAGGGAGACCTCGGCGTCGGCCGGGTGATCGCGCGTCCCTTCATCGGTACGGGATCCGGGCACTTTATCCGGACCGGCAACCGGCGGGACTTCTCCCTGCCGCCCTGCGGCCGGACGCTTTGCGACGCGGTCAAGGAAGCGGGACTGGAGAGCATCGGCGTCGGGAAGATTGAAGATATCTTTGCGCACCGGGGCCTGACGAAGAGCGACCATGCCGCCGGAAACCCGGCCTGCATTGAGTCACTGATCCGGTTTATGAAGACCGATTTCAACGGCCTGTGCTTTACCAACCTGGTGGATACGGATTCCGTGTTCGGCCATCGGAACGACCCGAAGGGCTTTGCCGGTGCACTGGAGGCGTTTGACGTCTGGCTGAAGGTGATGCTGGAACTGCTCAATCCCGGGGATCTGATGATCATTACAGCGGACCACGGCTGCGACCCCACCTATCTGCAGACGACGGACCACAGCCGGGAGTACATCCCGATCCTGGCCTGGACACCGGGGATGCAGAAGGCTGTCGCCCTCGGCGACCGGAAGACCTATGCGGATATCGGGGCCACCTGTGCCGAATGGCTTGGACTGCCGGACCGTTTCGGGGCGGAATCCTTCGCAGATGCGCTACGATAAAAACTCAGAAAGACATGAGTCGCTGCGTCTATGAATATCAAAACAAGGAAATGAACTGAACATGAAAAGACTGAAGATCATCCTCCCGCTCCTGCTGGCGCTGCTCCTGCTGGCGGCAGCTGCCTGGGCAGAGGAAGCGGAAGACCTGACAGCCGGCTGCACAGTCAAGGTGGTCGACAAAAACGGAAAGATCAAGGCCATCACGGACGGGAAGTACACAACCTTCTGGGAGAGCAGCAAACGGAACGAGCCGTGGGTGACCCTTACCTCGGAAAAACCGATCTACGGACTGTATCTCTGCTTCCGGAATCTGCCGGCAAGCTATGTGATCCAGAAAAAGAGCGGGGACGAGTGGGTGACGGTCGCCGAAGGCGATCCCCGTTTTTATCACGCGTATTATGAACTGGACGGACTGAAGAAGATCCGGATCCTGTCCACAACGGAAAAGAAGAATATCCTGGGCTTCAATGAGATCTATGCATTCGGGCGGGGGGAGGCCCCGGACTGGGTCCAGCGCTGGGAGCCGCCGCTCGAAAAGGCGGATCTGATGATCCTTGTCGCCCATCCGGATGACGAACTGCTGTTCACCGGCGGCGCCATCCCGACCTACAGCGCTGAACGGGGCAATGCCGTCCAGGTCGCCTACCTGTCTCCGAGCAACCCCACCCGGCGCAGCGAAGCGCTGAACGGGCTGTGGCACATGGGGGTGCGGAATTACCCTGCCTTCGGGAACTTCAGTGACCGGTATGCCAAAACAGGTAAGGCCAAAGACGCCTATAAGGAGGCAGGCGGGAAGCAGAAGGTACTGGACTGGGTGACAGAGCTTTACCGCCGGTTCAAGCCTGAGGTCGTGGTGACCCAGGCGGAGAACGGTGAGTACGGTCATCCCCAGCACAAGATGATCGCGGATGCGGCGAAGGAATGCTTCACGCTGGCCGCAGACGCCGCGCAGTCTCCGGATTCGGCGTCCGCTTACGGAACCTGGCAGGTCCGAAAACTGTACCTGCATCTCTACGGCGATGAGGCGGACCAGACCGTCCTGGACTGGGATCAGCCGCTTTCCGCCTTCGACGGGAAGACCGGCGCGGAACTGGCCGCGGAAGCCTTCGCTCTCCACGTCAGCCAGAAGGGCATGGGCGCCGGGAAAGGCGCCAAGTTTGAAGAGTTCAAGGTCGAGACGACCGGGGCAAAGAAGTATCCTTACGATCACTTCGGCCTGTATGCCACCGAAGTCGGGGCGGATGAAGCGAAGAATGATTTCCTGGAGCATATCGCCAGCGCGGCTCAGCCTGCAAAGGTAAAGGAAACGGAACCGGAGGAAAGCACGGAAGAGGCCCCGGCATCCGACGCGGAGGAGAAACCTGCGGAAGAACCGGCAGAAGATGAGGAACCCCTCGAGGAGGAAGTGTCCGAAGAGACGGAAGAGGACGTCACGGAAGAGGAAACCGGGAAAGAAGCTGAAGGAGAGACCGGAAAGGTGACCGCGGAGGAACCGGCGGAAGCAGAAAAGGCAGCTGAAGATTCCGGCAATAAGGACGACACGATCCCGATGAGCCGCTTCAAGAACGTGACCGCGCCGGAATGGGCGGACGTGGAACTGAACGCACAGGGATTCCTGAATGACGGCGAATACGTTTATGCGGACGACGAAAACGGTCATTATATCTATGTAAACAAGACCCTGCGAGTCGTGATCGAACGGACGCGCGAGGAGCCGGACAAGAAGCACCCCTTCTACTGCTTTACGGCCAACATCTGGTGCGATACGGCGGCGGGCGAGCTGCCCACAACCGTTTACAAGGATCCCGAGAAGCCGAAGAGTGTCAAGGACTTCGTACGCAATATCGCCAAGGATAACAAGGTGGTTTTCGCAACGACGACGGACTACTACATTTACCGGATCAAGGCGAGCTATCCGACCGGTATTGAGGTCCGGAACGGCGAGGTCATCTTCGACGATCCGCATAAGCTGATGTATTCCTGGGGTTCCATGCCGACTTATGAGACGCTGGCCCTGTACAGGGACGGACATGCGGAAAGCCTGCCGAACAAGGAAAAGAGCGCGCCGGAGTATGTCAAAGACGGTGCGATCCAGGTCTACTCCTTCGGTCCGTGCCTGGTGAAGGACGGAAAACTGACTGAGTATGCCGAGAAGCTGTGCAACAAATCTTACAATCCCAGGCTCGCGATGGGCGTGGCGGAGGACGGGCACTATATTGTGATCATGTGCGAGGGACGCGTGAAGCGGTCCAAGGGAACCCAGATGGCTTATCTTGCACAGCTGCTGCTGGACAGGGGATGTACCGTGGGTGTGAATCTGGACGGCGGACAGAGCGCGGTGATCGCCTTCATGGGCAACCAGCTGAATCAGGTCGTCAAATCGGATCCGTACGGCCGCGAACAGGCGGATATCCTGGCTTTCGGCACGTCCGACCAGGTGGGTACGTTTGAAATGGCTGACGTCTACAAGAAATAAGCCGGAAACACGAAAAATAAAGCTTGACAGCCCATAAGACAAAGTGATATCTTATTCAGGTAGCCGCTCGGGAGAGGTCTGTCCAAATGCGCCCCGGCGCAACCTCAGAATCCCGGCGAGATTGTAATCAGGAGGTGCTGTCCCATGTATGCCATTATTGCAGCTGGCGGCAGACAATACCGTGTTTCCCAGGGCGATGTGATCTACATCGACAAAGTCAACCAGGAAGCTGATTCCTCGATTTCCTTCGACGTGCTGATGATCGGCGGAGAAGGCGAAGCCAAGGTCGGCAATCCCATCCTCGAAGGTGCCAAGGTTGAAGGCAAGGTGCTGGCTCAGGTAAAGGGTGAGAAGATCACCGTTTACAAGTACAAGAGCAAGAAGGATTCCAAGAGGAAGATCGGCCATCGTCAGCCCTACACCAAGGTGGAGATCACCGCGATCAACGCATAATGATCACCGCTGTCCTGTATCGGGACGGGGAGGATCTGATCGGCTGCCGGGCCGAAGGGCACAGCGGCTGGGCTGAAGCAGGCAGTGATATCGTCTGCGCAGCGGTTTCGATCCTGACCTGTACCTGTGTGAACGCGCTCGAGAGCGTTTGCGGTGTGATCCCCCGGATCACCGAGCACAACCCCGAGCGAGGGATTCTGGCCTTCGAGCTTCCGGACAGAACGGAGGCGGAGAATGAAAAGGCGCAGATCCTGATGAAAGCGCTCCGGCAGGGACTGGAAGACCTGACAACAGAGTATCCGCAGAACGTGACACTTTCCATCAAAGAACGGAGGAAACAACCATGATGAAGCTTAATCTTCAGATGTTCGCCCATAAAAAAGGTATGGGCTCCACGCGCAACGGCCGCGACAGCGAGTCCAAGCGTCTGGGACCGAAGCGCGCCGACGGTCAGCTGGCTCTGGCCGGCAACATTCTGGTGCGGCAGCGCGGCACCCACATCCATCCCGGCCATAACGTAGGCATCGGCAAGGATGATACCCTGTTCGCCAAGACCACCGGTATCGTTCGGTTCGAGCGCCTGGGCAAGGACCGCAAGCAGGTCTCCGTCTATCCCGTTGAGACCGCGGCCGAAGCTCAGTAAACACCGGTCAGGAAGATCAAGGGCTGTTGCGTCGCAACAGCCCTTTTCACTAAATCAGGAGGGAACGAACCATGAGCGAGAACAGAAAGACCTTCTACATCACCACGCCGATCTATTATCCGTCCGGCAACATGACCATCGGCCATACCTACACGACGGTCGCGGCCGATACGATGACCCGATTCAAGAAACTGCAGGGTTACGATACCTATTTCCTGACCGGCACGGACGAGCACGGCCAGAAGATCGAGAAGAAAGCGACTGAGGCCGGGGTAACGCCGATTGAATATGTTGACAAGATCGTCGCGGAAACAAAGGAACTCTGGAAGCTCATGGATATCCGGTACGACGACTTTATCCGCACGACCGAAGAGCGGCACATGAAGATCGTCCAGAAGATCTTCCGTACGTTCTATGAACAGGGAGATATCTACAAGGCCGAATACGAAGGTATGTACTGTACGGACTGTGAGAGCTTCTGGACGCCCACGCAGCTGGTGGACAAGGAAGGCGTGAAAGTCTGCCCGGACTGCGGACGCGCGTGCCAGCCGATGACCGAAGAGAGCTATTTCTTCAAGATGAGCAAGTACCAGGACTGGCTGATCGACTATATCGAGACCCATCCGGACTTCATTCAGCCGGCGAAACGCGCCAACGAGATGCTGACCAATTTCCTGCGGCCGGGCCTGCAGGACCTGTGCGTCAGCCGCACCAGCGTCAAGTGGGGCGTTCCGGTGGACTTTGACGAAAAGCACACCGTTTATGTCTGGATTGACGCGCTGAGCAACTACATCACCGCACTGGGATACGGCACGGATCACGACGAGCTGTTCCGGAAATACTGGCCGGCGGATATCCATCTGGTAGGCAAGGAGATCGTGCGGTTCCATACGATCTACTGGCCGATCATGCTGCACGCGCTGGGGCTGCCGCTGCCGAAGCAGGTGTTCGGCCACGGCTGGCTGCTGTTCGGCAACGACAAGATGAGCAAATCCAAGGGCAATGTGGTCTATCCGCAACCCATCGTAGCACGCTACGGCGTAGATCCGCTGCGCTACTACCTGATGAGGGAGATGCCTTTCGGCGCGGACGGCAACTATACCAACGAATCCTTCCTGATCCGGATGAACGCGGACCTGGCCAACGACCTGGGCAACCTGGTCAGCCGGACCGTCGCGATGATCGAGAAATATTTCGGCGGTGAACTGCCTGCCTGGACCGACGCGGTCGATCCGGAACTGGACCTGCCCCTGAAGGAGCATTGTGCCGCGCTGCCGGCCCTGGTGGACGAGCAGATGGACAAGCTGCAGTTCTCACAGGCCCTGGCAGAGATCTGGAAGGTTATCGGCGAATGCAACAAGTATATCGATCTTACTCAGCCCTGGGTGCTTGGAAAGGATCCGGAGAAGAAGGACCGCCTGGCGAACGTCATGCTGACGCTGGCGGAGTGCGTGCGCTTTGCCGCCGTGCTGATCGGGCCGTTCATGCCCTCCACGCCCAACCGTATCTTTACGCAGCTGGGTGTGACGGATGAAAGCCTGAAGAGCTGGGACAGCCTGAAGAGCTTCGGGATGCTGCCTGCCGGCACGAAGGTCTGCAAGGGCGACGCACTCTTCCCCCGCATCGACGTGAACAAGGAACTGGAAGCGCTCAGCGGCGGCAAGGAAGAGAAGAAGGAAGCCAAGGCGGAAGAGAAGCAGCAGAAGAAGGAACAGAAGGCTGAGAAGAAGCATGCGGAGCCGGAGTTCCCTGCGGAGATCTCCATTGACGACTTCTTCAAGTGCAAGATCCAGGTGGCCCGGGTGCTTGCGTGTGAAAGGGTGGAGAAGAGCAGCAAGCTGCTGAAGTTCCGCCTCGGACTGGGCAAGGACGGGGAACGCACCGTGGTCAGCGGAATCCAGAAGTGGTACGATCCCGAAACGCTGGTGGGAACGCAGGTGGCGGTGATCGCCAACCTGAAGCCCGCGAAGCTTGCCGGGATCGAAAGCCAGGGCATGATTCTTTCCGCGATGGACGACAGCGGCAACCTGCGGCTGGTCAGCGTCGGGGAAGGCGTTGAGGACGGAGCGATCATCGGATGACCGAATGGTTTGACAGTCACTGCCATGTGGACGAGGAAGCCTTTGATGAAGACCGGGAGGAAGTTCTTTCCCGGATGAAGGCAAACGGCGTCACCCGCTGCGCGGTGATCGGTTCGGATATGGAAACTTCCAGGAGGGCTGCCGCGTTTGCGGCAGCCCATTCCGGCGTTGTTGCGGCCGGCGGATTCCATCCCCATGAAGCCAGCCGGTTCCGGGAAAGCAACCTGGATGAACTCCGGGAAATGTATCAGAAGGGCCGGATCCGTGCCATCGGCGAGATCGGCCTGGATTTCTACTATGACCACAGTCCGCGGGACGTCCAGCGGGAAGTATGCATCCGCCAGATGGAACTGGCCTGGGAACTGAAGGCGCCGGTCGCGTACCATATCCGGGACGCCCACCAGGAGATGCTGGAGATCATGAAAGGCATGAAAGCCCGCCTGACCGGCGGGATCATCCACTGTTTCTCCGGCAGTGCCGAGATCGCGAAGGAATACCTGAAACTCGGATACTATATCTCCTTTGCAGGGCCGCTGACCTTCAAAAAAGCCCCGAGGCTCCAGGAAGCGGTGAAGCTGGTTCCGAAGGACCGGCTGCTGATCGAGACGGACAGTCCCTACATGGCACCGGAACCCGTACGCGGGCGCAGAAATGAGCCGGCGAACGTACGGTATGTCGGGCTGAAGATGGCAGAGCTGAGGGGAGAGAAACCGGAAGAGGTCGCGGCGTTTACGACTGAAAACGCGATGCAGGTCTACGGGATCAATTCATAATCATGGACAGTGGTTCTGAGGAGCAGAAATGATCCGGAGGAATGAATGGGTAAGATTGTAGTGGTGGCTGAAAAGCCAAGCGTGGGACGTGATATCGCGCGGGTGCTCGGATGCCGGACCGGCGGAGACGGCTGCCTGATCGGGGAACAGTATATCGTGACGTGGGCGGTCGGTCACCTGGTGACGCTGGTGGAGCCGGACGAGCTGGACGAGAAGTTTAAAAAGTGGTCCTTTGCAACCCTGCCGATCCTTCCGGAGACAATCCCGCTGAAGGTCATCCCGGCAACCAGGTCACAGTTTACAAAAGTCAAAAAACTGATCAACGACAAGGAAACTGATTCACTGATCTGCGCAACGGATGCCGGACGTGAAGGCGAACTGATCTTCCGCTATATCTATGAAAAAGCCGGATGCAAAAAGCCGTTCCAGCGCCTGTGGATCTCGTCCATGACCGACGAGGCGATCAGGGAAGGCTTCCAGACGATCCGTCCCGGTGCGGACTACGACGGGCTTTACGAGAGCGCCCGTTGCCGAAGCAAAGCGGACTGGCTGGTCGGAATGAACGCCAGCCGGGCATTTACGCTGAAGTACGATACGCTGCTGAGCATCGGCCGCGTTCAGACGCCGACACTCGCGATCCTGGTAAAACGCCGGAAGGAGATTGAGAACTTCAAACCGGAAGGTTTCTGCACCCTGACAGCAGATTTCGGTGATTACAAAGGCGTGTATTTTTCCGAAACGCTCGATCCGGACACTCACCTGAAGCAAAGGGCGGACGCGGAGAAGATCGCTGCAGCGATCAAAGACCGGACCGGCAGCGTCACACAGGCGGAGACCGTGCGGAAACATGAACCGCCGCCCCAGCTTTACGACCTGACCAGCCTGCAGCGGGATGCCAACCGGATGCTCGGCTTTACGGCGGACAAGACGCTGAAGACTGCCCAGAGCCTGTATGAAAAGCATAAGGCGCTGACCTATCCCCGCACCGACAGCCGTTATCTTCCGCCGGATATGATCCCGAGGGTCGTGCAGACGATGAAACAGCTGCCGGAAAGCTACCGGAAGTATATCGACGGAGCACTTCCGGGCGGGAAACTGCCGGTCACCCGGCGTACCATCGATCAAACAAAAGTTACGGATCACCATGCGATCATTCCGACAGCCCGGAAAGCGGATCCGTCCAAATTCAGCGAGGATGAACGGAAACTGTTTGACATGGTTGCCCGGCGCCTGATCGCGGCGTTTTATCCTGCCTGCGACTATGACGCGACGAAGATCATCACGCAGGTCGGGGAGCACAGCTTCCGGACAACGGGCAAGGTGATCGTGAATAACGGCTGGCACGACGTGCCGCCGCTGGAGAATCCGCCCAAACCGAAGAAGAAGACTAAGCCGGACGACGAGAGCGATAATCCGCTGCCTCCGCTGAAGGAAGGCGACGAGCGGCAGGTGAAAGCAACCGCGATCAAAGAGGATGTGACCAAACCGCCGGCTCCGCATACGGACGCCAGCCTGCTGGCAGCGATGGAAACCGCGGGCAAGGAACTGGACGACGAGGAACTGGTCCGCCAGATGAAGGGCAGCGGGATCGGAACACCGGCCACGCGGGCCGCGATCATCGAGCGCCTGCTGCATGTCGGCTATGCCCAGCGCCGGGGGAAAACGCTCCAGGCGACGGACAAGGGTGTCATGCTGATCGATGTCGTCCCGGACAAGCTGTCCAGTCCGGAACTGACCGGCCGGTGGGAACTGGCTCTTCACGACATCACAGACGGGAAACAGGATCCGGAGCGTTTCATGGAAGGGATTGCCCGGATGAGCCGTTTTCTGGTAGACTATGCGCGGGAGAGCACAGCGGCTGTCGCTTTCCCTCAGGAACAGCGGCAGAGAGGGAAAGGCAGCACCCGGAACAGCGCAAAACCGTTGCCCGGCGCTGTATGTCCCCTGTGCGGCAAGGGTGGACTCCGGGAGAGCCCGAGGGCTTTCAGCTGCACGGAGAACGGCTGCAACTGCACGATCTGGAAGGACTGCCTGGTCAACGGAGGCGGTCCCGAGCTGACGGACAAGCTGGTGCTTCTTCTGCTGGAAAAGAAGGAACTCCATGGATCCACAGGCCTGCTGATGATCAGGGAGGGGAGAATCCTCTTTTATCCCAAAGGCAGCGAGGTTCCTTCGGTCAACCGGCCGATAACCTGGGAAAGAAAAACGTCTGGCGGCACGACCGCCCGCAGACGGACAAATATGAGGTAAATACAGACCATGAAACAGAAGATCATGCTGGTCTTCGGTACACGCCCGGAAGCGATCAAGATGTGTCCGCTGGCGCTGGAACTGAAGAAACGAGATAATGTACAGACGGTGATCTGCGTGACAGGACAGCACCGGGGCATGCTGCAGCAGGTACTGGACGCCTTCGGCATCGTGCCGGACTACGACCTGGCGATCATGCGAGACCGCCAGACGCTGTTTGATATCACAACGCATGTACTGGAGGGGCTGAAGGACGTCCTGGAACAGGAACGCCCGGATGCCGTGCTGGTGCACGGTGATACCAGCACGACGTTTGCGGCGGCTCTCGCCTGTTTCTACCAGCAGATTCCCGTAGGCCATGTGGAAGCGGGTCTGCGAACCTATAACCTGCTTTCCCCGTATCCGGAGGAATTCAACCGCCAGTGCGTTTCCATCATCGCCAGATGGAACTTCGCCCCGACGTCCCTGAGCCGGGAGAACCTGATCCGGGAAGGGAAGAAACCGGAGAGTATCTTCGTTACCGGCAATACGGTCATCGACGCGCTGAAGACAACGGTCCGGAAAGAATACCAGCATCCGGACCTGGACTGGGCTGAAGGCAGCCGGCTGATCCTGCTGACTGCCCACCGGCGGGAGAACCTCGGCGAACCCATGCATGCGATGTTCCGGGCGATCCGCCGCGTGGTGGAGGAACATGAGGATGTGAAAGCGCTTTATCCGATCCATATGAACCCTGCAGTACGGGAAGCAGCCGATGCGGAACTGGGCGGCTGCGGCAGAATCCGGCTGACAGAGCCTCTGGACGTGCTGGACTGCCACAATGTGATGGCCCGGAGCTATCTGATCCTGACGGACAGCGGCGGTATCCAGGAAGAAGCCCCGAGTCTCGGAAAACCGGTGCTCGTCATGCGCGATACCACGGAACGACCGGAAGGGATCGACGCCGGGACGCTGAAGCTGGTCGGAACGGACGAGGATGTCATCTACCGGGAGTTCACCCGGCTGCTTGACGACCGGCAGGCCTATGAGCAGATGGCCCATGCGGAGAATCCGTACGGAGACGGCCATGCCTGCGAACGGATAGCCGATATCCTGACCGGGACAGACCGGAGGACGGAGTGTGAAAAATGAGCAGCGTCGGAGTGATGACCTTCCTGCACAATGACAACTATGGTTCCTCGCTTCAGGCATACGCGCTGCAGCAGGTGATCCGGGAGATGGGTCATGAATGTGAGCATATCGATTATCAGCCGGATAAAAATGAGAAGATCCGCAATCTGCTGCTGAGCGGGAACAGCCCGAAGCTGATCCTCGAAGGGATCCGAAAGCGGGAAGTGCTGGCCGGACAGGCCGGGGCACGGAGAAAGAGCAACGCGATCCCTGACTTTTACCGGCGGCGGATGAAACTGACGCCGCCCTGCCGCAACGCGAATGAACTGAAAGCGCAGGGGAAAAAGTATGATATCCTGCTGTGCGGAAGTGACCAGGTGTGGAATCCCGTATGGCTGAATCCGGCCTACTTTCTGACGTTTGCCGGCAAGGACTCCCGGAAGATCGCCTATGCGGCGAGTCTCGGGGTGAGTGAACCGCCGCCGGCGGCAAAGATCAGCAAGATGCGCCGCTGGACGGAAGACTTTGAAGCGATCTCTGTGCGGGAACAGGAAGGCGCAGACCTGATGCTGGAAATGACCGGAAAACGTCCGGAGGTCATGCCGGATCCGGTATGTCTGCTGTCCGCGGAAGAATGGAGCAGGATTGCGGAAAAGCCCCCCGAAGGGGAGCCCTATCTGTTGTGCTACTTTATCGGCGAAAACGATGAATACTGGAGAATGGTCCGGAGGCTGCATGAGGAGACCGGCCTGCGGGTCCTCGTCATGCCGGTGACAGCCGGAAGCTACCGGAGCGGATATGAACTGCTGGACGGCGTGGGACCGGAAGGGTTCCTCGGTGCCATCCAGGGAGCGGGGTGCTTCTGCACGGACAGCTTCCACGGGCTGGCTTTCGGAACGATCTTCGGCATTCGCACGGAACTGCTGCGCCGGTACAGCGATGATGATCCGGAAAGCAAAAACAGCCGCGTGGATCATTTCCGGCGGCTGACAAAGGACAAAGGAGCGGAGATCCTCCGCCGGCAGGGAAGAGGCTGGCTGGAGGTACATCTGGGATAAAGAAAAACCCGTCTGCTTGCACAGGCAGACGGGTGATTGCTATCATTCGGGGGCTCAGGCCTCTTCGTGAATCTTGGGCAGCGCGCGCTGCACATTGCCGCTGCGCAGGCAACGGGTGCACACGTTCATCCGCTTGGCCGCACCATTGACCATAACCCGGACACTCTGCACATTGGGCGCCCAGATCCGATGGCTCTTGCGGTTGGAGTGGCTGACGTTATTGCCGTTCAGCGTGCCCTTTTCGCAAATCTCACAAAACTTACCCATGGAAATCATCCTCCTCGTTGGAGCGTTACACATCAAGCCTGACTATGATATCACGACCGATTTGAAAATGCAAGCGTTTTTTTGTTATCCGAACAGAAACTGGCCGAGACGGGTGACAGGGCTCTGCATGACGCAGCCCAGACGGCGGACAGCAAGGATCCTGGGAAGCTTTCGCATATGCTGCGTGGCCAGGTACGCATCGACGATTCCCTGTGCTTCCTCCGGGAGCTCTTCCCGATAAATCCTGTTGAAAACCTTCGTATGGGTGTAGGTCAGCAGGATCCTTCGCTTTGCTTCCCGGCGCTTGCCGAGGGCAGCCAGGCCGCGCTTCAGCAGCGGCTGCGCGCTTGCACCGATCGCGTTGCCGGCGTGCTGCCGGTAACGGGTCAGGGCACTGCTCACAAAACGGATCTTCCCGAAGGAAGCGGCGGTCAGCGCGATGAACCAGTCGTGCATGAAAAGGTCCTTCGCCCGTGCATGGGATGCGATCAGGCTGAGAAGAGGTGCGTTCATGATGAGCGTGCAGCCAGTCACATTATTCTGCACCAGCAGCGGCGGAAGGGTCACCGCATTCGGATCCCACCCCTGATGACGGAAGAAACTGTTCCCGACGGGATCGCCTTCCTCGCTGATCAGGGAGCAGTCCGAGTGGACCAGCAGCGGGGTGTCCGCGCCGTATTCGGTTTCCATTTCCTTCATTGCTTCTTTCAGGACGGCGATCTTATCGTTTTCCCAGAGATCATCCTGATCGCACAGGAGGGTGTAGTCCGCGTCTGTCTGCCGGATCAGGGAGAGGAAATTCCCGGCCGGGCCGAGGTGCTGTCCCTGCTCCGTTCCGAAAGAAAAGCGCGGATCTTTTGCGCAAAGGCCGGTCAGCAGGGCAACCGTGTCGTCTTCCGAACCGTCATCCTGCAGGAGAACGGTGAACTCCGGATCGGTCTGGGCGAGCAGCGAATCCAGCAGGGCAGGGAGGTGCTTGCTCCCGTTATAGGTGGCGAGCAGGACAGCGGTCTTCACCAGGTAACACCCCATTTCAGGAAGTATTTGATGACAGACCGGATCTGCCGCATGCGGCCTTTGAAAGTACGGGTGTTCTCCCGGGCCCAGCGGTGGGTGACCTTCATATCGGGATGATAGACGATGCTGCCGAGTTTCTCCTCCAGGACACGGCGGCTGAGGTCGGAATCCTCCTGATAAAGGAAGAAACGGGGATCAAAACCGTTCAGCCGGAGGAAGACATCTGTCCGGATAAAAAGGAAGCATCCGGTGGCAAACTCGACCGGGACGGGGTGGACAACATCCAGATCGGCCATGGTGAACTCGTTCCGCCAGCGGCGGAAAACCCCGCCGAATCGCTCAAAGAGGCCGCTCAGAAGGTAATGCACGGAGATCCGCTTTTTCGGAAGGAACTGCTCGGTCCCGTCCTCGTTCATGACGCGGGGCGTCAGCACGGCAATGTTCGGATGGGTTTCCATATAGCTGATCATCCTGCTGAGCAGGCCGGGGTCGAAGGTGACGTCCGGGTTCATGATCAGGTGATACCTGCTGCGAAGATGGGGAAGGACAGCGTTGTTGGCCCGGCCGAAGCCGATGTTCCCCTTCTGAGGAAGAATGGTGATCCCGGGGAAGAGCCACTGCATCTTCTCCGCAGTGGGTTCTTCCGGGGAGTTGTCCACCAGGTACACGTCCACCTCGATATCGGCGTTCTGAATGCAGCGGAGCGCGTGCGTCAGTTCGTCCCCGCAGTGATACAGGACGAGGCAGGCAGACAGGATCGAAGACATCGGATAACCTCCCGGGCAATCTTATTTAATCAAAGGACATTTTACCTTTATGAAATGCGTTTGTCCAGTAATGCTGAACGTGTTATAATGACCGACAGAGAAGCGGAACGGAGTGAAACGGCGATGAAAATGATCTCCTGGAATGTGAACGGTTTAAGGGCGGTTATGCAGAAAGGGTTCATGGAGGTGTTCGCGGAGCTGGACGCGGATCTGTTCTGCCTGCAGGAGACGAAGCTGCAGGAAGGACAGATCGAAATGGACCTGCCCGGGTATCACCAGTACTGGAACTATGCGGAAAAGAAAGGCTATTCCGGCACGGCTGTCTTCAGCCGGCAGGAACCGCTGTCCGTCCGGAAGGGGATCGGCGTGGAGGAATTTGATCATGAAGGCCGGGTGATCACGCTGGAGTTCCCGGAGTTCTGGTTCATTACCGTCTATACACCCAACTCACAGGACGAACTGCAGCGCCTTCCGTACCGGATGCAGTGGGAGGATGCTTTTCTGGCCTATATCCAAAGGCTGGATCAGGAAAAACCGGTGATCTTCTGCGGTGACCTGAACGTTGCGCACCGGGAGATCGACCTGAAGAATCCGAAGACCAACCAGCATAACGCCGGATTTACCCGGGAAGAGCGGGATAAGATGACCGCACTGCTGGAGAACGGCTTTGTGGACACATTCCGTTATTTCCATCCTGAAGAGAAGGACGCATACAGCTGGTGGAGCTACCGCTTCCATGCGCGTGAGAAGAACGCCGGGTGGCGGATCGATTACTTTATCGTTTCGGAACGGCTGAAGGACCGGCTGACCGCGGCCTGTATCCATCCGGAGGTCTTCGGCTCGGATCACTGCCCGGTTGAGCTGCAGATCGGGCTCGGATGACGGAAAGTTGTCAAGAGCCGCTGAAAGATGGTATAATGACTTATCCGGCCGGCCGGGCCGGAACGAACAAGACGAAAGAGAGAAGGTTTTTTTCTGAGTAAATTTGCTGTTTTTGTAGATCTGGAAAACTGCGGCGCCAAAGTTGCTACCCTGAAGAGTATCCTCGAGAAGGTCAAGATCCGCGGGGATATCCTGCTGGGCAAGGTATACGGGTATACGGACAAGTTTGACGACCTGAAGGAAGTGCTGCTGAGCAACACGTTTACCGTGGTGCCGAGCCTGCGCTACGGGATCAGCCAGAAGAACAATGCGGATATCCAGCTGGTGATCGACGCGCTGGAAGTCGCCTATAAGAATGAACTGATCGACAGCTTCTGCATCGTATCCGGCGACAGCGACTATACGCCCCTGGTAGGACGCCTGAAGAGCATGGGCAAGTTTGTGCTGGGCATCAGCCGCAGTGAAGCTGCCAGCAATATCTTCATCAATGCCTGCAACGAGTTCCAGTTCCTGGAATCTGTCGGCAAGCGGAATGTGGAAAAACCGAAACGCCAGCGGGCGAACCTCAACAACGAGGAGGCCGCGGACGAGAGCGAACTGAACAAGCTGCTGACGACGGTCCTGGAGGAACAGGATCAGGACGAGATCTACGCCAGCGAGCTGAAGGGGACGCTGCTCCGCCTGCGCCCGGACTTCAACGAGAAGGCATATGGCTGCGCTACTTTCTACAAGCTGCTGACAAAGCTGGCCAACCGCTTCGGCGACCTGCGGGTACACAATGACAACTTCAACGTCATGGTCGGTCTTTCCAATGCCACCGATAACGGGGAATCGATCCCGCAGCTGACAAGGGACAACTGGAAAGACGCCTTTGCGGCCCAGATCAAGGCCTATAAGGAAGGCGGATTTGACCGCGTGAACCCTTCGATCCTGAAGGCGGACATCATCACGGCCTATCCCGATTTCAACGAGCGGTCCATTGGATTCAAGCGCTTCTCCGATGTGATGAAGCAGCTGGAAAAAGACGGACTGGTCATCGTAGAGATGGATGAGCAGAAGACGATGCTGATCAAGCTGCTCTGAACACCGGACGGAACAACCCCTGAAAGGAGGAAGGCGGATGAAATACCTGCGGCGCATTGTCCTTTTCCTGGCGAGCCGGCTGTTTCTGGTTTGCCTGATCCTGGGGTTGATGATTACCGTATTCTACTATGCGATGAACGTGAGCAACATCCAGATCATCCTGAAGGACGGCATGGCGACCCGGGCCAAGTACGTCATGGGGATGGAGACCAAACGGTCTGAGCTGGACAAGTATTTTCTGACCGTCTGCCTGGAGAACGACAACAGCGTCCTGGAAACGGAGCAGGGTGCGTCGCCCTATGCGGACTACAATGTCCGGGGTATCGACCACCGGCTGGATATGGGTTATTTCTGGGTATGGCCGTGGGAAAATTCGGTGCGGCTGAATATCCAGGAAAAAATTCCCCGAATCGACGGACGCGTGAAGGGAACGCGGGCGGATGAAGTGATCGCCCAGCAGGGGGCGGACGCCCTGTATCCGCCTTCCTGGCCGGATGCCGGGTACAAGGTGCTCCTGACAAGGGAAAAAGGCCAATGGAAAATCAAGACTTTGACACCGGTCAGCAAATGACCGGTGTTCTTTTTTTGAAAAACATCGAAAAAAGTGCTTGACAAGGGGGGAGTGCTTTGGTATTATAGTCGAGCTCGCCCGAAAGCAAACACTTGAGGGAAGAGCAGGCGAACCTTGAAAACGATACAGAGAGAAACGCGCAAGAAATTCAGCGAAGATTCCAAAGAGTTAAGACACGAAAGTGTTGAAGGATTAAACGGAAGAGTTTGATCCTGGCTCAGGACGAACGCTGGCGGCGTGCCTAACACATGCAAGTCGAGCGGGGACATGCG
>CADBEB010000007.1 GCA_902793605.1 uncultured Eubacteriales bacterium
TTGTTTTTCAGGCTTCTCAGACTACATGTTGAAGCCGACAGAATTTTAGAGCCCAAATTAGGCCGTTTCATATATACGTTAAATTTGTTGGTTCAGTGTTATAATTAATCTTGTTTCCGGCAGGAATCCGGCATACAATATTCGCAAATATAAGAGTGCATTATAGGCGGACTGTCCATGAACATTCCCGAGAATATCCTCAGCTCCCTCACTGACGAACAAAAAAAGAAAGTCGAATCTGCTCAGTCTCCGGAAGAGATCCTTGCCCTGGCAAAGGAAGCCGGTTATGAGCTGTCACAGAACAGCTTGAATCCGTTTCCGGAGGTTGGTGCGGTAAACATTGTCCAGGCATCTGCAAACACGGATCCTGTGGTTTTGATTGCAATTTGTATTGATCACCGATCGTTACAGCCGTACCGCCCTGTCATCCCTTACGCCGTCATATTTACGGTAACCACAATGCTTTCAACACTTCCCTCTAGGGCCAGTCCGGCCTGAATCGGGATAGTCTTTGCGCTGCCCGGTCTGCGTCAGGCTGGTCGTCGTAAATGTCCGCCTTGAGGGTAAAGCTGTTCTCGACATGTCCCCGGTAGAGAGCGTGTAAATCAGCCGCTCTACCGTGAATGCGGAATAGCCGAGTTCAGGTCCGTGATGGCATAAGATATATCCACAGAAATCTCTTTATGTTATAATCGGAACAGTTTCCATACCCGTATACTGTGAAAATGGAGTGACCGGAAAATGGAAGGCAGACTGTTATCAGACCTTTTCCTAACCTTCGCAAAGGTCGGCGCTTTCACCTTCGGCGGCGGCTATGCCATGATTCCGCTGATCCAGCGGGAAGTCGTGGATCAGAAGAAGTGGATCAGCAATGAAGATATCCTGGACGTGATCGCCATTGCGGAATCCACTCCGGGCCCGATCGCGATCAATTCAGCCACATTCATCGGAAAAAAAGTCGCAGGAACAAAGGGCGCCGTCGCGGCTACAGCAGGCGTGGTGCTGCCGTCTTTCCTGATCATCATCGCCGTATCCTTTGTGCTGGAAGCGTTTCAGCACATCAAAGCCGTCCGGTACGCCTTCTGGGGAATCCGGGCCGGCGTTCTTGCATTGATCCTGAAAGCCCTGTGGTCAATGTTTTCCGTCTGTAATAAGAACGGAGTTTCCTATGCTGTGATGGCTTTGGCGTTTCTCCTGGTATCCGTTCTGAAGCTGAGCGTGATCCTGGTTATCGTGATCTGCGCGCTTCTGGGCATCCTGTATACCCAGGGAAAGAAGGTGCGAAGATGATCTTTCTGGATCTGTTCTGGACATTCTTTAAAATCGGACTGTTTACCTTCGGCGGCGGCTATGCGATGCTTCCCCTGATTCAGAGTGAAGTGATCGCGCACGGTTGGATGGAAACGACCGATATCGTCAACTTTATTGCCGTCAGTGAAAGCACCCCGGGGCCCTTTGCTGTGAATATCTCCACCTATGTGGGAAGGATCACTGCCGGAATCAGCGGGGCTTTCTGCGCAACGCTCGGTGTCGTGCTGCCATCCTTCCTGGTGATCCTGATTGTAGCGAAGTTTTACGAACGGTTCAGGAGCAGCCGGATCGTTGAAGGCGCTATGACAGGTCTCAGGCCGGCGGTCATCGGGCTGATTGCCGCTTCTCTGCTTTCCATCGGAACAACGGTCTTCACCCCGGCTGTCAGCACCCGGTGGCTACCCGTCGCGATCAGCGGATGCTTATTTATCCTCATGAGCATATTGTCCTTCAAAAAGAAACATCCGATCCTGATCATCGCGCTCTCAGCAGTCATCGGAATCATCACAGGATACACGCTGGGATTATGATTAACTCTTTACAATCCTGAAATCAAAATCATCGTATAACTGTCCGGTATCGACCAGGGGCGTCGTGCCGGACTTTCCTTTTTTCTTTACAGGTTTTCCTGAAACCCGGTTTCAAATCATGCCGCCGGTTAGCGTCATCAGCGCTTTGGGCGGCGGTTATGCTGTCCGAGTCCCCGTCCAGGGTGGAAGTGCAGGCGATCCTCTAGCTTTTTGTCTTCTGAAAATGAAATGAAAATGAAAACCGTATCATTACTGCCAGACTCTCTGTGAAATACGTATCAATAATCAGAAGGAGGTGTTTGCCATGATGATGTGGACAATGTACGAGCCCAAAACCTCAAAGCGCCGCAAAGCATCCATGGGTATTAAAACAGAAAATCCTCTTGATCATATAAAGGCCTGTGTTTCCCAGTGCAGGGCTCAGGGAATGGCCTTTCAGGAAACGGTCGAAACCGTAAAGAGTAAATTCAACTATTTCCCGACAGAGGCAGAAATCGTCGTCAAAGACTTCTGGAGCTGATTACGGCACATACCTCGCCTTGCTGTGGAGTCTGAGCAAAGACATTTCCGTCAGTTCGGCAAGATCAAAAGAGGCAGATACGGAATAAGAGGAGGCGCTGGTCGCGTAAGTGACCGACACCTCCGATGCTTTTTGCCCACGTTCTTCTGTTGTGCCTGTACGACCGCTGCGATCGCTGCTTTGGAAGGTGTCATGCCATCCTGGGGTGCAACACTGGCATAGAGTTTAAAATATGAATGTATACTGTTTTCTTCCCGGAACGTAACCGGCGCATGATGCTGATTTACAACGTCTTTTGATTCAGCCGGTCAGAGGTTTCCTTTATTATATTCGTTTTGCACAAACTGTTGTATTAATCAGAAGCGGAGATATAGATGTCGGTGATCGCGCATTGATCGCCGGTAATAGCAGCATAGATATCCTTTACATCGTCGTTAATCACTGTTTTTGTATGCAGGGCCAGGCCGAGGTTCTCTGTTTCCATGCTGATTGTATTGCCTTCCCTGACCAGTGTAATCGTATAATCCACACCCTCTTTATTCTTCTCTTTCCAGTCATTCCATCCTTTGAAAGCTGCGGTCTGCTCAGCTTCTATGATATTCTCGGCATGAATATCAGACATCCAGGTTTCGCCGTCCAGCCGGATCAGTCCGAACTCGCGGAAATTCTCACCTGTAACAAGTGAATTATCAGAGGTATAAATCACGATGAACGGACAATGCCAGATCAGCCGCGACGTCGGGAGGCTGCGGGAATGGAATGTAATGACCGTTTTCCCTTTCATGGGAATCCCTCCGGAGGAATCCGTCCGCCAGCCATCAATCTGCAGATTTGGCAGGTCGCCTGTCGGAGCCCCTTCAATATAGCTGACCGGCGGCGCGATCCGCATAATATACCGGGCAGGCACCGGTTGAACATCATGTTCTATATGGATATTGGTGATTTCGCAGTGGCTGCCTGTTACAGCCAGGTAGGCAAAGCGTGTATTGTCCGGCAGAGCAAGAGTAATTTCCAGTGTCTGATACATGTTTTCAATGCGGATCTGCACATGATCCTTTTGCCGGACCGCCTGAATATCATACCTCAGGCCGCGTTCCTCCGTGGACGCATCAGGCTCCAGTGTAATATCTGATCCGTTCTGCCGGGTCTGGGCAACCCGACGGGTGCCCTCAGAGATCACATCTCCGTCCAGGCTGATCCTGGCATATTCAAAATACAGCAGGTCTTTTTTCTTGAAATCATCCAGATGAATCCGACCGTCCAGGGAATCAAAAAGCACCAGGGAAGGCAGGGATTTCTCCGCGTCATATCCTTTTTCCGGTTTGCTGTACAGCCGTAAACGCGTGATCCTGTCGTTCAGTTCCGAGCCCTCTGTGCATTCCGTGTAGAGATCACTGCACCTCAGCCGTGTAGTGACAGCCTGGTTCGTAAACTGTTCACCTTCCTGCATGATATAGGATGTATCTGTATCGATAAAGGAAATCATCAGCCTGGCGAACTCCGGATCAAACTGCGTTCCGATTCCTTTGAACAGTTCCTCCCTCACCTTCTGCTGCGGCAGCGGATCGCGGTAACTTCGTTTGGATGTCATGGCGTCATAGGAATCTGCGACGGCGATAATCCGGGCTATTTCAGGAATATCCTCTCCTTTGAGCCCTGTAGGATATCCGCGGCCGTCATAACGTTCATGGTGATAGTGCGCTCCAATACTCAGATAGGGGGATTCACTGATTCGTGACAGGATCTTGTTGCCGTGCACCGGATGAAGCTTGATCTGGGCAAATTCCTCGTCTGTCAGTTTGCCATCCTTGTTGATAATTGAATCCGGCACACCGATCTTACCCACATCATGAAGCAGGGCGGCATAATAAACCTTCTGTACGTCCTCTTCACTCTTGCCAAGCGCGCGGGCAATTTTCACGGAATAATCTGCGACCCGCGTTGAGTGGCCGTGAGTATACTTGTCTTTCGCGTCAATGGCAGTAGCCAGTGCCTCGGCAGTCTGTCCGAACAGTCGGTAAATCCTTTTCTCCTCATCCTGTACGGTCATTAGCTCATGTTCTTTGGCTTCCTTGATTGCCTCGTCCATATCAAACAGCGCAAAATGATACAACAGGATGACCATCCACACGAAAGTCAGATTTGTCAGGGACAGGCCATAAAGGAAGAACTGCGCGATTGTGGCAATAAACGGCAGCAGCGTATTCAGCAGCAAAGGAATAAACATGCGGCGTCTCAGATGAGGCCTGAACTGGATGATCGTAATCATCAGATGGATCATCATCATAAACGGAAAAACATAGCACAGCGGCATGAGTGCGGACCGCTGGTAAACGTTATCAGGTGTGAATGTATAATACAGTCCTGTGAACTGGGAGATAATCAGCAGCAGCATTGCCGCAATGAAGAAATAATTGTTAACCGACAGCAGCTTCGGAGTTCTTTTTAGTTTTCCTTCACAGCGGAAAAGATCGCTCAGGTATATATTCAGAGCTTCAAGCTCGAAGACCTGCATGCTGAAAACAAAGAAATTGCTGATACGGACCATCCAGTATCCAAGGTTGCTCGGATCACCGCGGTATATATAGGCGAAGCGGTCAAATATCAGCAGCAGGGCAGAAGACAGTTCGATCAGTGTCAGCATCCATTTCCGTTTACAGCTCAGGGTTGTGGTAACCCATGTCAGCGGAATAAGAACCGCGCAGGCCCCGCTGAAGAAAAGCATGATATCCAGCTGATTATTCCTGATATATTCGATCATGGAAACCTCCTCAGACCATCTCCCTGATATGATCTGCGATTCATTGTATCACTTCGTGTTCTGCAAAACCGGCGTATAGGTTTCAAGTCAAATCCGTTTTCTCATGTATCTGATATGATCCGTTTTCTGATTAAATACGGCGTGTACAGGAACAGTTTTTCATCAGGGTTCATGACAAAAAACCGCACCGGAACGGCGCTTCTCAGTTCACTCACTGTTTCACCAAAGATTCATGAGCGGGCTGCATTTTTCCCGGTCTGATATCATCTGCCGCCTGAGTAGGGTGAGCATAAACAGCCAGGCGGCTGTGACATCTGGATTTCCCGCTTTTTCAGATGATATCAAATTATAGTCTGATTTGACCGCTTTCGTCAAGGCCCAAAGGCTCCGGAACCATTGAAGCGGAATGAATAATCCCCCAAAACAACTGCCTGCAGAGTTCTCTCCGAAGGCAGTCGATTGTTGTTTGGCGGGTGCATTTCTCTTTCTATCAGTCTGAAGCTGCAGCGGGTTTGAAGATTACCGTAACCGTATCATGCGTATCGCCCTTCGTAACATCGATCCGGATCACCTAGCTGCCTTCAACGATCTGTCAGTTGATCTGTGTGTCCGCCGCAGCCGGTCAGATCTCCGCAGGAGCTATCCCATCCGCGATGAATCCCGCTTCGTCTGCCTCACTCCAGATGGCGCAGAACGGGAGTGTTTTCGCGTCCGGATCGATATCCAGCAGGTGGGACCAGGGCAGGAAGCCTTCAGGCAGCTGTTCGACGGGTTTCCCGGGCAGGTAAATCGTCACGGTCTTCGCCTTTGATACACCGTAGGGTTCGGAAGTCACATATCGGACGCCGTCCTCGATGACTTCCGGCGCCTGACCTTCGTCCGGCTCGACAGTGATCCCGGCGGTCCAGGTGTATTCATCCACCTGTTCCGGATCCTTCAGCTGTCCGTGGTAAGCGCACCCGTATAGGGAACCGTCCGGATAACCTTCGCCGGTCTCCCCCATCTCGCTGTCGTGATAGTTCCCCGTGAAGGAACCGTCCTTTCCGATTGTAAGCTCATTGCTCCAACCGCCGACGCCGCTGGAGAAGGTGAACGTCTGTCCATTAAGCTGATCAAAAATGCCGGTTTCTTCAGCGCCTGCGCAAGCCACGGTAATCAGCAGGATCGCGGCAGCCATGAATAGTGCAATCTTTTTCATCTTTGATATCACTTCTGTGTTGTTCATCATATCTGGTCTTCTCAGTCCTGAACCCCGAGCAGGTCGTATTCCAGTTCGATACCGTTGTCCGTTTCGTAATACACCTTGCCGTCTTCCGTCTTGGAGAAGATCGCGTCGTATGTCTCGCCGTCATCGCTGGACTCATACTCCCCGGCGGCGTTCTTCGTGTACAGCGTGCAGGTGCCGTCCGCGGTCAGCTTGCCGGTCGACGGGTCATAGTTGCCGTTCATCAGGAACTGGGCATAAACATCCCCGTCGATCTTTCCCCGCGTGATATACACGGTGTAGAACATCTCGTCTTCCGTCAGACCGTTCCACATGAACTGGACTTCGGTCTCTTCCTTTTCGTTCTTCCACAGTCCGTCAAACCGTCCGATGTTGATGAACTTCAGGCCGGCCCCCGCATCTTCACGGCCGTCTTTCCAGATCAGAAAGCCGTCCCTGTCGATGGTGAATTCGGCACCGCTGTTCTCATCATCCAGGCCTTCATACGCGTATTCACCGAGGACCCGCTCGCCGTTATCCGGATTGATGGTATAATCCAGCCTGGAGGAAGAAACGGAACTCAGGGAATCCGTATCCTCATGATAGTAGCAGGAATATTCCCAGCGGGCGCCGGTTCCGTCATCCCTGGCGATATCCAGCGTGACCCGGTAGCCTTCCTC
Organism: uncultured Eubacteriales bacterium; assembly: GCA_902793605.1. GTDB lineage: Bacteria > Bacillota > Clostridia > Christensenellales > Aristaeellaceae > Aristaeella. The sequence continues at coordinate 7,007 of CADBEB010000007.1, forward strand.
TTCATGGTAGATCTCGGCTTTGCCGCCCGGAATCGCCCAGTCGTTTTCGAACTTCTTCCCGCCCTCGGTCTGTGGAACTTCGTCCCCCGATGCCGTGCAAATCATTGCCACCAGCATCATGATCACCAGCAGGATACCAGTCAGTTTCTTCATTTTTCATTTTCCCTTTCGTGATATTTGGCTTCATTTGTTTTCACCGGATCCCTGTCCGGCTGCCGGCCGTCACTATTATATACGCATTCCTGCCGGGTGATGGCGGCGATTTCGGTTTTGATTTCCGAAAATTTCCGGAAAAGTTTTATATTGCGGCAGCCTGCGTTTTCATCCCGCAAACAGTTCTGAACAGTCGGAAGCGTTGATTCCCCTGCGCTTCCGGCGTTCCTGAAGATCCAGGTGGCCCGATGTTACTGATGACTTTTCCCCGCCGTTCCTCAGGGTTCGTCAAAATGTTCTATCTTCCGGATCCGGTCCGCCTGCTCGATAATCTTTTCCTTCCAGTCATCATCCTGGCCACTCAGCTGGTAAGCCCGGAAACCGTACTGACCGGCAGCGGTGCAAATGACTTCCTCATCATCGATATGCAGGGAGATCCGGTAACGGCTCGGAAGCTTCTGAGGCAGGATCTGCCGGCTGTTCCGCTGAACCTCCTTCATGTGGCGGGTTCCGTTGACAATGCCGTCCAGGCGGACGCCGTAACAGCGGAACAGTCGGCGGATATAGCCTTCCGATCGGAAAGAGGACGTATAGACCCAGACTTCATATCCCTGGATCTGGAGCTCCCAGATCAGTTCCGGGGTGCCGAGGCGAAGCCGTTCGCGATAGATGTTCCGCAGCGGAAACGGAAGCGGCGGCTCCGTTTTATGCGTTGCCGGCGAAACAAACAGCACTTCGTCCAGGTCAAAGGATACCCGCATTTTGCGGTCCTGATTGGAACTGCTCATTTTCCCTCCCCGTCATGCCAGGCGATCATCTTATAAAACCGTTTTATTCAGCCTTTTCAGTTCGTTAATCATAAACCAAGGAACATTCAGAATGATCTTTCAGGGCATTACTTAATGCTTTTTGGTTCTTCCTAACCTGCCGGCTGACTTGCTTCACACTGATTGCATTCAGTATACCATTGATCCTTGCTTTTATCCAGTTGTTTTTCAATGAATCCGGCCATCTTACGGCACTTTACGCATTGTCGCGGCCCACTATCATTTTTCCTGAAGTATTAAAGCGTGATGTTACCGAAGAGCTGGCAGGAGAACTGAACCTGCGCCGTTCACAGTTGACATTCGGCATCTCTCCTGATAGCATTCATCCGGTGTTTGGAAACATGGAATATCAAAGAAGACTGACTGCCGCTGAACGGCAGTCAATCCTTCATATGTTTATTACCCGATTGCCTTCTGATAAGTTTGTCTGCACTCCCCGCCGGATCCGTTCAGGGAAGCTTCGGACGGGATTTCCGGTCGTTCGGCTCCTTGGATCCGCTGATTGCCTTGTCCCTGATTCCTCCGGACAGGTCGATCTTCTCCAGGCCTTCGGTGGGGATCTCCACCGTCTCGCCGCCTTTGACGTCCAGGGCTAGTGCTTTCACGAAATCCAACGGGCTCTTGCAGTTCTTCAGCGCGTTCATCAGCTCGGCAACCAGGTCGCTCTGGAGCAGTTCGGCCCCTGTTTTCCGGATACCCGGTTCCCCTTCAGGCTCGGTCGCGTTGTCGAGGATTTTGCTCAGGTCAAACCAGTGGCCATTTACGAATACCACGATCTTCATCTGTTCGATCATGGCGCCGCCGGAATCCGCGGACAGATAGGTCAGAAGCGGGAAAGTCAGTCCCGGTTTGCTCATGATCCGGATGAAATGGCCATCCGCGCCGGCATTGCCCATATCAGAGTAGAAGAATTCCTTTGCTTTGCCGCGCAGCCATTCCAGCAGTTCAGTCTTTTCCGGATCTTCTTTTTCCGGTTCCGGCGTGCTCTCCGGTTCATCTTTCTTTGTCATCGATTCCATGAATGCGTTCAGCAACGTTCCAAGGAAGCCCGGTTTGTCCCCTTCCGCTGCGGGTTCCGGCGTGGGGGTCGGGGCAGAGGGAGCCAGGTCACGGATCGCTTTCGGATAGTTGTCCAGGTTGCCGCTGCTGAGGTCAGCCATCAGGGAGGAGAGGAAAGCAAAGATCTTCTCAGTATTGACGCTGGCAAACTGTAGGATCCACTTGCCGTTATTGAAAACTTCGTTGTCCGGCAGGTTCAGGGTCAGCAGCGCTTTATCAGCTTCCACCGAAGCCGGCTCCCCGGTCATACCCAGACGTGTTTCGTTCATCGCCTTTTCCAGCGCGTCCTCATATTTTTCCAGGCCGGTAATCTTCAGCACCCAGGGCAGCAGATCCCTGAGCTGCGCATAATCCGATCCGGGAACCATCGCGCAGTCCACCGCGAACCAGTAGATGCGCGCTTCTTCCAGCGACATGCCGCCCTCTGCGCACAGCAGATAAGCAACCCTGTTCAGCAGGGAGGAATTCCCGTGCACGCCGCCGTGGTCGTTCGCGTCTGTCGGATCCTTGACTTCCGCGCGGTAATAGACGTCCCAGACATATTCCGGCTGCTGGAACTGGTGCGGATCGCTCATGCTGCGCACGGTGTTCCTGCTGCTTTCACCCAGCAGCCATCTGGTGTCTTCGGTGGCACCAGCCAGCATTTCACACAGGTTGCCATGAATGTCGCTGATTGCTTCATTGATTGCGCCGTAGTCGTTCTTATAGGCGTTGTAGGTCATCACGGTCCCTGTCACGCAGTGGGTGAACTCGTGGGTGGCGACATCCAGGCACTGGGCGAAGTCGTTGACCGAGCTGGAGAGGAAAGTCTGCCAGCCGTAGAACTTGCCCGCGTAGGCGGCATTGTCCACCGGATTGTGATCTTTGTCGCAGAAATCCTTCAGGACGATGATCGGGGTCTTCTCCCCGTCCGCGCCTATCCAGCCAATGGCCTTGTAATAGTCGTAAGCGCGGCAGTACTGGTACAGTGACATCAGGCTGGTCTGGTCCCATTCCAGGTTGTCCGGGCTGTATTCCAGCACCACATGGCCGCCGTTGTACAGAAACTCCCAGCAGTCCGCTACGACAATCCTGTGCTCGATGTTCCCAAGGTAGTACATCCCCGTGCGGGTATCGCGCATCAGGGTGACGGAGATCTCGTGCTCTGTGCCGTCGGAATAATCCACATAGCCTGTATAATCGACGGGCTCCATAAATTCAAACACATAGCTGGCGTCATACCCAGCCGAGCCCGCGGCGTCTCCCGGCAGGATGGTCGGCAGGTTGTACAGGTACTCTCCGCCCTGGGTCACATAATGAGCCAGGTAAGGCAGATCCGTCCCGGATACACTGGCCGAGGGGTTGGTCGTATAAACTGCCCAGACATAGCGGGAATCGATCTCGTCCGCTTCGATATCCAACACCCGGTCCACCGGCAGAACGATCTTCACGGTCTTTCCTTTGACCACGTCCGGTTCCGCGCTGCCGGTCTCCTTCTCATGCGTGAGTACCAGCGCTTCCGCCTCTTCAGCGGTAATGGCCTTGCTGTCCTTCGCATCTTTCCCGTCCTGAACAGCCACGGGAACGATGCTTCCGGTCAGGCCAGTCATGGTTCCGTTCACGTCCGTGATGACCTTCACAGCGCCTCCCGGGACCAGGGCGTCTTTCAGCACCTGCTGGAAGACGTAGTATGTGTTTCCGGCCGGATCATTCAGTATGCGCCAGCGCTCAAAGGCGGTCTGTCCGTCCCCGCCCAGGAGCGGAAGCACGGACCGGATCACCCGTTCCGCGTCCTCGTAGCTTTTGATGGGCTCGCTGCTGCATGATCCACCGATGAAGGTGACCCGTCCCTTGTTCCTGTGCACGGTGACCGTTCCCCCGTTCAGGGCTTCAATCTCCTGCAGGATCGGTTCGGTCGTCTTCGCTGTTTCAGCGGTTTCCGCCAGAGAAACCCCGGCGATCGTAACCAGCATCACCAGCGCTGTCAGTATGGCAAGCATGCGTTTAAACATATGAATCCTCCTTGTTTCCAGATGTTGTTATGTCTTCCGGGATAACCTGCTGCTTCCCTCATAGGGATATACGCAGCTCATGTTGCGGGTAGCAGTTTTTTATGTATGGATTATATCGCATTTTTTGTTCTTGAACAATAAAAACCCGGACAACCGAAGCAGTCCGGGCGTAAAATGGGCTCAGGGCGGAGTTTACCTTCACAGTTCTCATAGGCTGTTCCGGTATCCGGATCAATGTTTTAACAGGCCTTCTTCCGGCAGTTCATACGCGTAGCCTTCCTCGAATGTATACAACGCGTCGTCCGTTATCCCGGTATCCTGGTCCGGAATAGTCCAGCCATCCCCGGTCAGCAGCCAGTTAATTGCCTCTTCACCGTCATGAGCCGGCACTTCCAGCATAACGATGTAATCGCCTGCCGGCATGATATACAGGAAACTCTTCAGACGGGCATCCGGCCAGACGCTTTCAACCACTTCACGCTTCCGATTCAGGAAGTTCAGGCGGATAATATCGGAATACACCTGCATATCCTCCGGAAGATTTACGCAGACAGCAAAGCAGCCGTCCGCGATGACTTCCGGTTCATCGTCGGAAATCCGCGTCTCCCGGATCGCTTCCTTCAGCGTGGGAATCCACTCGTCATATCCCATCTGTTTCATGCACCAGGGCAGCAGCTTTGCCAGCAGCGGATAGTCGATTCCGGGAACGATCGCCATGATCACATTCATCCAGTAATAGAATTCGTCTTCCACCGGCATCCCCTTCTCATGCAACCGCCAGGAAATCCGGTTCAGCAGGGAGGAATTGGCATGCACGCCGCCGCAGTCGTTTTCGTCCGTTGCCGTTTCCGCGTGGGGAAGATAATAGCGGTCCCAGGTGTATTCAGGCTGTTCGTATTTGTGCGGATCGCTCATGCTGCGCAGGATCAGTTCCGGATCTCCCGCGCCTTCTCCTATCAGCCACTCAGAGTCATCCGTTTCGGTGATATAGCTTTCAATCAGATTCCCCATGGTGTCGCTCAGGCCTTCGTTGATGGCTCCGCTGTCGTTGATGTAAGGCAAGTCCGACGCCAGCGTGTTGCTGACACAGTGGGTGAATTCATGTCCCAGGGTATCCAGGCATTCACCGTCGCGCTGCATCCGATTAAAACAAAATATCTGGAATCCGCTCTGTTTGCCATCGTAGCAGGCGTTTTTAACCGGTTCGCCGTTTTCTTCGACCCAGTTCATCAGCAGCAGCGTCGGCGTTCCCTCTCCATCAGGGCCCGTCCAGCCAATCCCGTCGTAGAAATCCCAGATCTTAACCATGTTCATCATGATCAGCAGGTCCCCGTCATCACGGTTGTCATCCAGGCTGATCCGGCTGATGGTATTGTTGTTTTTAAAACCCGCATAGTCCGCGCAGACGATCTTCCGCTTCAGGTCTCCCAGGAAAACCTCTCCGGTCGCCGGGTCCGTCATCGTGGAAACCGTGATCGTTTCCTTCGTCCCGTCGAACAGGGTCACTTCGCCGGTCCAGTTGCTCTCCTCCAGTCCTTCAAACACAAACTCCGTGCCCGCTCCGGACATGGAATCGCTGGATCCGGGCTCAGAAACCGGGATCGAGAGTATATATTCTCCGTTCTCGTTCAGGTAATGTGCAACATATGCCACGTCCGTCCACTGCCAGGGATTATCGGTATAAACAACCCAGGCGTAATACGTCTGCGCGTAGCCGGCAATCGGCAGCAGCGTCTGGTGGGTCCTTCCTGTCAGTACTTTGGCATGATCTTCCGCTGTCTGCTTTCGGACAATCTCCTCCGCTTCCTCTTCCGTGATCTCCCAAACAATATTCTCCGTGTCCGGCATGTCCCGGTATACGGTAGCGACAGCAGCGACAGCCGTCCCGTTCTTATTCACGATCAGCTTCGCAGCGCCACCGTAAACGGCCAGATCTCCCGCCTTCTGCTTGAAGGTATAGTAGGTCATGCCGTCCTCCGTGGGCCTGACCGACTCCAGAACCAGCCTCGTCGTATCGTCGCAGCCCAGCCGGTCCATCACGCTGCCCATCGCCTCCAGCGCGGCGTCCTCGTCCTTCACGTTCTCATAGAACGGCTCGTCGATCATGCGGGTTATCGATTCGCTGCCGTCCAGCATCGCGTTTATCTCATCGATGGTTTTGCCCACCGGGCCCGAGATGGCTTCCGTCTCAGTCCCCTCCTCCGCTGCGGAAAAGAAAACCGGCAGCAGAACAAGCACTGTCAGGAATGCAAGCAATCGTTTCATCATGGCTGATCATCCTTTCATCAGGATATTTGATTAAAACCTTCCGGGTTTGTCATCCCGGAACATCATCGCTGCCATCCCGGCGAGGACTGCGGGGGGCTCTGAAGCTTCTGTTTTATTTCTTCGCCTGTTTTCCGGAATAGAACTCCGTTTTGGTCGGGTTTTCCTGGATCAGGACAGAGTTCTGGCGGAAGGTTTCAATCATCTCGTCCGCCGCGGCGTGGATCTTGTCAAGCGTCGTATCGCTCAGGTAGATAACCAGGGTGTATTCCTGGTATTTTTTCCCGCTGTCGATCCATCCGCCGTGCGCTTCCTGGATCGTGTATCCGCCGAAATGCCGGATCAGGATATCCTTTGCCTGTTCCAGGGCTTCAGCCTGGGTGAACACAGGTTTGTCGGTGTCCTTGTCGTTGGTGCCCAGGTACAGCACATACTGTATACTTCCCTGTTCGGATGCTTCGGCTTCCGGGGAGGCTTCTGGCGGCTGTTCCCCGTTGGCTGCTGTTTCTGTTTCTTCCCCGGCCGCTGGCTCTTCCTTGTCCGCGAATTCATTCAGCCAGTGGAAGGAGCCGGTCTTCACAACATCGTCCCCGTAGATCGTCCGGAAGTCGTCCTTCATGGAGATCACATGATAACCGCTTTCTTCCCACTTTTCCTTCAGCGGCTGAACCTTTTCCGCACTGCCGTAGTCCCGTTCCCCGTCGTCAGCGATCAGCATGAAGGCTGCGCTCCTGTACCGGTTGTTGAAGATCGTGTAGTTATGCATACTCACGTCGCCGCTTGAGTTTCCGAAGGACAACACCGGCTGGCGGCCGATCTCCCTGACGATGGCCTTGACCTTGTTCATTTTCAGGTTCTTGACCAACAGGCGGTCCGTCCGGACGATGTTGTCCTCGCTGGTGTAGACGTACTTCAGTCCGTCCGCGCCGTCCTCGTTTGTCGCCTCAACATCTACATCCATCCCGATAATCTGTTCATAGGGGATGTCCAGGTGACCTTCGATGTATGTCCGGCAGAGAAACCGGTCGCTGCCGCTGCAGACATAGACCTTGAAGCCGTTTTCCTGCAGGTATTCCACGACCTCGATCATCGGCAGGTAGAAAGTGTTCGCGTTCGTCATGCCTTCAAAGCCGTCTGTGTCCCGTACCAGCTGTTGTGTCACAAAATCCTGGAACTGCGTCAGCGTCATGCCGGCGTAGGCTTTCGCCGCGTGTGTGGCGTGCAGGACGTCCATCCCGTCCGGGAAGGATTTGTCCAGCGCGTGATCCCGCAGCATCCTCCCAAACTCCAGCATCTCCTCGTCCGGTGTATAGGCCGGGTCGCAGAAGATGCGCCGCTCCAGCAGGTAGTATTCCAGGTAGGTCGGATACAGCTCCGCGCAGAGTGTCCCGTCCATGTCGAACGTTGCGATCCGGTCACTTACCGGGATATAGTTCGGAGACGTCTCATTCGTTACGTCCTCTACATATTCGATCAGCGTCTTCAGCGCCGGCGCGTCCGGATTCCATTCCGAAAACACAAATCCGGCTTCCCCGGCAAACACCGGAACGGTCGTCATCGTGATCACCATCATCAGGGCCGTCAGTACCAGGATACACTTTTTCATGTCAGAATACCTCCTAAATATGGTGTTTATAACAGGCAGATCAGTGATTTATATCCATTCCCTGTCCGCCCGGTGTCCGCCCGTTTTTTGTCCTTAAGTCTTTTGTCCGCGGATTATCATGGAAAGAGGAAATCCGTGATGATCAATGGCAGAAAACCCGGTGCCTATATCATAATCGAACTCCTGCAGTTCGGTGATTACGATCCCGTTGCTGCACATCCCGGTTATGATTTCTGACATGGAGTGGGTAAAATCGGTAAAGGTCTTGGACCGGTAAGCCTTCTGCGTCATATAATACATTCCGCCGTTCCCTGTCCACTCATGCTCGAAATAGGAATAGACGCACTCCGTACGGTGTTTCGGATCAAACGTTTCATCACCTTCCGCAGCGAGCATATGCGTACAGGGATGTTCCTCGTTGATCACGATGATAGCTCCCGGCTTCATGCATTTCGCAACAATGGCAAAAAAGCGGTTCAGGTCCTTAAACCAGCACAGCGCGCCGATGGTAATGATCACCACATCAAACACTTCCCTGTACAGGTCGTCGATGTCATAGACATTCACGGCCTCGAACAAACAGGGCAGATTCAGTTCCCCGGCTTTCTGATTGGCGAAGGCCACCTGGTTTTCCGCAATATCAAAACCGATCCCTTTCTTTGCCTTCCCGCTTTTAACCAGGGAGAGCAGTTCCCGTCCGTTATTGCAGCAGAACTGACCGATCACAGCTCCCTCCGTACGGATCTGCTTCAGAACGCTCCTGGTTTCCTCATTGAAGAACGGATACTCCTCGTTCCGGATACGCTCCGGAATATCTGCTCCCCAGGAATCCGTCCGATTATCGAAAGCCTCTTCCCAGGCAGCTTTGTTTCCTTCGATATACTTCTCCATGGGTTCTCCTTCCGTCCGTCATGATGGTATGAAAAGGATTATGTCAGGTTCGTGACCGTTCCGACCGCGATATACTGATGGATGACCGCGTCCAGGTCGGAATTATCCGGACCCTTCCAGATCCTCCGGGAGATACTGGTGACCGACCAGGTTTTCTCGCCGGTTTTTTCTTTCACATACTGATCATCATAAAAGTAATCGGTATTCATCGCTGCGTCCCGTACGATTCCCCTGCACTCATCCGCCGGGCAGTCCGGAATGTTGATATTCCAGATCCGGTTGGCAGGCAGCGGTTTCTCCATATACTCGTCCAGAAGTCCTGGCAGGTACCGGTCCACGATATCCGTCGCATCAAACGCGCTGTTGCCGTAGGATACTACAATAGCGTGAACGCCCAGGAAAGCCGCTTCGAGGGCGGCGCCGACGGTTCCGGAATACTGTATATCCGAGGAGATATTGTATCCGTGATTAATCCCGGATAAAACGACGTCGGGTTTACGGTCCATCACCGCAAGGATTCCGACCCTCGCGCAGTCAGCTGGCATCCCGTCCAGAGTATAGGCCTGGATGCCGTTCGCCCCGAAGTCGTATTCCTTTAGAATCAGCGGCCTGTTGAAGATGCAGTGATGCGAGGCGGCACTTCGTTGCGCGTCGGGTGCGATCACGGTCACCTCCCCGAACTCGCGGGCAATCTCCGCCAGCTTGCGGATCCCGTCGGCGCCGATCCCGTCGTCATTGGTGATCAGTATCTGTTTGCTCATCCGACTCTCCTTTGCATTTCCGGCACAAATAATCAATACTATAATACCAGAACGAAATCCTTTTTCAATATTCTGTCCGGATTCATTTCGATGATGCAGCAATTCACCGGTCTGCACATAGCAGATCCGGTAAAAAACACGTGGAGGCGTGATGTTCGGTCTTCCCGCTGACGTTTTTTGTGATTCCTTCAAAAGCATTCTGTCATAAAGAAAACAGTTTTAAAGATTGATGTTATTGAACATTACCATAATTCATCATCAATGTCATTCGGTAATGATTGACCTGGATTTCTTTCTGGATTATCATTTTTCCGAAAGGTGTGAAATGTATGATCGGGAAGAATCTTCAGAAATTGCGGAGACAAAAAAAACTGACCCAGGAAGCGCTGGCGGAGAAGATCGGCGTCGCCCGGCAGACGATCGCGAAATGGGAGACGGCGGAAAGCACCCCTGACTTGGACATGGCCGGACGGCTCGCCGCCGTGCTGAATGTCGCCCTGGACGACCTGGTCAACGCTCCTTCGGAAGAACTCGACGGCATGCCCGGCATGAGCGGCAAGCACATGTTCGGTATGGTAACCGTCGGTGACAAAGGGCAGATCGTGATCCCGGTGCGGGCCAGACGGGTGTTCAACATCAATCCGGGAGACCAGCTGCTGGTTCTCGGCGATGAAAACCGGGGCCTTGCCCTGATGGATTCAAGATTTTTTATGGCATTTGCGGAGGGTATGAAAAATGGATTCTGAGATGAGAAGTCCCCTGACGGTACAGGGATTGTGCAAGAACTATCCGGCTTTCAGACTGGAAAACGTGTCCTTCAGCCTGACGCCCGGAACCATTATCGGCTTTATCGGTCGGAACGGCGCGGGAAAAACGACGACGATCAACTCCATCCTTTCCTTTATTCATCCGGATGCCGGGAAGATCTCCTTCTTCGGCCTGGAGTACCCGGAGCATGACCGGGAGATCAAGAAAGGGATCGGCTTCGTTTCCGCCGGGATGACCTACTATACCCGGAAAAAGCTGAAAGAGATCACCGGCGTGACGAAGACTTTCTATCCGGACTGGGACGACGGCGCCTACCGGAAATGGCTGGACAGCTTCGGCTTGGATGAAGAGAAAACGCCGGCGGAGCTTTCCAACGGCATGAAGATCAAGTACGCGCTCGCGCTGGCGCTCAGTCACGGCGCGGAGCTGCTGATCCTGGACGAGCCGACCAGCGGCCTGGATCCCGTGAGCCGGGAAGAGCTTGTGGAAGTCTTCCTGAAACTGAAGGACGAAGGTAAGACGGTCTTCTTCTCCACACATATCACATCTGACCTGGAGAAGTGCGCCGACCGGATCCTGTTCCTCCAGAACGGCGTCTTGAAAGCGGACGACACCCTGGAAAACTATCAGGCAGCCTGGCGGATTGTTGAATGCGGGAACGAAATCCCGCCGGATCTGAAGCAGGCAGCCTGCGGTTCCTGCCGGATCCGGGACGGATATACCGTCCTGGTCCGCAGGGAGGACGCCGTAACATTTGAGTCGCGCGAAGCAAGCCTTGAGGAGATCATGGTCCATCTGGAGAAGGAGGCGGAAGAAGCATGAAGATGCTGATGAAAGAATGGAAGCTGTGCATGCATCCGACCGGATACATCATGCTGTTCTGCACGGCGCTGATCCTGGTGCCCGGTTTTCCCTACGGTGTCACCTGCTTCTACATGGGGCTCGCGATCTACTTTATCTGCCTGACGGCGAGGGAAAACCATGACGCGAGCTATACTCTGACGCTGCCCGTCTCCCGGGCCGACGCAGTCCGGGCCAGAATCCTCTTCTGCGGGGTGCTGGAAGTCGCGGATCTCCTGCTGATGAGCGTGTTCATCCTGATCAAGTACGCCATCGGAACGATGCCGAACCCGGCTGGCCTGGACGCCGGACTGGCCCTTATCGGCGAGGGAATGATCATCTTCGCGCTGTTCAACATGATCTACTTCCCGCTGTACTACAAGGATATCAACAAGCCCGGGAAATCCTTCCTGTTCGCGTCCATCGCGGTGTTCCTCTGGATCACTATGGAAGTCGTCGCTACCTATACCGTGCCGTTCTTCCGCGATATCCTGGACACCCCGGATCCGCGGAACATGCTCGACAAAGGGCTCTACACCCTTGGCGGGCTGGCGCTGTTCCTGGCCGGAACCGCCTGGAGCATCCAGACGAGCATTAAAAAGTTCGACTCCGTGGACCTGAGCCTGTAACAAAAAAAAGGACGCTGTGGTCCTTCCGGTGGAGGCAGCTGATGCTGCCTCCTTTTTTGATGCAGAAACGTTCCTGTCAGGATCCGTTCCCCGATTTGTACTGTTCTGTTCTCTTATTAAAATCCTTCAGGTTAACCTCCCACTGTGCGTATGCCGGATCCGACCGGCGGTTTTCGAACAAACCGGTTCCCGACAGATATTTACCGAGATACGCCGATACTTTTTCTGCGCCGAAATAGTTTACGTGATCTCCTCCGTCGCGCGTGTCCTTTGACCAGTCGATCGGGATTTCCTCACGCATCAGATTCATATCGATGAATTCGAGTCCCTCTTCTTCGCTGATTCGTTTGATACTGTTATGTTTCCTGTAGTCCCAGTTCACGATGCTCGGTGTGCTGACGAGAACAATCCTTGCCCCTTTCTCTTTGCAGAATGACCTGATTCTTCTCAGATAGAACATGTTAATGGCCGCAATCGGTTCTTCCTCGGATGTTTCCTTCATATATTCCGAATCGTCAGCCCCCCGGATAACCGTAGAGAAATAATAGCCTTTTTCCTCATCCATGTGTGTAAAATCGACGTTCGGACTGATGTCGCGGAAGGAAAGAACTTTCCATCGACTATGGAAACTGAATAACGGAAAAACCATTTCCAGCTGATGCAGCAGAAGATCATCAAGCGTGACTTGCCGGAAGATTTCATTCGTTTCCAGAACAACGATCTTCGGGGACTGGCTTTTGAATGCCTGATGAAGAAAATATTCGGAGTAGGAAAGAAGCTGCAATGAAGTCCCGCAGCAATAGCTTGCGATCCCTTGCTGTTCCCATATTCTCAGAGGATTGATCGAATTGATCGATTCGCTGTCACCGATGATCAGTACGTCGATTGTGTTTTCCGGTTCGCCCAGGATCGCATTGGCGGCGACGTCGATAATTCCGTCTTCTTTTTCGTTGTTTTTGGGATAGAACACAAGAGATAGAACGAAAAGGATTCCTGCAAGCCCGGCAATAAACAGGACACACTTCAATGCTTTTTTCATGGTGTCAGTCATCTTATTCTCCCTAAAACTGTGCATACAGCGGATCAATCGGTTTATATCCTGCCCCGTAAGCTCCGAAGATTATGATATATACAATCAGCAGATAGAACACCGCCCAGCGAATCAGAATTTTTCTCTTTGCGAGCTCGTCGCGTACGGAGATCCTTTTTTCGTTCAGGACGCTGACTGCAAAGACGGCCGCCAGCGTCACCGCAACAATAATCAGGTCCTTGGAATTTCGTCCGGTTCTGATCAGGACGTTGATCAGGCCTTGTTTATCCGGCAAAGAAGGCAACAGCCCTGTCACCATTTTCCCGAACATCGCGAATCCGTTCCGAAGGCCGTTGGCACGGAAAAACAGTTCTCCGATTACGACCAGTACCGAAGTCCTGACCATTTGCATCAGTCTGTACAGGAAACTGTCTGCATTGATATGAAGTTGATTGTTTATTTTGTTCACTGCCGGTGTGATGGCACTGCCGCTGAGGATGAGTACTAAATGATACATTCCGAAAAAGATATAGTTCCAGCCCGAACCGTGCCACAATCCGTTGCAAAACCATACGCAGAATAACGCAATGCTGCCTGCCAGCAGCGGGCCGAAATGATTGCCGATTTTCTTCCGCGCAGACGCGGTCAGCTTTTTCATTTTTCCCGCGGTAACGATCGGATAGAACAGATAATCCTTCAGCCACGTGCCGAGAGTAATATGCCATCGTTTCCAGAACTCAGAAATGGATCTTGAAAAAAACGGCCGTTCAAAGTTTTCCGGCATTCGGATACCGAAAATCTGGGCTATGCCGATCACCGCATCCATGGAACCGGAAAAATCCATATAAAGCTGGATGGTATAAGAAACGGCACCCAATGCGATGATCGCGCCCGAATATTCATTGTATTTATCGAAAATTTCGATCACAATCGGACTCAGACGGTCGGCAATCACCAGTTTTTTCAGCATGCCGAAAAGAAAACGCTGAAGCCCGAACGTCAGATTCTCATATTTGACCGGACCCGCATTCCATAACTGCTCCGCGGTTTGACTGTACCGGCAGATCGGGCCCTCCACGATCTGCGGGAAAAAGCCAAGGAAAAGCGCAAGCCGGCCGATATTCCTGTCGGCTTTTATCACCCCGTGATAAACGTCCAGAATGTAGGACAGCGCCTGAAGCGTAAAAAACGAGATCCCGATCGGCAGCAGGTATCTGGGGATCGCCAGAACTACGGGGATGTTGAAATGTTCGAAAAGTTTATTGATATTGAATGTAAAAAAGGCAGAGTACTTCAGAAACAACAAACCGCCGATATGCAGGAAAACTGCCAGCAGGATGATCAGGCGCTGCTTTTTGATATACCGTTTTTTCGTTTCCTTTTTTTTCTCTTTCGGCACCGTGGAGAACGTCGACTTCATTTTTGACTGCATACGGTCCAACCACAACCCGAAACAGCGGATCGAAACGGTAGACAGCAGCAGGTAAATGATCAGTTCACCGCTGACAAGCCAGTAAAAAACATAACTCGCGAGCAGCAAATGGTATTTTTTCAGCTTATTCGGAACCAGCGTGTAGCTGATCACGCACAGCGGAATAAACACCATGAAAAAAGTCCACGAAAAAAAGGAAGTCATTGACGTTGCGCTGCCCGCGCCCAAAAACCCTGAAAGCCGCAATCGATTATTCCTCCTGCAGCCTTTCCACCATGGCTGCCATCTGTTCTACGGAATTGAAGTTTGCGGGCACGATTTCAATCGCTGGTATGGTGATGTCAAACTCATCTTCCAGTTCCGCGATCAGGGAAATGATGGACAAAGAATCCAGATAATGGCCGTCGATCAGTTCTTTGCAGTTTTCATAGTCAATACCCGGTTTAATGTCCTCAAGGATGCTGACGATTTTACTCATAATTGTTCCCTCCCGTATTCAGATAAATTTAGCTGTGAGGTTTCATAAGCCGGACGAACGCAGACAGCTTCTCCGTTTTCCCTTATCAGGTATACTGCCGGGATCTCTCGGCTCAGGAAGAGTGAAATACCTTCCGTCATACAGTACGCTCCGGTGTTTTCAAAGCACAAGATATCGCCGATCTCAATATCCGGCAGCGGGATCTGCTTGGCGATGATATCGTTCATTGAACAAAGCGATCCACAGATCATCCATTTTGTTTCCGTGTTTACACCGGGCTTTCCGACAACGCTCAGTTTTGGCTGCTTGATTGCCATAGACTGACCGAAGTATACGATGTGATGCATTCCTCCGTCGACAAGGACATAATTCCGTCCTTTGTTCTGCTTGATATCGACAATGTGAGTATAATACCTTCCGCAGTTCGCCGCAATGCCTCTGCCGATTTCCAGAACGATTTCCGTCCTGAAAGTCATTTCCTCCAGCATTTTTGAAAACTCACTCAAAAAACCTGCTTCTTCAAATTCATCTTCTGCAAAATAAGCGACAGGAAATCCGGGCCCGTATTCCAGGCAGCCGGCAGTATACCCGTACCGGTCCTGCAGGCTGATCAGCCACTCATCAAGATGCTCAATTTCCCGTCTGAGCTTTTTGACAGAGCTTTTCTGGGTGCCGGAAAAATACTGGATTCCGGCATGATTCACCAAAGGGTACCGGTCCCGGTTGAGCAGGATGCTTTCAATATCAGGTTCACTCATTCCGAACTGACTGTCATTTGTCAGACGAAGCAGGATACTTATCTTTCTTCCATACTGTTGCGACAGGCCGCATAACAGGCTGTACTGCAGCGGTGATTCGACCGTAAAAGTACCGTCGAAATCAGGATTCGCGATCAGCTTTTCGATAAAGGACGGTGTTTTATAGACACCTGAGATCACCATTTTTTTACTCGGAATCTCAAGTCGTTCGCAGATCTCCGCTTCTCCCGGCGAGCAAACCTCAAACCCGTCAACGTCTCGTTCGATTTCTCTGACGATAAACGGATTTGCTTTCACGGCATAGCAAACTGATACATCTTCCGGCAAAGCCGCTTTTATATAGCCGATCCGCTCTTTCAGTATCCGGATGTCGAACGTATAGAAAGCGGTATCGTTTATTCTGAACAATTCGTCTTCCCTTGTCATTCCCTGCTCCCTTCAGCGATCAGAACGGCACGTGCCCTATCTGTCTTTCCGTTCTTGGTGATCGGCATTTCATCGAGTCTCCGCAGAAATCCGGGGATCATAAACGCGGGAAGGGTATTCTGCATGGTTGAATAAAGCTCGTTCCTGTCCATTGAGCCCACATAGTAACCTTTCAGTTTCCCTTTGTCAAAGACGCAGAAACACTGTTCGACTCCTTCGATCGCCGCCATGTTGCGTTCGATCTCTTCAAGTTCGATCCGGTGGCCGAGATACTTGATCTGATTGTCTGTTCTGCCGCAGAAGAAAAGATCCCCCTGCTCATCGTATCTTCCCAGATCACCGGTCAC
Organism: uncultured Eubacteriales bacterium; assembly: GCA_902793605.1. Classification (GTDB taxonomy): domain Bacteria; phylum Bacillota; class Clostridia; order Christensenellales; family Aristaeellaceae; genus Aristaeella. The sequence goes on from CADBEB010000007.1 coordinate 23,268, forward strand.
ATAAACCCTTTCCGGATAATCCGCGTTCAAGGGATTCTGAATGAAATACGTATCATTCTTTTCCGCCAGCCGGTAATAGCCGAGCGCAAGCGCCGTCCCTCTGACGGTGATTTTTCCGGTCGTGTCCGGAACTGTGATTTTTCTGTTTTCGCCATCCGTCAGGAACACATCCTCATTCGGAAACGGTTTTCCGATAGGGATTCCCTGGGAGTAATCCCGCCCATTTTCCAGGATATGATAGGTGCAGTTGCAGGTGATTTCGGTGGGACCGTACAGATTGACAAATTGTGCATCCGGGAGATGCTCCTGCCATTGCTTCAGGTGTTTGTAAGGCATCACTTCGCCGCTGAACAGCACCTTATTGACCGTATCCGGCGTCTTGTAATCCAAGCCGTGAAAAGTTGAAATCAGGCATAATGCCGAAACCGCCCAGATCATTGTTGTCACACGGTTCCCGCAAAGATAATCGAGCAGCGCGGCAGGCGCTGAAAACAGCCGTCTCGGGACAATGACAAGCGTTGCGCCTGTCCTGATCGCAGAATAAATATCCTTGACGGATACGTCGAAATCAAACGGAGCCTGGTTGGCAATGATATCGTCTTCTGATATGCGGAATATCTCGGTAAAGCATCCGATAAAATCGATGACGCTTCGGTGCGCAACAACGATGCCTTTGGGAATTCCGGTCGATCCGGATGTAAAATTGACATACAGCGGGTCCGTATCGATCATACGGCTCCGTATGGAATTCAGCGCCCCGGTATCGATCTCATGATGGATCAGTTCATCAATCATGCAGACATGACTGCCGGAAAACAGTTTTTCAGCTTTTTCTTTCAGTTCCCGCGACGTAATCACCGTTTCAGGCTGCAGCACTTCTTTCGTCTGCAGGAGTCTTGCCTCGGGCAGTTCGGGATTCAGCATGCAGTAAAACCCACCCGCAGAAACGATGCCGAAAAACGAACAAAGCGCATCGATGCCTTTCTCCATGAATACTCCGACCGGTTTGCCGAATGGATTGTATTTCAGCAATGACGATCCGACAGCACAGGAAAAACGGAACAGTTCTGAATAGGTTACTGTTCTTTCTTCTTCGATTACTGCCGTTTTTTCAGGGTGTTTTTCTGCACTTGATATCAGATAATCGAGCACGTTGATCATCATATTGGTGTCCCTCGCTGACAGGTCTGTATCCCTGCTGACTTCTCCGGAGCAGCCGCTCGGCGGGGTGCTGCGCCGGTCATTCATTCCCCGATCGGCGAACGGGGCAAACGTATTATAACAACAATATGATAGCGAATCAATTGATAATGAAAAGTTCTTTCTCCTCCGCAATGATTCCGCTGTCCGGCGCCATCTCTTTCTTGCCTTCACGGGGCTTCTGTTGTAAAATAAACTTTGTTTGAATTGTATTCGGAAAGGAAGTATTGCGACATGACAAAGCTGGAAATGTCCCTGCTGGATCTTCTGCAGGAGGATTGCAGGCTTCCGCTTGAAAAGCTGGCCGTCATGACCGGGGCGACGCTCGGGGATGTCGCCGGAGCCATTGACGACATGGAAAAGCGCCATATCATCCTGCGCTACAGCCCGATGATCAACTGGGACCTGACCGATCGGGAACGAGTGGAGGCAATGATCGAAGTCCGCGTAACGCCGCAGCGGGATATGGGCTTTGACGCGGTCGCCCGCCGGATCTACCGCTTTGACGAGGTCAAGAGCGTTTATCTGATGTCTGGTTCCTATGACCTGCTCGTTCTGGTGCAGGCGCGTACGCTGAAGGAGCTGGCCTCCTTTGTTGCTTCAAAGCTCTCCCCGCTGGAGATGGTGACAGGAACCGCCACAAGCTTTGTCCTGAAACGCTACAAGGAAGAAGGCGTCGTCTTTGAGAATGAGGACGCCGACCGCAGGCTGGTGATCTCCCCGTGAACTATGATCAGTACCTGAACCCGCGGATCGCCTCCGTGCCGCCCAGCGGGATCCGCCGCTTTTTCGACCTGGCTTCGACCCGGAAGAACGCGATCTCCCTGGGCGTCGGCGAGCCGGATTTCAAAACACCCTACATGATCCGCAACGCCGCGATCAATTCCCTTGTGGACGGTGAAACCCAGTACACCGCCAACCGCGGCCTGCCGGAATTGCGGCAGGAGATCGCCCTGTACCTGAAAGGCCGTTATCAGCTGTCTTACGACTGGAACAGCCAGATCCTGGTGACGATCGGTGCGTCCGAAGCCATCGATCTCGCCCTGCGGGCCCTGGTTTCCGATGGGGACGAGGTCCTTGTTCCGGACCCCAGCTATGTTTCCTATGCGCCGGGCGTCGTGTTTGCCGGCGGAACACCGGTCGCGGTGACGACGTACCAGAAAGACGATTTCCGTCTGACAGCCGATAGTCTCGAAAAAGCGATCACTCCCCGTTCCAAACTCCTGATCCTTCCCTATCCGAACAACCCGACCGGCGCGATCATGGAGAAACACGACCTGGAGCAGATCGCGCGCGTCGTTGAGCGGCACGACCTGCTCGTTATTTCCGACGAGATCTATTCTGAGCTGATCTACGACGGACATGTGCATGTATCCTTCGCTGCCCTTGAAGGCATGTACTCACGGACGATCACGATCAACGGCTTCAGCAAGGCTTTTGCCATGACCGGCTGGCGCGTCGGTTATGCCTGCGCCGCCGAAGAGATCATCGCCGTGATGAACAAGATCCACCAGTATGCGATCATGTGCGCCCCGCGGCAGGGGCAGGTCGCCGCGCAGGCTGCCCTGCGCCAGGGACGGGAAAACGGCTATGAAGCCATCCTCACCATGCGCGACAGTTATGATCGCAGGCGCCGGCTGATGGTCAACGCCTTCCGGCATATGGGTCTTGAATGCTTCGAGCCCTACGGCGCCTTCTACGTCTTCCCTTCCATCCGCTGCACCGGCCTGAGCAGCGAGGAATTCTGCTCGCAGCTCCTGCAGGAGAAGGATGTCGCCGCCGTTCCCGGGACCGCTTTCGGTCCTTCCGGCGAAGGAAACATCCGCTGCTGCTACGCCACGGCGATCGACAAGATCAACATTGCGCTCGACCGGATGGCCGATTTTGTTTCAAAGCACACATGACTTTGACCGGAGGTACGATCATGTCCCGCAGAACATTTGCCTGGTTCCTTGTGATGATCCTTATGCTGTCCGCCGCGGTATACCCTGCCGGAGCGGAAGAAGAACTGGATATCGAAGAACTGATAGAAGTCGAAGAACCGGAGGAGACCCCCGGAATCTATGAAACCGACGGTTCCACTGTGATCACCGTGACCTGTACGGGCGATTTCACGATCGGCGGTGACAACTACCACAACAAATCCAAGTTCTTCTACAAGCGGCTGAAGGAGCACGACGGCGATATCAATTTCGTGATGGCCAACACCCGGAATATCTTCCTGAACGATGACCTGACGCTCGTCAATTTCGAAGGAACGCTGACGGAAACCAAAAAGGTACCGGACAACAAGAAGAAGAACAAGTTTCTGTTCAATATCGCGCCTGAATACGTGACGGTGCTTTCGGACAACGGCGTGGAGGCGGTCTCACTGGAGAACAACCACGTGATGGATCACGGGGAGGAAGCATACGAAGAGACTAAGGAAACGCTCCGCAGCGCCGGCATCGTTTATTCCAACTCAGAAGAAATCGGGATCTTTGAGGTCAGCGGAATCCAGATCGCCATGTTGAGCTATCTTTGCATCGACCGGTATGACAAACCGATCGGCCAGTACGCGAATCTCTATGAGAAAGTGGAAGCGGATATCAAGGCCGTCAAAAAGCAGTATCCGATCGTGATCGTCTCCTTCCACTGGGGGAACGAGCTGGATTATTCCCCGACGGAGCGTCAGATCAAAATGGGACGTCTCGCGGCGGACAGCGGCGCTGACCTGGTCATCGGCCACCATTCTCACCGTATCAATCCCATTGAGGAATATAACGGCGTCTATATCTGCTATTCGCTCGGCAACTTCTGCTTCTCCGGCAATGAGGCGCCGAGTGATATGACATCCTTTATCTTCCAGACCCGTTTCAAGATCACGAAGTCCGGCGATGTTTCAAATACTGGCTTCCGCGTCATCCCGATCAGGATCACATCCATCCGGGACAAGAACGACTGCATCCCCACCCCCGTAGAGGATGAACGGCTGCAGACCGATATCATCAACGTCATGAAAGACAACGGCCGCAAACTCAACTATGCTGTGGCAGATTATCCGCTTGAATGGAGATAATTATCTTATGCGCGCATCATTATTGCTGGATGCCTGTGAGAAAGCCGGCATCCGCTTCTTTACCGGCGTACCCGATTCCCTGCTGAAGGGTCTGTGCAACGAGCTCTACGACCGTTTCGGGACGGAGAGTGATACCCATGTCGTCGCCCATAATGAAGGCGGCGCGATCGCCCTGTGTGCCGGCCATTATCTTTCCTGCGGAAAGCCGGCCCTCTGTTATATGCAGAACAGCGGCCTGGGAAACGCCGTAAATCCGCTGGCCTCCCTGATGGATCCCAAGGTGTACGGAATCCCCTGCCTGCTGGTCATTGGCTGGCGCGGCGAGCCAGGCGTTAAAGACGAGCCACAGCATGTCAAGCAGGGAATCATCACGCTTTCCCAGCTGGAGATCCTGGACATTCCTTATCTGATCCTGTCCGAAGACACGACCGACGAAAGCTTCCTCGAAAACTTTGCTTCCCTTGTTTTCGCCCTCTCACAATGCAGGACAGCGGCGATCGTCGTCCGTAAAGGCGCGCTGACGACCGACCGGAAGCCTTCCTATTCCAATGCATTCCGCATGAGCCGCGAATCTGCCGCGGAGATCATCCTGAGTAAAACGGAAGCACGCGATGTCATTGTTTCGACAACCGGAAAACTCTCACGGGAACTCTTTGAACTGCGTGAAAAGCGTGGAGAAGACCATTCCCGGGATTTCCTGACCGTCGGTTCCATGGGCCACGCCGGAATGATCGCCCTGCGAATCGCCGTGGAGCATCCCGAGAGGACCGTCTGGTGCCTGGACGGTGACGGAGCCGCCCTGATGCACCTCGGTTCGCTCCCGGTCATCGGGAAACGGGCACCCGGGCATTTTCTGCATGTGATCATCAACAACGGCGCCCATGAGACGGTAGGCGGCATGCCGGTCTGTTCCGGTTGCCTGGATCTCCCGGCCCTCGCAAAGGCCTCCGGCTATCACGCCGTATATTCTGCCGACAATGAGACTGATCTCGCCTCGGTACTTGAACAAGCCAAAGCTTCGTCTGCCGGCGGTCCGGTGATGGTCGAAGTGCGCTGCAGCTGTTCTTCCCGCGCAGACCTCGGCAGGCCGACCACAACCCCGATCCAGAACCGCGATGCCCTGATGGCCTTCCTTCAGACATAATCCTGTGTCATTCTGAACGCAGCGAAGAATCTTTATTACAAAAAGTTCACATTTTTGACCACAACATGTAGTGCAATCATGTTGACCTCGATTACATATTTAGTTATTATTAAATAAGTATTGAGTATGTTTAGGGGGAATGTTCATGATTGCCGGATACGGGAGCAAGCCGGTATTTCAGTACAAGTTCCGTCCTCTGATTCAGGACCGGCGCGCTCCGGACGGCGGTTTCTGCGTCATTCTGTATGAGAACCGGATCCTCTCCTTTAGCACATACGACGTGAACGGCGCCTTTATCGACGAACTCTGTTTTTCCCTTCCCGGGCGTGTGATCCAGTGTTTTTACGGCTTGCTCCGCAATGCGATGAGCTGGCTCGGGGCGACGCCCTGTGACCTGCGCGGTACGGATATGGCGCCGTATGCTTCCTCCTTTGCCTTTGACGGGTATGATCCGATTCGCATCTGGGGAATCAATGAACTGCTCCTGCAGCCCTCCGGTTCCGAAGCCGGCTTCTTTACCCGGCACCTGCTCGTCCTCTTTGAGGATGTGGCGACCCTTTTCGCCGAGAGCGGCATCAACCTGACGCTGGACGGGTTCACCTGGGATCCTGCCCGGATCAATCCGTTCCGGAAAAGCCAGCTCTATTCCTCCGGACAGCAGGGAGTGATCTGATCAGCATACAGGCCTGCAACGGCCTGTTTTTTCTTGCAAAACAAATCCTGTGTTATTCTGAACGCAGTGAGAATCTTAAGAAGAGGAGAAACACCATGACTGACCTGGAAAGAAAGAACGCCTGGCTGGCCTGTCCTGCGATGACGGAGGAACTGAGAAAAGAACTGGATGGAATGGATGAAGCATCCCTGCACGACAGCTTCTACCGGAACCTGACCTTCGGAACCGGCGGACTGCGTGGCGTGCTCGGCGCCGGCACCAACCGGATGAACTTCTTCACGGTCGCAAAGGCGACGCACGGCCTGGCGGAATACCTGAAGGAAGCCTTCGAGCGGCCTTCCTGCGCAGTCAGTTTCGACAGCCGGATCCATTCCGAAGATTTTGCCCGGTTGACCGCAGCCGTGCTGGCTGAATCAGGCGTTTCCGTGTGGATCTATCCCCGCCTCCAGCCGACCCCGATGCTGAGCTTTGCGGTGCGTCACCTGCACACCTCCGCAGGGATCATGATCACCGCATCCCATAACCCCGCAAAGTACAATGGTTACAAGGTTTATGGAGCAGATGGTTGCCAGATCACGCTGGAAGCGGCGGAGCGCACTCAGCACCATATTGATCACCAGCCGGACCTGACGGATGACCTGCCCGATTTTGAGCGGTACCTTTCTGCCGGCGCGATCCGCTGGATCACGGATGAAACAATCGAAGCATACTATCAGGCGATCGCAAAGCTCAGCGTGAAGCCGGTTTCGGAACCCCTGCACCTGGTCTATTCGCCGCTGAACGGCACCGGCAACGTCCCGGTCCGCGAGATGATGAAGCGGATGAAAAATATCCGGGTGGAAATCGTGACGGAGCAGGAGCTTCCTGACGGGCGCTTCCCGACATGCCCGTATCCGAACCCTGAGATCCGGGAGGCCATGTCGCTCTCGATCCGGAAAACCGTCGAAACCCAGGCCGATTTCTGCTTCGCTACGGATCCCGACTGTGACCGGATGGGCGCCGGTGTACGCGTCGGTGATGAGGTGCAGCTGATCAGCGGAAACGACATGGGTATCCTGATGCTGGATTTCCTCTGCCGAAACAAAAAGACCGCCTCTTCCCTTCCGCCGGTCGTCGTCAAAACGATCGTCACGACGGAAATGGCCGCCGCGCTCTGCCGGAAGCACGGGATTGAACTGCGGAACGTGTTGACCGGTTTCAAGTTCATCGGGGAACAGATCGGCCTGCTGGAAAAGGATCATGCATCCGACCGCTTCCTCTTCGGGTTTGAGGAGAGTTACGGCTATCTTTCCGGAACGGACGTCCGGGACAAGGACGCCGTCAACGCCGCGCTGCTGCTGTGCGAGCTGGCATCCGACCTGAAAGCCCAGGGAAAAACAATGCTCGATCGCCTGGAGGAATTGCGCAGGGAATACGGTTTCTTCGCCCAGCGCCTTCTGACCTTCGAATATGAAGGTGAGGACGGTGCCAACCGGATGGCAGCCATCATGAAAACCCTTCGTACGGGCGAAGGTAACAAGACCGACTACCTGCTCGACGATACCGGCCTCCCGAAGAGTGACGTCATCGAATTCCGGCAGTCCGACGGCAACAAATGGATCGTCCGCCCCTCCGGAACGGAACCCAAGCTCAAAGCCTACCTCTTCGCCAGTGCCGAAACCCGGGAATCCGCCGAAAAGCAACTCGATGTCCTTGAAGAGACCGTCAACACATTTTGCAAATAACCCGAAGGTCCGGGCGATCGGAAGCCCACCCTTAAGAAGGCATTGACTGAATAAAAAAGCATGGTTGCTGTTCAAGCAACCATGCTCTTTCTTTGATTCAATCAGAACCGGCTCTGACGCTGCGCTTCGAAGCACTCACGGCAGTAGACGGGGCGATCTCCGCGGGGCTGGAAAGGCACCTGGGTCTCGCAGCCGCAGCCGTCACAGATGACGGTGTACATCTGCCGGGGAGCACCACCGTTGCCGTTCTGGGCACGACGGGCAGCGCGGCATGCCGGGCAGCGGCTCGGCTCATTCTGGAAGCCCTTCTGAGCGAAGAACTCCTGCTCGCTGGCAGAGAAAACGAATTCGTTGCCGCAGTCACGGCAGGTCAAGGTCTTGTCTTCGTACATGGTACAAACCTCCTAAAAATATGTTGTTTACCCGCGCCATTGGTGATGAATCGTGCCCCGTTCCAGACAATGGTTATGAGTAACAACCATGGAGGAAATGAACCGTAGTTACGACCAGGGGTTGGGTGTACTTTGCGATTATATCATGATGTTTTTCGTTTGTACAGTTTTTTCTTAATAATTTTATCCATTCGGACTAATAGCGCTTAATGGAAGTCTTCCGGATCTGCTCCTCCAAAGGAAACATTTCCGTTCTCAGCTGCCTTGAGCGTGAACGTATGGCGGTATCGTGTTCCTTTGATCTCCACTGATTCGCTCTTGCTGTAACTTCCCATCTCACCGAAGAGTGTATCATATCCGTACCAGTAGCGGCCGGAGCACCAGGCCAGCGTATAGTAACCGGAAGGCACTTTTATCCAGGCGGTCTTACCGGGATGGACAAAGGCAGTGACGACGATCTGATCCGTGGAAGCGTCACGCATGATGAAATAGGTCGGATCGGAATTGGCGTCAACCCGGATGTTGATCTGGGTCCCGGCTTTCGATCCCGAGATCCATCCGGTGGGCGGCATCTCCTGTGTCGGAACATCCGGAAGCCGTTTCATCGAGGAATTCAGACTGTCCAGTGTGTCCTCCCACGTGAAGCGGTTCAGAAAATCCTGATAAGACGCAGGTACGTTCCCGTCCTTCATCTCTTCCAGGTCAAAAGTCAATGCGGACTTCTTCGCTTTCTGGTTCTTTCGGTCAGTCACCTCTTCAGCCAGTTTCTGCGCCAGCAGGTTCTCGAGGGTATCCTTGTCCGGCCGGTCGGAAACCGGCATCGTCGCCGCGACATCGACCACGTCGTAGGAGGCTTTCTTCAGCAGAGCTTCCGGTTCAAGTGTATCCGTGCAGTTCAGCACCATCTCCCGGGGTCCTTTGTTCACATCCAGCGTCTGGTTCTTCCGGGTTGCCAGTAAAGCTGCCCAGGCGGTATCCGGAATGCTGAATGATTCGCGGGATTGCACCCAGGCCTTGAAAGGTTCGGATGCGGTTTCGAGAGAAACCAGTTCTTCTGCTGATTTGATCTGCGCCGCAGTGAGCGGAAGCGGGAAAAGGCGATCCTTGAGCGCCTGCTGAAAGTCCTTGCCGGAGAATTCCTTTCTCGCCGCACCGGCGGCTTTGGTGACGGCCGTCCGGAGGATCCCGGCACCGTTCTTGCTGACCGCACCGTCCTGCAGGGGAAGCGTGATCTCAAGATTATACCTCGACGCATTCTCAAGGGCTGTGTTCAGCCAGGCCGACCGGTCCTCCGCATTGGTATAGGAGCCGAGCGACTTGAGATCCGGTTGCCAGCTCCGCAGGCTGAAGGAGATGGTCTCCCCTTCCAGCGCAATGTTCTGAGCCCCTTTCTCATAGATCGCTTTCTGCCAGGCATCCTTTGCCTTGCCTGCTTCCTGCAGAAGGAGATTGTTGAGGACGCTTGCCGCATTGGCAGGGGTCAGCCGCCGGTTGGCCGTCAGAGATGCCTTGGTCGTGGCAATTGAAGACCTGACTTTGTTGACAAACCCTTCATACGTGTTTTCCGAATAGAGCTTTGGCGGATCCGCATAGGCAATCCCGTCGGACCAGCGGTAGATGCGGTCCTCCAGTTTGTTCATCACGTTCATTTCCGCGACGGCTTTTGCATTCGGGCTTTCCAGCCAGGACATCACCAGTTTGCTGTGATAGCCCCTGATGGAATCCTCCTGCGTGCCGTACAGAGCATAGAAGGAGAAGGACAGGTCGAAAACCAGAAAAGAGGACGCCAGGTTCGGGTTCCCGGTAAAGATGATCTGCTCATCCTGCAGCCTGCACTTGAGCGCATGCACTTCGTCCTTAATCACGGAAAGGGCAACATCGCCGCCTTCCCAGGAAACGCCGGGCGTGGCTTCAGATTTGTCCGTAATGATCACGCAGCAGTAACCGGGGCGCGGATTTTTGGGTTTGAACTGTTTCCAGTTGACTTTGTAAAATTCCTTGAACGCCGACTCCGGCCAGACATACGGACGAAGGCAGAACTGAGCTCCGGGATCTGCCAGCAGCACCTTCATCTGATCCGAAACATCCAGTGTTTCATACGGAGACGTCTGCGCGTCATCCAGCGCGATGTCAACATCCTCGCTGTCTGTCTCGATCCGGCGGCCGGGGATGCAGTATGCCTCCAGTGCAGCCGTGTTTTCACTGCCCGCAGCCGCGATATTTTCGGCCGCGTATATGAAACCGGTCAGGAAGTTCCCTTCATCCGCCAGCGCCAGAATCCCGTCACTGACTGATTCCGGATCCATTCCGGCGCTCAGCGCCTGATCCGCCGCTTCCAGCAGCTTCGGGATATCCTTACAGGAAGTAAAATCCGTCAGGTGGATCTCATCGCTCCCCGTAGATTCGCCAAGTGAGAAAGCAGGGAGAAAGCTCAGGCAGAGCAGGACGATCAGCAAACGGCGAAGGTTCTTTCTCATAAAGCTTCTCTCCTTTAAATCCTTCACTCGCTCACGCATTCTGCGCGAGCAGGAAAACACGCATGCGACAGAGCTTCAGTTTCTACGTCACGTCGCAGTAAATTTCCGCCAGGTCATCCAGCCGCAGCAGCATCGGGCAGTCTCCGCCTGCCGCGCCCGTATCGATATCGATCCATGTCGGCGTTACGAATGCCCTGCCTTTTTCCCCGTAATACTGCGTCGGTGTATGCCCGAGGATCACCAGGCGGTCATTCCAGTATCTTTCATTGAGATCCGGCCTGGTCCAGAGCAGGTCCCTCGGGTCATATTCGTCCATTCCCTTCTCCGGGCTGAAACCGTACAGTCCTCCGTGGACCAGCAAAAACCGCTTCATCGGCACAGCGAGTTCCAGGTATACCGGGGTTGAACGGATATAGGCAAACAGAGCGGACAGTTCCTCCGGGTCTGACTTTTTCAGTTTCATCAGGCTGTCGATCGTAACCAGGGCGCCGTTCCTGTGCCAGATGTAAAGGTCACGTTCCTGTTTCGGGCCAAGGTCTCGCATGCTGAGGATGTCTGTATCCGTCGTGAACAGAAAATCACAGTCCAGCAGCATCGCCTCATGGTTTCCGCGCAGCAGCGTCACATTGGGCTGCTTCATCATCCAGCGCAGCATCGCTACTCCGCCGTCCCCGTTGCGGTCGATAACGTCTCCGATCACATACAGCTGGTCAGACGGACCGAACTCCACCTTTGCCAGCAGATTAAGGAATGACTGCAGTGGATAGCCATGCAGATCAGAAGTCGCATAGATCATGTTCTTTCATCCCGCCTGCAGCATCATACTTCATCCAGTATCCTGGCCAGAGCCTTCTTTATACTCTCCAGCGTTGTCGTCATCTGCTTCACCTGTTTCCGGAGGATAGCATTCTCTGTTTCCAGGTCTGTCGCAACCTGCTCCTGCGCCGCTGTCCTCAAGGATTTCTGCCTGTTCGGCTTCTCTTTGGCTTCCGCTTTCTTTTCTGTGCCTGTACTCCCGGCAGCCTGACGCCTGATCCGGGCAAGGGTCTGCCAGGCGATGCCGAACTCCCTGGCGGCGGCATGCACCCCGACCTCCTCCACACGTTTCAGCATGGCCGCTGTTTCCTCTTCCGGAGATTCTGCCCTTGCATTTTCTGTCTTGGCCGATCCTTTGCCTTCCTTCTTTTTCTCCGCTTCCTCCGCTGTCTCACACAGAAGATGGTATGTCCGCTCTTCACCGAGCAGGTTTGCCCGGATCTGTACGAAATTCCTTCCGGTCTTCACAACCAGGTGGCTCAGTCCCGCAAGCGGTCCGGAAATAATCTTCCCCTCTGCGTCAATGACCGAAGGCCGCGAATCCGAGAGCCTGTCGATAATCTCCCACTCCTCCTCGGACACGATGATCGCATTTCTCACCATCACCAGCGAGAAAACATACCCGGGAATCACCGGCCAGCGAACCGATGCTCCATCCGAAGAGCCGGAATATACCCGGTAGGAAGGCAGGAATCCGCTGCTGATCCGCCGTACTTCAAACCGTTCCCTGCCCTGTTCCACTTTGACTGCATACATATTATCAGACATCCTTCATACGAATTATAGTTTTTCAACAGATCACCCCTGAATCATACCATAATTCCGGAAAAAGAAAAAGGGCCTGGAGAAAACTTCTCCGGGCACCTGGTCCGGAACCTTTGCGTTCCGGCTTTCAAAAACGGTCGTTTACTTACTCCATTCCAACATAGGTAAAATCCTTACCCTCCACGGCTGCTTTTACAGCTGCTTCATCCGGCGCACCGGAGAGGGTCAGTACGGCAGTACCCGTTACATGGCTGACTTCTGCGCTGTCCACAAAGGGCAGTGTCTCCAGCGCTTTCTTCACGGTGGCCTCGCAGTGGCCGCACATCATGCCTTCGATCTTTACTGTTGCTTTCATGGGTTGACTCCTTTCATTTTCATCCGCTTCCGGTTTAACCGGAGCGGGAAGATTCACAGGGTTCCCGCGGAGGGGTCTGTCGTGTGACGCGTCACGGATCCGGAACAGGTTCAGCCTCAGCGCGTTCATGCACACCGTAAAGCTGGACAGGCTCATGGCCGCGGCGCCGATCATCGGGTTCATCTTCCAGGCGAAAAGCCCTGCCGCCACGGGAATGCAGATCAGGTTATAGAAAAAGGCCCAGAACAGGTTTTCATGGATATTCCGCAGCGTCGCCCGGGACAGGCGGACCGCTGCCGCCACATCCATCAGGGAACTGTTCATCAGCACAATATCCGCGGAATCGATCGCCACATCTGTTCCCGCGCCGATCGCGATGCCGGTATCGGCTTGCACCAGGGCAGGCGCGTCGTTGATCCCGTCACCGACCATGACCACCCGGCCGCTTTTCCGGAGCTTCCGGATCACGGCTTTCTTTCCTTCCGGCAGCACGCCGGCTGCCACCTCGTCTACGCCGGCAGCTTTCCCGATCGCGCGGGCTGTCCGCTCATTGTCACCGGTCAACATGACGACGTGCAGCCCTTGCTTTTTCATCTGGCGGATTGCTTCGGCGGAATCGGGTTTGATCCGGTCCGCCACGGCAATAATTCCGATCAGTTTTCCGTCCTCCTCAAAGAACAGCGGGGTTTTCCCCTCTTCCGCCAGGCTTTCGGCTTTCCGGTCCATCACATCCGGGATCTGCGTCAGGCTGCGGATATAGGTTCCGCTACCGCCATGCAGTACATGCCCGTTCAGACGCGCGGTCAGGCCGTTCCCCGGCAGGGCGGAAAAATCCGTCACATCGGGAACGGTTGTTCCCCTGCAGGTTCCTTCGGAAACGATTGCCCGTGCCAGCGGGTGCTCGCTCTTCTGTTCCAGGGCGCAGGCCTTTGTGAACAGTTCATCCTCCGAATATCCGTCCGCGGGACAGAGATCCGTGAGCCTCGGTTCGCCTGATGTGATCGTTCCGGTCTTGTCCAGCGCGATGATCTGTGTCTTCCCGGCATTCTCCAGCGCCTCGCTGGTCTTGAAAAGGATCCCGTTCTTCGCGCCGATCCCGTTGCCGACCATGATGGCTACCGGGGTCGCCAGACCCAGTGCGCATGGGCAGGAGATCACCAGGACGGAGATGCCCCTGGCCAGCGAAAAGCTGACAGACTCTCCGGCGATCAGCCAGCCGGCGATAACGATCAGTGCGATGCTGATGACCACTGGAACAAAGATCCGGGATACCCGGTCTGCGATCCGTGCGATCGGCGCTTTGGTCGCCGCTGCGTCAGACACCATATGGATGATCTGTGACAGCGTCGTGTCCTTCCCGACCCGGGTAGCCCGGCATTTCAGGTAACCGGACGTGTTTACCGTCGCCGCGCTGACCGGATCACCCTCAGCCTTATCCACCGGGATAGACTCGCCGGTCAGGGCGGATTCGTTGACCGCGCCGGTTCCCTCGAGGACCATGCCGTCCACCGGAATATTCGCACCGGGACGGACAACAAAGAGATCGCCTGGCTGAACTTCCTCTACCGCGACTTCCTTTTCGTTCCCGTCTCGTATGACCACTGCCGTCTTCGGTGCCAGGCGCATCAGGCTCCTCAGGGCGTCCGTAGTTTTTCCTTTGGATTTTGCCTCCAGCATCTTACCGACGGTAATCAGGGCCGGGATCATGGCGGCCGATTCAAAATAAAGCTGGTTGTGATACAGCTCCATCAGTTCCATGTTCACCGCGCCGCCGGTGATCATTCCGCACATCTGATAGAAGACATACAGGCTCCAGCCGAAGGATACGGAAGATCCGAGTGCAACCAGCGTATCCATGTTCGGCGCGCGATGCAAAAGCGCGCTGAAACCGCTCGTAAAGAATTTTCCGTTGATGAGCATCACGGCTGACGCGAGGATCATCTGCGTCAGTGTCAATGCCAGATGGTTATGGGTAAAGTATGCCGGCAGGGGCCATCCCCACATATTGAAGCCCATTGTGATATACATCAGGACGACCAGGAAAGCTGCGGAAAAGATCAGCCGCTTCTTCAGCCGTGGGGTTTCCCGGTCCTTCAGCGCATCCGCCTCGGCGGAAAAACTGTTCTCCGCCGCGGCTGTTTCCTTCGCTGCGCCTTTGATACCGGCGCCGTATCCGGCTTTTTCCACTGCCCGGATGACCGCTTCCGGAGCCGCATCTCCTTCCACACCCATGGAATTCGTAAGCAGGCTGACGGAAACGCTGCACACGCCGGGAACTGCACTGACTGCCTTCTCCACCCGTGCCTGGCAGGCAGCACAGCTCATGCCGGTGACAATATACTGATTCATGTTATCAACGCCTCTTACTTCATCAGCTTCTGGAGCATGCCGACGAACTCGTCGATCGCTCCTTCATCACCGGAACGGATATCCTCGGATACACAGGTCCGTATATGACATGCCAGCAGTCGTTTGTTGAAGCTGTTCAGCGCTGCCGTCACGGCGGAAACCTGGATCAGGATGTCCGGGCAGTATGCGTCGTTCTCCACCATATTCTGAATTCCCCGGATCTGACCTTCCGCCAGCTTCAGGCGCTTCAGCAGGTCTTTCTGCTCCTCCGGGGTCCTCTTCTTTTTCCGTTCGCAGCAGTGCGGGCAGGCTTTCTCATTGCTCATCCCGATTCCTCCATTCAAATACCCCCTCGGGGTATCTGCGTTCATTTTATACCCCCGAGGGGTATCTGTCAAGTCAAAATAGAAAACCCCGCAGCATTGATTCTGCGGGGTTTCGTATGCGAGGTGCCATCCGGATTCGAACCGGAGAATAAAGGTTTTGCAGACCTTCGCCTTACCGCTTGGCTATGGCACCAATAAAAATGGAGCGGTAGACGGGACTCGGACCCGCGACATCCACCTTGGCAAGGTGGCACTCTACCAACTGAGCTACTACCGCATGAATGTGCCTTGGGGCGGAATCGAACCACCGACACTGTGATTTTCAGTCACATGCTCTACCAACTGAGCTACCAAGGCAGAATATGGCGACCCGGAAGGGGCTCGAACCCTCGACCTCCAGCGTGACAGGCTGGCGCTCTAACCAACTGAGCTACCGGGCCGGATGATTTGGTGGGAACAACAGGGCTCGAACCTGTGACCCTTTGCTTGTAAGGCAAATGCTCTCCCAGCTGAGCTATGCTCCCCCACTGTTTCCGTTGCGACCGTACCCGGCTTCTCGCAAGCGGCTTTGTTATATTATCTTATTCGAAATTGTTTGTCAAGCGGTTTTTTCTGTTATGAAATTGTCACAATTTTGAAATTGTATACCACAACATATTGTGCTATAGTTCTTGAGGTGGGTCTTTAAGACGGCACGGGATGCCGACAAGATGCGACCGATGACCGCCAGGTCATGCGCTATGCGATCGTAGCTTGCCAGTTTCATGCCGGCAAGCTTTTCCTTTTCTTAAAGCCCTCCAGAAAATAGAAGGAGGATGTCCCATGAATCTTGTTTACAAGGTCAACGACAAACCCAAATTCGGCCAGCTGATCGTTTTCGCTCTGCAGCAGCTGCTGGCCATTCTGGCCGCGACCATCGCGGTGCCCAGTATCGTCGGAAACGGCATGAGCCAGAGCGCGGCCCTCTTCGGCGCCGGCGTCGGCACGATCGTTTACCTGCTTTTCACGAAGTTCCGGAGCCCCGTTTTCCTCGGATCCAGCTTCGCTTTCCTCGGTTCCATGTTCGCAGCTTTTGGCGGTGCCGCCTCGGTCTCCGTCGGCTATGCCGGACTGATCATCGGTGCCATCTTCGCCGGCCTGGTTTACGTTATCATCGCGATCGTCGTAAAGATCGCGGGTGTCAGGTGGATCACCAAACTGATGCCCCCGGTCGTCATTGGACCGACCGTCGCCATCATCGGCCTGTCGCTGGCTGGAAACGCCATCGGCAACTCCTTCGGTTTTGGCAGCCCTCAGGCTTCCTATACCATGAGCGGCGCCCTGTGGGTCAACCTGATCTGCGCGCTGGTCACTCTGTTCACTGTCATCTTCTTCTCCGTGAAGGGTAAAAAGATGCTCAAGCTGATTCCTTTCATCCTGGGTATCATCGCTGGCTACATCGTCGCCCTGATCTTCACCCTGATCGGCAAAAACGTCGGAAACGACAGCCTGAAGATCCTCGACTTCAGCGCCTTCAGCGCCATGAAGTGGGTGCCTGAATTCACTTTCATTGAGGCCTTCAAGGGGCTGAACGCCATCGACGCGAAATACATTGCCACAATTGCTGTCGCCTATGTACCGGTTGCCTTCGTGGTATTCGCCGAGCACATTGCGGACCACAAGAACCTGAGCACGATCATCGACCACGACCTGCTCGAAGATCCGGGCCTCCATCGCACCCTGCTGGGCGACGGTGTCGGCTCCATGATCGGCGCTTTCTTCGGCGGCTGCCCCAACACGACCTACGGTGAGTCCGTCGGCTGCGTGGCTATCACCGGCAATGCCTCCGTCGTCACCATCCTGGCCACCGCGATCCTGGCCATCGCCGCCAGCTTCTGCGGCCCGTTCGTAACCTTCCTGAGCACGATCCCGACCTGCGTCATGGGCGGTGTGTGCATCACCCTGTACGGCTTTATCGCCGTCTCCGGTCTGAAAATGCTGCAGCCGGTTGACCTGAACGATAACCGGAACCTCTTCACCGCTTCCGTGATTCTGATCGCGGGCATCGGCGGCATGACCATGAACATCGGCTCCGTGACCCTGACCGAGATCGCCTGTGCGCTGATCCTGGGCGTCATCGTGAACCTGCTGTTCAACCGTCCCTCCAAAAAAGCCTGAAAGCCGACAGAAAAATGAAAGGCTGCGGCGGAGCGTGAAAACACTCCGCCTTCCTTACAACAATGCAACTGAAATCAATCATCATGGATGAGGCAGCGGTCCGCCGCAGCATGACCCGGATCACCCATGAGATCATCGAAAAGAACAACGGAACCGCTGATCTGGTCCTGCTCGGCATCCACCGCCGCGGCATCCCGCTGGCCGCCATGCTGCGGGACAACATGTTCCGGTTTGAGGGAAAAGAAGTTCCGATCGGCTGTATCGATATCTCCCTTTATCGTGACGACCTGACAGAACTGAGTCCCCTGCCGGAGACCGGCAGGACGGAAATCCCCTGCGACCTGACCGGAAAGACTGTGATCCTGGTGGATGACGTCATCTACACCGGGCGGACAGTCCGCGCAGCGATCGAAGCGGTGTTCCATTCCGGCCGCCCGAAGGCGATTCAGCTAGCCGTACTGATCGACCGCGGCCATCGGGAACTCCCAGTTCGTCCGGATTATGTCGGAAAGAACATTCCGACCAGCCACAGCGAAATGGTATCCGTCATGGTCGACGAATACGACGGAAAGACCGGCGTGGCGCTTTACCAGCTGTAAGACAGTTTCTGTATTTTTTCTGCTTTACAAACAGTGCTTTATTTGATAAAATACTCTGCGGTTCGCGAATGAACCGTTTGCTCAGATGGCCGACTCTCCGACGGTCTTCCGGGTTAACGGCGATTGGCGGCCTGAATCTTCCGGAACCAACCGGATATCAAAACAGGAGGTAGCCCCATGAACAAGTCCGAGATCATTGCCGAGTATGCGCAGCATGAAGGCGATACCGGTTCCCCCGAGGTGCAGATCGCTCTGCTCACTGCGCGGATCAACCATCTTAACGAGCACCTGAAGCTCAACAAGAACGACCACCACTCCAACCGCGGTCTTCTGCTGATGGTCGGCCGCCGCCGCAACATGCTGGAGTACCTGAAGAAGACTGATATCGAGCGCTATCGTTCTCTGATCGCCAGGCTGAACCTGCGCAAGTAAGTTTCTTCTTCCCGGTATCACCAAGTCGCTTTTTAAAGCCGCCGGATAGATCAGATCTCCGGCGGCTTTTTAAAGGGTTTTCCCGGAACGCGGAGTATCGTATGTTATCCCTTGAAAATCCCCGGCGGGGTTTTCATATGATAGCATACGGCGCTCCGGAAACAGTATTTATAAAAGGAGTGAAACGTATGGAATCCAAGTCCTACACAATGGATTTTGCCGGCCGCCCGCTGACGCTGGAGTTCGGCAGGTATTGTGAACAAGCCAACGGCTCGGTCTGGGTGCACCTGGGCGACACCGTCGTGATGGTAAACGCCACAATGGCTCCCACCCCCCGGGACGGCGTTGACTTCTTCCCGCTCGCAGTGGACGTGGAAGAAAAGCAGTATTCCGTTGGCAAGATCCCCGGCGGTTTCATCAAGCGGGAGGGGCGCCCCTCGGAGAAGGCTACCCTGACCTGCCGTCTGATCGACCGTCCCCTGCGGCCCTTGTTTGAAAAGGGCATGCGCAATGACGTCCAGGTTGTCGTGACGGTCCTGAGCGTCGAACAGGACGTTCCCCCGGAAATCCCGGCCATGATCGGCTCTTCCATCGCCCTGGCCGTGAGCGATATCCCGTGGAACGGCCCCACCGGTGCCGTACTGGTCGGCCGCGTGGACGGCAAGTTTGTGATCTGCCCCGATGAGGAACAACGCGCGAAGAGCGACCTGAGCCTCTACGTTGCCGGTACCGAGGAAGCCATCATGATGGTCGAAGCCGGCGCGAAGGAGCTTTCCGAAGATACCATGCTGGACGCGATCCTCTTTGGTCATGAAGCGATCAAAAAGCTCGTTGCTTTCCAGAAGCAGATCGTTGCCGAGATCGGCAAGGAAAAGAAAGTTGTTCCGCTGATCACCACCGGTGAAGATATCAAAGCTGCCGTCCGGGAGTTCGCTTACGACAAGTGCGTATGGACCTTCGAAACCTTCGACCGGAAGGAACGGCAGGAGCGTGAGGCGCAGACCAAGGAAGAAACCCTGGCTGCCCTGAGCGAGAAGTTCCCCGAGCGGGAAAGCGAGATCGCTGACGCGCTGTACTACCTGAACAAGGAAGTCATGCGCGCAAAGATCCTGAACGAAGGCATCCGTCCCGACGGCCGCAAGGTCAACGAGATCCGCCCCATCTGGTGCGACGTCGGTGTGCTCCCGCGCACCCACGGCAGCGCCATCTTTACCCGCGGACAGACCCAGGCCCTGACCGTGACCACCCTCGGAACCGTCAGCGAAGGACAGACGCTGGACGGCCTCAGCAATGAGGACTTCAAGCGCTACATCCATCACTACAACATGCCGCCGTATGCAACCGGTGAAGCCGGCCGCATGAAGAGCCCCGGCCGCCGCGAGATCGGACATGGTGCCCTGGCGGAACGTGCCCTGCTCCCCGTGATCCCGGATGAGGAAGAATTCCCCTATGCGCTTCGCCTGGTGAGTGAGATCCTTTCTTCCAACGGTTCTTCCTCCATGGCTTCCGTTTGCGGCTCAACGCTGAGCCTGATGGACGCCGGCGTTCCGATCCATGCTCCCGTTGCGGGCGTCGCGATGGGTCTGATTACGGACAAGGAAAGCGGCAAAATGGCCGTGTTGACCGACATCCAGGGTCTGGAAGACTTCCTGGGCGACATGGACTTCAAGGTTGCCGGTTCCATGAACGGTATCACCGCTCTGCAGATGGATATCAAGATCGCCGGCATCAACCGCGCCATCCTGCAGCAGGCGCTGCGCCAGGCGCTGGAAGGCCGCCTCTACATCCTGAAGATCATGCTGGATACGCTGGGACAGCCGCGTGAGGAACTGAGCCCCTACGCTCCCAAGATCATCCGGTTCACGATCAATCCCGAGAAGATCCGCGAAGTCATCGGACCCGGCGGAAAGATGATCAACAAGATTATCGCCGAGACCGGCGTCAAGATCGACATCGAGGACGACGGCAGCGTCTTCATCTCCACACCCGACCAGGAAGCTGCGGAGAAAGCCCGCCACATCATCGAAGGCATCGCCAAGGACATCGAAGTCGGCGATATCTTCACTGGCAAAGTCGTCCGGATCATGAACTTCGGCGCCTTTGTGGAACTCGCGCCCGGCAAGGACGGTATGATCCACATTTCAAAGCTGGACAACAAGCGGGTTGAAAAAGTCGAAGATGTGGTCAACATCGGCGACGAGCTCGAAGTCAAGGTCAACGAAATCGACGCACAGGGACGGATCAACCTGATCCGCAACGACATCGTGTACTCCGCTCCGGAGTTTACCCGTCGCGAAGGTGGCAACCGCCGTCCTCCCCGCCGCAGTGAAAACAGCAATCACGACTGATCGGTCTTTTTGCCTCCGGAACGGTGTTCCCTTTCCGGAGGCATTCTTTTTGAGAGGTGCAGTGTGAACGAGCGCATTGTCTGTCTCGATATCGGCGATGTCCGGATTGGCGTAGCCGTATCCGATCCGAGCGGTACCATCGCTTCACCGGTGGAAGTGATCCGCAGGGTCGGTTGGGGGCCCGACGTACAGAAGATCAAAGCGATTTGCAATCGTTACGGCACGAACCGGATCCTGTCGGGGCTTCCGCTCAACATGGACGGGACAGAAGGATTCCAGGCTCAGAAGGTCCGGGATTTCTGCCGTCAGCTTGAGGCCGCAGGACTCAGTATCATCTTCCAGGACGAACGGCTGTCCACCGTCGCCGCAGAAGATGCGCTGATCGAAGGCGGAATGAGCAGGAGCGACAGGAAACAGTATGTGGATAAGGTCGCCGCTGCCGTCATTTTACAGCAGTGGCTTGATAACAAACAACAGGAGGGATAAACCATGGCGGATGAACTGAACAGAAACAACGAAGTGAATGAACCTGAAGAGGATGTCAACGCGCTGGAGGAAGGCGATATCATCGAGATGATCGGTGACGACGGCGAAACCGTTCGCTTCATCTTTGTGGATGCCCTCGAATACGACGGAGATGTCTACCTGGCACTGGCTGAACCGGAGGAAGAGGATGCAGTCTTCTTCCTGAAGATCGGGCAGGACAAAGATGGAAGCGATGTCTACACCGCTCCTGACGAAGCCCTTGAAGACACCCTGTTTGAGCAATTCACCAAACAGCGTGAACAGAACAACGCTGACGAATAATTGTCCCGATGAAAAGATCCGGAGCCCGCTTTGGGTCCCGGATCTTGTTTTATCTTCCGTTCTGTTCCTTCTCAAAATCCTCTTTCCGTCTGCCGTACTTGAACCTGTTTTTGTCCGCGTACATTTCCCGGTCAGTCTGGGTCATAAAGCTGTCAATACTGTCGGCTTCTTCCGGCACCTCCGCAAAGATACCAAAGCTCGCGCTGATATCGCAGAGCCACGGTTCTTCCCGGTTGATCCGCTTCAGTTCCTCATTCACCAGCGGAATCACGCTGCCAGCCTCTTCCCGGGAATCCAGCAAACCGTACGCAAGGAATTCGTCGCCGCTGATATGGACAGGGATCATTCCCTTCTTCGCGACGACCTGAAGCGCCCTGCCCATGCGGCAGATCGCTTCGTCACCTGCAAGGTGACCGAAACGGTCGTTGATATCCTTCATATGGTTCATATCGGCGCCGAGCAGGGCAAAGACTTTCCCTTCTTCCCTTGCCTGCTGAAGCATCGCCGGTGCCAGCTGCATATAGCCTCTGCGGTTCAGCAGGCCTGTCATGATATCGTGATTAGCCATCCGCTCGATCGTGGCGGCGGACTTTTTAATGTTTGTCTGCAGGTACAGGCTCATCAGTGTCCCGTTCAGCAGCATCAGCGCCGGATAAAGCGCGAAGCCTGTTCCGTTGCCCAGATCCATGGCCACATAGCCAAAGCTCCTGTCCCTGTAATAGAGCGGGCAGAATACGAGACTGGATGAATTCTTACGGACATCATGAAGCGAAGGGGTCAGATCAAAGACCGGAAAATACTGCGGCGTGTATTCTTTGCCGTTTCGAATCCCGTAGAGCAGGAGCATCTGATCCGGATACGGACCGTCGTCCCGCCGGGCAACCGCTTCGCGGCAGATCGAAGGATCGACACAGAGATACAGTTCCTTGATATCCCAGCTCATGACAAAGTCGCGGATCTTCTCCCGCGCTTCCGTTTCATCGCCGACGCCGGCCATCATGTTCGAGAACATGCTGACTCGCGTCAGGATCGTTTCCATGTTCCAGCGCTCCGTCCCCAGGGCGCGCAGCTTGTCGTTGATATGATCGATCGTCTCCGTGCAGCCGCAGGTATCTCCGAAGATCGGTATCGTGGAGAACGTTACCGTCTTCTCTGTCGGCACGTTTCCATCGATCCAGTCGGTCAGAATCTCAAGTGCTTTGCGGGCGGATCGGTCGATCGGCCGGCAGATCGTCGTCAGACCTCGCATCACCGACTCGCGAAGCGCGTCAAAACCGGTTACGGCAATATCCTGTGGAACCAGGATACCGATCTCGTTAAAGCATTCGATCACACTGAGAGCCATATCGTCGTTTCCGCACATCACAGCATCAGGCAGCTCTCCGCCCATCCGGATAATTTCTTCAGCCGCCCGTCGTCCGCCGACACGGGTCCATTCCCCGTCGAAGAGCAGTTTATCCTCCAGAACAAGGTCATGCTTTTCCAGAGCGTGGCGGCAGGCATCTACCCGGTCCATGGCCACATTGGATTTAAAGGGGCCGCTGACAAACGCGATCCGGCGGGCGCCGTGCTCCGTGATCAGGTGCTCGGTCATTTCCTCTACGCTGATCCGATCGTCAAAGAGGATGGTCACTGCGCCTTCCTGAACGACGTCAATGGACACATGGGGTTTCCCTTTCAGTCCTTTCAGGGTTTCGAAAACCTTGCTCACTGCCGTCTCATTCCCCATGGTCGCCGGCATGGAAATGATGCCGTCAAACTCGGAAAGGGATGCCAGATCATAGATCCGGTTCTCACCGGCATCACTGGTCGAAATGGCGACGTTCATATGACCCTGGCTGTTAAAAATACAGATGTCGACATCCAGCTTTGCACCGGCTGATGCAAGCCCGGCTGCAAAATCCTGCTGGTATTCCCGGTCGACACTGGCCATCAGGACAGCAATCCTTTTCCGGCTCATAGAGTTCCCCTCTCCAAAGTATTCACCCAGTTTTTCACATCTTATCACGGCATCCGGTTCTAGGCAAGCAAAAAGACCGGCAGAGCCGGTCTTTTGTAGTCAGGTGTCCAGGATGCGTTTGAGGAAGTCCCTGGTGCGCTGGCTTTGAGGATTGGTGAAGATCACGGACGGAGGCCCGGCCTCCTCGATTACACCGTCTGCCATATAAACGACATGGTTGCTGACATCCCGTGCGAAGGACATCTCATGCGTGACAACCAGCATGGTCATCCTGTCCTTTGCCAGGGATTTCATGACATCCAGCACTTCGCCCACCATCTCGGGGTCCAGTGCGGACGTCGGTTCGTCAAACAGCAGCACTTCCGGTTCCATGGACAGTGCGCGTGCGATCGCTACGCGCTGCTTCTGGCCGCCGGATATCTGATCGGGCCGGGCGTTGATATACGGCGCCATACCGACTTTGTTCAGGTAATAGATAGCCCGCTTCCGGGCTTCTTCCTTCGGGATTCCGGACACCTTCTGCTGCCCGATCATGCAATTGGCCAGAACGGTCATATTGCTGAACAGGTTGAAGCTTTGGAAGACCATGCCCACCTTGGCGCGGTAGGACGACTGGTTGATATTACCCTTCGTCACATCCTGGCCGTGGAAGAGGATCTCCCCGGTGGTCAGCGTCTCCAGGAGGTTGATGCACCGCAGCAGGGTGGATTTCCCGCTGCCGCTGGCGCCGATGATGGAAGTCACATCTCCCTTGTCCACCGTGAAGTCGATATCCTTCAGGACGGCATGGGAGCCGAAGGCCTTGGAGAGGTGACGGACTTCAAGAATATGTTCGCTCATTTTGCCTCTCCTTTGTAATCCTTGCTCGTTTCATCAAACGGCGAACCATCAGCCGGATAACTGTAGGTTCCCGCCGCCATTACGAGCTGGTCCGCGTTCACGAGTTCATAATTGGACTTGCCGGCCAGTTTCTTCTCAAATTTGCGCAGGAGGAAGGAGGCAAGCAGCGTCAGGCACAGGTATCCGAACATTTCCAAAAATGCAGAAGGGAAATACTTGAACACAGCACCTGAGACCATCTTATGCACCGCGAAGAAATCGGAAAAGCCGATGATGAACATCACAGAAGTGTCCTTGACATTGATGATGTAGTTGTTGCCGATCTGCGGCATGATGTTACGCAGGGTCTGCGGAAGGATCACATACAGCATCGTCTGCCAGTGATTCATGCCGATCGCCTTCGCACCTTCAAACTGGCCCGGATCGATGCTCATGATGCCGCCGCGGACGGACTCGGCCATATAGGCACCTGTGTTGACGGAAACAACGATGATGCTGACCGTCCAGATGTCCTTGAAGGAAACGCCGAAGAAATACGGCATACCATAATAGATGAAGACCGCCTGCAGGATCATCGGCGTACCGCGGAAGATCTCCACGTAGGCCCGGATGATGATCCGGATCAGCTTCAGGAGTACCCGTTTGACGATGTTTTCATTCGGTCCGCAGGGAATCGTCTGCAGAATACCGCAAAAGAAGCCGATGATACATCCGATCAGCGTTGCGGTGATCGCAAGAATCAACGTATTGGCAATGCCTGTCAGGTAGACCGTACCGTACTTTTCCCACAGGCCGCCGATATCGGAAAGAAGCTGAGTAAACATAATCGACCTGTTCCTTACTCACCCAGGGGCTGAACCTTGATAGCTTCCTGCATCAGGGCATTGAAGTCATCAGCGGTTTTGTCCTTCAGATAGCCGTTGATGGCTTCGACAAGGGCGGTATTTCCCTTCTGAACGGAGATACCGATGTTGATCTCTTCCTCGGACACCTGGAAATCGTCTCCGGAGGCGAAGAAGTCGAGGATGACCAGATCCGGGTAAGCGATTACCGCGCCCTGGGCCGTGGGCATATCGGTGCAGACAAAGTCCACCGTGCCGGATTCAACCGCCATCAGCATGGCCGGTGCGGACTCTGCGGCGATCTCGATCTTCGCTTCAGGAATCTGCGGCAGGCAGGCGTCATACCAGATCGTGCCCATCTGGCTGGTGCAGCTTCCGCCCTTCAGGTCGGCAATGCCCTTCGCTTCCGCATACTTGCTGTCCTTCTTGGCCAGGCAGACGATGGACGCATAGAGATACGGACCGGCAAAATCGACTGCTTCCATACGCTCGGACGTCATGCTCTGGCCTGCGATCACGGCATCACAGATCCCGGACTGAACCGCGGGAATCAGGGAATCCCAGTCGAGCTGCATCACTTCGAGCTGCCAGCCGTTGGCTTCGCAGATCTTCTTGGCCGTCATCACGTCATAGCCGTTGGCATAAAGAGCGGAATCCTTGATCGGGACGGCGCCGTTGGAATCATCCGGCTGCGCCCAGTTATAAGGAGCGTAGGCACATTCCATGGCCACCGTCAGCACACCGTCTTCCAGACCGGGAATCGCATCTGCGAAGGCCGAAGAGGCAGCCACCAGCATCAGGACCAACAATAAAGCAGCGATCTTTTTCATTTTCCATCCCTCCAAAATAGATTGAGTGATAGGAAAATTCTACCGTCTTTAAAAAGATTGTCAATACATATGAGGTGAATTGTACAATAATAAAACTCCGGCGGTCGTGTTATTCGCCGGAGTCGCCGGGGCTTTTGCCTGAGCGTTCTTCCTCTTCCCTTTTCCGCTTTCTTGCCTCCCTGCGGAGGATGATCTTTTCCAGAAGGATGGTAAAGACGCCAACGATCAGGAACAGATAATACGTGAAGAACCGCCAGATCAGCAAGGCCAGTCCGATCGTTCCATCCTTGAAGATGCCCTTGAAATACAGGAGGAAGCCGCCCTCCTGGGCACCGCTGGCGCCGGGCAGTGGCGTATAGCTCGCACTGACAAAGAGCAGGGTGCTGAGGGTCAGCAGCTGATACCAGGGTGTTCCCTTCATACCGAAAGCATGGTATACAAAGATCACAGAGCTCAGCAGGCCCAGCAGGCTCGCTGCGGAACAGGCGAACTGCAGCAGGATCTGCCCCGGAGAATGCATCAAGTCCAGCAGGGCGGTATGATAGGTATCCAGGACCTCCGTGACCTTGGAGATCGTGATGTCCTTGTTGCGGACGAGATGAATCTTTTCCAGCCAGCCGATCAGGAGTTCAGCAAGGCGCTGGATCCAGTTGCGCTTGAAGGCGGCCAGCAGGACCAGCGGTACTGCGGCAAAGTTGATCAGCCAGCCGATGCGGACAAACCAGATCGCTCCTTCGAGCTGCTGATAAACAAACGACCGGTTCAGCAGGAAGAGTACGAGTGCCAGGACGGACACCACGGTCTGGTTGGTGATGAAGCGGATCGTTACGGCCATGGTCCCATAGCCGACCGGGATCCCGGCTTTGCGCATGGAGTTGACCTGCATCGGCTGGCCGCCGGTAGCGCCGGGTGTGATATTGCTGTAATAGAAGCCGATCAGCGCGACGTTCACCGCCCGGCCGATGCTGATTTTGAACCCCTGATGATTCAGGTAACACCAGTAATTCATGCCGTCGAAGAACGTATAGGCCAGCCAGCAGAGGAAGATCGCCCCGAGCCAGAAAACATTCATCTGTTTGATCGCGTCCCAGGCGTTGGTCAGATCCTGATTGCTGAACGCGATAAAGAAAACAGCGGTAATGGAAAGAACAATGAAGAGAAAACTCAGGATCCGCTTGAGTTTCGGGTTCATGTCCTGCTCCTTTCACCGTTGCGTCATTGATGACTTAAACGCTTTATTTTATCGTATTTCGGCTGTCCTGTCCAGTTCCGGACCTGCGGAATGCGAAGCCGATAAAATCAAAGCTGCTTCCGGGCAGGAACACAAAGGAAACAGAGCACCGGCCAGAAGGTACGTGGAGGCGGAATTCCTGCAGGAGTTCGCCGCCGCCCCTGAACTCTGCCGGCCCGGTCATCTCCGTTCCGTCTTCCCCCGTGATCCGGATCATGATGGTATTGACCGGGAGAGACGTCCTCCCCTCGATACCGACAGTCACTTCTCCCGCTTCCTCAAAGTCCATGTCGTTCCAGGTAAGTGTCACGTTGTTCCCGATCTCCCGGACGGTTACGCCGTCGATCCTGTAGCTGTCGCCGTAAACGGAATCGGCGCCTGCCGCGTCATGGCGCAGCCAGGCCTTTTCCTGCTTATCAAAGATGAAGCCTTTCAGATGCACCTTGTCCTTCATCCGGATACAGATCGTCCGGATACCGGAAATGCGCTCCGGAAGTAACCAGGTCTCCGGCTGGTAAACATTCCAGATACTGGGCTTCTGGTAGCGCAGTACGCAGATCCGTTTTCCTCCGTTTCCTGGATCCCCGTCGAAAAGTTCCAGGTTATAGGGGTTACCGTCCAAGGCGAAGATATCGGCGGTAATCCGGTCCGTTCCCGTTTTTCCGAAATCGATCTGGCTGAAGCCGACCATACTCTCCGCATCCCGGCTGAATGCAACCCCCTTCTCATTGCCGGCTCCGATCTCCCCGGAAGAAAGATCGAACAGGCCGGCGGAGATGTATTCATACGCGCTTATCGCCGGATTTCCGATGCCTTCGGCGCTGAACCCGATCTGGCTGATCAGGTCGGCCCCGCCTTCCCGCTCCCCCCACAGGGCACGGAGGCAGTATCTTCCGTCGCCTTCCGCCCGGACCGTGATCTCGTCACCATCCGTTGTAAAGGAAACAAACGGCGTTTCGATCCCCGTCTCATTTGTGACCTGCCAGCGTATGTTCCGACCGTCTGCATCCTGCGGATGGATTTCACACCGGAAGGTGCATTCCGGGTTTTCTGCTGTCAGCATAGGGTTTCCCTGCGGAATGATCCCGATCTTCCGTACCGGGATGATTTCCTTCAGCGGTGCCGTTGGAATGCGTTCCTTGCGGGAGGTGCCGGGCACCGGTTCAGCCGCCCGGACAGGGATCGTAATTTCTGACCGCCGGCCATGAACGCCTTCCACAATGACGCGGACATCCTCATTGCTTCCGGTGGAACCGACAATCAGAAGAAGTTTCCCGCTGAACAGCCGCCTGCACGCGCACTTATAGCCGTCCGGATCCGTCGAATCCCCGTTGTCCGTACCCATCAGACAGCCGCTGCCCTCTACGGTGATCCGGACATAATCCCTCGCGTTCTCCACCGGATAGCCGTCCGCGTCTTCCGCGCTCACGGTAATGAAAGCAATGTCCCACCCGTCGCCGGCCAGCTGATCGTTCTCCGTAGTGAGGATGAAGCGGTCCGTTTCTCCCGGGGTCCGGCGGATATCTTCACCGACCGGATTCCCGTTTTCATCATATGCTACCGCCCGAAGTTCGCCGGCTGCAAAGGGGATCTTCCAGACCGGAAGGCAGGCCTCCTCACTGTCAGCGATACGCGTTTTCCGCCCGACGGAGCGCCCGTTCAGGAACAGTTCAGCCGCATTGCCGTTCGTCATAACCGGTACGTCGATCAGCTGGCCCGGGTTCCAGTCCCATGAGACGCCGATATGGATCATCTTCTCCCGGGTCCAGAAGCTTTGGTAGAGATAATACGGATCCTTCGGAAAACAGGCCGTATCCGCCTGGCCGAAGTAGGAGGATCTGGTATGATAGGGCGTCGGCTCTCCGATGTAATCGATCCCACTCCAGATAAACTGACCCATGCTGAACGGGTTCTTCATGTCATCGATGATCATCCGTTTCAGGTCCGTCGCTCCCCAGCTGGTATTGCTGTTGCCGAGGGCGGAACACTGCTGGTCTGCTTCTGCCATGATGTTCTTTTCGATCGGGAAATGATAGATTCCCCGGCTGGAGAGCAGGCTGGCTGTCTCGCTGCCATAGATAACCCAGGCCGGGTGCTCTCTGTGATGCTCTTCATAGAGTTTTTCGCCGTAATTGTAGCCGACTGCATCCACATATTCAGCACAGCGCTGTCCGCCTTCCCAAGGCATGTAGTTGCAGCCGAAGGTCACTGCCGCATGTCGTTCCGGATCATGGATACGGACCTGGTCCGCCAGGAACCTCGTGACCGTCGTTCCCCTTTTGTCCGCATGCATGTCATAGATCTCGTTGCCGATGGACCACATGATCACGGAAGGATGGCAGCGGTCCCGCCGGATCCATGAAGCGACGTCCTTTTCAGCCCATTCCCCGAAAAAGCGGGCATAATCAAAGGTCGTCTTGCTTCGCTCCCACATATCAAAGGCTTCATCGACCACGAGGATACCCATCTCATCGCAAAGATCCAGGAAGCGGGAAGCGGGCGGGTTGTGGCTTGTCCGCACTGCGTTGGCACCCATCCGCCGCATCAGTTCCAGCTGGCGCCTGGCCGCCTTCTCATGGAAAGCTGCCCCCAGCGCGCCGAGGTCGTGGTGAAGGCAGACGCCGTGAAGCCTGACCTTCCGGCCGTTCAGGATCAGGCCGCGTTCGGGATCCAGCAGAACAGACCGAAGTCCGAATGAAAGGACCCGTTTCTCTTCTCCGTAAACGATCTTCATCTGATAGAGATGCGGGCTTTCCGGCGACCAGGTCTTTCCCTCCGGAATCCGGAGGGTGCAGCGGATCCGGCCGGAATCTCCCCGGCCCTCCGCTTTTGCAGTGATCCTGCCGTTCGGATCCGCCGCTTCACAGCAAAACGGAATCCCGTCTCCTCCGGCCGTTTCCGCAGACAGGCGTACGGTCCAGGTGCCATCCCCCCCTTCCTCCGTATAAAGGAGGATTCCGTCCGGAACAAGGTGGTTCCGTGGCAGCGTGAGCAGCGTGACATCGCGGTATATACCGCTGCCGGAATACCAGCGGGAGTTCGGGCTTTGATGGCGGATATGGACCATCAGTTCATTCTCTCCTGAATGAAGACGGCCGTTGAGCGGCACATAAAAAGCGGTGTAGCCGTACGGATGGGTACAGACCACCTCTCCGTTTACGAGTACATCGCAGTCCATATAGACGCCGTCGAAAGAAAGGATCCGCTCCAGGCCATCGCCGGTGTTCCGGATATTCAGTTTCCGGGCATACCACGCATCGGCGGACTCATAGAGATCTTCCGTTTGTCCGATCAGCCAGTCATGCGGCAGGTCCACCGGCCGGAACGCTGCTGCGTGGGCATCGTTCAGGGTGCTCCCCGTCGGGAGCTTTGCAAAAAGCCAGTCGTCGTTCAGTCGCTGTTCCATCCTGTATATCCCTTCGGCGTTGTTATTCTGCTTTCAGGCTCCGGTTCATCAGCTGCATGACGACATCCGCAGGCTTCACCCCGTCGCGGATGATATCACGCACAGCATTGATCAGCGGCATATCCATCCCAAACTTCTCACACAGGGCGATCGCCGCCGGAAGGGCGTTCATCCCTTCCACGACCATTCCGATCTCTTTCACGGCGTCTTCCGCCTTCATCCCCTGTCCAATCAGGAAACCGGCCCGGTTGTTGCGGGAATGACGGCTGGTGGCGGTCACGATCAGGTCGCCGATTCCCGCCAGGCCGAAAAAGGTCTTCTCTGTGCATCCCATGGCAAGGCCGAGGCGCCTGATCTCCTCCATGCCACGGGTCATCATCGCGGCGCAGGTATTGTCCCCGTAGCCGAGGCCCCTGGCGATCCCGACTGCCAGTGCTTCCACGTTCTTCAGAGCGCCGCAGATCTGAACGCCCTTCTCATCCCGGTTGACATAGGGACGGATGCAGGTGCCCTCAAAGAGCCGCTGAACAGCCTCTGCAGCGTCCGGATCCTCGCTCGCGCTGACGATCAGCGTCGGCATATCTCTCGCCACTTCCTCCGCGTGGGTCGGCCCGCTCAGCGCACAGACGCGGTTCTGTTTCCCGGCTTTTTCCAGTTCGTCCCGGATGACTTCCGTCAGGGTCATCAGCGTATCGCTTTCGATGCCTTTCGCGGCGCTGACCAGGATTGTATCCGGTTCAAGGAATGGCACGAGGTCCCGCACAGTCTTCCGCATATATACGGACGGAACGACAGCCAGGATGAAATCCGCCTGATGCGCCAGGGTATCCAGGGAGTTGGTAAAGCGGACGGACTCCGGGATCTCTGCCCCGGGCAGATGCGGATGCTTACGTGTCGTTGCCAGCTGCTCCGTTTCCTCCGGAAAACAGCTCCAGATGCATATATCATGCCGGTTCAGTGCCAACGCCCTGCCGAGGGCGGTTCCCCAGGTTCCGGCGCCCAGGACACCGATCTTCATATTCTTACCTTCCCTCTGTGTTCTTGTCTGCCGGGTCGGCGCGATATTCCAGGTGGAGCTCGTTGGACGAGGCGTAGTTTCCCTGGATCTGGAGCTGGTACTTCAGGTGCAGCGAGCCTTCGCGGTTTCCGATCCGGCAGGCTGCCTCCTTGGTAAAGACTGCCATATCCATTTCCCCGTACGGCGTATGATAGGTCCCCTCGAAGCGTTTCCCGCTGGAAAAGACCATCGTGTTGGAAAAATCCCCGCTGCGCTGCATCGTCACCTTCCCATCCGAAAGGGAGAGCGAGATGTCGGCCCGGGTAATCTCGCCGGTCTCTTCGTCCTCCTGTGATTCCACATACTGAAGCAAAGCCTCGCCGGGATTCTTATAATACAGTTTTCCGGTCGTCATAAACTGGATCGGATAATCCGGCATCTGGTCATACCTGGCAATGGCGAGCAGGTTGATGAACACCGGTGTCTGTTGATTCTCCATATTCCCTCCGGGTGCTCTGTTCGGAGCACACTATCAGTTTACAACCGAAGGAACCGATTTGCAAGAAGCGATACTTGCGTTTTCTTCTTCCCGGCGGTATCATGCTTTTACTGAATGTGGCAGGAGGGTGCAATGGTTATACAGGCCTTTGCCAAGATCAACTGGTCTCTGGACATTACCGGGGTCCGCGAAGACGGATACCATCTGATGGACATGCTGATGCAGCCGGTTTCCCTCTCAGACGAGATCACCCTGGAGCCTGCCGGCACACTGAGTATCTCCACGGGTGGCTATCCCCCCTCCCGCGCGGACGAGACCAACCTGGCCTGGCGTGCGGCAGCGGCCCTGAAAAAAGCCACCGGCTATCCGGGCGGCGTTTCCATTCACGTTCAGAAATCCATACCGATCGGCGCCGGCATGGGTGGCGGCAGTTCCGATGCTGCCGGCGTTCTTTACGGCCTCAACCGGTTATGGGGCTGCGGCCTGACAAATGAGGAACTGGAGCGCATCGGCCTCACACTCGGCGCAGATGTGCCGTTTGCCCTGCGGGGCGGCCTGTCCCGCACCCGTGGGATCGGTGAAATCCTGGAAAACTATGAAAACAAATACAATTACTGGCTCGTTGTGATTCAGCCCTGCGCCGGGCTCAGCACCGCCAGGGTCTTCAGCCTCTGGAAAGAAACCGCTCCGGCATCTCGGCCCGATACGGACGCCGCACTGAACGCACTGGAAACCGGCGACTTTCCGAAGCTCTGTGAGAGCATCGGGAACGTCCTGCAGCCGGTTGCCTGCCGCCTGCGCCCTGAGATCGAAAAGACCTGCGGCGCGCTGATGAGGGAAGGCGCCATGACCGCCCGGATGACCGGGAGCGGCAGTGCCGTTTTTGGCGTCTTCCGTAATGCCGCTGCCTCCGAAAAAGCCTGGAAAACACTGGCGCCGTTGGAAAAGAATATCTTCCTTTGCCATACGCAGCACGACAGCCTGCGCATCCTGGACGAATGAGGTCACCCTTATGAAAAAAACACTCGGCTGCATCCGCAGGGCAGATACGGATTTTCAACTGATCGGGGACGGAGACCGGATCGCCGTCGGCGTTTCCGGCGGAAAGGATTCCCTGTTGCTCCTGCACGCGCTCAGCCTCTACCGGAAATTCAGTCACAAAAACTTCACGGTGACCGCAGTCACCGTGACCCTGGGGCTGGAACCCTTTGATATTTCCGGGATCCGGGCTCTGTGTGAAGAGCTGGAGATTCCTTATATTGTGAAAGAAACACAGATCGGCGAGATCATCTTTGAATACCGTAAGGAAAAGAACCCCTGCGCCCTTTGCGCCAAGATGCGCCGGGCCGTTTTGGCCAAAGCCTGCCAGGAATCGGGATGCAACAAACTGGCCCTGGGGCACCATCGTGAGGATGTACTGGAAACGCTCTTCATGAGCCTGTTCTACGAGGGACGGTTCCATACCTTCCATCCGAAAACGCTGATGAGCCGCACGGGGATCACCGTGATCCGGCCGCTTGTCTACCTGCCGGAGTCCCATGTGAAGCACATGCTCAAAACGCTGTCGCTCCCGGTCGTCTCGTCTCCATGCCCCGCAAACGGCGAAACCAAGCGGCAGGAGATGAAGGAACTGATGAAGAAGCTCCGGGCAATCTACCCGGACGCTTCCGAGCGTCTGCTGCATGCCCTGCAGCAGGACCACTACGACCTGTGGCAAAAGGATCAGTAGATCTTTTCGATCTCGCCTTCGATCCCGTAGATCTCTTTGAACTGCCGGAGTTCCCCTTCTCCGCGGATCAGCATGACCTCTTCAAATGAACCGTCGGCTTTCCGCCGGAAGCCTGCAACCTGCTCCCCGGTACAGATACTGCACCGGATGACCGGTGTCTTTTCCGCGGGGTTATAGGCGGGATGACGTTTCGTCGGTTGTTTGTGAAAGAATGAGCGCATATCCTTCTGTCCTTTCCCGGGCATTTCCTTTTCCTATATTATATTCCTGATGCTGCTGTTTCTCAACAGGCGCCTCCGATCATGTTTTTTTCTCAGCGTATTTTAATCCGTTTCTTCTTTCTTTTACATGTAAGATGTGGTATAATCACTCATGATTTTTAAGATCAAGGAGTTTTCACTGTGGCCAAGAATAATTCTAACAGCAACAAGAAGTCCGGCGGGGCCGGCTTTATCATTACCCTGCTGATCCTGGCCGCTGTCACCAACTTCAGCTTTACCGGGATCATCGCCGGCGTTCTGCTCGGGCTTGGCATCGGCAAGATCACCAGCATCATGGGCAGCGGTCTGGATACCACGACCCACAACAGTCGGGACCGTGCCCGTGAGGCGCAGGAAGCTGAGCAGGCCCGCCGAAACGAAGAGGCGGCCCGCGTCCGCCTCCAGCAGGAAGCTGAACAGCGGAAAAAGGAAGAAGCGAGCACGATCCCGCTGACCGGAGACAAGGTTGCCGACCAGGTGATCACCACCGGGCAGGAAATGCTCCGGACCATCACAAAGGAGAATGCTGCCATTCCCGACCGGGAGCTGACGGACCTGATGAATAACCTGAGCATCAAGTGTGAGCAGATCTTCCGGACCGTTTCCGAAAGTCCCTCCAAAGCGCCGCAGGTCCGTAAGTTCATGAACTACTATCTACCCACGACGCTGAAGATGCTGGCAAATTACCGCACGATGCAGGAGCGTGGCGTATCCTACGGCGAAATGAAGGAAGCCCGGGAAACGACGATCCGCGGCATGAACCTGATCCTGACCGCCTGCCAGAAGCAGATCGACAACCTCCATCGCGACAACATGCTCGACATCTCCACGGATATCGACGTACTGGAGCAGATGCTCAAGCGGGATGGTTTTACGGACAACGAGATCGTTGAAACCGCGCGGACCGCGGCGGAAGCCCAGATGCGCGCTACCTCCGCGCCCGTAATGGATTTCCCCGCTGATAAAGGCAAAGACGTCAGCGCTGCCGATGCACCCGCCGCCAAGCAGCTCGATGCCGAATAACCGGTTTTCCCTATATGCCCACAAATCTCAAGGAGGTACACCACAATGTCTGAATCCAATCCCATGCTCCAGCTCTCCACTGCCCCCAGCGCGCCGGAACCCGAAGCCCCCGCCGCTGTGACCGAGAGCATTCAGCAGACTGCAGCGCCCGCCGAACCGGAAGCCGCTCCCCGGCTTGACGACAGCCAGCTGACCGAAGCTGAGAAAAAAGCGATCGACGATTTCATCACCAAGGTGGACATCGGCAACCCGGATCACGTATTGCTCTACGGTGCCGACGCGCAAAGAAAGATCGCCGATTTCTCGCAGACCGCCCTTGACGCCGTCAAGACGCAGGATACCGGCGAGGTCGGGAACATGCTGGTGAACCTCGTTGCCGAGCTGAAAGGCTTCCAGAAGGATTCCGAGGAGCCGAAGGGTCTGGCGAAGATCTTCGCCAAGGCAGAGGACAAGATCACCCGGATGCAGGCGCGGTACAACAAGGTGTCCGTGAACGTTGAGAACATCGCCAATTCCCTGGAAGGATACCAGGCGCAGTTGCTCAAGGACGTCGCCATGTTTGACCGCCTGTATGACCAGAACAACGACTACTTCCACCAGCTGACTCTCTACATCATTGCGGGCGACAAGAAGCTTGCCCAGATCCGCGAGAACGACCTGAAAGCGCTGCAGGCCAAGGCCGAGGCCAGCGGTGACGCGATGGACGCCCAAAAGGCGAACGACCTCGCCGCCCAGTGCGACCGGTTTGAAAAGAAGCTGCATGACCTGAAGCTGACCCGCCAGGTCGCTATTCAGATGGCGCCGCAGATCCGGCTGCTCCAGAACAACGACAGTCTGCTGGTGGAACGGATTCAGTCCACCCTTTCCAATACCCTGCCTCTCTGGAAGAGTCAGATGGTGCTGGCACTTGGCATGCATCACTCTCAGGAAGCCCTCAAGGCCCAGACTGCGGTGACCGATATGACGAACGACCTGCTGAAGAAGAACGCCGAAGCGCTGAAGATCGGCACCATCCAGACGGCAAAAGAAGCCGAGCGTGGAATAATCGATATCGAAACGCTGGTCCAGACCAACCAGGACCTGATCGATACCATCAACCAGGTGATGGAGATCCAGTCCCAGGGCCATGCGAAACGGATCGAAGCAGAGAAGACGCTCTACAACATGGAAGCGGAGCTGAAGAAAAAGCTCCTGAACTCGAACATCTGACCCCGGACTTCCACACGACCCGGCCTGATTATTTCCAGCCGGGTCGGTTTACTGTTTGCGAAAGGAGAAATCCGTCATGCGCGTGATCGGCATTACCGGCAGCATCGCCTGCGGCAAGTCTACCGTCAGCCGTGAGATGATGCGGCGCGGTTTCCCGGTAATCGACGGCGATGCCCTTTCGCGGGAACTGACAGGCCCCGGCGGCGAAGCCGTTCCGGCTGTCCGCTCTGTATTCGGCGACCGCTACATCAATCCGGACGGATCCATG
This sequence comes from uncultured Eubacteriales bacterium, assembly GCA_902793605.1. Lineage (GTDB taxonomy): Bacteria > Bacillota > Clostridia > Christensenellales > Aristaeellaceae > Aristaeella. The sequence continues at coordinate 59,984 of CADBEB010000007.1, forward strand.
AACCGCCGGGCAATGGGCCTGCTCGTTTTTTCGGACAACCGTTCACGGGAGCAGCTGGACCTGGTGATGGATCCTTTCCTCCGTTCACTCACTCTCCGGAAGATCGAACAGGCCCGTGCATCCGGAACAAAACTCTGCTTTCTGGATATGCCGCTGCTCTTTGAGAAGGGATACGATTCCCTCTGTGACTCGGTCTGGTGTGTATGGCTGCCTGAGAACCTGCAGTTGGAACGCCTGATGACGCGGGACGGGTATACCCGTGAGGAGGCGATGAGCCGGATCCGTGTCGTCATGTCCTCCGACCAGAAAGCTGACCTTTCCACCGCCGTCATTGATAACTCCGGTCCGGTGGAAGAAACAATCCGGCAGGCTTCCATCCTGCTCGAACGCGAACTGGAACGGGCCGGCGGCAACCCCGCCCGCAGGAAGCGGTCCGTGTCCCCTCCACTCGTCCGTTCCGACGAGGAGGATCCGGAACAGCCGGACCTGATCGAGCGGCCGGAATCCTCCAGAAGGAAACCCTCCTCCCGGAAAGCAGCCTGGCAGATGCCCCGGTGGCTGAAGATCTCCCTGGTCTCCCTGACGGCCGTACTCGCCGTATCGCTGACCTCTTTCATCCTGATGCGTGCCTGGCTCACACGTCAGTCGGATCTTCACCGGCAGGAGCAGCTGTCCATCGACCAGCAGTATCCGCTGGAATACCTTGAGGAGATCCGGCGGATCTCCCGGGAGTATAACCTGTCCCCCGCTTTGATTGCCTCCGTAATCCGGAATGAGAGCTCGTTCCGGCCGCGAGTCGAATCCTCTGTCGGCGCCCGCGGACTGATGCAGATCATGCCGGAGACGGCGGAATGGATCGCGCACAAGCTGAAGACAGACAATTACAGCTTTGAGATGCTCTACGACCCGGAAACGAACATCCGTTTCGGGTGCTGGTACCTGAACTACCTGAGCACACTCTTCCACGGGGATCCCCTGTGCGTGGTCTGTGCCTACCATGCCGGGCAGGGTGAGATATCCACCTGGCTTTCCACCCCTTCCATCAGCAGCGACGGCCTGACCATGTCCGTGGACCGGCTGCCGGAAGGACCGACCAAAACCTATGCCGGGAGAGTGACGAGAGATTATGGAATCTACCAGGCCAAGTATTTTTCGCCTGTTCTGCCTGATCCTGCTGATTCTGCTGATGCTGCCCCTTAACGGTGCCTTATCCGAAAATGTCGGGACCAGTATCACGATCGGCATCCAGAGCACCAAGACGCTCACGATCCGCCCTTTCGAGCCGCAGGAACGGGATATTCTGTCCGTTTACAACGTCCTCTACGAAAGTCTGATCACCATTGACGACGATTATATCCCGCAGGGTTGCATTGCCGAGAGCTGGGAAGAAAGCTCCGGCGGCAAGGTCTGGACGTTCCACCTGCGCACCGATGTGCGCTTTTCGGACGGAACGCCGTTGACCGCGGACGACGTGGTAGCCTCTGCCAACTACATCCTGGACAAAGCCCGGGACGAGAATATCACCGACCACGGTTTCTACAGCAACCTGGCCTACTTCGTCAAGAAGATCACAGCCAAGGACGATCACACCGTCGTCGTGCAGGCCAATTCCACCAACAAGAATCCGCGCCAGTATTACGGGATTCTCTACGAGATGACCTTCCCGATCGTCCCGGCGTCCCAGGTCACTGCGGACCAGCCGCTCGGCAGCGGGCCGTACGTCATCAGCCAGTTCATCTCCGGTGACTTCATGACGCTGGAAGCAAATCCCAACTGGTGGAAGACGCAGCCCTACGTCCGCCAGATCATGATCTCCTTCCACGACACACCCCGCTCCGTGATCGACAGCTATGAGTACAACCGGGTCGACGCGGTCTTTACGCGTTCGATTGCAGGGGCGCAGTACAAAACCGGAACGCTCTCGGTATCAATGAGCTACCGGACGAGCCAGCTGGAATGTCTGTTCATGAACAATTCCGCCAGCGAGCTGACACCTGAAGTACGCCGGGCCATCCGTTATGTGATCGACCGGCAGAAAATCATCACCAACGTCTATTCCGGCCTCGCTGTTGCAACAAACTTCCCGTTTTACCCCGGAACGTGGATGTATAATGAGGGTCTCGATTCGCAATTTGTCGTCAACCTCGATGAGGCAAGAAACCTGCTGGCCCAGGCCGGCTGGGAGGATTCCGACGACAACGGAGTTCTTGACCGCCTGACAAACGAAGGCGAGACGAGGAACCTCCGCCTGCGCTTCTATGTCTATGAAGAGCCGGACAACGACGTCCGCCTGGAAGCGGCCAACATGATCGCCGAGCAGCTTGCTCAGGTCGGAATTGCCTGCTCTGTGGAAGCGATGACCATGGCCAATGTACATGAAAAACTGAAAGCCGGCTCATTTGATCTGGCTCTCATTTCCTTCTCGATGGACGTGGCTCCGGACCCCGGCTTCCTGCTGATGCGGGGAAACAGCGGCAACTACAACCGGTACAAGAGCGACAAAATGACCGATCTGTGCCACAGTTTGCGCAAGGAAACCACACAGGAAGGCTACCGTCAGCGGCTGATGGAAATCCAGTCGCTGTTTGCGGAAGACTGCCCCTTCATGTGCCTGTATTACCGGACAGGCAACGTGATCACACGCTATATGTACACGACCTGCCGGGATGTTCGCGAATACGAGCTCCTGCGCGGCATCGAGAGTTTTTCACCGTGACAACATACGGAAGGAGATCCATTCATGGACTGGATTGAACTGATCATCCACACGACTACCGAGGGCAGCGACGAAGTGTCATCCCTTCTGATGGAAGCCGGCGCTTCCGGGACCATGATCGAAGACCGGGCCGATATTCCGGACCCCGCAAAGCCTCACGGCATCTGGGAGATTATCGATCCGAATCTGCCGGATTCCATGCCGGAGGATGTGCTGGTTCACGCATGGCTGGAACCGGCGGACAGTTTTCCCGTCCGGCTGGAACAGATCCGGAGCGCGCTGGCCCTGCTTTCCGCCGGCGAAAGTCGCTTTGGTTCCCTACGCCTGGAGACCCGTTCCGTCAACGACGAAGCCTGGAAAGACGTATGGAAGAAGTACTATAAGCCCTTCCACGCAAGCAGGCATCTGATCATCAAACCGACCTGGGAGGAATGCACACCGGAACCGGAGGACAAAATTATCGAGATCGACCCCGGCATGGCTTTCGGAAGCGGGACGCATGAAACGACATCCATGTGCCTTTCCCTGCTGGAGGACGTGATCGAAGGCGGTGAAAGCGTGATCGACGTCGGCACGGGAAGCGGCATCCTTGCGATCGGCGCGGCGCTTTTCGGTGCCGGGAATGTATTGGCGATCGATATCGATCCGGACGCTGTCCGGGTTGCCGATGAGAATGTGAAGCATAACCGGGTGAACGGCATCGTGGCCGTCCGGCAGGGAAACCTGCTGGACCATGTGGACACGGTCTGCGATATCTGCGTGGCCAATATCATCTCCGATGTGATCATCGCGTTCGCCGCTCCCCTGAAAGAACACATCAAGCCTGGCGGCCTGTTCATCTGCAGCGGCATCGTATCCTCCCGGGCCGAAGAAGTCCGTAAGGCGCTCGAGTCAGCTCCCTATGAGATCCTCCGTCATGAGAAAAAAGGAGAATGGACAGCTTTCCTGGCGAGGAGGAATGACTGATGCACCGGTTCTACCCCGATCCGGAAAAGATCCGGGACGATCTGGCTTACCTTACACCTGAAGATTCGCGCCATGCGCTGACGGTGCTGCGGCTGAAGCCCGGCGCCACGGTCGAAGTGATCAGTGGCGGACTGCCCTGGCTTGCCAGGATTGTAGGGGAAGAAAACCGGATCGTCTGTGTGCGGAAACTCACTCCTCTGCCCTCCACGGAGCCGAAGCTCACAGTGACCCTGTTCCAGGGGATCCCCAAAGCCGATAAAATGGACTGGATCATCCAGAAAGCCACCGAGCTTGGCGTCAGCCGCATCGTTCCGGTGGAGATGGAGCGCTGCGTGGTCCGGCTTTCCCGGACCGACGAAGCAAAAAAACTGGAACGCTGGCGGAAGATCAGCCGGGAGGCCGGAAAACAATCCGGCCGCTGCGTATTGCCGGAGATTCTCCCGCCGATGCCCGTCCGTCAGCTGATCATGCAGGACTTTCTGCCCGCACTGAACGTCGTTCCCTGGGAAGAGGCGGACGGTTTCGGCCCCCTCGCCCTTGTCAAAGCGCATCCCGGCGCAGAATCGCTGGGAATCCTGATCGGGCCGGAAGGCGGGATCAGCCCGGATGAGATCGGTCTCCTGAAAACAAGGGATTTCATTCCCATCACGCTCGGCAAAAGGATTCTCCGTACGGAAACAGCAGGTATGGCGGCCGTCGCCGCCCTGATGTGCCTGTATGGAGAGATGGAGAGAGAATGAAGAAGATCGCCGCACACACGCTTGGCTGCAAGGTCAACCAGTATGACACGCAGGCCATGCTGGAACTGTTCCGAAAGGCAGGCTACACGGTCGTACCCATGTGCGAAGATGCTGACGTCTACCTGATCAACACATGCACCGTAACCGGCGTCGGAGATAAAAAGTCTTTTCAGCTGATACGGAAAAACCGGCGCGAGCATCCGGGTTCCCGCTTGATTATCTGTGGATGCATGGCGCAGCAACGCGGCGAGGAACTGCTTTCATTCGGTGCCGACCTAATCATCGGAACTCAGAACCGGGGCCGGGTGGTCGAACTGCTCCGGCAGGCGGAGGAAGAGGGCCGGCCGCTCTGCGCAACGTCTCCGCTCCGCGAGAACACGCCCTATGAGCCGCTCTCCATCTCAACCCAGGCCGACCATACCCGTGCTGTCCTGAAAATCCAGGAGGGCTGCCGGAACCGCTGCACATACTGCATCATCCCCGCCGTGCGCGGGCCGATCCGATCCCGCACGACGGAGGACATCCGTGAAGAAGTCCGCCGGCTCGCCGCCGCGGGATTCCGCGAGGTCGTGCTTACCGGAATCCACCTCAGTTCCTATGGAAAAGACTTTACTCCCGCATCTTCGCTGCTTGACGCGATCCGTGCTGTCGGGGAAACGGAGGAGATCCTCCGGATCCGGCTTGGCTCGCTCGAGCCGATGATCGCAACAGAAGCCTTCGCAGCCGAATTGGGAAAGATGGAGAAGATCTGTCCGCAGTTTCACCTGGCGCTGCAGTCCGGCAGCGATACGGTACTTGCACGCATGAAGCGGCAATATAATACGGCCCAGTATATGCGGGCTGTCGAAAATCTTCGCCTCGTATTCCCGCAGGCAGCTTTCACGACGGATATCCTGACCGGCTTTCCGGGTGAATCTGAAGAGGAGTTTGCAGAAACCGTAGAAATGATCCGGAAGGTCGGTTTTGCCCGTATCCATGTCTTCCCCTACTCTGCCCGTCCCGACACACCCGCTGCCGTCATGCCCGGTCAACTGTCCGCCGCCGTCAAAGAGGAACGCGCCCGGAAACTGATCGCCATCGGCAATGACGTTGCGTCCGGATACTTGCGGTCCTGGATCGGCCGTGAATCGGTCATCCTGCCTGAAGAGCAGGTGAACGGCTGCTGGGAGGGGTATACGCCTGAATACATACGGGTTCGGATGGAACCGGGTTCCCGGTGTTCTTCCGGCATTCCCGCCGCAATCAGGCTGACGGCTGTCGATTCCCGCGTCATGCGCGGAAAAATAATATAAGAAAGGATGTTCTTTCATGGAAAACTGTCTCTTTTGCAAAATTGTGAAGGGTGAGATCCCTTCCACGAAGGTTTATGAAAACGAATATGTCTATGCTTTCCGGGATATCAGTCCACAGGCGCCGACCCATGTGCTGGTGATCCCGAAGGAACATGTATCCTCTCTGGATGATACCGAAGCCTTTCCGGACCGCAATCTGGCGGAATGCCTTCGCGCGATCCCGGTCATCGCGAAACAGGAAGGGCTGACCGGTGGATACCGCGTCGTCTCAAACTGCGGACCTGATGCCTGCCAGTCAGTACCTCATCTCCATTTCCATATCCTCGGCGGAACACAGATGGCTGACCGCATGGCCTGAACCCGGGCCGGAAGCGGATTTTGAGAAAAAAGTTGACTCATTGCCTCTTTGGCTGTATAATTGCGCTGTGGTTTTTGACGGGCCGGTTCGGTCCGTTGCAGGCCATTGTCTTGAGCGAGGGGAGGGATAACAGTGTCCGAGGTACGTATCCGCGAAAATGAGTCCCTGGAAAGTGCGCTCAAACGGTTTAAGCGGCAGTGCGCCCGCAGTGGCGTTCTCCAGGAAGTGCGCAAGCGCGAGCATTATGAGAAGCCCAGCGTCAAGCGTAAGAAAAAGGCTGAAGCCGCCCGTAAGCGCAAGTGGTAATTTTTGCAAAACTCCCTTCTCGTCATGAGAAGGGTTTTTTCTTATGATTTCACCATTCAACCTTGATATTCAAAGGTTTGTTTGATATACTATATACACTCTCTGAAGAAAGAGGAAGTCATGGTTTATACGTTTGAGTTGATCAAACACAGTAATATCCGTTATCGTGAAGCGGCAATTCGTCTGTCTCGTTGTGAGCTTTTTTCCATGCTTCACGCCCTGTCCATTGACTGTGAGATCACAGTTGAAACCCTTGGGGGAGCCACATTCCTCACGTTTGAGTGCCGTGAGCTGAACAGTGACGAACTGCATCGCCTCTCCGCCCACAGTTCTGTTGCATTTATGGCTGAAAAAAGGCCCGGCCCGGCCCTGATCCCTCTGGCTGCAGGGTTTGTCCCCTATCTTCCGGAGGATCTTCCTGAGATATTGAAGTACAAAGGGAAAACCAGCGTCCCTTTTACGCGGATGATGATCAACACGGCTGTTGCCTTGACTCCGTATGCTTTCCCGCAGCAGCCGATCACCTTCTACGATCCGGTCTGCGGAAAAGCCACCGGCTGTTTCTGTGCACTGATGCTCGGAATGAAGGCGGTCGGGCTGGACCAGGATGCCAAAGCGCTTCGGGAATCTGCGGTTTATTTCTCCCGCTATCTTCAGTATCATAAACTGAAGCATGAGAAAGAAGAACGGTCTGAAACTCTCGGAAAGCGTTCGGTCCCGGTCACGTGCTTTACCTTTTCCGATACGAGGGAGCACTTCCAGGCAGGCGATCGGCGTTCTCTCTCTCTTGCCGCAGCGGATACTTCCCTCTCTCCGGTCCTGTTCCGGCACCGGCCGGTCCATGTGATTGCCGCGGATCTTCCATACGGCATCCAGCATACCCCGCGCGAAGGCGGAAAGCCGGAATCGTTGAAGGGCTTTTTGGAGCGCTCCGTACCCGTGTGGAGATCCGTGATGGCCCCCGGTGCTGCGATCGCGCTCAGCTTCAATACGCTGACGCTGCCTGCTTCAACGGTTCGCGAGGTACTTCGCGGTGCCGGCCTGCAGCCTGTTGATACCGAACCCTATACGAGCCTGAAACACGAAGTCGAACAAGCGGTCGTCCGCGATGTTGTCTTTGCCTGTAATACAGAGGAGGAACTTTAACCATGACCAGGAATGAACTGAACGAAATGACTGTGCTGGCGCTGAGGAAGCTTGCCAAGGAGAATAAGATCGTTCTGGGTGCCGGGATCGACAAGGCCGGCATCATTGAAAAACTGGCTCCGGTAGTCTGCAGTGATGACGAACCGGACCAGGGTCAGGACCAACTGGCAGAACCAAAATACCAGGCCGCCTGGCATAATTCAGACGCGCCGAGGTTCAATGCCCGTCCGGCTTACCAGGCCCCGCAGGCTGCCGGTGCGCGTCCTGCCTGGCAGAATACGACTCCTTCCGGCCAGCACTTCACTCCGGAACAACAGCATATCCAGCCGCTTCGTCCCGGCGGATTCACGCCGCGATTCGGCCCGGCCGCCACGTCCGTAACGCCTGCTGCGCCTGTGCCGGAGAAAGAACAGGCGGCTCTCCAGGCGGCAGTTTCCCCGCTGCCTGAAAAACGCATCGCACACGTCGGTGATCCGGTATATGTGTCGCATTCCTTCGGACCGCAGTCCTTCTCATCCCGCCCGGCTGAACCGTTCTCCCCGATCCAGGCTCAGGAAACCGGGATCCAGGCGCCGACGCTGGAAGAGCTCCTTTCCTCCGGTGATTTCGAAGAAGGCGGCGGGATCCTGGAGTTGCATCCGGACGGATACGGTTTCCTCCGCACATCAACCTTCCAGCCATCCTCCAAGGATGTCTATGTTTCCATGGCTCAGATCCGCAGGTTCGGCCTCCGGACCGGCGATATGGTCCGCGGCAAGATTCGACCCCAGCGCGAGGGAGACAAGTATTCCGCCCTGCTCTATATCTCGAGCGTCAATGACGTTCCGGAGGAGGAAGCCTTTACCCGGCCTTCCTTTGATGAACTGACCCCGACTTATCCGAGCCGCCGGATCTCTCTGGAGAGCCAGGACGGGAAATCCTTCCCGGATATGCGGCTGATCGACCTGATCGCCCCGCTCGGCTTCGGTCAGCGCGGCCTGATGCTCTGCCCGCCGAACACCGGAAAAACTGAGATCATGACGCACTTCGCCACAGTCGTCTGCAACAATTATCCCGACACAAATGTGCTGATGCTCCTGATCGACGTGAACCCTGAAGACGTCACTCTCCTTCGGGATACCGTTCCCTGTCCTGTTCTCGCCTCCACTTTTGACCAGGCGCCGGAAGCCCATCTCCGTCTGGCGGAGATCGTCCTGGAGCGTGCCATGCGCCTGGTAGAGCAGCAGAAGGACGTTGTACTGCTCGTAGACAGTCTGACCAGGCTGGCAAAGATCTATACGACGGCCGCAGCCCAGCAGGGACGCAGCCTTCCGGGCATGGTGAATCCCTCCAGCCTCTTCCGCGCAAAGCGCCTCTTCGGCTCGGCCCGGGCATGCAAGGAGGGCGGCAGCCTGACAGTTCTCGCCGCGATGGATATCGCAACCGGTTCAAAGGTTGATGATTCCGTTGTGGAGGAATTCAAGGGAACGGCCAACATGGAGCTGATGCTTGATCAGAATGTTGCCCGTGCCGGCGTCACGCCTTCACTCAACCTCCAGCAGAGTTATACCAAGAACGCTGATATCCTTCTTGACGACCGGCAGAAAGAGGGGCTGACCCTGATCCGGACAATGCTGGGAAACACTTCCTCCTCGGTTGCGATCCCGCAGCTTGAATCCATGATGGATAAAACGGATACCAACGCTGCGCTTCTGCTGAAGATGAAGGACTGGTTCGCACTGATGAACCGTTGATCGGAGGAAATATGGATTCTGTTTATGTGATTGGCCACCGGAACCCGGATACAGATTCCGTCGTTTCCGCAATGGCCTATGCCGCACTGAACAACGCTCTCGGAGAGAATAACTATATTGCCGCCCGCGCCGGGCATCTTAACACAGAGACTTCTTATCTTCTGCAGCACTTCGGTTTCCAGCCGCCGCTTTACCTGAAGTCCGTCCGCACACAGGTCGTCGATGTGGATTACGATATGCCGCCCTCCCTGGGTGCCGGGGTGCCGGTGTCCTATGCCTGGAATATGCTCCATAACGAACAGAACAGTGTCTCCGCTCTGCCGATCACTGAGGAGGACGGACGCCTTTACGGCCTGGTTACCGCCGGCGGGATCGCCGAGAGCGACATGCGCTCCGTCGCGGATCCTTCAGTCTCCTCCGTTCCGATTTATAACCTGCTCAGTGCGCTGGAAGGCCATGTCATCAATTCAGAAGAAGACATCTTTGATGAGATTTCCGGAGAAGTCGTGATCGCCCTGCCCGGTGAAGGGGCTGAAGTCCGGCCGGGTTCGATCATCCTGTGCGGCAACCAGAAATCAGTTGCAGACCAGGCGATCGAGGCAGGTGCTTCCTGCTTGATTTTCTGCGGCACCACGCTCGGCGAACAGTACCGGAACCGTTCCTGCTCCACCTGCCTGATCGTCTGCCCCTACGACGCATATCGTGCCGCCCGGCTGATCTTCCAGTCTATCCCCGTTGGGCGAATCGCCTGTACGGAAAACCTGAAGTTCTTTCATCTGACGGATTATATCGACGACGTCCGGGATACCGTGATCCAGAGCCGTTTCCGCTCCTATCCTGTGCTGAATGAAGAGGATAAGGTCGTCGGAACGCTCTCCCGTTATCACCTGATTCGCCCTCGAAAGAAGAAAGTAGTCCTGGTCGATCACAATGAAACCAGTCAGGCTGTTTCCGGCCTGGACCAGGCGGAAATCATCGCCATCATCGACCATCACCGCCTGGCAGATGTACAGACCGGCAATCCGGTCTTTATGCGCAACGAGCCGGTAGGCTCCACCACGTCCATCGTGGCAGCGATGTATCAGGAGCACGGTTTGATGCCCTCCCCGGCGCTGGCCGGGCTGATGGCCGCTGCAATCATCTCCGATACGGTCATGTTTAAGAGCCCGACCTGCAAGCCGCACGACAAAGTGCTGGCGGAGCGCCTTGCACGCCATGCCGGGATCAACTGCGAGGAAATTGCCAGGGCTATGTTCTCCCAGGGCGTATCCCCGGATATGCCGGCCGAGGCCCTGGTCAAAACCGACATGAAGGAATTTCATCTCGGTGCTCATACGCTTTCGATCTCCCAGATCACTACCGTCGATTCGGAAAGTTTCCTGTCGAGAAGCAACGACTTTGTTGAAGTGCTTGATAAGATCAGAAACGACAAGCAGTATGACATCGTTCTGATGATGATCACCAATGTGCTCAGGGAGGGGACTGAACTCCTGTTCTCGGGTGATGATGAGGTCGTCCGGAATGCCTTCGGCGTCGATGACGTTCATGACCATCATGTATTCCTCCCCGGTGTCCTGTCCAGGAAGCTGCAGATCGTTCCGGCCCTATCCCAGCTCTGGGGATAAGAAAAAACATATAAAAACGGTGCGAAACCTTTACCGGTCCGCACCGTTTTCTTTTCATACCTTACAGGTCCGAAATGCTGATCAGTTCTCCGTTGTATTCCAGCTTCACGGATTTTCCGCATTCATAATGGATCTCGATATCATTCGGATTCAGGATGATCTCTGTCGGCCCGTAGATCTCGGGATCGTCGATCACCGAGCGCCAGAGCACATTGCCTTCAGCGGAAATAGCCACCGGATCAGGCCCGTCCGACCCGGCCACATAAAGGATCCCCGTATTGGCACCGGCGGTGACGACAGCGCAGTCACCAAGGGAGCAAGCGTCCTTCGAAAGCACCCACTGCTCCGAGCCGTCGATCAGGTCGAGCATAATCAGACCGTATTCGGCGTCGTACACATAAACCTGGGGTTCGTCCTCCGTTCCGCCAATGAAAGCGGTCAGGTTTTTGAACTGCCCGGACTGCTGCACCTGCTCGATATAACCCCATTCCGGTTCGTCATCAATGAAACAGCCGACCCGAAGCGTTTCCCATGGCAGTTCGCCTTCTTTCTCCGTGATGACCTCATAAGCAGCCAGGACGCTCACATTGAACTCCGTCCATTCGAAGACGATATTCCCGGATCCGATGATCTCTTCCCGCGTCATCTTTTTGCTTTCCGATCGCGTCTCGACCGGTTCATACTCCGGGGCAGGCTCCAGGTACCTGGAAAGGATGTAGCCTTCCTGGCCTTCGTAAACGCAGCGTGTAAACATATGAACCTGCTTCCGGTAAGGAGAATACGCAAACTCCTTTTCGTTCCGGGAACAGTAATACACAATCTCATCCGGCTCGATCTTGGCGAGCTGTTTGCTTGTCTTGTTGGGCGCTTCTCTCAGTGAAACATAGCTGTTGCACCTCACGACACGCATGGCGCCGATATAAAACTGATCCTTTTCAACCACCTGCCGGTCAGCGCCTGCTGTCGACCCGCAAAATAACAAGATCAGAACGAAAAGCAAAGATATGAGCTTTTTCATCTTCACTGCCTTCCTTTCTTGCACATATATATGTATAATACAGCAATTCTCCGGACAGTACAAGCAAGAACATGAAAAAAACTGTTCTCCCCTTGAATACATGCCGTTTCTTATTATAATGAATAACTGTATACAGTATGCGGCAACGCGTACGGAAAGTGGTGATTTCTAATGGTAAATACAGAACTGATCGTCTTCATTGTCTACCTGGCTTTTATGCTCGGCATCGGTGTCTATTTCTTCATCAAAAGCCGCGGCAGCGGTGAGAAGGAATACTTCCTCGGCGGACGGAAGATGGGTCCCTGGGTCTCTGCACTTTCTGCAGGCGCATCTGACATGAGTGCCTGGGTCCTGATGGGCCTCCCTGCCTCCATTTATGCCGCCGGTATCGGAAAGTCCTGGATCGCGATCGGTTTGGCGATTGGCTATGCCCTGAGTTGGATTTTTGAGGCGCCTCGCCTGCGCCGTTTCTCCATCGCAGCGAATGACTCCATTACCCTGCCGCAGTACCTGACCAATCGTTTCAAATCCTCCAGCAAGGTGCTGCAGATCCTCTGCGCGGTGATATTCCTGCTCGCCTACACGATCTACGCGGCCTCCAGCGTCAAGGCCTGCGGTACCCTGTTCAACACAGTCATCGGTATCGATGCAAAGATCGCGATGTATATCGCAGCTGCCATCATCATTGGCTATACCTTTATGGGTGGCTTCAACGCTGTATGCTGGACCGACTTCTTCCAGGGCTTGCTGATGCTCGGTGCTCTGCTGATCGCCCCGATCTTCGCGCTGGGGATGATCAATTCCGCACCTGGTCATATGACGGCCGAGCAGATCTCTGAGAAGATCCCCGGCTACTGGAACATGTTTCCCGACTGGAAATCAGTCGTTTCCGGCCTCGGCTGGGGCCTCGGATACTTTGGCATGCCCCATATCATCATCCGCTTCATGTCTGTGCGCAGCGACAAGGATTTGAAGAAGAGCGCCAAAATCGGCATTACCTGGAACATTCTGATCATCCTCTTCTCTGTTGCCGCCGGCTGCATCGGTCATCTGTTCCTGGGTGAGGTCAGCGACAGCTCCACGGTCTTTATCCAGATGGTCCGCCGGATCTTCCCTGCCCTGATTTCCGGCATCCTGCTCTCCGCGATTCTGGCTGCTTCCATGTCCACGGCAGACTCTCAGCTCCTATGCGCGTCTTCCGCCTTTGCATCGGATGTGTATAAGCCTGTCATTCGGAAGAACAAGACCACCGATAAGGAAATGTTCTGGGCTGGCCGCATTGTGGTGCTGATCATTGCCGTGATCGCTGTGCTGATCGCCTCAAATCCCGGCAGCGGCTCGATTATGGACTTGGTTGAGAACGCCTGGGGCATCTTTGGCGCGGCCTTTGGTCCCGCGATTCTCCTGAGTCTCTTCTGGAAGCGCTTTACCTTCAAGGGCGCTGTAGCCGGTATCTTTGTCGGCGCTGCAGTAGATATCTGCTGGCTGGCATTTATCGGTCTCGGCATTTATGAGATCATCCCCGGCTTCATCGCCGGCCTGATCGCTGCCATCGTTGTCACCCTGATCGACAAAGAACCCAACAAGGAAGTCCAGGATCTTTACGACTATGCTTCCTCCGGCAGCATCGAATAATCCAAACTGCAAAGCGCGGTCCGGAAACGATCCGGACCGCCTTTTTATGCATAAAAGAACGGACGTGCCTTTGGCACGCCCGCAGAAAACTTATTCCATGTTGAAGCGCTTTTTGAAACGATCCACACGGCCGCCGGTGTCAACCAGCTTCTGCTTGCCGGTGTAGAAAGGATGACACTTGGAGCAGATATCTACCTTCATCTCTTTCTTGGTGGAACCGGTTTCAAAAGTTTCACCGCATACGCAGCGAACCACGCACTTTCCATACTGGGGATGAATGTTTTCCTTCATTGCTTTTTCACCTCTTTCGCGTATGCAATGGCGGTTAAACCGCAAAAGGTATAATATCATATTCTTTTTCGGTTTGCAACCGTTTTTTTCTCTTTTTTGAGGATCTGTGCTATAATGAATCCCGGCTGATTCCTGACCGGCCGCTGAACTCCCTGTGAAAGTTCTGTGAAGCAAAGGGAACGCCGCATTTCCTGTCGAAATGAAACCTGTATTCAATTTATTTGAAAGGACGAATTTCCCCTGATGAACAGAACGGAAGATACAAAGAAATTCGATGTCGGCGGCCAGGCTGTCATGGAAGGCGTCATGATGCGCTCCCCCACTGCCACCGCTGTTACAGTCCGCCGACCTGACGGTACCATGGTTACCAAACTGAAACCTTTTGTCCCGCTTAAGCAGAAACACCCGTGGATGGGGAAACCGTTTATCCGCGGCGTCATCAACATGGGTACCATGCTCTATTACGGGATGAACACGCTGGAGGATTCCACCAAGATGCTCGGCATCATGGATGAGGAACCCACAAAATTCGAGAAGTGGCTTTCCAGAAAGCTCGGCAAAGGCATTGACAAGATTGTCATGGGTGTTGCCATCATCCTGGCCGTGATCCTTTCGGTCGCGCTGTTCATTGCCCTCCCTGCCGGCGTGGAATCGCTCCTTCGCAGCGCGGGGATGCCAACTATCGGCTACACGCTGATCGGCGGCCTTGTCAAGATCCTGCTGTTGGTCGGCTATATGATCTTCTGCGGTTTCGTACCGGACGTCCGCCGGACCTTCCAGTACCACGGTGCAGAGCATAAGTCCGTTCACTGTCATGAATCCGGCTTGTCTCTGACTCCGGAGAATGCGCAAACCTTCTCGCGCCTGCATCCCCGCTGCGGAACAGCTTTCCTGCTGATCGTTTTCGGGATCAGCATCCTGCTGTTTCTCGTGCTGAATGTACTGGTGCCCATCAGCAACTTTTTCCTGCGCTTTCTTTTCCATTTGGCTATGCTGCCAATCGTCGCCGGTGTCAGCTACGAAGTGCTGATGGGCCTGGCTCATTCGAACAGCAAAGCCGCATGCATCCTGCGGTGGCCGGGTATGCAGATGCAGCGGCTCACAACCCGCGAGCCGGATGCTTCCATGCTGGAATGTGCGATCGTCTCGATTAACGTCGTTTTGAACGGCATTCCGGATCATTGCAAAAAGACTCCTGAAGGCTGGGCGGTCTTTACCGATTACCGGCAGTCCGAACCCGGATATGTTCCCCCGGCAGAAGAAGCAGCGTCTGAATCCGGTTGTGAAACGCCTGCTGAACCCGGCCCCGATAGTAATCCGGCGCCGGTCGATCCGGCTGACCTGCAGGCATGACGCCCTGCCAGCTGATCCGCCATACTGCTGCTCGCTTTCGTTCAGCCGGCATTCCGGACCCTGAGAATGACAGCGCGCTTCTGCTCGCCTCCCTCTGCGGTGGCGAGCCGCTTTCCCTGCGCCTGGACACGGATACAATTCTGGAAGAGCCCCTGCTCTCCCGCTATGAGCTGCTCACCCGGCAGCGTCTGGAACGGATCCCGCTCCAGTATATCCTTGGTGAAGCACCTTTCTGTGGACATCTGTTCATGGTTGATCCACGCGTGCTGATCCCCCGTCCGGAAACAGAACTGCTCTGCGCATGGGCTCTGGATATTCTGAAAAATTACAGGGATCCCCGCGTACTTGACCTCTGTTGTGGGAGCGGCTGTATCGGCCTCTCACTGAAGGCAGCCTCACCGGAGATCAGAGTCACGCTTTCCGATATCTCAGCGAATGCGCTCGCTGTCGCCGCGGAGAACGTACGCCGCCTTTCCCTGAAAGCTGATCTGCATCAGGGCAACCTCCTGGACGGACTTCTTCCCGGTTCCTTCGATCTGATTGTTTGCAATCCGCCCTACATACCGACCGCTGACTGCGCGGCACTCCAGGAAGAAGTCCTCTTCGAACCCCGCAATGCCCTGGATGGCGGGGCTGACGGGCTCGACCTGTACCGGCGTCTGATCGCATCGGCAGACGGTATACTGGTTCCCGGAGGCGCGCTGATGATGGAGCTCGGGATTCATCAGGCGGATTCGGTTTCTGCACTTCTGGCTGCTTCCGGTTATATGGGGATCCAGGTCCGAAAGGATCTGAACGGGATTGAAAGGATGATTCTTGCTTACCAATCAGACGGAGGAAAGTATGATCGATAAAATTCAATCGCTCCTGGAGCGCCGGCAGGAACTGTCCGAAGCGATCGCCCAGCCGGAAATCATTCAGGATTTCCCCCGTTACCAGGGTTATCTTAAGGAATTATCTACCATCGAGCCGATTGCACTTCATTACCAAAAGCTCCAGACTATCGAAAAGCATCTGTCAGAAGCCCGCGAGCTCCTTGCTGACCCCGATCTGGCCCCCGAAGCGGAGCAGGAGCTGCGCGATTTATCCGCAGAGCGGGAAAACCTGCTCAGCGATCTGAAACTGATGCTGGTTCCGCCGGATCCGCTGGATGACCGGAATGTGATTATGGAGTTACGGGCCGGCGTCGGTGGTGAAGAAGCCGCCCTCTTCGCAGGCGATCTTCTCCGGATGTACCTGAAGTATGCTGACCGGAACGGTCTCACTGCCTCCATTCTCTACCTCAGTGATACGGATCTGGGCGGCGTCAATGAGGCTCTTGTGATGATCTCCGGTCCGGAAGCTTTCGCCCGCATGAAGTTTGAAAGCGGCGTTCACTGTGTAAAGCGTGTCCCGGTCACCGAGAGCGGCGGCCGGATCCATACTTCGACCGTTACCGTTGCCGTTTTCCCTGAAGCCGAAGAAGTTGAAGTGACCATTGACCCCGCCGATCTGCGGATCGATGTCTTCCACGCTTCCGGTCATGGCGGACAGGGAGTCAACACGACTGACAGCGCCGTCCGGATCACGCATCTCCCGACAGGGCTCGTCGTTACCTGCCAGGATGAACGGAGCCAGCTTGAAAACAAAGCCAAGGCCCTCCGGGTGCTTCGCTCACGCCTGCTGGACAAAGCCCGCACGGCCCGGGAGGACGCCCATGCAGCTGACCGCAAAAACCAGATCGGCTGGGGCGAGCGCAGTGACCGGATCCGCACGTACTATTTCAATCACGACTATGTCGTGGATCACCGGATCGGCCTTACAGTCAACCGCACATCCAATGTAATGAACGGGGAACTGACTCCCTTTATCGACGGGCTCCGGCTGGCTGAGAAAACAGAGAAGCTTAATCAATGAACCGGAAGTGATACTTCATGCAGACAAAAGTCCTGATACCGGATGCAGGCGCTTATCAGCTTGCATCTGATCTCCTGAACCGGGGAGAGCTTGTCGCCTTTCCGACAGAGACCGTCTACGGTCTCGGCGCCAATGCGCTGAACCGGGAGGCAGTTCTTTCCATCTTCTCCGCGAAAGGCCGCCCGGCGGACAATCCCCTGATCGTTCATATTCACGACCGTTCCCAGCTGGATGACCTCTGTACGGTACCCCCGCTTGCCGGTCGTCTGATGGATGCATTCTGGCCGGGACCGCTGACCATGCTGTTCGTCAGGAAGCCGGCCGTCCCGCTGGAAGTCACCGCCGGTCTGCCGACCGTTGCGATCCGGATGCCTTCCCACCCTGTTGCAGCCGCGATGCTCAAAGCCTGCAGCCTTCCGGTTGCCGCGCCGTCCGCAAACAGTTCCGGGCGTCCCAGTCCGACCACAGCTGCGCATGTCCTGGAAGACATGAACGGAAAGATCCCCCTGATCCTGGATGGAGGCGAATGCGACGTAGGCCTGGAATCCACCGTACTGGATCTTTGCCATGACCAGCCGACGATTCTTCGTCCCGGCGGGGTTACGAAAGAGATGCTCGAAGCTGTTCTTGGACAGAAAGTGCTCCTTGCCGGAAGCATCCTGCGGCCGCTCGGCGAAAACGAAGTGGCGCTGTCTCCCGGCATGCGTTATAGGCATTATGCGCCGAAGGGGTCCGTGATTCTTGTGGAAGGACCCGAGGAAAGAACCGTACCCCTGCTCCGAAAACTATGTCTTGAGCAGAGACAGGCCGGAAAGAAAACCTGCGTCCTTTGCTTTACGGAACACGTGGGTGCCCTTACGGACTGCGATCCGCACGATATCGGTTCTATCTCTTCTCCATGCGAGATTGCCCACCGGCTTTTCCAAACGCTCCGCCTCCTCGACGAGGAAGGGATGGAAGCCGTCTTCAGCGAAGTCGTCCCGCCTGAGGGCATGGGACTGGCAGTCATGAACCGTCTCGGACGGGCAGCTGCCTTCCGGACCATCCGGGCATGAAAAACCGGCCTCCGCCTGGAGGCCGGTTTCGTTTGTTGCGGTTGTCAGATCTTCAGCAGATCACTGAAGGCTTTCAGTGCCCCGTCTGTCTCATGGGCAAGCACGCGCTTGGCCAGTACTTTGCCCAGCTGTACGCCTTCCTGGTCGAAGCTGTTCAGGTTCCACAGGAAGCCCTGGAACATCACCTTGTTCTCAAAGTGAGAAAGCAGTGCACCCAATGCTTCCGGCGTCAGCTTTTCACCGATAATGATGCTGGAAGGCCTGTTTCCGGCAAAATGTTTGTTCCGGTTCTCATCCTGTTTGCCGCAGGCAAAGGCGACCATCTGCGCTGCCACGTTCGCGCAGAGTTTCTGCTGGCTGGTGCTGTCCTGGATTACGACATCCGTCTCCGCCTGGTTGTTCACAAAGCCGATGAACTGCAGGGGAATGATATCCGTTCCCTGGTGAAGCAGCTGATAGAAGGAATGCTGTCCGTTTGTACCGGGTTCACCGAAGATAATCGGCCCGGTCGGATAATCAACCGGCTCGCCTCTCCGGTTCACACTCTTGCCGTTGGATTCCATATCCAGCTGCTGCAGGTGCGCCGGGAAACGGCTTAACGCCTGGGAATAAGGCAGCACGGCCGTTGCCGGGTATCCGAGGATGTTCCGCTCATAAACGCCGATCAGCGCGTCCAGCATGGCCGGATTCTTCAGCGGGTCCTTTTCCGTCGCAAGGCGGTCCTCTTCCGCTGCACCCTTCAGGAACCGATCAAAGATTTCCGGTCCGAAAGCAAGGGACAGGACAGCGCCGCCCACTGCCGACGTGGAGGAGTAACGGCCGCCGATATAATCATCCATAAAGAAGGCTGCCAGGTAATCGCTGCTTTTTGCCAGCGGAGACGTCTCACTGGTTACGGCAATCATATGCTTTGAAGCGTCCAGGCCTGCGTTCTTCAGGGCATCCTTGACAAACGCTTCGTTGGTCAGGGTCTCCAGCGTCGTGCCGGATTTGGAAACGAGAATGAAGATCGTCCGGGACGCATCCAGGGATGCCAGTACAGCGGCCGCGTCGTCCGGGTCAACATTGCTGATGAACTTCGCTTCCATCCGGAATGCATTGTTCTTCCGCGCCCAGTTTTCCATTGCCAGATACATGGCGCGGGGGCCGAGATCGCTTCCGCCGATGCCGATCTGGCAGACCGTTGTAAACTTCTCGCCTTTCTCATTGACGATTTCACCGCCGTGGACCTTGGATGCAAAAGCGGCGATCTTCTCCTGCTGTTTCGTATAGAAGGAGCGTTTGTCCGTTCCGTCAGCAATCACGGCATTGCCAAGCTGTCCGCGGGTCAGCTGATGGAGTACCAGCCGCTTCTCACCGGTATTGATCACAGCGCCGTTGTACAGTTCCTCGAACTTGCCGGCCAGTTGCGCTTCTTCCGCAAGAGCTTTCAGCCCATTCAGGACCCCGTCATCAACCTGCTTTGCTGCATAGGAATAGATCAGTCCCGCAGCCATGGGCACCTGATAGGCAGCCACCCGCCCGGCTCCGGCTTCACCGGCCATGACCTTCGTCAGGTCAACCGGATGCGATTCGTTTTTCAGCGTCTGAAAGGACTTGAGTTCGTCCAGATTCTTCCATTCGTTCACCGTGATAACCTCCTTGGATTTTTTCTGTATCTATTATATCTGCCGTTTGAAACTCTTTCAAGCTTATTCTGCCTGCTGTTCCGTATATCCGATCCCGATCAGCGAAGTGACAGTACGGACAAAGTTCCTGCGCTTGTATGTGGCCAGTTTATTCAGCATCCTGCCGCGGAAGATCAGGGCCATCGTATTGCCTCCGTCCAGATTCAGCGCCTGGGTGACTCCCCGTTCTTTCATCATTTCCGCAACCCGTTGCAGCATGGTCCCCTTGCTGTCCTTATTCCTCCCCTGCACGGACAGGAGCAGATAATGGTTCGGTTCAATCATCCCCAGAGCATGCCGGGGTTCAATGCTGCGATAGTAGGTATAGAGAAGCTCATTGATCTCTCCGTCCCGCAAAAGGATCGGACCGAAGCTGAATACATTCACAGCGCCTTTCTCCAGCAGCTGCTGCGCCGTATACTCCGTGCATTCATATACCTCGAACCGTCCGTCAGGATACTGAGCCATCATATCCAGGTTCGGCAGATGATGGCCGGTTCGGCTGTTTGTTGTTTCACTGATGATCCTGCCTTCACGGATGATGATCCCGACAGTCTCTTTACCGGCCATTCTCGTCGCGTAAAAATCGTCGGAGAACCCGAGCACAAACCGCTCATCCCTGGAAATGTCGTAAGGATAGCGGAACTTTTTGCCCGGATGCTCCGGATCCGTGATCGCTGTGCGGAACGTTTCCCCGTCCCTGGTCAGGATCTCGGTTTCAAACCATTCCAGCGGAATCGAAGACTCTTTTCCGCGCCGGATGAAGATCTGCAGGTTTCGGTTCAGGTAAACCCACTGTCCTGCTTCATCGTCTTCGGAGAAGTACTCCCCGTCGCCCATCAGGAAACCTTCCGAATCCCGTTCAGGCCAGCCGGTTTCCATGATCGGAGCCGGTGTCATAAGAGGTTCAAGGGTCGGCCTCGGTTTCCTGATCGCCTGGTCCGAGAACAGCCTTTCTGCTGTTTCTGCGTCAACGTCCCCGGTCTCAGGGAGGCCGTTCAGGCGCTGAAACTCCCGGATCGCCTGTGCTGTCTTGTCGTTATACTTTTTTGTAATACTTCCCTGCTCCAGATAACCGAGCTTCTGAAGACGCTGCTTCACTTCGGTCACCCGGTCCCCCTTTGAACCGACTGTCAGTGTCTCCGCTTCCCCCGCTGCGGATAAGGTGATGAAGATACACTGAAGTATCAGCAGCAGAGCCAGCAGGAAACAGATCCGGCTGCTCCTCTTTGCCTCTTTCACGTTCATCCCGAACCTCCTGATGATAAAATCCCTGCACCGAACAGGTACAGGGATTGAAAACAAGATATTGATCAGCGCTTGCTGAACTGAGGAGCCCGGCGGGCTGCCTTCAGGCCGTACTTCTTGCGTTCCTTCATACGAGGATCGCGGGTCAGCAGACCGGCCTTCTTCAGAGTACCGCGCAGATCGGGATCAGCCTTGCACAGGGCGCGGCTGATACCATGGCGGATCGCGCCTGCCTGGCCGGTCAGTCCGCCGCCGTTCACGTTCACCAGCACGTCAAAGTTGCCGGTATTGGTCAGCGTCAGAGGCTGACGAACGGTCATCTTCAGGGTCTCCAGACCAAAATAATGGTCGATGTCACGCTTGTTGATCGTAATCTTTCCATCGCCGGCAACCAGACGGACGCGGGCAACGGCTTTCTTACGGCGACCAACCGCATTGTATTCTACCTTAGCCATTCTCAATTACTCCTTTCCGCGTCACTTCAGATCCAGCGCTTCGGGCTTCTGAGCGGCCTGCTCATGCTCGGGACCTGCGTAAACCTTGAGCTTCCGGGCCATCTGGCGTCCCAGAGGTCCCTTCGGCAGCATGCCGACGACCGCACGGCGAACCGCGAACTCAGGCTTCTCAGCCATCAGCTTGCGATATTTGGTCTCTTTCAGACCGCCGGCGTATCCGCTGTGATGATAATAGATCTTCTGATCGAGCTTCTTGCCGGTCAGAACAGCTTTGGACGCGTTCACGATGATGACGTAATCACCGGTATCCATGTTGGGGGTATAGATCGGCTTATTCTTGCCGCGAAGGATGTTAGCAACCTGGCTCGCCAGACGGCCGAGAACCATCCCGTCCGCGTCGACAACGTACCATTTCCGGTCGATGTCCGCAGCCTTTGGAATAAATGTCTTCAAAGTACTTCCTCCTTGGGTTGATGGTTGAAGTGTTTCCGTCCATGATGGTCGCATGTCCGGACTGTTTCAATGGCTACCGGGGCTAGCGGAGCTATTGATTGCCAAACGTTATTGTACGTCAAACGCTGTTTGAAGTCAAGGATTATTTTATTGGAATCATTCACTCACCCAATGCATTTGGATCGACGGATAATCTCCGTTCTGCTGGTCATAAGTGTATCCGCCGGACATCAGGGCCGCACCGCTTACGACCTCACCTGTTTCTTCAGCCCGATACAGGCGTTCCGGATCCAGTCCCTGCAGTCGAAGATACGGGAAACGGGAGTTCGCTCTTACGTGTGTCATAACCAGATTGACCAGAGCTTCCCGCCTGTCCGGCGAAACGATCATCCATGCGGCATAATCATTCTCTTCCCTGATTTCAGTAAGACGATAATAATCACCTTGCGCAAGAATCGGGTAAAAACGGCGGTAAGCTTTGATCTGATCCCGTATCTCAGCCTTTTCTTCCCCGGACAGCAATGCCGGATTCAGTTCATATCCGAACGTTCCGGACTGAGCTACAACTCCTCGTGTTTTCAGTGGTACCGTTCGTCCGGTCTGATGGTTCGGGCATGCGGAAACATGCGATCCCACCGTGCTCAGGGGATATCCGTAGGAAGTGCCCCGCTGGATCTCCAGCCGTTCGATCGCGTCTGTATCATCTGAACACCAGATCTGAGGCGTGTAATACAGCATTCCCGCGTCAAAGCGCCCACCGCCGCCTGAACATCCTTCAATCAGCAGGTCAGGATAACGATCCAGCAGACGTTCAAGCAGGCTGTACACACCCAGGATGAAGCGATGCGCCGTCTCGCCTTGCCTGTCTGCCGGTAAGGCATGTGAATAGACATTTGCCATCGATCGGTTGAAGTCCCACTTGATGTATTCGATCCGTGTCCTGTCAAGAATACTGATCAGCGACGCATACAGATAGTCCTGTGTATCCTGCCTGCTCAGATCCAGCACCATCTGGCTTCTCCCGATTACGGGCTGTCGCTCCGGGTCAGTCAGTGCCCAGTCCGGATGCGCCCGATAAAGATCAGAATCTTCACTGATCATCTCTGGCTCCACCCATAGTCCAAACTTCAGTCCCTCCCCGTGGATTTGCTCGGAAAGTTCTTCCAGGGTGCATCCGAGCTTTTTTTCATTGGCCGACCAGTCACCGAGTCCGGATGTATCGTCATCTCTTTTTCCAAACCAGCCGTCATCCAGTACCAGCATATCCATACCAAGCGTCTTTGCTTCGCGCGCGAGGTTGATGAGACTGTTCGCATCAAAATCAAAGTATGAAGCTTCCCAGCTGTTCAGCAGAATCGGTCGTTCTCCCTGTCTCCACTGAGGTCTGATCACTTCTTCCCGGATAATTCGGTGATAGTTCCGGCTCAGTCCATTCAGCCCGTTATTACTGTAGCTGAGAATCGCTTCCGGTGTCTGGAAGCATTCTCCCTTTTCCAGTCTCCATCTGAAAGCATCCGGATGAATGCCCGCAACCAGGCGGACATTTCCGGTCTGATCTGCTCCGATTTCCTCCTGATGGTTCCCGGAATACATCAGCATGCAGCCCCAGCTGTCTCCCTCATTCTCAGTCGTATTCCGGTTGCAAAGAATAATAAAAGGATTGCTATGATGACTGCTGGTCCCCCTGGTGGAACCAACGGCAAGCTTCCCGCCTTGGGGTATGGAAATCCGTTCCGGTATTCTTTCCATACAATGGCGGCCATGAAAATGAATCACTTCGCGCGGAGCTCCGCAGAAGAAATCAATACTCATGGAAGCAGCTTTATTCAGAACAATTGTGCCGTCTCCCTCATTTTCAATCAGCACGCTTCGGGTGATCACATCCTGTTCTTCAAAAACGTAGTAGATCAGATGTACAGCCAGACGGCAGACTTCATCCCGAAGGATGATTTCCAGCCCGGCTGTTTTTTTGTTGCCGCGAACGCCCGGCAATCCTTCCGGCTTTTTCTTTCCCTGAAGCTGCCGTGCTTCCGAGAATCGCAGCTCACAGGTTCGGCTCCCGTTCCCGGCTTCAGCCATCAATGCCGGAGTCCGATAGTCGCCGGCTCCCCCTGTCGGATACTCCTGCGGCAGCGTATCCGTTGAATACCTTCGCTCTTCCTTTTTACTGTATGGATTTCCGCTGAAACCGCGGTCGGCCTGGCGGATCAGGTAACTCATATCGTCTTTCGTCTTCCTGCCATAGTAAATATGCCGGAGAAGGCCAATTTCATCAACCTTAATCTGATAGAGTGTATTCTTTGTTTCCAGTGATAAGAGCCCGTCTTGGATTCTGATGCTCATACTGTCCCATTCCTTTCCGAAGTTAAAAAGATTATAACGGATTTATTGACACATGAAAAGAAGAACACAGAAAAACTGCCTGACCGGCGTCAGGCAGTACCGAAAAAGCAATCGATCAACGCGGGATGTTTATCCCGGCATCGATCATCTTCAGTTCAAGCTCCTCTGCGTCTCCATGGAACACGATCCCCTGCCAGCCGCAGGCGATCGCTCCGGCCACATTGGCCGGAGCATCGTCGATAAACAGGCATTCCTCCGGTTTCAGCGAAAACCGCTCTGTGAATATCCGGTAGATCTGCCGGCAAGGCTTCACCACGTTCACATCACAGGAGATCAGTGTCCCGTCAAAATACCTGCTTACAGGCACATCGCGCCAGTAACGGGGCTGCATCTTACTGGCATTGCTCAGCAGCCAGATCCCGTATCCGGTTTCCTTCAGCCTTCTGACAAGATCCTCCATGCCCGGAATCTGTTCCCTGGGGAAAGCCCAGTTGTAAAGCAGCGAACTGACAGTCGCTTTCAACCTTTCCGGGATCCGGGTCAGAATGAGCGGCTCTGCCGTTTCTTCCGTCAGTGTTCCTTCATCCATCTGTGCCCATTCGACCGATCGGAACAGTTCGTTCATGATCAGTTTCCGGTCTGCCGGGTCTTTGATCCCCGCGCGGTCCATAAAGCGGTCCGGGTCAAACTGGATCATGACTTTCCCCATATCGAAGACGATATTCCTTATCATACCTTCATTCCTTGTTTATACAAAGCTTACTTTTCCCTTGCTCGCCCTGAACACGATGATCAGCAGGATACCGCTTGTCAGGGTCAGAATGGAAGCGAGCGCTGCGCCGGTTCCGACAGAGTTCCTGACGATGTTGGTATAGGCCGCGATCGTGATCGTCATTGTCTTGCCGGTATAGAGCATAATGGATGTCGAAAGCTCGTTGATGCAGGTGACCCAACTGATGATCGCACCGCTCAGCACGCCGGGAAGCATCAGTCGGGCAGTCACTTTGATGAATGTCTTCATCGGTGAAACGCCCAGGTTAACCGAGGCTTCCTCTACGCTCGGATCCATCTGCATCAGGTATGCGCTTCCTGATCGGACGGTATATGGCATTTTTCGGATGATCATCGAGATGATGATGATCGCCGCAGTACCGGTCAGTTTGATCACGGTCCCGTCAGCAGTCGTTCCGAGATGGTTGAAAGCAACAATGTAGCACAGGCCGAGAACAGAACCGGGGATTACATACGGTGCCATCATAAGCATATCCAGGCCGCCTCCCGTTTTTCCTCGCCTGCGTACGATCACATAGCTCATCAGGATTCCGAGGATCAGGATGAACAGGATCGCAACAGTGGAGTATACGAAGGTGTTCTGGATCTGTGAAGTAAGGCTTCTTCCGAGTTCGGTGTAATGCTCAAACGTAAATCCTTCCTCGAAAACAAAATTCGAATAGTTCGTTTTGATGAACGAGCACAGGACCACGACCATCTGAGGGATAAATGCTACCAAACTGACAATCGCCACAGGAAGCGTGACCAGGAAGCGTTTTACGCCTGAATACTCGATGATCTGGGGTGGCCGGAGCGCGGACATCGTATAGTTTTTCCGGGCGACCCACGCCTTCTGGATGAACAGGATTACCAACGCGATGATGACGATGATCATGGAGATCGCACTGGCCAGATTGGCGTTTCCTCCGGTCTCGGAAAGGTATTCATTATAGATCAGTGTCGGCAGGGTACGGAAATCACCGCCTGCCAGAATGCCTGGGGTACCATAGTCGGCCAGCGCTGTCATGAACACCATCAGTGCTCCGGCAGCGATGGAGGGCGTAACGACCGGGACTGTAACTGTCAGCAGTCTGCGCAGCTTGCCCGATCCGAGGTTCTCGGCGCATTCTTCCACACTGCGGTCGATCGATCCCATAGCCCCGGAAACATAGAGGTATACATACGGGAAAAGCTTCAGGGTAAACACGGCGCAGATACCGCCCTGCCCGTAGATACTCGGCATCTGGAACCCGAACAGGTTCGATAAAAACTTCGTGACAATACCGGCGTTGCCGAACAGGATGATCCAGCTGTATGCTCCGAGAAACGGAGGACACATCAGGCTCAGGATGATCAGGACATGCCAGAATGTTTTCCCTGCGATGTTGTACCGTGTCTGCAGGTAGGCCATCGGCACACCGATCAGCACGCTCAGCAGCGTCGGGATCAGGCTGATCTTCAGGCTGTTTCCCAGCGCCTGGTAATAGTACTTCTTCTGGAAGAAACGCTGGAAATTGTACAGGGTAACCCCGTCAGCCTTCGTGGAATAAAAACTGTTCACGACCAGCGTATAGAACGGATATACAAGGAAAAGCAGGAATACGACGAAGATCAGGATCTTCACCCAGAACCAGAAATCCTTGTAGAACGGCTGGCCCTTCTTGCCTTTCAGCATGAGAGCACCTCCTTGGATTCCTTCTCGTAAAGGCTGACCTGGTTCGGGTTCATGCTGATAAACACGTTCTCGCCGTCGTTACGGATATTCCCTACATCCTTGGTATACTCGTTGAGTTCGATCGTCTGCCCGGTGACCAGTTCCACTTCATACTGGATGAAATCGCCCAGGAAGATGGACATGCTGATCTTGCCCGGGATTCCCTTCTCGTCAAAGAACAGCTGTTCCGGACGGGCGGAAAGGATGGCCTCTCCGTTGTAGTCCCTTGATACGGGGATG
This sequence comes from uncultured Eubacteriales bacterium, assembly GCA_902793605.1. Taxonomy (GTDB): domain Bacteria; phylum Bacillota; class Clostridia; order Christensenellales; family Aristaeellaceae; genus Aristaeella. Next base: position 87,005 of record CADBEB010000007.1, read on the forward strand.
GAAACTGTGTAGTCGCCCGGCAGGGAAATACTGGCAGTGTTCCCGGAAGAACTGACCGTACAGTCAATGAAGTTGCTCACACCGATAAAGTTGGCAACAAAGGGATTGGCGGGTTTCCGGTAAATCTCCTCCGGAGTGCCAATCTGCATGATGTTGCCTTGGTTCATCACGGCGATCCGGTCAGAGATCGCAAGAGCCTCCTCCTGGTCGTGTGTTACGTATACGGTCGTGATTCCGAGCCTTCTCTGGAGCTTCTTGATCGTTGTTCTCATCTGGACGCGGAGTTTGGCATCCAGGTTTGACAGCGGTTCATCCATCAGCAGGACGCTGGGCTCGATCACGAATGCACGTGCGAGTGCAACTCTCTGCTGCTGGCCGCCGGAAAGCTCGTTTGGCTTTCTCGTCTTCAACTGATCGATCTGCACCATTTTCAGCGCTTCCTCAACGCGCGGCGGGATCTCTTCCTTTGGAACATGACGGGCTTTCAGTCCATAAGCCACGTTATCCGCCACATTCAGATGCGGGAAAATGGCATAATTCTGGAACACCATGCCGATATCCCGCTTGTGCGCCGGAACATTGTTGATCACCTTGTCATCAAAGCGGATTTCTCCACCGTCCACCGTATTGAATCCGGCGATCATCCGCAGGAGCGTCGTCTTTCCGCATCCGGAAGGCCCGAGGAGCGTAAAGAACTCTCCCGGGTTGATCTGCAGGCTGATTCCGTTGACGGCTTTGAAATCTCCATAGGTTTTAACAGCATGGTCGATTATGACGGCATGACTCATGTATGAATTCCTCCCGATATCATGAGAAAGGGTGCCCCGGGTCTCTTCCGGGGCGCCCTCCCTCAGCATAAGCTTGATTGATTCTGTTTCTGATTAGTCTCCGACAACGGCATCCTGCCACTTCTCAACGATCTCGGCCTTGTTGGCGCCGGCGTAGTCGAAGTTGTAGTTCATCAGTGTGATGCTGCTCAGGGGCTCGAGGCCGACAGGCGTTACATCGCTGCGGATCGGACGGCGTCCGTAGTCCTTGTTCTGGGCTTCCTGGCATTCTGCGCTCAGCGCATATTCAACGAACAGCTGAGCGAGCTCGGGGTTCTTGCAGTCCTTGACAATGGCAATGCCATCCGGCACGGCGGAAGTTCCGTCAGAGGGATAAATCATCTTCAGATGGCCGTTCGTGAGGTCATACTGGACGGCGGCCTTCTCCAGCGTGATACCGATCGGGTACTCACCGGAGTCAACATTCTTGTGTGCCGCAGAAGATCCGGACTGAACGACCAGATTCTTCATCAGGCTCTTCACGAAATCCCAGCCGGCAGCATAGTCATCATCCACCTGGCCGTAGATCATCAGCATGGTATTCAGCTGGGTATAAGCGGAACCGGATGAAGCCGGATCGGCAATCGCGATCTTCTTTTCCCACTTGGGATCAGCCAGGTCCTTCCAGCTCTGGGGGATGTCAGCCTCGGCGACCAGGTCGGTATTCACCAGGAAGACCATGGGCAGCGGAGATTCGCCGATCCACAGACAATCCGGATCATACAGGCTGGGGTCGATCAGATCGATGCAGCTGGGCTTATAGCTCTGGAAATAATCCTTGTAGGCAGCCAGGGAGTCAGCTCCGCCGCCCCACAGGATGTCGGCTTCGGGAGCCGCCGCTTCTGCCTTGATCCGGTTCAGGAGGTTGCCGGTTCCATCGGCAACAACTTCGACCTTCACATTGGGATACTTGGCTTCAAAGCCCTGTACGCCGGCGTTCAGCGGATCAGCGTCATGGGGTGAATATATTGTCAGGGAACCGGAATACTCTTCCGGAGCCTTCTCCGCACTGGCAGCGGCACAGATGCCGAACACCATCAAGGCAGCTAAAAACAATGCAAAAAACTTTTTCATGGGGTTTCCTCCTTATTTTTTTCCGAATGGATGTAACATTCGGTATCTTTATGTGCATTATACAACACGTCGGTAACGTTTTCAATCCTTTTTTCCGAATAATCTATGGTATCAGATGGTAATTTCTCAGGCCTTTCGGATAATGGTTCCGGATGATCCCGCTGCTTCCCTTGCCCCAGCCGAGGTTTAGCCCTTTGTATCTCAGCAGGATCCAGCCCTCTGCCTCCGCTTCGATCGTCTCCCCTGCCATATACCGGCATGCGTCTGTACCGTTCAGATCCAGCGTGAAGACCGCCGGCGGATTGATGCACATCGCTGCAGCATGATCCGGGAACGCAATCTTTCCGCGGACTTCGCCGAGATGAAGCCCGGTACGCAGAACCCGGATTCCTTCCAGATCCGGAAGCTGCTGCTCCAGACAGACCAGGGTATTGCCCAGCTTATGTGTCGCAGCGGGAAATGAGGGAAAGGCGTCCGCCAGGACGGCGGTTTCGTTGCGATTCGCCTTGGGCATTGAACGGTCTTCCGGCAATATCGCTTCGCCGCTGCCCTTTTTTCTGAATCGGGCGGCGAACTGTCCCTCTGTCCTCAGGCGGTGGGGATAACAGGTAAACTGCCCTTCCGGTGCGTCGATCCCGGGCAGGCTGAATGCTTCCGGTTCATATTCCGTATGTTCCTTCAGGAACCACTCCGCGTTCCCGCCGTTCTCTTCCGGGTGATAGGTACAGGTGGAGTACACGAGGCGCCCGCCGGGCCGTACCAGCCCGGCTGCGGCATTCAGGATTTCCCGCTGTCTTTGTGCGCAGCCCTTTGCCTGTTCTTCACCCCATTCCGTCCTGCTTTCCGGTACGCGCCGGAACATTCCTTCACCGGAGCAGGGTGCGTCGACCATCACAGCGTCAAATCCCTCAGGCCATTTTTCAGCCAGTTGTTCCGGCCAGGCGCAGGTCACGATCGCATGCGGCAGTCCGATCCTTTCAATGTTGCTGCTCAGGATCCGTGCGCGCTTCGGTACGGGTTCGTTGCAGACCAACAAGCCCTCTCCGCGCATAGAGATCCCGATCTGGGTTGACTTTCCTCCGGGTGCAGCGCACAGATCAAGGACCGTCTCACCCGGTTTGGCGTCAAGGACAGATGCCGGCAGCATAGCGCCAGGCTCCTGCAGATAGAACGCCCCCGCTTCATGCAGGATGGTGCTTCCCGCATCGGAGTCAGCCGGGAGCTCATAGGCTTCCGGTGCCCACGGAATCCTTGGCATATTCCGGTATGCTGCTGCAGCTTCTGTATCTTTCAGTGTGTTCAGGCGAATCCCCCTGACGGATTCTTCCTCCAGTGAATCCAAAAAAGCCGGCAGCTCATTCCCCAGCTGACGCTTCATTCGGCTGACAAAGGCTTCCGGCAGTTTCGGATTCATGGTCATTCCATCCATTCGGGTTTCATATATCTCCTGATCGGATAAGTTGAAGTGCTGAGTCTGCTCTTTTCCAGCACTTCAGGTTTTCCTGCCGTGATCACAGGGATACCGTCCAGCATCTCTGCGCATTCAAGCACGGTCTTTTCTCCTTCCTCCACCATCTCCGGCGTTGTCTCGTCCGCCAGATTTGTGTTGTTGATCAGCAGGTCGATCTTCAGCCTTCCCCGGTTCCGGATCCGCAGTGCCAGGTCGAGGATCTCTTCTTTCTGCCGGGTAAGCGGGCGCATACAGTTGATCACCAGGATCATCTTTGTCTGGTTCCTTTTTGCTGTAAAGGAAGGATAGTACCTGCCGAGCGCGGCGGCGCCTGTATCGTCGCCGCCCACGTCAAAAATAACCCGGTCTGAAGGCACCTCAAATACACTCTGGATCTCCGCCGGCAGCGCCGGAATATCGACCGTGGTCATCGCATAGGTCGGCATCAGGGTTCGCACGCCGGCGTTTCGCAGGTCATCGGCCTTCTCTCCGCTTCTGAAATACGGGTTGACGATATCCAGATCCACGAGGGTCGTTTTCATCCTTTTTGCCGATTCAAGGGCAAGGTTCAGCGCGATCTCCGTCTTTCCGCTGCCGTAGTTGCCCGTCAGGACAAGATATACCTTATCGCAGGACAACAGACTCATTCGAGTTCTCCTTCATCCTTCTTCCAGTTCCTTGGATAGACCGGTTGACAATAGGCCTTGTCTTTGTCGATCAACTGCTGCGGCCGTTCATACTGATAGAGTTCTTCTTCCGGGTCCGTAAACAGATCGCCGACGATCAGCCTGCGCTTTCTCTTTCTTTGTGTCATGATTTCCGGCCGGTTTTCCGGTTCGTCGGTCCGCCGTTCTTCGATGATCGGTTCAGTCGGCATTTCCGCCGCAGGTCTGCGGTATGGGCTGTCCTCCGGGACGGTATATCCTGCGCCGGTAATGATCGGCCGCTTCAGCATGGTCTCCGGCACCGGTATCGGCTCAGGTTCTTCCTGTGCCCAGCGGGAAAAATCCTCCGGTTCTGCCTCTGCAGTCAGCGGGAGGCTGTCGGATTGCCGCGCCGGTTCCTCTTCGTTTCTGAAATGCCCTCCGGCAGGCGCCGGCGTTTCCACTGTCTGTTCCGGCTCTTCGGCCTCTTCCTTTCCATGCCGCAGTCGCCTGAAAAAGCTCTTCCAAACCCGCACGGGACGCCAGCGCAAAAGATAAATGCCAAAGTCAATGACCATTCCGATCACACAGAGAATCACAGCCAGAATGAACCAGTTCCTTCCGATCCATTGGAGAAAAGAACCCCCGTTTTCGGTTGTGAAAGCAGACCAGATTGCTGAGGCAGCCGCCTGGATCCACCCCAGCATAATCGTAAACAGCGTATTGGCAAAACTGCCCATGGCAGGTCTCCTATCTTACTGGTCTGAGATTGCTTCGATCTCAACCGTGACTGTAACGGTCTCATTGGAAATGATCGCATCGTCTGAAGGCTTCTGAACCTTCAGCTGGAACATGGTTGTCTCGTTCAGGTTCTTTACATTGACGGTACGTTCCATCGGCAGCTCTGTCAACTGCTCAAGCACTTCTTGCCTGGCTGCTACCGTTATGCTTTCCGGACTGACCTTGACTTCTTTGATCTCATATCCCTTTGCGACTTTGCCGTTCACCTGAATCAGGCTTTCCGTATCGAAAGAAGCTTTCCGAAGCAGCGTCATTTCGACCAGAACACTGTCAATAGAGACCGAAGAATCCATGATATTGAGCAGCGGGCTGTTGACTTCCTCGCCCGATCGATTATACAGTTTGATCGTGGAACTGAGAATGGTCGAGCCCTCTGTCCATTCGATATCTTTGGTATTGATCACCGCTTTTGCCCTTGAAATCGTCTGTACAAGCGATCTTGGACCGCTCACGGTAACAACTGTCGGATCCACCACGGGAGTTGACATATACCAGCTTTCCGGTATATCCCCTTCCACGCTGACAGAAACCGGGATCCGCTGTCGAACGATATAATCTTCCACCATCACAGTGACGGAGGACGGGTTGGTTGAGATCACCTTTCCAAATGTGCTGGAATTGGTGCTCAGAAGTTTGATCTCCTGCTCTCCCGTTCCGTTGATCTTGCTCAGGTCAACCCGTACATAGTATGAAGACGGATCTACGTTATCATACTGTTTCTGAGGTACGGCGGCAACGACGCTGACATCGTTCAGCATCTCGTACAGGTCGCTCACTACGATATAGCCGTTGTTTCTCAGTGTATCTGCACCTGTGATGGAAACGCTGACATTTGAAAAAGTCTTGTCACGGGTCAGTGATTCATCCTGCGAAATCAGGCCGGCCCAGAGCACAACAGAAATAATCACGGCAATGGCTTTCAGCCATCCGTTATGCAGCAGGACATGCTTCAGGCCCCTCAGTACTGTATATAAAAACTCCCGTCTCTTATTGTTTTTTCTTTCTTCACTCATGCCCGTCCCTCCTCTGCTCTCCGTTTAAAAAGCTTACGCAGGAAGGAACTGAGTCCGGAGTTTGTGATACTGTAGTAGTCGTTCAGGAATGCTTTCAGCTCATCCGTGGAAAGCGGTCGTTTCAGGACGCCGTCCCTGGCCATGCTGACGATACCGGTTTCTTCGGATATAACGACAACTGCCGCATCCGTGTTTTCACTGATCCCGACAGCTGCACGATGGCGGGTTCCGAGTTCACGGCTGACGCCGCTGGCTTCGGCAAGCGGCAGGATACATGCCGCCGCGATTACCTGATCATCACGGATAACAGCAGCGCCGTCATGCAGGGGGGTATTCGGTTCAAAAATATTCTCCAGGAGCGGTGCAGACACTTCTGCGTTCAGCCGTGTCCCGGTCTCGATCACATCCTCCAGTCCGGTCTGCCGTTCAAAAACAAGCAGCGCACCGACACGCCTGCGGCTCAGGTCCACGACGGTCTGTACGATCTCTGAAATCACGGTATCCCGCTCTTCATCGACATTCCGCCGGTTGCTCTTAGTCAGCAGTTTGCTCCGGCCCATACGTTCCAGCGCTTTCCGCAGTTCCGGCTGAAACAGGATCACCAGTACCAGCGCACCGTTCTGCAGGATCGCCAGCAGCAGCCAGTTCAGGCTCTTCAGCCCGAGCAGATTACTGACAACCATGATCACCAGCAGCAGGAACAGACCCTTGAGAAGGGCGCTTCCGCGGGTATGACGTGTCAGGAGCAGAAGCTCGTAAATAATTGCTGCGACGATCAGGATATCAATAATGTCGATGATGCCTATCCGATGGGTCAGGTTCCAGAGCATATTCCGGACTGTTGTCCACAGATCCCCCATAGGCTCACCTCCATTACTGAATCTTCAATAGTATATTATACACAAAATATTGTATCCTGAAAAGCATTCTTGCGAGAAAGATACAGGATAAACAAGAGAGCTGTCCGACCGGACAGCTCCCCTGATCTCTTATCAACACAGAAACCATCAAATTAACGTAATAGGTCGACATTAATGGTTTCTAATAATTCCCGAGTCTTCTTCTGAATGGCAGAAACCCTGCTACCGCCAT
>CADBEB010000008.1 GCA_902793605.1 uncultured Eubacteriales bacterium
GGCTCCCCGACTTCGATCTCCGTATCCAGTTCCTCCCGGATCTCGCGCTTCAGGGCCTCCTCCGGGGTCTCCCCCGGTTCGATCTTTCCGCCCGGAAACTCCCAGCCGTCCTTGTAGGGGCCGTATCCGCGCTGTGTTGCGAAGATCCGGCCCTTGTCGCGGATGATCGCCGCGACGACCCGTATGGTCTTCATGTGTGTTCTCCCGTCCTCAGAATGCCCAGTTGCCGTTGCGGAAGACCGGAACGGTTTTTCCCTCGCGGGTAATCGCGTCGATATTCAGGTCCTCCGTGCCGATCATGAAGTCAACATGGACCATGGAGTCGTTGACGCCGAGATCCCGGCACTCTTCGAGGGTCTTGTGCTCGAAGTCCTTAATCGTGTCCGCAAAGCCCATACCCAACGCCAGATGGCAGGCCGCGTTTTCATCGAAGAGCGTATTGTAGAACAGCAGGCCGCTGTTGCGGATGGGTGAATCAAACGGGACCAGCGCGCACTCACCGAGATAGGCGGCGCCTTCGTCCGCGGTGATGATGTTGGTCAGGAGCTGCTCGTTCTTCTCGGCGTGCCACTCGACAGCCTTGCCGTTTTCAAAGCGGATCCAGAAATCTTCGATCAGCTGGCCCTCCCTGCTCAGGGGCATGCTGGCGACCACCTTGCCGTCGGCCAGTCCCTTTTTCGGGGAGATGAAGCATTCCTCCGTCGGAATGTTGGGATTGAAGAAGATCCCCTGCAGGCTGGTATCCCCGCCGCCCTTGAACAGGGCCTCGGGAATCATGCCGACGGTGAAGTCGGTGCCGTTGGAAGCAGTGTAATGGAGCTTGTCAATACCGAGGCTGTTCAGGTATGCGCAGCGCTCATGCAGGTCCTGATTGTGCTTCTCCCATTCGGCGACCGGATCGTCATATACGCGGCTTGTGGAGAGAATGGCCTCCCAGAGCTTCTCGACCGCCTGGTGCTTCGTGAGTTCGGGGAACATCTTCTTTGCCCAGGCAGAACCGGGAACCGCGGCGATGCACCACTGGTATCTGTTTTCAAGCTGATCCCGGTAGCCTTTGATCAGCGGGTAGCGCATCTGCTGGGCTTTCAGCATCTTGTTCTGGTTGATGCCCTTCAGGCCGTCCGGATCGTCCGAATCGATATAAATCCGGCAGGGGAATTTCTCGACATAGTGCTCCCAGCGGGCTTTCTGGTAATTGGTCAGGCTGCCGAGCACCTTCAGGCTGCAGTAGCGGACATGGAGCTTCTCCAGCGGCTGATAGTCAAAGTCCACCTCGACCATGCTGGCGCCGAGCCTGTAGCATTCCTCCACAACCATTTTCACAAATTCCGGCTGGTCCAGCCCGGCCAGGATAAAGACCTCCTGGCCTTTCTGTACGTTGACGCCTGCTTTGGCGATCAGCTGCGCATATTTCCTGAGTCTGGTTTTCTGCATGGCATGTTCCTCCCAATCCTTTGTCGGTGATTATTCAAGAATTGATCTTACTTTCTTCGCGACGCGCGCAGGCAGCAGTCCGCTTTCTGCCATGTTCAGGATCTGTGCAACCATAAAATCCGGCATTGCCCGCAGTTCCTTGTCAGTCATGGCTTCCAGCATTTCGACGATTTCGTCCGGTCCGAAATCATCTTCCTCATCTTCCATGCTGGTCCATCTATCCAGCATGGTGTCCGTCGCCTCGCCCAGAAGTTCCAGATTCTCATCCCGCACCAAGCTGATCCCGGCTTTTTTGCAGAAGGTTTCCAGCAGGGAGATCGTTTCATCTGTTCCGGCGTGGATCTCCGCCGGTCTGAACCGTTCTGCGATCATCCCCTTCATGAGGTCATTGATCGCCTCATTCGGATCATATTCCGCATGTCTCATCATCACCGGCAGCCGTACCATGCCGTCTTCATCCACCGAGAACAGGATGGCCGGCAGATAGGGAGCTGTATCTGCTGCTTCCTCTTTGGTCGGTTCGGGAATACGAAGAACCTGACTCTCGATAAATCCTTGCTTTGGTATTTTCTTCAGCGTCTTCAGTTTCAGTTCATCAATAACAGTCGCTCTGGGATAATCCGGTGCAGTATCTTCCGGCAGCGGGATCATTTCATCAACAGCCAGTTTTCCCTCTTCCAGGGTGAATACCGGAATCTGCTGGTTTTTTTCCGCTTCATCGATCTCCTGAAGAAGGGATTCCAGCATTATCTGATCGCCAAGCATCTCGCGCGTGCTCAGGATCCTGATGTTCTTCAGTCCGATCTCACTCTTGTCGTGATCCGTCAGGTATTCTGCAAGAGCGATCGTTACCCGCAGTGCGATCGTCAGAATTTCCTCGTCCTTTGGATCTGTTAGATGCCACGGGACGCAATAAGGACGATAGCGCGAAAACTGAGGATAGGGAGAGCGCATTTTTCTCTTTTTTGTCTCTTCCCTGATGAATTCCAGTTCCTCAGGCAGAAACTGCTCTGCTGTTTCAAGGGAGCACTGAATGCAGTCCTGGGAAAGCAGATTCTCGAGAGCGTCATCATCCGGATTTCTATGGATGGCTCTGAGCGAAGCAAATCCGCGTTTTCCCATATTGACGGATAACGCCCGATGCTCCCCGTTTCGTCCCATGATCGCACAATAGACATATTCACTGCCATCCGCCAGAATCAGATGTTCAGGAAGATGGATCGCAAAGAGTTCGTCCTCATAGACCGTTTTCCAAAGCTGTGAGTGTTTAAATGCAAATCCCAGATCCAAAAGTTTCTTATTCATTGCACCTGTTTCCTCTCCGTTTTTCTGTTGCCAGGGCCGGCTTTTCGCTTCATCAGTGTTGGATGTCTCCGGCATTTCCGGACATTCTCCGGATGATCTCCTCCGCGGAGCGCACGCAGGCTTCCTGCAGACGGTGATCGAAGTTTTCCTTCACGCGGGTATTCCTGTCGATGACGAGGACCGCTTCCCTGCCCGGCCTGCACGCCGGCCATTCCGGAATGGCGGCGTTCTTCGGGTTACCCGTCCTTGCAAAAGCCAGAAGGGATCCGAAGGCCTCGTCCTGCAGGCGGTACGCGAGATCCGGTTCGCTCTGATCCCCGTGGGGATACTCCACCAGATCGATGTTGCGGAAGAAATACGGGATGTCACAGCAGTGCCAGGGGGTATTTCCGCCGTCGATCGGCTGGTCCTGGTTGAACAGATAGGACCAGGTGCTGCTGTTCAGTCTGCTCCTCTCCCGGATGTAGCGGATTTCGGGTGCCCGGAAGACAAAGTCGAGCCGAAGGAGATCGATCGTCTTCCGCTCCGGATAGGCTTCCCGGAACAGCGGAATCAACGCATTAGCGATCTCCTCCCCCAGGGCTTTGCGGATCATGCCCTCCTGTGTATCCTCCGAAAGGTTCTCCCGGTCATAAGGCAGCGGGGCAAAGGAGGTAAACTCACCGAAGACGCTGCCGACGAGTAGCGGGACCTGCGCGGTCTCCTTCCGGAATCCGTGGAGCAGCGGATCCCCGAGGTAGAATGCGTTGGGATGCGGGGCGCCGCCGGTATACTTCCCGGCTTTCTGCAGCGCCGGCCGGACCTTGAGATAGGCCCGGGCAAAGGCCGCGTAGTCCGCTTTCTCAAGCTCTTTCACGCTGTGGATGCCCAGCTCCCTCATGACCGCCTCAGCCAGTTCCTTCCCGCTTCCTGTGGCGTCCGCAAGCACGGGACCGATCACGCCGCTCATGACAAATCCCTTGGCGTATAGGCCATCCGCAGCCGGTGACTGCAGGAGGGTCGTGACCTTGGCGCCACCGCCGGACTGGCCGAAGACCGTCACATTTTCCGGATCCCCGCCGAAGGCGGCAATATTCGCCTTCACCCAGCGAAGCGCCGCGATGATGTCGTCCCCGCCGGCATTGCCGGAGTTCGCATATTCCCCGCCGAAATCAGACAGGTCGAAGTAACCGAGGATGTTCAGGCGGTGGTTGATGGATACGACCACCGTATCCCCGCAGCGGCTGAAATTGGCGCCGTCATACGCGATATGCTCGATCGCGGAGCCGGCTTCATATCCGCCGCCGTGGAGCCAGACGAGCACCGGGCGCTTTTTGTCATCCGTCCCCGGTGTCCAGACATTCAGGTTCAGACAGTTCTCGTCCATCGGCCAGAAGCGGTGAGGCACGTAAAGTTCGCCGCGCGGCGGGTCGTTGGTCAGCAGCGGGCAGACATAGCCGTAGCTGCAGGCATCGAAGATCCCGTCCCGGGGGTCGACCGGCTGCGGCGCGTGGAAACGCTCCGCCGTAGCATACGGAATCCCCTTGAAGATCTGCAGGCCGTCGTGTTCATAGCCCCGTACTTTCCCCTGCTCCGTCTGTACGACGGCGGTCTGTCCGTCTCTCCGGAATGTATGTAACATAGGCTGCCTCCGTTCTGTCAGTCCTCGCCCACCAGGTGCACGGTCTGATAGCCGTGCCCGGTCGCCGGGAGATAGGTATCGATGATATCCCTTGTCCGGATCTTCAGGCTGGAAGTGCAGACGCACGGATGGCAGCCGACATACTCATCCTTCAGCACATCCTCGTCAATCAGCAGACGCACGGCATGTTCATGATCGTTCATCAGGCCCATGATGCTGACCGCGCCCGGTTCGATATCCAGGTACTTCAGCATTTCCTCCGGGCTGGCAAAGGACAGGCGGGCGGAGTTGATCTGGCTGGAAAGCTCCTTCGTCTTGAACTTCTTGTCGCCGGGCATCATCAGAAGATAAAAATCCGTCCGCTGCCGGTTGCAGAGGAAAAGGTTCTTGCAGATGATGACGCCAAGGATCGCGTCGATCTCGTTGCAGGCTTCCATGTTGTCCGCACGGTCGTGGTCCGTCCGCCGGTATGCGATCCCCAGCCGATCCAGGAAGTCGTAGGTGCGGATCTCCCGCGGGAGCCGTCCTTCTTCTGATTCAGGCCGTCCCTGATACATTTCCACGGTGGTCATCCTTCCTTCTTCCGGCTGTACTTTGCCTTCTGCGCTTCCTTATGCCGCTTCCTGCAGTTCGGGCAGTAGCTCGGATAGCGCGCGAGCGTGCTGTCGAACGTAAAGTAATTCCCGCATTCCCTGCACTTCCGTTTGATCTTCCGCGGCGCGCCGGCCCGCTGCTTTTCCTCCTTCTCCTTCACGAACTTCTGCTTGCATTCCTTGCAGTAGTTCGGAACAAAGTCCCAGGAAGGATCATAGGAGAATTGCTTTCCGCAGCCCTTGCAGGTCTTCCTCTGCCGGGCTGCCTTCTCCGGAGCTTCCGGGGCCTTTTCGGGTTCCGGTTCTTTTTTGAACAGTTCTTTCAGTTTGTCGATCAGTCCCATGTTTTCTTCACCTGCATTCTTTTTGAATGATCCTTTATCTTTGCGGTTCTTTTATGCATCCTTTGAACGGAAAACGTCCAGGTCCAGCTTGTGTTCCGCCTTGGCCGTGATCAGGGTAATGACGGCGTCCCCCGTGACGTTCACGCAGGCGAGCATCATGCCCACAAGCGTATAGAGGCCCATGACGATGCTGATCGCTTCCGGCGGGATCCCGATCTGCGGCAGGAGGATCGAGATGCAGATGAGCGCGGATCCCGGCACTCCGGGCGCCCCGACGGACAGGACAAAGATGGACACGAACAGCGTGAGCATCATGGAAGGCGTCACCTGGACGCCGAAGATCTTTGCCATGAACAGCGCGCTGATCATGAGAGTGATGCAGGTGCCGTCCATGTTGATGGTTGCCCCCAGCGGGAGGGAGAAGGAATAAACCTGTTTGGAAATCCCGAGCTTCGTCCCGCAGATCTCCATGGAGGTCGGCAGGGTGGCATTGCTCGATCCGAGGGTATACCCCGTCAGCATGACGGGATAGAACTTCCGGTAGAACGTGAACGGGTTTTCCCGGCCAACGATCCGGATGATCAGGCCGTAGATCACGAGCATGATCCACTGGCCGGCATAGACCACCGGGATCCAGAGCAGTACGGAGGCCAGCTGGCCGAGCTGCATGGTCTGCATCAGCTTGGCCATGTTGCAGAAGACAGCCAGCGGCATAAAGCTGATGATCATCGCCGTGATCCGGGAGAAGATCATGTTGCATTCGTTCAGGAAGGTCCTGAATACCTGCAGCCGGGCCGACAGCATGCCGGCGGCGATCCCTGTCATGACGGCGATAAAGATGATCTGCAGCATATCGAGCGAAACGAAGGGGCTGATGATGTCCTTCGGCACGATATTGACGACCGTATCGATCAGGGAAACAGAGGTATTCTGAGCCTGCGTGACAATGGCGCTTCCTGAGGCTGTGACGGCGTTTTTCAACACCGGGTCGCCGATCGGGAAAACGAGCCAAACCGCAAGGCCGACAAAGATCGCGATGACGCTGGTGATGCTGTAGCCGCCCAGGATCCGGGCCGCGATCCTCCCCAGCGAGCGCAGGTCGTTGAACTCTGCGACGCTCGAGGCGATCGAGAACAGCACAAGCGGCGCGACCACCATCTTCAGCGCGTTGAGGAACATCGTGGAGATCGGCGTGAACAGGTTGGTATTGATGGCGGCGTTCACGCCTTCCGGCAGGATCTTCCGAAGAAGGATCCCGACAAGAATGCCGGCCGCCAGCGAGCCCAGGGTCAGGATCAGATGCCTGTAGCGGGGCGCTGCCACCTGAAGTGACGCATAATTGATACCGTTTCGGTTTTTCAGGGACAGGGTATTGCTCATGATCCGGCTGAACAGATCGCTGATCACGGCATCCGTTTCCGGATCCCCGCCGGTCTGCAGGGAAGACTGTACTTCAGAAAGATCAAAGGCTGTCCCCCGGCAGGTGATCCGGACGGAGGTATTGTGCATCAATGAGACGACCCGCACGTTGACCGATTCCTCCGCGGAGGGAGCATGACGGATCATGGCATTCAGGATCTCCTCTGCTGCCAGCATAGCCCGGGTGACTCCTTCGGACCTGATCCTGCGCTTTTTCAGTTCATCGCGCACATAGTCCACGGCTTTGCTGATCTGGCTTGCGTCACAGGCAAAGAGCATCGCTGCACCATCCTTTATGCTTATATGCTTATATCAGTTTTATATCAGTAACGCGATCTTCTTCTCCGGCCGGCAAACAGGACGACCCAGATGATCATCAGCAGCAGGACCGGTCCGGCAATGAACGGCACCACATACAGCGGATCAATCTTCAGCGCGTCAGCCGTTACACGGACATCGAGCAGTTCCTTGTCGTTCTCCACCCTGATCCCGCGGACCAGCAGGCGGTGCGTATTGATGCCGTAAGGCGTACAGGTCATCAGGGTACAGTAGTCCTTTCCCGGGAACAGCACCAGTTCGCTGCTGTCCTCCGGGACGATGACGGTAATCTTGTCCACCTGATAAGTCAGGGTCTGGTCCAGGATGGTCAGGTAGAACACATCCCCCACTTCCATCGCGTCCAGGTCGCTGAACAGCTTCGCGCTCGGCAGGCCGCGGTGTCCGCTCAACACGCTGTGGGAGGCGAATTCGACCTCGCTGTAGTCGTCCGGGTTGCTGTGTACACTGCCGGACGGGAGCGAGGTACCGTCAATGTGGCCGATGGAGGTCTGCAGGACGGCGTCGCTGGTTCCGTGGTAGACCGGCAGGTCCACGTTGATCTTCGGGATGGTGATGAATCCCATGTTGCCGGTACCGTCGACGTTCAGCTGCTTCTCGTATTCATCCATCTCCTCATCCGTCATATCCCACGGATTCGGATCGGAAGCCATTTTTCGGTTGTATTCAAGGGAGTCGTTCCAAACATCCATGTATTCTTCGTTGCTCAGCTCGGCCACGCGCTCGGCATAACCCATGATCGCCCGGGACTGGTGCATGCTGTTCCAGTATTCACTGAACGCGGGATAGCCGGCGATCGCGGCGCCGATCAGCAGGATCAGCAAAAGAAGCATGTTGGACCCGCGATGGCTCTTTTTCTTCTTATTGGAGCCACCCGCATCCTGCGTCGGGTTCTGTACCTGTTTCTGCTTCTTCATGCGCCGTGCGGCCGCCCGGAAACGGCCTTCCTTCCCGTTTTGCTTCACTGTGGATATACCTTAACACTGCAAAAATCGACTGTCAAGGCAGCATATTTGCAAATTTGTACTTTTCGGTCAATACATCGACAGCCAGGCGATTGGATTCAGGTCCTCTTCGCGGTAGAATACTTCCCGGAGAGCGGGCCTCCCGCCCTCAACACCACAGGTAAAGGAAGTGTTTTGAAGATGAAGATTTGTAATAAGGAAGAGCTCAGGCTGTTCGAGGACACGCTGGAGCAGTGCAGGGATTCCGTGCTGGTGCTGACACCGGAAGGAAATCAGTACGATCTGAAAAACCCGATGGAAAAGTATCTCGGCATCGCGAGCCTGATCGGCAACGAAGATCCCGAGCTTTACGCCTCCAGCTACGCGGATGAAATGAAACTCTTCAGGTATCTCGAAAAGACCGCCTGACAGAAGCTTCCCCGGAGAGAACCTCTCCGGGGATCTTTTTATACCTTTTTCTTTGCTTCCTCGATCGCGGCGATGACCCGGTCGCACCAGGCGTCGAATTCAGGATCCTCCCGCTGGCATTCCGGATGCGAGAGCACGTAGTCGAGCGATCTGCGCACGCCGATATGGAACGGGACTTCCGTCCGCATCTCCGGCACGGCCCGCTTCAGTTTCCGGTTGTCAAAGACGACGGAAACCGCTTTGTCGCCGAGCAGGCTGCCCTCAAAGTCGTAGCCGTATTTCCTGCCGGTCTCCGCCAGGAAATCCGATGCCACGTGGACCGCATGCAGTTCGACGCCAAGCGCGTCCGCAACGGTCCTGTAAATCTGGTCCCAGGTCAGCGTCTCGTCCCCCGTGATCTGGAAGGCTTCGCCGATCGCGTGCCGGTTTCCCATCAGGCCGATGAACCCCCGGGCAAAGTCCCCGTTCCAGGTCATCGTCCACAGGGAGGAACCGTCGCCCTGGATGATCACGGGCTTTCCTTCCTTCATTCGCTTTATGACCTGCCAGAAGCCCAGATTGCCGTGAACCCCCAGCGGGATCGTCCGCTCGTCATAGGTATGGCTGGGGCGGACAATGGTCACCGGAAACCCGTCCTCACGGTATTTCCGCATGAGGAATTCCTCGCAGGCGATCTTGTTGCGGGAGTATTCCCAGTGGGGATTGGACAAGGTCGTCCCTTCCGTGACGCGGTAGTCCGCCGCCGGCTTGTGATAGGCGGAGGCGGAGCTGATATAGATATACTGCCGGGTTTTCCCGCGGAACAGCCGGTAGTCGCGCTCCACCTGGTCACGGGTGAACCCGATGAACTCGCAGACCGTGTCGAAGGTCATCCCTTTGAGTTTCTCAGCCGTGTCCGCCTCATCGCTGATATCCGCGATGATCTGCCTTACGCCCGCGGGGACCTCCGCCTTCCGGTTCCCCCGGTTCAGCAGCCAGACCTCCCAGTCCGTCTCCGCCGCAAGCCTGCGGACAATCCCCATGCTGATGGTTCCCGTTCCCCCGATGAACAGCGCCTTCATCTGCCGGCACCTCCCTGTTTCTGTGATTGTCTTTCCACCATCATATAATAACTCTTGCTTTCAATCAATTGGTTTTTGATGTATAATTATATATTATTCAGAACTAATGGGAGTCATGCCTGTGAAACGATTCTGGAGCGGATTGAAGGAGTACCGGAAGGAATGCATCCTCGGGCCGGCCTTTAAGCTGCTGGAAGCGGTTTTTGAGCTGATCGTGCCGCTGATCATCGCGCGTCTGGTGGATGAAGGCCTGCGGCAGCAGGCTTTGCCCGTGGTCTGGCGGTGTGTCCTCCAGCTTGTCCTGATGGCGCTGCTCGGCCTGGCTGCCTCGGTCACCGCCCAGTATTTCGCCGCGCGCGCGGCCATCGGCTTCTCCACCGCGCTCCGGCATGACCTCTTTGCCCATATCCAGTCCTTTTCCTACGCGGATCTGGACCGTTTCGGTTCCTCCACCCTGATCACCCGGATCACCGGGGACATCAACCAGGTGCAGACGGGGATCAACCTCGGCCTGCGCCTGCTGCTGCGCTCTCCCTTCGTGGTCTTCGGCGCGCTCATCATGGCCTGCTCCATTGACCCGGGTAGTGCGCTGGTCTTCGGCGGCGTCATCCTGGCCCTGTTCCTGATTGTCTTCGGCATCATCCTTGGCACGATGCCCCTGCAGAAGAAGGTCCGCGAAGGGCTGGACAGCGTCACCGCCGCCACGCGGGAAAACCTCTCCGGCGTGCGCGTGATCCGCGCCTTCGTACAGGAGGAAAACCAGTCTGAACGCTTTACCCGCCTGAACCGGCTGCTGACGAAGATCCAGCTGTTCACAGGCCGGCTGACGGCCGCCATGAACCCGATGACCTTCCTGGCCCTGAATGCCGGCATCCTCCTCCTGATCCATACCGGCGCGCTGAAGGTGGACGGCGGCGGGCTGACCCAGGGTCAACTGATCGCCCTGTACAACTATATGGGACAGATCCTGGTGGAGCTGATCAAACTGGCCAACCTGATCGTTACGCTGACCAAGTCCGCCGCCTGTGCCCGGCGTGTCAATGACATCCTGCTGACCCCGTCCTCCCAGGAAGACGGCGAAGCCCTTCTGCCGGAAGGTCCGGTCAGCCTGTCCTTTGAGGACGTCTCCGTCCGCTACAGTGCGACCGGCGACCCGAGCCTTGAGCATGTTTCCTTCTCCGCCGCGCCCGGGGAGACCGTCGGGATCATCGGCGGCACCGGCAGCGGCAAGACGACGCTGGTCAGCCTGGTTCCCCGCTTTTACGACGTTTCCGCCGGCTCCGTGAAGCTCGGCGGCCGGGATGTCCGGGAATACCGCCTGGCCTCCCTGCGGAAAGCTGTCGGCATCGTACCGCAGCATGCGGTCCTCTTCCGGGGAACGATCCGCTCGAATCTCCTCTGGCGGGATCCGGACGCGACCGAGGAAGAGCTGCGGGAAGCCCTGCGCACGGCGCAGGCCTCCGATGTTATCGAAAAAAAGGAACTGGGGCTCGATGAGCCCGTCCGGCAGGGCGGCACCAACTTCTCGGGCGGCCAGCGCCAGCGCCTGACCATTGCCCGGGCTCTGACCGGGCGGCCGGCCGTCCTGATCCTGGACGACAGTTCCTCAGCCCTGGACTACGCCACGGACGCGGCCCTCCGCCGTTCCCTGCGGGAGCTCTCCTGGAAGCCCGTGACCCTGATCGTCTCCCAGCGGACGGCATCTGTCCGCTTTGCCGACCGGATCCTGGTCCTGGACGACGGTGCATGTATCGCCCAGGGCACGCATGAGGAGCTGCTGGAAACCTGCCCGGTCTACCGGGAGATCCATGAAGCCCAGCAGGAACTGCCTTCCGACGAAAAGGGAGGTGGCCGCAGGTGAACAATAAAACCATCCGGCGGGTCCTCGCCTATATCCGCCCCCGTTTCGCCATGGCGCTGCTGTCCCTGCTGCTGAACCTGCTGACCGTCGTCCTGACCCTCCTGATCCCGATCCTCGTCGGCCGGTGCATCGACTGTATCGTCGGGCCCGGACAGGTCGACTTTGCCCGCCTGGCGGACCTGCTGGTGAAAGCCGGGATCTGTATCGCAGCAGCCGCGCTCCTGCAGTGGCTGACCGGGCTGCTGAACAACCGGCTGACCTTCTGCACTGTGCAGGATATCCGGCAGGACGCTTTCCGGCATATCCACCGGCTGCCCCTCCGCTATCTGGATTCCCATCCGTCCGGCGACCTGGTCTCCCGGATGATCACGGACGTGGATACCTTTGCCGACGGGCTGCTAATGGGCTTTACCCAGTTGTTCTCGGGCGTGATGACGATCCTCGGCACGCTGGTCTTCATGCTCACGCTGAACCCGCTGATCACCCTGGTGGTTGTGGTGCTGACCCCGGTCTCCCTGCTGGTCGCGCGGTTCATCGCCCGGCGGACCTACGGGATGTTCCGGCAGCAGTCGGTCACCCGCGGCGAACAGACCGCCCTGATCGACGAAGTACTCGGGAACGAGAAACTGGTGCGGGCTTTCTGCCGGGAAGACGCCGTTGTCGAAGAGTTCGACGGGATCAACGAACGCCTGGCCGACTGCTCGCTGAAGGCCACGTTCTTCTCCTCCCTGGTCAATCCGTCCACCCGATTCGTGAACGCCCTGGTCTATGCGGCTGTTGCGCTGACCGGCGCGCTGACGGTGCTCGCCGGCGGCGGGCTGACCATCGGCGGGCTGACAAGCTTCCTGAGCTACGCCAACCAGTACACCAAGCCCTTCAATGAGATTTCCGGCGTGGTCACCGAGCTGCAGAACGCGCTGGCCTGCGCCGCCCGGATCTTTGAAATGATCGACGCCGAGCCGATCGTACCCGATCCGGAGAACGCCCTCTCCCCGGAAAGCACGGAAGGACGGTTTTCACTGGAGCATGTACGCTTCTCCTACGATCCCGCCCGCCCGCTGATCACGGACCTGAACCTGAACGCGGAGCCCGGGAAACGCGTGGCGATCGTCGGTCCGACCGGCTGCGGGAAGACCACGCTCATCAACCTGCTGATGCGCTTTTACGATATCGACAGCGGAGCGATCCGTCTGGACGGGACTGAAACGCGCGGCATCCGCAGAGAAGCCCTCCGCAGGAACATCGGCATGGTCCTGCAGGATACCTGGCTGCCGGCCGGTACGGTCCGGGAGATCATCTCCTTCGGCCGCCCGGAAGCGACGGACGACGAGATCATCGCCGCCGCCAAAGCGTCCCATGCCCACAGCTTTATCCGCCGGCTGCCGGAAGGCTACGACACCTTCATTCCGGAAAACGGCGGTTCCCTGTCCCAGGGTCAGCAGCAGCTGCTGTGCATCACCCGCGTGATGCTCCGCCTGCCCCCGGTGCTGATCCTTGACGAAGCGACCTCCTCCATCGACGTCCGCACAGAACAGCGGATCCAGAAGGCCTTTGCCTCCATGATGGAAGGCCGCACCTCCTTTATCGTCGCCCACCGCCTGTCCACCATCCGGAACGCGGATACGATCCTGGTCATGCGGGACGGCGATGTGATCGAGCAGGGCACCCATGAGGAGCTGCTCGCCGCCGAAGGCGCCTATGCCACGCTCTACCGCTCCCAGTTTGAGCATTAATCCCATTCCAGTAAGGGTGTCATCCTGAACGAAGCGAAGGATCTTTCCCGAAAGGAGTTCCATCATGAATCTTTGGCTCACTCGTCTGAAAGAACCCGTCCCCGCCGGCCTGGAAACCCCGGCCGAACTGGCCCGCTTTGAACTGTCCCGCGCCTTTCCGGATGTGCAGGTCGAGCTGGCGGAGCAATCCGCCATGGGAGAAGGCTACCGGATCGATCCCCTGCCCGGCGGCAGCATCCGCATCACCGGCGGAAGCACCGGCGTGCTTTACGGCGCCTACCGGCTGATCCTGGACCGCTTCTGCGGCGAAACGGCCGCCGCGGTGGAATCCGCCCCGAAGTACGCCCTGCGGATGATCGACTGCTGGGACAACCCGGACGGGACCATTGAACGGGGCTATGCCGGGCGCAGCCTTTTCTTCCGGGACGGGAAGCTGTCCTGGGATCCGCTCCGGATCCGCGAGCTCGGGCGCCTGCTGGCCTCCGCCGGCCTGAACGTCCTGTGCATCAATAACGTGAACGTGCATTTCCCCGCCCAGCTGCTGCTGGAGGATGACCTGCCTGCCCTTTCCGCCCTGGCGGAAGCATTCCGTCCCTTCGGCGTCCGTCTGATGGTTTCCGTCGATTTCTCGCAGCCCATGCGCTCCGGGATCCCGACGGCGGATCCCCTGGATCCCGCGGTCCGGGAATGGTGGAAACAGACTGCCGGACGCGTCTGGGCGGAGATTCCCGACCTGGCCGGTTTCCTGGTCAAGGCGGACAGCGAAGGCCGCCCCGGTCCCTTCACCTACGGGCGGAACCATGCGGACGGCGCGAACATGCTGGCCGAAGCGGTCGCGCCCTACGGCGGCACGGTGGTCTGGCGCTGCTTTGTCTACAACTGCCGCCAGGACTGGCGCGATACGAAGACGGACCGCCCAAAGGCTGCCTGGGAAAACTATGCGTTCCTGGACGGTGAATTTGCCGCTAACGTGATCCTGCAGGTCAAGCACGGCCCCTTTGATTTCCAGGTCCGGGAGCCGCTCAGCCCGCTGCTGCTCGGAATGAAGAAGACAAAACTTGCCATGGAACTGCAGCTGGCCCAGGAGTATACCGGCCACCAGATCGATCTCTATACCATGATCCCCATGTGGAAGGAGCTGTACGAGGAGCTGCCGGCGGACAGCATCATGTCCCTTGCCGCCGTCTCCAACCTCGGCGACGACGCGAACTATACCGGCCATCCGCTGGCCGCGGTCAACCTCTATACCTACGGCCTGCTGGCCTGGGATCCCGGAACGGATCCCGAGGAGGCCGTCGCCCGCTGGTGCCGGCTCACCTACGGGTTTGCCCCCGCACAGGAAAAGGCGCTGACAAGCCTCCTGCTTTCCTCCCGCAGGATCTATGAGAAATACACCGCGCCGCTGGGAATCGGCTGGATGGTCAATCCGCACGATCACTACGGCCCCAATCCCTCCGGCTATGAATACGACCTCTGGGGAACCTACCACAAAGCGGACCGGAACGCGGTCGGGATCGACCGGACGGAAGCGGGCACCGGCTACCTGGCTCAGTATCCGGAAGAGATCGCGAAGAAATACCGGGATCCGAATACCTGCCCGGACCTGTACCTCCTGTTCTACCACCGCCTGTCCTATACATTCCGGATGCGGGACGGCCGGACGCTGATCCAGCGGATCTACGACGATCACTTCGAAGGGCTGGAGGAGACGCGTGCGATGGCCGGGGCGCTGACGGGACTCCCCTTCCCGGAGCCGGATGCCGGCGTCATCCGGGAACGGATGGAAAAACAGCTGTACAATGCCCGGGAGTGGTGCGATATCATCAACACCTTCTTCCACCGTCTGAGCGGTATCCCGGACGAACGCGGCCGCACGATCTATGACTGATCCCTGATGACGGATTCCCGGGAAAGGAGGCGTTTTCATGCCCCTGTGGATGAACTGGCTGGATGACAAGTCCGGCATTGCGGTCACGATCATCTCGATCGCGCTGATGCTGGCCTGCGGATTCCTGATGACCCGCATCACAAAGAAGCTGCGCCTGCCGAATGTCACAGCCTATATCGTCGGCGGGATCCTGGCGGGGCCTTACTGCCTGAACCTGATCCCGCAGAAAGTCATCGAAGGGTCTTCCTTCCTGCCGGATATCGCCCTGGCTTTTATCGCGTTCAGCACCGGCGAATTCTTCCGCCTCTCGTCGCTGAGGAAGAACGGCGGCAAAGTCGTTACGATCACTGTGCTGGAAGCCGTCGGTGCGGCGGTCCTGGTGTTCGTGACCTGCCACTTCATCCTCGGCCTGAACTTTGCCTTTTCCGTGGTCCTCGGCGCGCTGGCCACCGCCACGGCGCCGGCCTCCACGATCATGACGATCCGGCAGACCGGGGCAAAGGGTGATTTTGTCGAAACGCTGCTGCAGGTCGTCGCCCTGGATGACGTGGTCGGCCTGATCCTCTATTCCATGGCGATCTCGGTCGCCACCGCCGTCTTTTCCAGTACCGGTTTCCACATTTCCCATGTGCTGCTCCCGATCGGAAAGAACCTGCTGCTGGTCGGCCTGGGCTGCCTCTTCGGCATCCTGATGAAGCTGATCATCGGCCGCCGCAGCACCGACAACCGCCTGATCGTCGCCATCGCCCTGCTGTTCTCCTACTGCGGGATCTGCGCCGTGCTCGACATCTCTCCCCTGCTCGGCTGCATGGCCATGGGCATGGTCTATATCAACACGTCGGAGGATGAGCGTCTCTTCCGCCAGCTGAACTACTTCAGCCCGCCGATCCTGCTGCTCTTCTTCTTCCGCAGCGGACTGTCCTTTGACCTGGGCCTGCTTGTCGGCAGTTCGGAAGCCATCGGTTCAGTATCGCTCCTGGGGATCGGCATGATCTACTTCTTCGTCCGGATCATCGGCAAGTACATCGGTGCCTGGTCCGGCTGCAGACTGGCCGGCAAACCGCAGAAGGTCTGCCGGTATCTCGGCCTGGCCCTGATCCCGCAGGCCGGCGTCGCGATCGGCCTGGCGGCCCTCGGCGCCCGCGAACTGGGCGGCGCGATGGGCCGTGCCCTGGAAACGATCATCCTGTCCTCCAGCGTCCTGTACGAGCTGATCGGCCCCGGCGCCGCGAAACTGTCGCTCTGGCTCTCCGGCTCCTATTCCAGCGAACTGGAAGAGATGGCGCCCGTCCAGGAGACGGCCGAGGACGGCCGGAAGAAATCCGAGGTGGACCTGCTCATCGAACGGATCCAGAAGATCCAGAGCGAGCTGCCCGCCCATACCGAGAACGAGAACGAGCGTGCCTTCACCGAAGCCGCGGAAGAGTACCATCGTAACCAGAACCTCCCGGCTCCGCGCCGCACACCCCGCAGAAGACTGATCTGACCAAAGGAGGCTGCCCCATGAACCCCGTCTTTACGGATCCCATTGCGTCGCAGCTCGGAAACTGGGCCGCGGACATCACCATCGGCTCGATCCTGCTGCGCCTGCTGCTTTCCCTGGTGCTCGGCGCCATCATCGGCTGGGAGCGTTCCAACAAACGGCACTCCGCCGGCCTGCGTACCTTCATGCTCGCCTTCCTGATCGGTACCCTGGCGGCCCTGCTGGACAGCTATGTTTTTGCTGATTCCGGAAAAGGCAGCCTGTTCCTGCTCTCGGGTGCAACGATCATCGGTGCCTCCGTGATCGCTGTTCATTCGGTCTTCTACTCTTCCAGGAACCAGATCAAGGGCCTGACCACCGCCGTCGGCCTCTGGGTCGCTGTCGCCATCGGCATCGCCCTGGGCATGGGCTACTATACCGTCGCCCTGGCCTCCTTTGCCGCGCTCCTGTGCGCACTTCTCTGGTTCCCCGCCCTGGAAATCGCATTCAAAAACCGTTCCAATCACTTTGAGATCCACCTGGAGCTGACCAACAGCGTCAGCCTGCAGGACTTTGTGACCGTGCTCCGCCGCCTGGGGATCACCATCGATGAGATCGAACAGAATCCCGCCTATGTGGGCAGCGGACTTTCCGTCTATTCGATCGCGATCTCAGTCAGCAATGAGATGCTGAAGAAATACAAGTCCCACGGCGAGATCATCGAAGCCCTGAAAACGCTCGATTATGTCTACCATATTGAGGAGATGCGCTCCTGAAACGCGATCGACGCGAAAGCGGCCGGCATCATGCCGGCCGCTGTTTGTTTCCTCTGCGGGATCAGGTTTCGAGCAGGTGCGCGCATTCACTGCGGAAGGAAATGTACGCGTCGTCTCCCACCTGGAAGGTCTTTTTTCCGATCGGGCAGTTGTCCGCGATCTTAACGAGCGTATCGCCGACCCGCACATGGTAGTTCTGATAGGAACCCATGAAGCAGCTCAGCTCCACCTTGCAGGGCAGCTGGCCCTCGTCGGCGATCCCGATCGCTTCCGGACGCAGCACGATCTCCGCGTTTCCGGTGATACCCGGTTTATCGCACCGGACCCGGACAGGACGGCCGTCCACTTCGGCGACGGCGTCCCCTCCCTCGTGTCCCTTCACGGTACACTTCAGGAAATTGCATTCACCGATGAAGTCCGCCACGAATTCGCTGTTCGGATGATAGTAGATCTCCGTCGGAGAACCCATCTGGGCGATCACGCCGCCCTTCATGAGGATGATATTGTCGGAGATGGCCATCGCTTCACTCTGGTCGTGCGTGACATAGATGGCGGTGATCCCCAGCGCCTGCTGGATCCTCCGGATCTCGGTGCGCATCTGCACGCGAAGCTTCGCGTCCAGGTTGCTCAGCGGTTCGTCAAACAGCAGCACGCCCGGTTCGACCACCAGCGCCCTGGCCAGGGCCACGCGCTGCTGCTGCCCGCCGGAGAGCTGGTTGGTCATCCGCTGTTCCATGTCGGAAAGCTCGACCAGCTTCAGGATATTGGTCACCCGCTCCCTGATCTCATCCTTCGGGACTTTCCGAAGCCGCAGACCGTAGGCGACGTTGTCGAACACGTTGTAGTGCGGGAACAGGGCGTAACTCTGGAACACCATCGCCGTATCGCGCTTGTTCGGCGTCAGCTGGTTGATCGGTTCGCCGCCCAGATAGATCTCGCCTTCATCCGGGCTTTCAAAGCCGGCGATCATCCGGAGCGTGGTCGTCTTGCCGCAGCCGCTGGGGCCGAGCAGCGTGACAAAGCTGCCGGGTTCAATGTCAAGTTCCACGTCGTGCACCGCGTAGAAATCCTGGCCGGTCTTCGGATTCTGATAGATCTTGCTGATATGATCGAGCCGGACGCCCTTGGGCTCCTTTTTACGCATATCACTCATGTTTATTCTACCTCCTTCACTTTACGGCTGGTACCGAAATGCTTGATGATAAAGTTCATCAGCAGAACCGAGCCGTAGGTGATAATGATCAGGATCGTAGCGAAGGCGCAGGCTATGCTGAACGCGCCTTTTTCTGCAAACTCATTGATCTGCACCGTGATCAGCAGGTAACTGGGGGTGACCAGCAGGATGATCGCGGAGATGGCGGTGATCGACCGTACGAAGGCCGTGACCAGGCCGGACAGAAAGGAATCCTTGATCAGCGGCAGCGTCACGGAGGTAAAGACCTTCAGGCTGTCAGCGCCCATATCGTAGGCGCTTTCCTCAATTGATTTGTCGATCTGCCGCAGGGCGGAAATACCGGACCGTGTACCTGTCGGCAGGGACCGGACAATGAACACGATGATCAGGATCAGCCCTGTTCCGTAGATTCCGCTCAGGACACCTGTATGGAACAGTCCGTTCGCGAAACCCCGGATATAGCCGACGCCGAGAACAGTTCCGGGAACGGCCATGGCCAGCATGGAAACCGCCTCGATGAAGCCTTTGCCCCTGAATTTCCGTTTGACCACGAGATAGGAGATGATCATGGACAGCAGGGCGGTGATCGGCGCAGCGATCAGGGACAGCACGAAGGAATCCCGGAACGCCTGCAGTCCACGGTACCTGGTGAACACCTGCTCAAACCACTTGAAGGTGAGCGGGGTGAATTTGTATCCCCATGTGGGGAAGAGCGCGCCGATCGGCACGCAGATATACATCATGATGACGAATGCCGCGCCGACAGCGCAGAAGATCGTCAGCGGAATCTTCACGCTCTTGTCCTCGATCAGCATCCGGGCGCGGCTGGCCTTGCCGGTCAGCGTTGCCGCCGTCTTCCTCTCCAGATAGTACTTCTGTACCGCGAACATACCCAGGGTAATGATCAGCAGCACGACGGCCATCGCCGCGGCTCCGGCCTTGTCGTAGGCGCCGGTGATCTGCAGGTAGATCGTCGTGGCCAGCGTATCATAGCTGCCGCCGATGATCATCGGGTTGGCAAAGTCCGCGATGGATTCAATGAAGGTCACCAGGAACGCATTGCCGATGCCGGGCAGCAGCAGCGGCAGCGTCACGTCCGCGAAAACCTTCCAGCGGCTGGCGCCCATATCGCGCGCCGCTTCCTCCAGGGAAGGATCGATGTTCTTCAGCAGGCCCTTGAGCATCATATAGCATACCGGGAAGAAGGTCAGCGTCTGAACGACGACGATGCCCCAGTAGCCGTATACATTGTTGTCGTAGATCCCCAGCAGGAAGCGGGTGATCAGGCCCGCCTTGCCGAAGAGCATGATCATCGACAGGGAAAGCACGAAAGGCGGCGATACGACCGGCAGCATGGAAACCACCTTGAACAGGCCTCCGACGCACCGGTTCATGCGCAGGTAAACTTCCACATAAGCAAACAGCAGCCCCAGCAGCGATGAAAGGATACCTACCACAAACCCGACCTTCAGCGTGTTCGTGATCGCCCTCGTAAAGTTGGACATTTTGAAGATCCGTTCAAAAACGCTGAAGCTGAAACCGCCGTCCCCTACAAAGCTGTCGACCAGCAGGATGGCCAGCGGATAGAGAATGAATAATGTCAGAAATGCGATCAGCACCACGATGGTCGTCACCATGATCGGATCGCCCATCAGTTTTTTGCGATCCAGCGCGGCGCTTTGGGCCTTCGCCATGTTCCCCCTCCTCTTCTTTATGATATCTCAAAAAGGCGAGGATGGCGGAACCGCCATCCTCGCGGAAAGGTCAGACCGGATTACTCCGTCTTGAAGCGGTCGTCTCCGCCGCCCAGGGCTTCCATAACATCCTTCACGTTCTGCTCGGTGTCCTTGGCCGCCGCAGCGAAGTCATAGCCGTCCCAGACCAGGCTCGGATCGAGGCC
Organism: uncultured Eubacteriales bacterium; assembly: GCA_902793605.1. Classification (GTDB taxonomy): domain Bacteria; phylum Bacillota; class Clostridia; order Christensenellales; family Aristaeellaceae; genus Aristaeella. Next base: position 20,281 of record CADBEB010000008.1, read on the forward strand.
GAACTGGATGGCGGCTTCAGGCTGGGTCGCGTTGTCCAGCACCAGGAACTGATAGGAGCCGTTCTTCGCGCCCAGTTCCACGCACTCGGGGCTCAGGGCATATTCCACGAAGAGCTTCGCGGCATTGGGATGCGCGGCACCCTTGAAGATCGCCACCGGGCCGACTTCGCAGGCCGTTCCGTCGGAGGGAACAACCAGGCCGACATTCTCGTAGCCGTTGTCCAGGATCTGGGTAATGCCGTCATGCAGGAAGCCGATGCCGATGACGCATTCGCCGGTACCCACATTCTTGGAGGGGCCGGAACCGGACTTGGTGTAGACCTGGATGTTCTTGTCCAGATCCACCAGGTACTTGATGCCCTCGTCATGGCCCTTCAGCTGGATCATCAGGTTGGCGACCAGTTTCGGGGTGCCGGCGGTGTTGTAGTTGGACAGCCAGATCAGGCCCTTGTACTCTTCCTTCAGCAGGTCGTCCCAGCTGGCGGGAGCTTCAAGGTTCATGCGGGCCAGTTCATCCTTGTTGACCATGAATCCCAGGATGCCGGTATAGATGCCGTACCAATAGCCGTTGGGATCCTTATAGATATCCTTGCTGATATGCGAAGCGTTCTTCGGCACATAGCTGTTGTCCAGCAGGCCCTTGGCCGCCGCGCCGTCGTAGGGATTGTTCGTGCCGCCGAACCAGACGTCCGCAGAGGGCTTGCCGTTTTCTTCCTCGATCTTGGTGGGCACCTCGCCGGTGCTCAGCCGCTGATACTGGGTCTTGATGCCGTACAGTTCCGCGAAATGATTCACGGCCGCGGCCAGGTAATCTTCTTCGCAGGAACCGTAGACCACCAGCTCGCTTTCAGCCTGGGCCGCAGCGACCAGATCGGGATCCGCGCCGACAACGTCTTCCGCCAGCACAGCGGTGCAGCTCAGCAGCATGGCCAGTGCAAGCAATACAGCAAACAGTTTCTTCATGGAAAAGAACCTCCTTATCTTATTTCGCCGTGTCTCTGCACGACGTAATAGACGCGTGAATAAATATGGAAAGAAAAGGCCATCGACCCGGCCCTGTTCAGTTTCACTTTCGCTGCGAATATTCTATCACCGGGCTCCGACCGATGTCAAGGAGAATGATCAGTTTCCGGTTTCCAGTTCAGGGTAAAAATCCACTCGCTCGGCTGGATGTACTGGAAATTCGGCGCAATACTCACGTCATAGCCCTGGTTCAGGTAGATCTCCCTGAAGACCTCCCTGTGCAGGACCACGTAATGTCTCGGAGGAAAACGAAGCTCCAGGCTGGTCTCGCCCAGCTTTGCCGCTTTCCGGATCTCTTCATTGATCTTTCCGCAGTACCAGATGCACCGCAGCGACCGGCTCCCCGGCGGATTCCTGCGGCTCTCCTCATAGGCCTGTTCCCGGTCCATATCAACACCAGCTTTCTCAGAGGTCGCTGATTTCCAGGCCTTCACAGGCCTTCAGGGCATCATCGTGGGCGACGACGCAAACAGCGCCTTCCTTCGCAAAGGTCTCCAGCCACTCGGCGCATCGGACAAGGTCTTCCGGAGTCGCGTGCAGGATCTGCTTTCGGATCTTCTCCGCTTCCTCACGCCGGTAGCCTGTCATCCACCGTCCGTCCGCCAGCGACCCTTTGTCCCTGGGGCTCAGCAGCGGATTCAGTTCGTTCAGGGCGGAGATGATGTACGGATCCAGGGCGTCCCCCTGTTCCGCAAACTCGCGGAGGAAGTCCGCTGCTCCGCTGTCCGCTGTCAGGGTCCTGGCCGGTGTCGGATCGCGATAGGAATAGGAGAACAGGTTCCCGGCCCGGTCGATCTGGATCCCGGCTCCGTAGGCGCTGCCCTGGACGCGTACCACTTTCCAAAGATATCCGAGGCTCAGGATGGAAGTTGCAAGCCACATGCTGCCCTCAAACTCCTGCCCGATCCGCCATCCGCGCACCGCAAAGCCGATCTGTGCCGGGATCCGGAATCCGGCTTTCATCGGTCCGTCGTTCCGGTATTCTGCGGTCTCCGGCACCTCTGTTCCCTCCGGGAGTGTCCGGATCAGCGTTTCCGGAAGCATGGCGGAAGTGGCGGTAATGCTCACTGTCATCCGACGGCGGCAGAAGGTGCGGGTCATCAGCCGTCCGGCCAGTTCCATCAGACCGGGCAGTTCTTTTTCCGGTTCCTTCGCCAGCGCATGTATGTACCGGGCAGCCGGGTCACCGTCCAGGGCGTTTTTGACCGCGCCGTCGGCGCTGTAATGGCTGAGAACGTTCTTTACGCCGATCAGATACCCGGCGCCCAGGATCCGCTGCCGCGCCCCCAGCTCGTTCTGCCGGAACATTTCGATCATCTTTCCCTGGTCTTCAAAGCGGGTGGAGGTCATGATCTCCGCCAGCAGGTCCCAGGCCTGCTCCCGGCTTTCCTCCAGCGCACTGGCAAACGCCGTCAGGTACGGCGTGCAGGTCCTGTTCTGCCCGGTTTCTGCGCGGGTGATGATCGCAAATCCCAGCGATCCCGTCCAGCGCTTGATCTCCTGCTGCAGGGTCAGGGCATTGTACCGGGCTGTCGGCAGGCGGCCGAGCAGGCCGGCCAGCTGTGAGATCCCGGTCAGCTCCTCCAGGCTGTAGTCCGTCAGGCGGAAATAAGCGCGCAGATGGACGACACCGTTACAGTTCAGTTCATGGAACATCACGGGCACACCGCAGCAGTCCCGGACTTCCGTTTCCGTCCAGGCCGGTTCCACATCCGCGTCTTCCTTTGTCAGACGCGGCAGGGTTCCCAGCGCCTCCGCGCTGTCCGGCGACTCCTGCCAGCATTCGATTTCTTCGATCAGGCGGTCGTTCGCCTGCCGCTCCTCTTCGGTCCAGGCGCCGGTGATCTCCCGCAGTCTCTGTTCCTCCGCCCTGCGTTTTTCCTCTCCCAGGGTCAGGGAAGGCAGGGTATGCAGGACAGCCATGTTCTCCCGGTTCAGCAGCATATCCGCTGCCAGCTCGTCAAAACGGCCGTCTTCCAGCAGTTGCTTCAGTTCCTTCACCAACTGTCCGGATTCAAGCGCATCCGTCGGATCGCCCCCGTAGATCCAGGATCCAAGGCAGCGGATACAGCGCCCGATCCCCTGCGGTTCCTCTTCCTCCCGCAGAGCATAGATGGCGCGGTTCATGGAGGCCTCCGCCGCATGGCGGTCCAGGCCTTCCTTCCGGATCTTCCCGCCAGTCTCTTCCAGCAGGTCCAGGATCTCCCGCTCCCGGCCCTCGGTCACGTTCTCCGCGTGAATCGTGATCCAACTCTGAAGCACCGTGTCGTCCACGGAAATGGTCAGGTCCTGCGCCAGGCCCCGTTCCAGAGCCATGCGCTTCAGGGGTGCCTCGTTACTGCCCGTCAGCACGTCGCAGATGATCCCGCGCGCCATGTTTTCCGCGCGGTCCTTCCAGGTGCCGGTGATCCGGGCCAGGGTCAGGTACCCGCGGTTCTCCGGCGTCTCTTCACGGCCCAGTTCATATTGGATCGTCTCCTCCGAGCCCACGGGAGCCTGCAGGCTGCATGCCGGCAGTTCCGGCATCCGGTCATAACCGTCCAGATAGGAAGCGATCAACGGGAGCATCTCCTCCATCGGGACATTTCCATCCAGGAAGAAGTAAGCATTGCTCGGGTGGTAGTGCCGCCGGTACTGTTCCCTGAACTGCTCATAAGTCAGGTCCGGGATCTTCTCCGGATCGCCGCCGCTGTTGAATCCGTAGCAGGTATCCGGAAAGAGCTGGCGCATAATCTGCCGGTCGATCAGAGTATCCGTGTCGCTCATCGAGCCTTTCATCTCATTGAATACGACGCCTTTGTAAACGGGATTTCCTTCCCCGTCCCGGTCAATATGCCAGCCTTCCTGGCAGAAGCGTTTCCGGTCCTCCATGACCGTCGGGGCAAATACCGCGTCCAGGTACACGCCGGCCAGGTTCAGCAGGTCCCGCGGATTCCGGCTGGACACCGGATACATCGTCATGTCCTGGAAAGTCATCGCGTTCAGGAAGGTATTCATGCTGCTTTTCAGCAGTTCGACAAACGGTTCCCGGACCGGATACTTTTTGCTGCCGCACAGGACGCTGTGCTCCAGGATATGAAAGACGCCCGTATCGTCCTCCGGAAGCGTACGGAAGGTCACGGAGAAGACCATGTTCTCCGCGCCGTTGTCCACCCAGAAAAGGCGGGCGCCGGTCTTCATGTGCTCCATCTGCACAGTCTTTCCCCGCAGCTCGCTGCTTTCCCGGATCTCCTTTATACAAAAGCCAAAGGCATTCTGTTCCTTTTCAAATGTCATGCTCGTTCTCCCGTTGTGATTGCGGCAGACCGGGTGATCCGGCCCTCTCCGTTTCTTGTGTTTTTTTCATTGTATCCGTTTCCCCCTGCTTGTCAAGGACTTCAGCGGCCGGAAGGATTTTCGCGCCTGATGTTGTATATATACATAGTATCTTTCCGATAGCATGCATGATCAGGAAGGGAGGGATTCCGGTGAGCATACGGGAGCGGCTGGAGCAGCAGGAATACCAAATCCTTGCGCCCTGGGCGGCCCATGCTGCCGAAACCGCCGGGCGCGACGCCCCGGCCACTCCTGATGATCTTCGCACGGAATACCAGCGGGACCGGGACCGGATCATCCACTGCAAATCCTTCCGCCGCCTGAAGTTCAAGACCCAGGTCTTTCTCTCGCCGGAAGGGGATCACTACCGTACCCGCCTGACCCATACGCTCGAGGTGGCACAGGTCGCGCGCACGCTGGCCCGCTCCCTCCGCCTGAATGAGGACCTGACCGAGGCCATTGCCCTCGGTCATGACCTGGGGCATACCCCCTACGGCCATATCGGGGAGCGGACGCTGAACGAGCTCCTGCCCGAAGGATTCCGCCACAACGAACAGAGCCTGCGGGTCGTGGAAGTGCTCGAGAACCGGGGGACCGGGCTGAACCTGACCAAAGAGGTCCGCCAGGGCATTCTCTCCCATTCCGGCAGTGTACAGCCTGAGACCGCGGAAGCCGAATGCGTCCGCCGGGCAGACCGGATCGCCTACCTGAACCACGATCTGGACGACGCGCTGCGCGCCGGGATCCTCAAGCCCTTTGAGCTTCCTGCTGACTGCCTGCGCATTCTGGGACAGACCCACGGGGAACGGATCAACACCATGATCCGGAACATCGTTTCCAACAGCGAAGGCCAGCCGCATCTGAGCATGTCCGAAGAAGTGGAGAACGCCATGAACGGCCTGCGGGAGTTCATGTTTGACCGGGTTTACCGTGACGGATGGCGCGATCCGGAGGAAGCCCGCTGTGATTATGTCCTCCGCCACCTGTTCGAGTACTATTGCGCGCATCCCGGTGAAATGCCCGAGGAGTTTGTGATGATCGGCTACCGTGACGGCACGGAGCGGAGCGTCTGTGATTTCCTTTCCTGCATGACAGACCGCTATGCCACCCGCAAGTTCAGGGACCTTTTTGTTCCCTCCGCCTTCCCTGCCTTCTGATCTTTCCCTGTGACCAGCAACCGATGAGGTGATCATTTTATATGGCTTCCCGTTATCCCGCTTCATGGCTGGACGAGCTCCGAAGCCGGTCTGACATTGTCCAGATCGTCTCCGGCTATGTTGCCCTGACGAAAAAAGGACGGAATTACTGGGGGCTTTGTCCCTTTCACGGGGAGAAGACCGCTTCCTTTTCCGTGGACGGGGAGCATCAGCTGTATTACTGCTTCGGCTGCAAAGCCGGAGGCGACGTGATCCATTTCATCATGGATATGGAGCGTCTCTCCTTTCCGGAGGCAGTGGAGCAGTTGGCTGACCGGGCGCACATGACCCTGCCCGAGATGGAGAAGGACGAAGATTACGAGCGCCGCCGCACCCAGCGGGAGCGTCTCCTCAATGCCAACCGGGAGGCGGCACGGTTCTATCATGAAACGCTCTTCACGCCTGCCGGCGAAGCCGCCCTCGCCTATCTGCGCAGACGCGGTCTTTCCGACGGTGTGATCCGGAAATTCGGCCTGGGCGCCTCGCCCGATTCCTGGTCTTCCCTCAGCGACCGCCTCCTGGAAAAAGGCTGGAAACTGGACGAGCTGGTCCTGGCCGGGCTGACGGTGAAAAAAAAGAACGAGGACGGCCGGGAACGGTATTTCGATATGTTCCGGAACCGGGCAATGTTTCCGATCATCAACACCCACGGAAACGTCATCGCTTTCGGCGGGCGCACGCTTGAGAAGCGGGAGCCGAAATACCTCAACACATCCGACACCCCGGTGTTCAACAAGCGCCAGGGTGTTTACGCGGCAAACCTGCTGCGCCAACAGCGTCATCTGGAGCGGGTGATCCTGGTCGAAGGCTATATGGACGTGGTCAGCCTAACCCAGTATGGGGTGGAGGGCGTCTGTGCCACCCTCGGGACCGCCCTGACCAATGAACAGGCCCGCCTGCTGCATCGTTTTGCCCCGCAGGTCTACCTGGGATACGACGGCGACTCCGCCGGTCAGCACGCCATCCTTCGGGGCCTGGAGATCCTTGAGCAGGAAGGTGTTCCCGCCCGTGTCCTTGATTTCCCGGACGGCCTGGATCCGGACGAGTTCATCCGCCGGGATGGGATCGAAGGGTTCCGGAAACTACCCGCGATCTCCCCGGCCGCTTACCGTCTCCGCCGCCTGAAGGAGCAGCTCGACCTTTCCGGGCAGGACGGAAAGCTGTCCTACGCGCGCGCGGCCTCCGGCATCATTGCCGCCGTGGATCCGGTCGAACGGGAGGTCCACCTGAAGGATCTTTCCCTCGCAACCGGTTTCACGCGCGAAACACTCCTGGAACAGATGAACCTGTCAGCCGCGCGACAGCCGGGAGGCAAAGCGCCTGCCGCGCAGCCCGCACGCCTTCACGCAGTTCCGGCGGAACCCGGATCCGACGACCTGAAGGCCCAGGAACTCCTCCTCAGCCTCTTCGCTTCCGGTCAGATTCCGAAAGAAATGATCGACGAAAAGGATTTTGAGGATGACGAGTTGAAATCATTATACAGGGAACTTCTGGCCGGCGCCTCCCCGGCGTCGCTGCCGGATCTCGCACCGGATGATGCGACCCGTTCCCGCTTCACCCGCGTCCTGCTCAGTCCTTCCGCCGGGGATACGGATCAGATGATCACCATGGCGAATGACTGCCTGAACCGGATCCGGAAGACCCGGCTGGAAAAACGCTTTGAGGAGCTCAGCCGGATGCTGGATACCGCACCTGACGACACACTGCCCGCGCTGCTGAAAGAGGCGCAGGAGATCTCAGACAAGCTGAAAAAGCTGAAATAACATCATTCCCGGCAGCTTTGCTGCTGCGACTCTTTCGGAACCTGACTGACCGACGCATCAGAAGGAGAGGATTCCATTGCCTAAGAAACCCGCCAAGGAGAAGGTCCCGGCGACACCCACCCCCGAAGAAAAGAAAAAGAACTGCCTGGACGAGTTATACGAATACGGCAAGTCCAAGGGGACCATTACCTATAAAGAGATCATGGACCGCCTGGTCGAGCTCGAGATGGATGCCGACCAGCTGGATCATGTCCTGGAGACGCTCGAAGCCTACGGAGTGAACGTAATCAACGAGACCGCAGACCGCCAGGTCATCCTGACGGAAGAGCAGGCTGCCGACCAGGCTGCCGAAGCTGCGCGCATCGGCGGGGAAGATAATGCGCAGATCGACCTGTCGGTTCCGGAAGGCATCAGCATTGACGATCCGGTCCGGATGTACCTGAAGGAGATCGGCAAGGTTCCGCTGCTGACCGCAGAGGAAGAGATCGAGATCGCCAAGCAGCTGGAAGCCGGCGACGAGAGCGCCAAGCAGAAGCTGGCCGAGGCCAACCTGCGTCTCGTGGTTTCCATCGCCAAGCGTTATGTCGGCCGCGGCATGCTTTTCCTGGACCTGATCCAGGAGGGCAACCTCGGCCTGATCAAAGCCGTGGAGAAATTTGACTACCGGAAAGGCTTCAAGTTCTCCACCTACGCCACCTGGTGGATCCGCCAGGCCATCACCCGCGCCATCGCAGACCAGGCGCGGACGATCCGCATTCCGGTTCATATGGTCGAGACGATCAATAAGCTGATCCGCGTATCCCGGCAGCTGCTGCAGGAATACGGCCGCGAGCCCACACCGGAAGAGATTGCCAAGGAAATGGGCATCTCCGAAGCGAAGGTCCGCGAAATCATCAAGATCGCCCAGGAGCCGGTCTCCCTGGAGACCCCCATCGGCGAGGAAGAGGACAGCCATCTGGGCGACTTCATTCCGGATGAAGACGCGCCTGCCCCGGCGGAAGCCGCATCCTTCGCGCTCATGAAGGAGCAGCTCATGGATGTGCTCGATACCCTCACCCCCCGCGAGGAAAAGGTCCTGCGCCTGCGCTTCGGCCTGGATGACGGGCATCAGCGCACGCTGGAAGAAGTCGGAAAGGAATTCAATGTGACCCGTGAGCGCATCCGCCAGATCGAAGCCAAAGCCCTGCGGAAGCTCCGCCATCCGTCACGCAGCAAAAAACTGCGCGATTATCTTGACTGAACCCTATGGCCATCACGCTTGACGACCGCCTGTCCCTCGCATTTGATCTGTACGATCCCTGTGAGCTGGCGGCGGATATCGGAACCGATCACGCCCATTTACCGGCCGCGCTCCTGCAGCGCGGCCGCTGTCAGCATATGATCCTGACGGACATAAGTGAGAGCGCCCTGGACAACGCCCGGGGAGAGATCATCCGCCTCCGCCTGTCCGACAGGGTCACCTTTCGCTGTGGTGACGGCTTCCTGCCGCTCCGGGAAGCATGCGGGATGATCTCTGTAACGGGCATGGGCGGCCGGACCATCCGGGACATCCTGCTTGCCGGACAGGAACGTCTGCAGGGCGCTTCCCTCATCCTCTCCGCGCATACAGACCTGCCCCTGATCCGGGAAGCAGTCTGCCGCATCGGATACCACCTGGACCGGGAAGAGCCCTGTTTCTGTGCCGGACGCTTTTACCTGGTCCTTCGGGCCCGTCCCGGCGCGGCAGAGATGACGCCGCGGGAGATCCGCCTCGGCGGCCCCCTGTTCGATTCCGCCTCCGGTCATCTGATCCCATATCTCCGCCGCCGCCGCGATGTCCTTCAGGAAAAGCTGAACGGCCTTCGCTCCGCCGGCATGCCGGATAAGGAACAGATCGCGCTCCTCCGGGAAGACATCGCCTTCTACAACGAGCGCATCGCCTCCCCCGCACCATCGCTGACATCATCCCGCTTCACTCCTGATCCCTGAACCCCAAATCCCTGAAAGCGGAGGTCCCCCATGACAGTATATGATTTCTATCTCCTGATGGATCAGATCGCTCCCTTCGACACCCAGGCGGAATTCGACAATTCCGGTCTGCTGGTCGGTTCCCCGTCTGCAGAAGTCTCCGCCGTCCTGCTCGCGCTGGATGTCACGGAGGCGGTGATCGATGAGGCTGTCGCTCTTGGCGCGCAGCTGATCATCACCCATCATCCGCTGATGTTCTCCGCCCGCCGGCAGATGACTGACGAGGATTACGAAGGCCGCCTCATCCGCCGTCTGGTCCGGGAGGATATCAGCCTGATCGCTGCCCATACCAATTTGGACCAGGCCCCCTGCGGCATCAACGATACCCTGGCGGAACTCTGCGGTCTCACGGAGATCACGGGTGAAGGTTTCTTCCGCAGCGGTCTGCTGCCCGAAGCGATGACGGCTGCCGCCTGTGCGGAAGAACTCGGCCGCCGGCTCGGGACGGTCGTCCGCCTCATGGGTCCGGAGGATGCTGTGATCCGCCGGATCGGACTGTGCAGCGGCGGCGGGAGTGATGAGTGGGCCTCCGCCGCGGAAACCGGCTGCGACGCCTTCCTGTCCGGAGAGATCAAGCATCATCTCGCCCTGGCGCTGGCCGACCGCGGGATCGTCGCCTTCGAATGCGGTCATTTCGCCACCGAAGAGCCGGGTATGGAGGTTCTTGCCGTTGCTTTACAAAAGGCGCTTCCTGCGTTAGAATGTAATGTGAGGGTTTATGTGTCAGAGGTTCCGGCCTATGCCTTCCCTCGCTGACCGTGACAGGCGGTTTACATGATTCCTGTCAGAAGGAGGCTCCTTGTATGGAAAAGTACGAAGCGCTGTGGGCTTATCAGACAGAAGATATGAAGGCGGACGCCATCGCCAATGCGATCAAGCGTTCCCCCACCCGCCAGAAGCTTGAAAAGGCCCGTGATTTTATTCTCGACCGGCAGAAGAAGTACAAGCAGATCGAAGAAGACGTTTCCGCCATGGTTGACCGGAAGGACATCATTGCCCAGGCCGTTGACCGCGCCAGGGAGCAGCTCCAGGTCCTGCAGACCCGCTATGAGAACGAAGCCCTCGCCACGCCTGAAGAAGTCAAGGCCCTGCTGTCCGAAGTCAGCCGCTGCCGCGACACGATCCGCCAGTATGAGGCGGAAATCAGCCGCATCGTTAAGGAGACCGACTCGAACGACAAGCTTCAGCGCAGCGTAAGGCTGGAAGCAGCGAACGCCAAGAAGGCTTTTGACCAGCTGAAAGCTGATTATGAGGAAGAATCCAAGAGTAAGAAGGGAGAGCTGGACGCCCAGCGTGCCAGGGCCAGAGAGCTGATGGACCAGGTGGATCCCGCCCTGCTGGAGGAGTACGAGACGATCAAGAAGCATATCTCTCCTCCGGTCGCCCGGCTGACCAACGGCCAGTGCTCCGGCTGCAATACATCCCTTCCCTCCGCTACGCTTTCGAAGATCAAGAACGGTGCGCTCATCGAGTGCGAGACCTGCGGGCGGATGATCATCCAGTAACACGAAGGCAAACTGAACGGGCGGTTCATTGTGAACCGCCCGTTTTCTGTCTCTCGTTCTTTTTCCTTATCAGAAGGTTCGGACCGACGGGTTCCAAAAGGAGACCGGAAAGCCCTTTGGTCATTGTTTGACGATCTCCAGATTCGGAGAGCAGTCAGTAAATGCATTTTCCCCGATCTCGGCTGTTTCCGGCAGCGTGACCCTGCTCAGCATCGCGCACATCTGGAACGCGCTTGTGCCGATCTTCTTCAGTGATGCGCCGAAGGAAACCTCCTGCAGGCTTGCGCAGGCCAGGAAGGCGAAATCTTCCACCGTTTCCACCGTTTCCGGGATCGTGACATCAGCAAGCATCGGGTCCCCGCCGAAGCAGCAGGTACCGATACTGGTCACGCCGTCCGGGATCGTCACCTGTTTCAGGCTGGCGCACTGGTAAAACGCCATGCTGCCGATATGCTTGATCGTGTTTGGCAGGATTGCCGTCTCGATCGTCAGGAAATTGAAAGCCTGGTCCCCGATGGCGACGACCGGGTGATCGTCCAGCGTATCCGGAATGACCATTTCAGCCGAAGTGCCGGTATAGCTGATGACGACGGCACCGTCTTCGCCTTCCGGCAGCTGGTAGATGAAATCCCCGCTGGTATACTTTTCTCCCGTATCATATCCGGCGATCGTCTTGAAGTCGGCCTTGCCTTCCTCTTCCTCGAATTCCTCTTCCTCAAACTCCTCGTCGCCGAAATCCTCGTCGTCCCAATCGTCTTCCGCGAAGGTGACCGTGAAACTGAACATAACCGCCACTGCAAGAAGCAGCGCAAAGAGACGCTTTTTCAGTTTGATCACCTCCTGAATCCTACAGCTTTCATTATTATACTTCCTGTATGCAAAAAAAGCAACCTCCCTCCTGATTTCATACAGGCTATTGACGAACCGCCGAACCTGTGATATTCTTTCGCCGAAAACGTTACCGTTACCGTTTCCGGAAATCTGCAAAAACGGAGGTAATACAACCATGAAAGTCTATACGATCCGGGACATCGCCGAAATGGCCGGGGTTTCCGTCACCACGGTCAGCCGCGTCCTGAATCACCGGCCGGACGTTAACCAGGCTACACGCAAAAAGGTGGAAGAGATCATCCGCGACTGCCATTTTGTCGGCAACTCCAACGCGAGGGGCCTGAAACAGGGAAACGAAGTGATCGGCGTGGTGATCCGCGGACGCTCCAATCCATTCCTCAGTTCCCTGGCTGAAGCGATCCTCGACCGGGCGGATACAGTGCCCGACAATTTTGTGACCGAGTACATCGACGAAAAGGACGATGAGTTCCAGACCGCCGTCCGGATGACCCGGCAGAATCATGTCAAGGGACTGATCTTTGTCGGCAGCCTGATCGACGACCGGGTCCGCGCGATTAAGGGGATGGACGTACCGATGGTTTTCACCACCGTCAACGCCGAAACGGCAGCCCTGCCCCGTGCCTCTTCCATCGCTGTGGACGATCGCGCCATGGGCCGGCTGGTCGCCGAGGAGCTCCTCTCCCTCGGACATACGCGGATAGCTGTTTTCGGGTCCAATCCGGTTGCGGGAGACTCGCTTGCCATGCGTTTTTCAGGCTTCTGTGAAGCTTTTGCGGAGCGTGGTCTCACCTATGACAAAACGCTGTATCGCGAAACCCGGTTCTCCTATGATGCCGGGTATGAAGTCGCAAAGGTTTTCTTCGAGGAACGCCCGGACGCCACAGCGCTCTTTGCCATGAGCGATACGGTCGCAGTCGGCGCGATCCGCGCGCTGAAGGATCTCGGGCGCTCCGTTCCCGGGGATGTCAGCATCGTCGGTTTTGACGGGATCGACATCAGCCGGTTCATGGTACCGCGCCTGACCACGGTCGAACAGCCCGTCGGCGAGATCGCCCGCCGCAGTGTCAATCTCCTCCTGGACATGATGGAAAAGAGAGCTGCCCCGCGCCACATCCTGGTGGAGGCCCTGTTCCGGAAGCGCGAATCCATCGCCCAATGTTCACGCACCTGATTGAAAGGTAGGTATTGTTCATGCGTACCAGCGGCATCCTGATGCATATTTCCTCCCTTCCTTCTCCCGGCGGCATCGGCTCTATGGGGCAGGAAGCATACGAGTTTGCGGATTTCCTGCAGGCTTCCGGAATGACCATCTGGCAGGTACTCCCTGTCGGTCCGACCGGTTATGGCGAGAGTCCTTACCAGTCTTCCTCCGTCTTTGCAGGCAACCCGCTGCTGATCTCCTGTGAACGGCTCCGTGAAGAAGGTCTCCTGCAATTCACGGATGAAGAGGAATTCCAGCCGGAGGATCCGGAAACCGTCGATTACGAATCCGTCCGGAAGAACAAGGACATGCTCCTGCGCCGCTGTTTCGCGCAGTCCGCCGGAAGGCTCAGCGGCCAGATCCGGGAATTTGTGTCCATGAACCCCTGGGTGGAGGATTTTGCCCTCTTCACCGCGGTCAAGAATCATTTTGATCAGGTCATGTGGACCAAATGGCCCGATGAAGGCATCCGCTGCCGCCGGCCGGAAGCCGTGAAGAAATACTCAGAACTGCTCCGCAGTGAGATCGAATACCATATCTTCTGCCAGTATCTGTTCCGCCGCCAGTGGTTCGATCTTAAAAAATACTGCAATGACCGATCGATCCTGCTCTTCGGGGATATGCCCATCTATGTAGCAGAAGATTCAGCCGACACATGGACGCACCCGGAGATCTTCCAGCTGGACCGGGGCCTGATCCCGAAAAAGGTCGCCGGCGTTCCCCCGGATTACTTCTCGGAGGACGGCCAGCTCTGGGGTAATCCGCTCTACCGCTGGACCTATCTCCGTTTCTGCCGGCACTTTGACTGGTGGGTGGACCGGATGCGCGGCATGGCCGAGCTGTATGATATGATCCGGATCGATCATTTTATCGGCTTTGCCAATTACTATTCCGTAAAGCACGGCATGCCAAACGCCCGGAAGGGCAAATGGGTCATCGGTCCCGGAAAGTCGCTCTTCAAGCGTCTGAACAGGGAAGTCCCGGGGATCCGCATCATCGCCGAAGATCTCGGCTGTGTCAACGCCAGGGTTCGCCGCCTGCTGAACTGGTGCGGATATCCCGGCATGAAAGTACTGACCTTCGGCTTCGATTCGGATGAGACCAACCCGCACCATCCGGATAATTACAGTGAAAACACGGTCGCCTATACCGGCACCCATGACAACGATACGACGCGCGGCTGGGCTGAAAAGGCGGATCCGAAAGTCCTTGCCTACGCGGAAAAAACGCTGGGTTTCAAAACGCCTGAGGAAGCGCCTGACGCCTTTATCCGTTTCCTTTTCAGAGGCCCCTGCGATACGGTGATCATCCCGATGCAGGACATCCTCGGTCTGGACGGCTCCGCGCGTATGAACTATCCCGGCACGATCGGCGGAAACTGGCTCTGGCGCATGAAACCGGACATGCTTTCCCTGGACCTGTCCATGAAATACTACCGGCTGAACAAAGAAACCAACAGATAACGGAGGAAGAACACAGAATGAATGCCAAGCAATTGATGAAGGATGCTGAGCAGCGCCTGATGACCGAATGCCACAAGGAACTTCCGCAGGCGACCGCCGCGGAACTCCACAACGCGCTTTCCGGCGCCGCCATGGACGCGCTTGCCCCCCTCTGGGCAAAAAAGGAAGCTGAGCGTTTCCCCCGCCGCCAGGCAGCTTACCTGTCCATGGAATTCCTGGTCGGCCGGCTGATCTATAACAACCTGTACTGTATGGGCCTGCTGGATGAAGTCCGGGACCTGCTGAAAGCAAAAGGCGTCGATATCGCGCTGCTGGAAGACGTTGAGGACGACGCTTTCGGTAACGGCGGCCTCGGCCGTCTGGCAGCCTGCTTCCTGGACAGCGCCGTCACCTGCAATGTGCCGCTGACCGGCTATGGCCTGCGTTTCCGCTACGGCCTGTTCAAACAGGACTTCGTGGACGGCCGCCAGGTCGAAGAACCGGATGACTGGTCAAAGTTCGGCGATCCATGGTCTATCCGCCGCCCGGATGAAGCCGTCGTCGTTCCCATGAAGACCGGCGATGTGCTCGCTGTTCCCTATGATATGCCGGTCGTCGGCTTCGGCGCGAAGAATATCGGCACGCTCCGTCTCTGGCAGACTGAAAGCCTCCATGAGATCGACTTTGCCCTCTTCAATTCCCAGAACTACCCGAAGGCTGCCGCAGACAAGAACAAGGCCGAGGATATCACCAAGTTCCTCTATCCCAACGACACCCGTCGGGAAGGCAAACAGCTGCGCGTCCGCCAGCAGTATGTTCTGGTCTCCGCGACCATGCAGGATATCCTGCGGGGATACCGGAAACGCCATGGCAGCGACTATTCCTTCTTTGCGAAGGAAGTAGCCGCCCAACTGAATGATACCCATCCCACAATGGCAATCCCGGAACTGATCCGCCTGCTGGGCGAGGACGGGGTTCCCTTTGAACAGGCTTTCCTGATCGCACGGGACACCTTTGCTTATACCAACCATACCGTCATGCAGGAAGCCCTGGAAAAGTGGGACCTGAGCCTGCTCTCCTCCGTCTGCCCGCAGATCGTTTCCATCATCCGGAAGATCGACGCCCGTTTCCGGAAAGAGATGAAGAAGCTCGGGAAAGAGATCACTCCTTCCCTGTGCATCGTCCTGGACGGACGGGTACATATGGCGGAGCTGGCCGTCTACGCGACCCACGCCACCAATGGCGTTGCCGCCCTGCACAGTGAAATCCTGAAGAACGATCTTTTTGCCGACTGGTATGCCATCTGGCCGGAACGCTTCCAGAACAAGACCAACGGCATCACCCAGCGCCGCTGGCTGGGTCTGTGCAATCCCGAACTCTGCAGGCTGATCACCGATCAGATCGGTCCGGGCTTTGAGACGGACCTGGACCTGCTGAAAAAGCTGGTCCCGAAGATCAACGCCTCCCTTTGCAACAAGTTCCGTACCGTGAAGAAAACAAAGAAGAAGCAGCTGGCCGCCGAGATCAGCCGCCGGGAGGGTGTCACCCTGGATCCGGACATGGTCTTTGACGTGCAGGTAAAGCGCCTGCATGAATACAAACGCCAGTTCATGAACGCCCTGAGCATCCTCGCGATCTACGACCAGCTGAAACGCGGCCAGCTCAGGGATCTGCCGCCGGTCGCCTTCATCTTCGGCGCCAAGGCAGCACCGGGCTATGACCGGGCCAAAGCGGTCATCCACTGGATCAACATGATCGCAGATAAGGTCAACAACGATCCGAAGACCAGGGACCGCCTGAAGGTCGTCTTCGTCCGGAACTATAACTGCTCCTGGGCGGAGAAGATCATCCCTGCCGCGGACATCTCCGAGCAGATCTCCCCTGCCGGAACGGAAGCATCCGGCACCGGCAACATGAAGCTCATGCTCAACGGTGCCGTAACCCTCGGCACCTTCGACGGGGCGAATGTGGAGATCGTCGAGGAGGCAGGCAGGGAGAACAATTATATCTTCGGCGCCACGGTGGAAGAACTGGAAAAGATCAAAGCCACCTATGACCCGAAGGCGATCTATAAGAAGAACGCCCTGCTCCGCCGGGCCCTGGACACCCTGACCGACGGCACCTTCCCGGATGACGACGGCGCGCTGAAAGAACTGCACGACGCGATTCTCAAAGGTGCGTCCTGGCACAAGCCGGATCATTACTTTGTCATGAAGGATTTTGACAGTTACTACGAGGCCAAGCTGCAGGCTATCCGCGACGCGAAGCAGGACGAGAACGCCTTTGCCCGGAAGTGCCTGATGAACGTAGCCTGCGCCGGTAAGTTCTCCTCCGACCGGACCATCCGCCAGTACGCGAAGGAAATCTGGTCGGTCTGACCTCTACCAGGAGACCAGCGCAAGGACGATCAACGCGAATACCAGGATGATCCCGATGCACAGCATCATCATCGCAAAAGAGAAATTGTCCGTTACCCTGGAAAGCGCCATCACAGTAGCACGATAGGCAGGTTTCAGCCGCGGCTCGCGCAGGACCATGTCTTCTGTCTTCCGTTTTTCCTCACGCAGCACTGTACGGCGCAGCAAGAGGGTAAGTCTGTCAAGGCTCCCCTCCAGAACGCGGCCGATTGCTGACCCGATTAGCACGGCCGCTTTTGTTATCCTGCGGGTTACCGTGTTTTCACCCATCGCCTGGCTGATGGCAGATCCCGTCCAGACAGTCGCTCTGGAAATCTGCCGGATCGCCAGGTTTTCTCCCATCAGGCGGCTCAGTCCGATCGGAATCGCCATCGGGAACCGCTTCAGCAGAAGATTCTCCCCAAGCAGCCGCGCGGGAAGGCTGAACACAGCGGGCAGCCATCTCAGCAGCAACGGGCGGTAGAATTGATCTTCCAGATCAAACTTGCCTGTAATATTCAGCTTTTTCTTCAGCAGGACCGGCCGGATAAAGCCGAGATACACCACCAGCCCGACGGACAGTGAGATCAGGGCTCCTTTCAGGTTTTCCCAGGCAAAAGCTTCCAGATGAACAGCATGCTCTCCGCTCATCACAGCGCCCAGTTTCAGGGCGAATTCCGGCAGTCCCATCACGGGCAGAAATACGGCAGAACAGATCAGGACACCTGCGGACAGAGGCGTCAGATAAGGTTTTTCCCGGTCATAGGATGCCTGGACCGCCGGATCTGTATTGCGCTCAACAAACACGCAGAAGAACAGGCGCAGCATATAGGCAAAAGTCAGCCCGCCGGAGAACAGGAACAGGATTTCCGCGATACGGAGCAATCCGGCTCCTTCCACGCCCGCGGAGATCAGATGCGCGAGCCCTTCGTGCAGCAGCGTCTTCGACAGATAACCGTTCAGTCCGGGGACACCGCCGATCCCGATCACACCTGCCGCAAAACAGATCTTAAGCAGCGGTTTGTTTCTTCCCCATCCGCGGATATCGTCCAGCCGGAGTTTATGCAGGTTCATCGCGACAGCGCCTGCGCTCAGGAACAGGAGCAGCTTCAGCAGCGAGTGATTCACCATATGCAGCAGCGCGCCGGTCAGCGCGAGCCCGGAAGCATGCGTTTCCCCGTATGAATTCGCCAGGATCATCGCGGCCAGGCCTGTCAGGATAAACCCGATCTGGGACATGGATGAGCATGCAAGCGTACGCTTTAGGTTTTCCGAAAAGACTGCCAATACTGCTCCAAGCACCATGGTGATCACTGCCAGAATCAGAAGAATCAGGCCAAAAACCCGGTCTCCGAAGAGGGCATGCAGCGTCAGCTGCAGGATCCCGAACACTCCGACCTTCGTCAGCATGCCGGACAGCAGCGCGGATGCCGGGGCAGGCGCAACCGGATGGGCTTTGGGCAGCCAGATGTGGAGCGGAAACATACCCGCTTTCGCGCCGAAGCCGAGAAGAATGCATACACCTGCCGCAATCGCCCTTCGGCGGGATAATCCGGCAACCGCATTATTCAGTTCACTGAAGAACAGTGTTCCGGTCGCATCCCGCAAAAGCCAGATCCCCATCAGCAGGATCAGGCCTCCGATGACTGCGACCGCCAGATAAGTCTTTGCCGCGCAGATCGCGTCTTCTTCCCTCTCCTGCGCGACCCACGGGAAAGAACTCAGGGAGAGCATCTCAAAAAAGCAGAACGCGGTCAGGAAATCCGCGGAGAGAAACAGTCCCTCTGTCGCCCCGAGGGTGATCAATACAAAGAACCAGTAACCTGCGATCCCTTCCCGCTCATGCTTGAAATACTGCCGGCCAAAGAGTGTCGTAAAACACCAGAGCAGCGCAGCCAGCAGGCAATAGACCAGCCGGAAGCCATCCGCCCGGAAATGCAGGCCGCCTGGAAGAACAGCCGCCAGATCAAGCGGATCATGATACTTCCAGAGTAAAACTGCGAGCAGCAATTCCACCGCGGTAACCACTGAAGCCGCGATCTCAACCGCTTCATTCCGCTTTCGGCCGATCATCCAGACGATCGGTGCCGCAAGCATCGGGAAAAAGATCAGGCATGCAATCAACATCGTTCATTCCGCCTCTAATATAAACCGTTCGCGATTCCTGTCAGCCATCCGATCACCGGTTTCTGGCAAATCCCGAAAACCAGATTGGCCAGTGTGAAGATGCAGATCGGCATCAGCATCCGCCAGTCTGCTTCGGATACCCCGGCAATCTTCGGCGATCCTTCTTTCCGGACCGGGAAATAGGCACGAACACTGACGCTCAGCGTATAGATCGCACAGAAAAACGCCGCCAGTAAAAGAGCTCCTGCGCCAAACCATGCCGCCGGTGTCCCGAGTTCCGTACCCGCCTGCAAAAGAAGCCATTTTGATACGAACCCGCTCAGCGGGGGAATACCGCTGAGGCTTAATGCCCCGATCGTATAGCAGGCGAAAGTGACCGGCATTTTTCTTCCCATGCCGTCCAGCTCATAGATGTATTCTTCACCCGAAACACAGATCACAGCGCCGGCGCACAGGAACAGGGAGATCTTGATCACGCTGTGGAACAGCATATGGGCAATGCCGCCCAGCAGTCCGGCCGGCGTCATCAGTACAGCGCCGAAGATCATGTAGGAAAGATTGCTCATCGTGGAAAAGGCCAGTCTTCGCTTGAATTTTCGCTGTCTCAGCGCCAGTGCCGCACCAATGACCATGGAGCATCCCGCGGTGATGACACATACATCCCGCACCCATGTCCCCGCCAGCATGCCCGGTCCGAACGTATACCAGGCGAGCCGGGTCACACTAAACATACCGGTATTCACCACCGCAACCGCGTGCAGCAGGGCCGTCACCGGCGTCGGCGCAACAGAGGCCGTCGGAAGCCATGGATAAAGCGGAAAGAGGGCAGCCTTTGTACCGAAGCCGAAAAAGCCCAGGAGGAAAGCGATTCGCATCAATTCAGGCGCGAAGCGGTTCATGGGTGTGCCGCCATAGGTGAAATCACCCCCGCCGCTCAATGTCACGAGCACAACGGGTACCAGGGCCAGTGCCGCGCCTCCCAGGCAGTATCTGAGGTATCGCTGGCCGGCGAACAGGCTGTCCCCGTCTTCCTTATGGGTCACAAGCGGGAGCGTCACCAGCGTCAGCATCTCATAAAACACATACAGTGTCACGACATTCGCTGAAAAAGCGGCGCCCAGCGTCACACCGTAAGTCATCAGGAAAAAATCGAAAAACCTGTCCTGACGTTCTTCCCGCTCCATATAGCTGAAAGCGTAAAGCATCACCGCCGGCCAAAGTGCAGACAGCATTCCCGCAAACAGGACAGCAAAACCGTCAATCCGGAACGCGATCGAAAAGTCGTCAATGAAAGAGTATACCTTAGCGGTTTCCCGTCCCGCAAGGCTGAGCAGGACAACTGTCAGGACGCTCGTCAGGACGGTCAGCAACATCAAAACCCTGTTGCGGCGGCCGGCATTCCTGACAGGATGTGCGAGCAGCGCAAACCCTCCCGCGATCGGCAGCAGCACAGGCATCAGAAGTAGAATCGGTGACATCTTACCAGCCTCCGATCAGGGTGTAGCCGAACAAACCCGCCACCAGCGTACCGCAGCACAGGATCAGCATCGGCACCGTCATCAGCGGTGATATCTTTTCCCGTTTCAATTCTTCTCCCGGTATCCCCGTCGGGAAGAAACCCTCCACCACGACCGGCAGGAGATAGCCGGCTGTCAGCAGCGCGCTGAGAAGCAGAATGGCCGGAGCAAGATAGGAAAACGGTGCCGGAGCTGAATCCAGGGCTGTAACCGCGATCTGCCATTTGCTCGCGAATCCGCCGAAGGGCGGAATGCCGACAAGGGATAAAGAAGCCAGCGTGAAGCCCCAGAGGACCAGCGGGACCCGTTTCCCGACACCTTTGAGTTTCTCTACTTCCCCGCTTCCAAACATATGGAGGAATACACCCGCGCAAAGGAACAGCGCGCCTTTCGCGCAGGCATGCTGCATCGCGTGCAGCAGGGCGCCCTGCAGGCCGCCCTCACAGAGCAGGGAAAGCGCCAGCATAATGTAGGACAGCTGGCTGACCGTTGAATAAGCCAGCCGCTTTTTCAGAATCTTTTCCCGCCAGGCCATCATGGATCCCATGAACACGGTAGCCATCGCAAGACACATCCATGCCACCTGCACCCAGCTTCCGCGCAGCAGATCCGGTCCCGCGGAGAAGTATACCAGTCGGATAACCGCCAGGATACCGGCCTTCGCGATCAGGCCGGACAGCAGTGCCGATGCCGGTGCCGGCGCCACAGGGTGTGCCGTTGGCAGCCATCCGTGCAGCGGATACATACCTGCTTTTGCGCCGAAACCGACAATCCCCAGGAACACAGCGGCCAGTACCAGCCCTTCATGTCCGGCGACCGCCGATGTATCCAGGGTTCCGCCGAAGACAAACGCCTTTCCTCCGTACGGAACCAGCACGATAACGGCAAACAGGCCCAGCAGCGCGCCTCCGATTGAATAAAACAGATATTTCTGGGCCGCTGCAACTGACTCTTTTGTCCGGTCATGAAGCACCAGCGGCATGCTGGTAAGTGTTGCCATCTCAAAGCAAAGATAAAGACTCACCAGATTCTCCGCCATGCAGGTTGCAAGGATCGCTCCGAAGGAGACAAACCAGAAAACAAAAAACTGCTGCGGCCGTTCATCATGTTCCAGATAACCAAGGGCATAGATTCCCGCCGCAGTATAAAGAACCATGGTGAGGATCATAAAGAACTTCCCCATCGCATCCACGGAAAAAGCCAGCGACACCGTATCTGTCAGTGAAAACAGTGATATGCTTCCGCCCTTCAGCGCAACGGTCAGCCCCAGGCCGTCCGTTATCGCCAAAGCGATCCAGACGAACAGCCTGTAGCGCTGCTTCGGCATCGGTACCTTTGCCATCAGGATTCCCGCTGCGATCGGAAACAGAATCGTCAGTAACAGCATCTTGCACATCTCCTCTTATTGAAACATCGACAAACCCTGCCGGATCATATTCACCGAAACCGGCGCGAATAAACCGAGAAACAGATTCCCGAGAACCAGGATAACAGACGCGGCATAATAGGTTGCTGAGCCACAGGGCACCTTTCCTGAAGTCACGGATCCGGCTTCCGTTTCAGCCGGGTCCTTCCTGTCTGCGTAGATCAGGACCACCGTGCGGATGAAGTACATTGCGTTCAGTACGCTGCTGATCCCGAGCACCGCCATAACACCCGCGAACACTGCCGGATTGCCGTATTCCGCCGCGGAAACAGCCATAAACAGTTTCACGGAAAAGCCTGCGAAAAACGGAATGCCGACCATGGACAAAGCGGCTGCTGTAAAGAACACCCCGGCATTCTTTGCTCTTTTCCCGCTGCCTCTCAGCTTCTCAAACAGCAGACTCTCCCCGGAAACAGCCGCCAGCCGCGGCGTCGTGATGAACAGAAGCGACTTCGTTACCGCGTGAACCAGGATCTGGAAGAGCGCGACCGTGTATCCGGCCGTCCCGCCGATCCCGATCCCAAGGTATATGTATCCGATCTGCGCTGCGGATGAATAAGCCGCCATCCGGTTGATATTCCTGGCACGGATAGCGGTGACCGATCCGGCAACCATTCCGGCCATCCCAAGCACCGCCAGCACCCAGCGAAGCGGAAGATCCTTCCATATCTCATCACCGACCACCCGCAGGAAGATTTTCAGCAGGAGGAAAATATACCCTTTCGAAACCAGTGAGCTCAGGATGGCCGCTCCCGTCGGGGTGGAACTGCCGTAAGTGTCCGGCATCCAGAAATACGAGGGAAAAAGGCCGCTCTTTATTCCTAGCCCGATCGTCATCACAGCCAGTGTAAAGATCAGCGGAACCTTTCCTCCCTCCGCGGCGATCTCCGTGATTGCCTCGTGCGCCGGAACCATCAGCAGGTGGCCGGTCAGGGCATACATCAACACGACCCCCAGCAGGAACAGACCGGAGCCAAGCAGGTTCATCACCATGTATCGTACTGCCGCGAGTGTCGTCCGGCCCGTTTCCCTTGCTGCGATCAGTCCGCATGAGGACAGCGTCAGGATCTCCACAAACACATAACCGGTAAACATATCGTTGGTCCAGACCAATGCCATCAGCGCGGATGTCATCAGATTGACCAGCGTATAGAACAGGTTCTGCTTGCTTCCGTCCACATCGATGCGGACATAATCCTGACCGCCGAGCACACAGCAGATCAGCACAGCGGAAAATGCCGTTGCCATCAGCGCTTCCAGCGCTCCGCCGCGCAGTTCATTCCCCCACGGAGCCGGGAATTCACCCAGGACATAGGTAAACGGTTTTCCCGTATTCAGCGTGAATGCCAGCACCGCCGTGCTCATTGCCAGCACAGCGATCTCTGTCCCGAAAGTCAGTCTTCGGGCCTGCTTCGGAGAGATCAGTGTGCACAGCACACAGGAGATCATGCACAACAGGATCGAAAGCAGAGGAAAATTGCAGACAAAATCCATAGTCAGCGGTCCTCCAGCTTGTGCTTCGACAACGCATAGATCGCGTCAATATCCAGCGTATGATAACGTCTGTAAAGCCGAACAGACAGCGACAGCATGACGGCCGTAACGGAAACTGAAACGACGATGCCCGTCAGCACAAGCCCTGCCGGAACGGGATTAACGTAGTCCGTCCCCTGCGCGGGCAAAGCGGTCAGGATCGGTGCCTTACGGCCTGAAATGTAGCCCATGCTGGCAAGAAACAGAAAACATCCGGTATCCATGATGTTCATACCGATCAGTTTCATGATCAGGTTCCTTCTGAACAGCAGCATGCCCAGACCTGCAACAAAGAGGATAACCGCTACAGCTTCCTCATAATTGTTGAGTATACCCTTAATCATCTGTTTCGTCTCCTCCGATCCCGCCCCTTCGAAAGAGGCTGTAGAATCCGAACATCGTACATGCGACGATCACCCCGACGGCAATATCCAGCGGAAGGATCAGTCCCGCAGAAAGGATTGCTCCCGGTGTGCCCTTTGGTATATGGTTGTCCAGTCCGTTTGCCCCGCTGAAGAAAACATAGCCCTTGGCCAGTATATAAAAGATCAGTGCTGAAGCCGTAAAAACCCGAAAGCGCTTTTCCGTCAGAAAATGATCGATATCCGCGTCTCCGAGTGAGGAAGCCAGGATGATCAGTCCGGTACCGAGCACAGCGCCACCGGAAAAGCCGCCCCCCGGACCCAGGTGGCCGTTCAGGAGAATATAGATCCCGAACAGCAGGATAAAACTCCCCTGCAGCGTCCCCGCAAGCCGCAGGATCGGGTCCTTATCCGTCGGATAATACTTTTCAAAGCGTACACGGTAGTAATCTTCCCTGTCCTTCCGGGTGTTGGTTTCATCCAGTTTCAGCATCAGCATCACGACCACAAGCGCAGTAAACAGGACATGGCTTTCCCCCAGCGTGTCAAAAGCACGATAATCCAGGATCATCCCTGCCACGGCATTCACCGCGCCGGTTTCCTCCGTCCCGCGCTCGATATAGCGGTCCGCGATCGCTTCAGCCCTCGGATTCTCGCGACCGTAAGCTGTGATATGCGCTGTCATGTACAGAAATACCAGCGCAAGCGTCAGGCAGCAGGCGAATGCCGCGATCACATACCAAAGATGAAAGGCTTTTCGCTCTTTTTCAGCGATCTGCCGGGTTTGGGGAAGCGATTCGATTCGTTCTGCTGCCGATCGTTCCAGTTCATGCTTTCTGTCAAGCGAGATATCATAGCCTTCCTGAAGTTCCGGCATCCGTTCAAACGCGTCAAACTCACCGTCCAGCCAGCGGTTCAGCAAGTCTTTCATGACTTCTCACCGCCCTTCCGGTCGATCTCCCGGAGTTTCTTCAGCGTCAGCAGAAAAAGCATACCGCTGACGCCCGCGCCGACGGCCGCTTCCGTGATTGCAAGGTCGGGTGACTCCATCAGGATCCAGAGCACACACATGACCGAGCTGTATGCCATAAACACAAGGACAGACTGCAGCAGGCTCCTGGCAAGATTGACACCGATCACACAGCCCAGGAGCAAAACCAGCAGCAGGATCCTGCATATTTCGATCAGTTCCATATCTTTTCCGACTCCCTCATATTCCTGGATTCCACCATGGACAGAAAATGGGTTGATACCGGAGAAGTGATCCACAGGAATATCAGCGGAAGAAACAGCTTCGCGCATACCGGCACGGAAGGTGCGCTGACCGCCAGGGCAACCGTTGTGAACATCAGGCCCATAGTGTCTCCCAGTCCGGCAGCATGCAGACGGTTCATCGCGCAGCCAAACCGGCAATTCCCCAGCACCCCGGCAGTCAGGAACAGGAGGCCGGCCACCAGTGCCGCTGCTGTTGCCCAGAAGCAGATCCACTCACTCATGGTTTTCCTCCTTTCCGGGTCCGATCGCATGTGCCGGGATAATCACCCGGGTCAGGATCAGCACCGTAACAAAACTGATCATGGTATAGATCAGCGCCACGTCGATCAGCCAGCTTTCCTTCAGCATGGACGAAAGGATCAGGATTGCGGCATTTACCATCGTGCCGATCATATTCGTGGCGATCAGCCGGTTCGCAACCCCCGGTACGCAGATCGCCCGCATCAGCATGACCGCCATCAGGATCGCCAGGTAGACAAGCGCCGCGGAGTACAGATAAGTATAGGCAGTTGAGATATTCATCGCGGAAATCTCCTCAGCAGTCGCACAAATGACGAGTTTTCAATGTGATCAGCATATTCGCTTCGCAGTGCGTGGATGATAAAGCGGTCTCCTTCCTGGCGCACCGTGATGGTTCCCGGCGTCAGGGTGATCGAGTTGGCCAGGATCACATTCAGTCCCATGCGGCCGAGGCCGGAATTGAACTCTTTGATGATCGGCTCCGGCTTTTTCCCGGGGCTGAAGGACAGAAGCGCGACCCGGACCGCCGCGACCGCCGCTTCGCGCAGCAGGTTCAGCAGATAAAGAAGAAAGATCGGGAGCGAACGGAGAAGAAGCAGATCACGCCTGAGCGTCCAGTGAAAAACACGTATCATGAAAAGATACACAAGTGCAATAACAATCATGCCGATCGCCATGATCTCCACTGTGATCCGTCCGTTCAGCACTATCCACAGCAAAAACAGCAAGACCGGCATGGCTTCGCCCCTCTTTCATTCCGTTTCATCGTATTATAACACAGTTATTCTCTCCGTACCATCATCATCCTGTGATGATTCTCTTGTAAAACACATGATATTGAGTTATAATACACCCCGGTTCTACAACAGGTAGAAAAAAGGAGGAAGAAAAATGAAGGAAATCAAAAAGTACCTGGCTGAGTTCATCGGCACGGCTGTCCTGGTGCTCTTCGCCTGCGGCGTCGCGGGCCAGATCTGCGCCACCGGCGTCTCCGGGCTAATCGGGACCGCCCTGGCGTTCGGTCTCGTGATCGTCGCCATGGCTTACTCCATCGGCAATGTTTCCGGCTGCCATATCAACCCGGCCGTATCCATCGCCATGCTGATCAGCAAAAAGATCTCCGTGAAGGATTTCTGCGGCTACATCGTGGCCCAATTCCTGGGTGCCATCGCCGGTGCCGCAGTCCTGAACTTTATCGTGAAGGATCCTTCCAAGCTCGGCTGCAATGCACTCTATAACGGCAGCGCCCTGATGAGCTTCGGGATCGAAGTGATCCTGACCTTCGTCTTCGTGATCGCGATCCTGGGCGTTACCTCCAAGGAGTCCAACGGAAACATCGCCGGCCTGGTCATCGGCGGCGCCCTGGTGCTTGTGCACCTGCTGGGTATCAACTTCACCGGCACTTCCGTAAACCCCGCCCGTTCCTTCGGCCCGGCCCTGATCGCCGGTAACCTGGACGGGATCTGGGTCTTCCTGCTGGCTCCCCTCGTCGGCGGTGCCCTGGCGGCTGTGGTCTACAGCTTCCTGTCCTCCGACAAGTGATTGATCCCATCCCAAAAGCAACGGAACCTGCCATCCGACCGGCAGGTTCCGTTTTTATTCCTCAAACAGTTTTTTCAGCGTCAGCGCCGCCTGCTTAACGGCGTTTTTCTTTTCCCCTGCGACGATCAGTTCCTCCTGTGCCTCCCGCAGGCTCCGGCCCTGTTTCATCGCTTCGATCAGTTTTGCTTCCATGGGCCATTCGACTGTTTCCGGTTTCGCTTCCGGAATCGTCACCCCGTGCAGATCAAGGATCACGCAATACTCGCCCTTCTCGGTTTTCTCGTTGGCCTTCAGTTCGGCAAGCACTTCCTCCGGACTTCCCCAGATTGTTTTTTCATGCAGCTTGGTCAGGTCACAGCAGACCGTCATCCGGGATTCCGGCAGTGTTTCCAGGATCGCTTCGGTCAGGTCGATGATCCGGAACGGTGATTCGTGAAGGATCGCTACCTTCACGCCTTTCCCGATCTCCTTCAGGCGCTCCTTCAGGTCTTTCTTTTCCCGCGGCAGGAAACCGTAGAAAGCGAATTCCCGCGCGTCAGACCCGCTCACGGAAACCGCCGCGATCCCGGCGCAGCATCCTGGGATCGGGATCACGGGGATCTTCTGCGCGATGCATTCCCGGACGACTTCACAGCCGGGGTCGGAGATACACGGCGTTCCCGCGTCCGTCACCAGTGCGGCTGAAAGATCCTCCCCGAGGATCTTCGCTGCCAGTTCCGCCGCCTTGCTCTCCTCGTTGTGACGGTGACAGCTGACCAGCGTGGCATGAAAGCCGAACACCTGGCACAGTTTCATCGTCACCCGGGTATCCTCGGCAATGATCAGGTCCGCAGCCCGCAGCGTATCCGTCGCCCGTGGTGAAAGATCCTGCAGGTTGCCGATCGGGGTCGCGACCACATACAGAACAGCCATGTCAAGCCTCCGTTACGAGTTTTTCCGCCACCCGCAGTTTGGCGCTGCGTGCCCTGGGGTTTCGTTCCGTCTCTTCGGCAGAAGGCGGCACCGCGCCGCCTGCCAGCACCTTTACCGCCGGCTTCCGTCCGCAGGTGCAGATCGGAGCCTTCGGCGGGCAGATACACGGGTTCTCAAGCTGCTTAAAGCAGCGTTTTACGATCCGGTCTTCCAGCGAATGGAAGGTGATCACACAAAGCCTTCCCCCCGGTTTCAGGCAGTCCATCAGGTCCCGGAGCGCCTGCTCCAGGGGCTTTAGTTCGTCGTTCACCGCAATCCGGACCGCCTGGAAAGTCCGCCGGGCCGGATGGCCTTCCTCTTTCCGGCGGACCGCCTTCGGGATCGCCGCATCGACCGCATGGACCAGGTCAAAGGTGGTTTCAAAGGGCTTCTGCGCCCGGTGTTCACAGATCATCCGGGCGATCCTTGCCGCCCATTTTTCTTCTCCGTAATCGCGGATGATCTCCGTCAGTTCATGCTCGTCCGCAGTGTTCAGCAGTTCCGCCGCCGTCATGCCCTGGCTCTGATCCATCCGCATATCCAGCGGAGCTTCCTCATGATAGCTGAAACCGCGCTCTGCCGTATCCAGCTGCGGGCTGGAAACACCAAGGTCCAGCAGCGCGCCGTCCAGCGGACCTGCCCCGGCTTCTGCAAGCAAGGCTTTCGCATCATGGAAGTTCCCCCGGATCGCCGTAAACCCGGGAAACCCGGAAAGCCGTTCGGAAGCGGCGCGGATCGCATTCGCGTCCCGGTCGATACCGTACAGCTTCGCGGTCCCGCCGGAAGCCTTCAGGATCGCTTCGCTGTGGCCTCCGCCTCCCAGCGTGCCGTCACAGTAGACCCCGTTTTGCCGGACATTCATCCATGCCAGTACTTCCTGCAGCAAAACCGGCTCATGCCTGAATTCCATTGCGCAGTGTTTTCTCCTTTCGGACATGAGAGGGCTGCGGAAATCCGCAGCCCCCTGCATCAGGTCAGATGTTCTCTTTCAGTTCCGCGATGCGGTTCAGCAGAGCCGCCGCCTTGGCTTTCGCCGCTTCAAGCTTGTCCTTCTCCGCCTGCACCAGGTGCGCCGGCGCCTTGCTCAGGAAACCCGGATTCTTCAGCATGCCTTCAGAACGGGCAGTTTCCTTCTTCAGGTTCTCCAGTTCCTTGGTCAGCCGGGCCACTTCCTTCTCAAAGTCCACCAGGTCACCCAGCGGGATGAACAGTTCGCCGGCGGTGATCACCGCGCTCACGGTCTTTTCGGTTACCTCGTTCCGGTCGGTCAGGATCTCCACCTGTTCCGCTCCTGCCAGGCGGCGGAAATAGCCGTCGCCTCCCCGCAGAGTCTCTGCCCAGCCTTCCGCCGGCAGCAGCATCAGCCGCGTCCGTTTCGAAGGTGCCACATTCATTTCGCTGCGAAGGTTCCGGATCGACCGGATGATCTCCATCACACCCTGCATCTTCTGCTCGTCCTCGGCAAACACAAGGCCTTCTTCATATTCCGGCCACTTCTGCAGCATCAGGAACCCTTCGCTGTCCGGCAGGTATTTGTAAACCTGTTCCGTCAGGAACGGCATAAAGGGATGCAGCAGCTTCAGCAGGTTCTCCAGCACGAAGAGCAATACGCCCTTCACGGTCTCCTTGCTCTCACCGTCCTCGCCCAGCAGGCGGGACTTGCTCAGCTCGATGTACCAGTCGCAGAACTCGCTCCACGCAAAGTCATAGATCTTGGTGGCAGCCAGGCCGAAGTCGCCGTCTTCCATATGGTCCGACACGTCCCTGATCGCTTCCTGGAGCCGCGTCAGAATCCATTTATCGGCAGTTTCCAGTTTCGCGGGATCAAAAGCCTTCCGCTCGTTCACATTCATCAGCACAAAGCGGCTCGCGTTCCACACCTTGTTGGCAAAGTTCCGGGCAGCTTCCACCTTGTCCTTGCTGTAGCGGGTATCGTTGCCGGGGCTCACGCCCATCACCAGGCTGAAGCGCAGCGCGTCCGCGCCGTATTCCTCGACAACTTCCAGCGGGTCCACACCGTTGCCCAGGGACTTGGACATCTTCCTGCCCAGTTCGTCCCGCACCAGTCCGTGGATCAGCACGGTCTCAAACGGCGTCTCACCCATGTTCTCGATGCCGCTGAAGATCATCCGCGCCACCCAGAAAAAGATGATGTCATACCCTGTCACCAGCATGCTCGTCGGATAGAAGTACCTGAGATCTTCCGTCTGGTCAGGCCATCCCAGCGTGGAGAAGGGCCAGAGTGCGCTGGAGAACCAGGTATCCAGGACGTCCTCATCCTGGTGCACCTTGCCGCCGCATTTCGGGCAGGCGGTCAGATCCGTCCGGCTCACACTCATCTCACCGCAGTCGTCGCAGTACCAGGCGGGGATCCGGTGACCCCACCAGAGCTGACGGCTGATGCACCAGTCGCGAATATTCTCCATCCAGTTGTAGTAGATCTTGCTGAACCGGTCCGGCACAAAGCGGGTCTTGCCCTCTTTCACTGCCGCGATCGCCGGCTCAGCCAGCGGCTTCATTTTTACGAACCACTGCTCGCTCAGCCGCGGTTCAACGGGCGTGTCGCCGTGACGGTAGCAGAAACCGACGTTATGGCTGTAATCCTCGATCTTCACCAGCAGGCCCAGGCGTTCCAGTTCTTCCACCACAGCCTTGCGGCATTCCAGGGGACCCATGCCCGCGTACTTCCCGGCGTTCTCGTTCATGGTGCCGTCGTCGTTGGTCACCGTGATGATCTCCAGGTCATGGCGCTGAGCCACTTCGAAGTCGTTCGGGTCGTGGGCAGGCGTCATCTTGACCGCACCGGTTCCGAATTCCATCTCCACATAGTCGTCTGCGACCACAGGGATCTCTTTGTTCATGATCGGCAGGATGACTTTCTTTCCCACCAGGTCCGTATAGCGTTCATCCGCGGGGTTCACCGCCACGCCGGTATCGCCGAGCATCGTCTCCGGGCGGGTCGTAGCCACCACCACACCCTCGCTGCCGTCAGCGCCGGGATAGCGGATATGCCACAGGTGACTCGCCTGCTCCTTATATTCCACTTCAGCGTCGCTCAGGGCACTGCGGCACGCCGGACACCAGTTGATCATCCGCTGTCCGCGATAGATCAGTCCTTTTTCATACAGGCGCACAAACACTTCGCGCACGGCTTTGCTGCAGCCCTCGTCCATCGTGAAGCGCTCGCGGCTCCAGTCGCAGCTGACGCCCATCTTCCGCTGCTGGTGCACGATCCGTCCGCCGTATTCCTTTTTCCAGTTCCAGGCACGTTCGAGGAAGGCTTCCCGGCCGAGCTGCTTCTTGCTCAGGCCCTCCTTGCGCATCGCCTCCACGATCTTGACTTCTGTCGCGATCGCGGCATGGTCCGTACCCGGCAGCCACAGCGTGGGATCTCCCTTCATCCGGTGATAGCGGACCGGCGCGTCCTGCAGGATGCAGTCCATCGCGTGACCCATATGCAGCTGCCCGGTAATGTTGGGCGGCGGCATCACGATCGTGAAGGGTTTCTTCCCTTCTTCCCGGTGCGCCACAAAGGCACCGGCATCTTCCCAGGCCTGGTAAAGCCCGGCTTCGATCTCCTGGGGGCTGAATCGGGTCGCCATATCGGCGCCGGTCATTTTCTTCTCCATGGTGAACCTCCTAAAGAAATAGCTCCGTCCCTGATGGGCGGAGCTGCATTTCTTGCATTCTGGCCAAAATAGCAGTCGACAATCAGGCGTTCTTCGCTTCGTCCTTTGCGACGACTACCTGGACGCCGTTATAATAACCGCAATTCTTGCACACGCGATGAGACAACTTCATCTGATGGCACTGGGGGCATTCACCGATGCCCGGCAGGCTCAGCTTCCAGTTGGCGCGGCGGCTGTGCTTGCGAGCCTTTGAGATTTTCCCTTTCGGAAGAGCCATGCTTCACACCTCCTCATTGTTTTCAAGCAATTGCTGCAACCCTGCGAACGGATATTGAATACCCGGTTCAGCGGGGGCAACATCCGGGTCCCTGTATTCAAAGCCCGGACAATCCTCTCTGCAGAGAAAGCGGATCGGCAGAGCCATGACGGCGTATGACATGACCAGTTTGTCCAGCGAAACCTCATGCCCTTCGTAGGCAAAGATCTCGTCGTCCTCCGGGTCGCCTCCCCTTTGGAACACCTCGTCGAACTCGTTCTCGATCTCGGCGATGGCGTCTTCCAGGCAGTTGGCGCAGGGAGCATGGGCAATGGTCCTGAGCTTGCCCCTGACCGAAATGTTTCCTTCCTCGTCCGACAGGAAAGAACCCTCGACGGTACAATCGTCGATCCGGACGATCATGCCGCTGATCTCCTGGTCCGCAATGGCCTGCGAACCTGAGAAGGAAATCTCCTGGCCGGGATGGGCTAAAGCATCCGATACGTCAAGCTTCATGTCCTCACCTCAAAAGTGACCGTTTGACATTATAATTCCTTGAAAACCTTTTGTCAACAAAGAATTTCAAGGTTTTTTACTCGTCCCGGACCTTCCCGGTCGTAACCAGGTCGAGCGTGTCCCGCGCGATCATGATCTCTTCGTTTGTGGGGATCACGCAGACGGTGACCTTGCTGTCGTCCGCTGAGATCACGGCTTCCTGACGGGTCTTGTTCTTTTCGGGATCGATCTTCGCGCCCATGAACTCCAGCCCGTCAATGACCCGCTCACGCAGATAGGCATTGTTCTCGCCGATGCCGGCCGTGAAGCAGATGATGTCCACGCCGCCCATTGCCGCAGCATAGCTGCCGATATACTTCTTGATGCCGTAGATCAGCATCTCGCGGGCCAGCTGCGCATCCGGATCGCCCTTGTCGGACAGGTCGTCGATATCGCGGCAGTCGCTGCTCTTTCCGCTGATCCCCAGCAGGCCGCTCTTCTTGTTCATCATCGTCAGCACTTCATCCACGCTGATCGGATGGCCGACGGGCGTCCCGTCATCGTTCAGGGGATTGTTGGCGATGAACTGCACCACCGCGGGATCGCAGCTGCCGCAGCGGGTCCCCATCAGCAGGCCTTCCAGAGGCGTCAGGCCCATGGAGGTGTCCTGGCACTTGCCGTCCATCACAGCGCTCAGGCTGGAGCCGTTGCCCAGGTGGCAGATGATGATCTTCTTACCCTTCGGGCTGACACCGAGGAATTCACAGACCCGGCGGCTCACAAATCGGTGGCTCGTTCCGTGGAAGCCGTAGCGGCGCACGTGCAGCTTTTCCTCATACATCTTCGGAACGCCGTACATATAGGCCTTCGGGGGCATCGTCTGATGGAAAGCCGTATCGAATACCGCCACCTGGGGCGTACCCTTCATGACCTTCTCGCAGGCTTCGATCCCCATGAGGTTGGCCGGGTTGTGAAGAGGCCCGAGCGGGAAGCAGTCACGGATCGCCTGCTTGGCCGCGTCGTTGACGATAACGGAAGCCGTGAACGCGCTGCCGCCATGCAGTACCCGGTGACCCACCGCGCCGATCTCATCAGTGCTTTTGATCACGCCGAACTCGGGATCCTGGAGGATCTTAAGCATCAGCTGGGCTGCCGCTTCATGATCCGGGATTTCCTCGATGATCTCCGTCTTTTTATCTCCGGCGCTGTGCTTCAGCCTGCTGCCATCGATACCGATGCGCTCTACCAGGCCCTTGGCCAGTTCCTTCTCGCCGTCCATGTCGATCAGCTGGTATTTCAGGGATGAAGAACCCGCGTTCACAACCAGGATTTTCATAGTCAAACTTCTCCTTTGTCTTTAATGAGTCCGCATCGATTATACACGTTTTTGCCTTGAAAAGAAACCCCTAAAATGCTACACTCACCCCATAGCCACCCTTTGAAAAAAGGAGGAATCCCGTATGGCAGTCCTCGGCATTGTTGCGGAATACGATCCGCTTCACAACGGTCACCTGTATCACCTGAACGAGGCAAAGTCCCTGGTGAAACCGGACCTGACCTATGTCGTCCTCTCTCCCTGTATGAAGCAGCGCGGAGATCTTCCACTGCTCTCGCCCCTGGACCGGGCGCGTCTCGCACTGGAAGCCGGGGCGGATGCCGTCTTCGCCCTGCCGGTCCTCTGGACTGTCCGGGATGCGGAGCACTATGCCCTCGGAGCAGTATCGCTCCTTGCCTCTCTCGGCGTGACCCACCTGGCCTTCGGTGCGGAGACGAACGACCTGCCGCTGCTCAGCAAGGCGGCTAAACTCCTGGAATCCCCGGCCCCGTCTCTCCGGTCCGCCCTGAAGACCGGTCTTTCATCCGGTCTCGGTTTTCCGGCCGCTCTTTCCCGGGCCGCCGGCGATCTCCTGCAGGGTGCTGAAGCCCTCCTGAGCCGGCCGAACAACATCCTGGCTGTCAGCTATCTCCGTGCGATCCTGAACGGAAATCTGAAGGTGGAACCCGTCCTGATCCCACGGAGAGGAAATTACCATGCCGCCGGCATTGACCCGGATGCTCCGTCTGCCTCCGCCCTGCGTGAGGCGCTCCTTCGCGGGAATTACCGGGAGGCCTTTGCCGCCGTTCCGGATCAGACAGCCGGTATCCTCCGCCGGCGTTTTCTGGACCGGAACATCCCGGACGACCGGACCCTGGACACCATCCTGCTCTACCGCCTCCGTTCCATGACAACGGAGGAGTATGCCAGCCTGCCAGACCTTTCCGAAGGCCTGGAGAACGCCCTCCGGAATGCCGCCGTTACCGCACGCACCCGGCAGGAGCTCCTGGATGCTGTCTCCTGCTCCCGCTACCCCGCCTCCCGCATCAGCAGGCTCTGCGCATACGCTCTCCTGCAGGTCAGCCGGAAGGACCTGGCCTCCGTTCCCCTGCCGGAGAACGCCCTGCTGCTGGGGCTGCGAAAGAACCCGGACATGACAGCCCGCTGGAAGCAGCTGTCTCTGCCGGTTATCTCTTCCTTCACAGAATGGAAGAAGGCAGCGCATCCCGCAGACCTGCTCGCATGGCGCCTCTGGGCCCAGTGCTGCCGCCTGCCGGCTACGCTGCCCTTCTCTGAAAAGACAGTTTCCCTGTAATGATATTCACCGGGCTGTTCAGGCCCGGTGATACGTTTCTCCGTCCAGTTTTTTCCAGATAAACATCCCGTCTTCCAGCATCATGTATCCCCGCTCGCTGCCTTCCTTCGGAATGGAAACGGAGCCGGGATTATAGTAAAGGTAACGGCCTTTGTCCTCCCATGCCGGTACATGTGTATGCCCGCACAGCAGGATATCTCCCTGCTTAAGGGGCGGCAGCTGCATGGGATTGTACAGGTGCCCGTGCGTCGCAAAGATCGTATGGCCGTCCGTTTCGATCAGCGCATAATCCGCCATGACCGGAAACGTAAGCACCATCTGGTCCACTTCCGTGTCGCAGTTGCCCCGTACGCACAGCGGCGCGTCTGCCAGACCGTTCAGCAGGGCGATGACTGCTTTCGGATCATATTCCTCCGGCAGGTCGTTCCTCGGCCCGTGGTACAGGATATCCCCCAGGAGCAGGAGCCGCTCAGCGCGTTCCTTTTCAAAGGCTTCCAGCATCTTCCTGCAGCAGGAGGCGGATCCGTGGATATCCGATGCGATCATCAGCCTCATCCGTCATACCCCCAGGATCTTCCTCGCCACGTGCACCCCGCTGGCGCTGGCATGGCTGAGGCTGTGGGTCACGCCGCTGCCGTCGCCGATCACATACAGGCCAGGATACTGCGTCTCAAGGTTTTCATCCAGTTCCACTTCCATGTTGTAGAACTTGACCTCAACGCCGTAGAGCAGCGTATCGTCGTTGGCTGTTCCGGGAGCGATCTTGTCAAGTGCGTAGATCATCTCGATGATGCCGTCCAGGATCCGCTTGGGAATCACCAGGCTCAGGTCTCCCGGTGTCGCGGTCAGTGTCGGTGTGACAAAGGAATCAGCGATCCGTCCGGGCGTACTGCGGCGGCCGCGGACCAGGTCACCGAAACGCTGCACGATCACGCCGCCTCCCAGCATATTGCTCAGCCGTGCGATGGACTCGCCGTAACCGTTGGAATCCTTGAAGGGCTCCGAAAAATGCTTGCTGACCAGCAAAGCAAAATTGGTGTTTTCCGTATGTTTCGCCGGATCCTCATAGCTATGGCCGTTTACCGTCACGATCCCGTTCGTGTTCTCGCTGACGACTGCGCCATGCGGGTTCATACAGAAGGTTCGCACAAGATCCTCGAACTTCTCCGTCCGGTAGACGATCTTGCTCTCATACAGCTCATCGGTCAGATGGCTGAACACGACTGCCGGAAGCTCCACCCTCACGCCGATATCGACCCGGTTGCTCTTGGTCGGGATCCGCATTTCCCGGCAAATCCCCTCCATCCATTTGCTGCCGCTCCGGCCGACCGAGATCACGCATTGCGAAGATGTGAAAACGCTTCCGTCCTCCAGCGTCACGGTGTATCCGTTTTCCATCCGGGAAACGTCTTTTACCGGTGTGCCGAAATGGAAATCCACCTTGTCTTTCAGTTCCTGGTAAATGTTGCTGAGTACGACGTAATTGATATCCGTTCCCAGGTGGCGCACCTGTGCGTCCAGCAGATGCAAGCCGTTCTGCAGGCAGGTTTTCCGGATCTGCGTGTTCGCAGTGGAGTAAAGCTTTGTTGCTTCGCCGCCGTACTTCAGGTTGATCTCATCCACATAGCGCATCAGCTCGAGCGCCCGGGGCTTCCCCACATGCTCATGGAGGCTCCCGCCGAAATCATTGGTGATGTTGTATTTCCCGTCGGAGAATGCACCGGCGCCGCCGAACCCGCTCATGATCGAGCAGGTTTTGCACCGTATGCAGCTCCTGATCTTTTCCCCGTCGATCGGGCATTTGCGTTTATCCAGCGGATTTCCCAGTTCGAACACGCCGACCTTCATCGGTTTCCTGGCTCTGCTGGTCAGTTCATAGGCTGTGAAGATCCCTCCGGGTCCTGCCCCGATGATCAGAACATCATAATCCATTTTTGTTCCATTCTTTCTGCCTGCAGTGACTGTTTTCCCCTTCGCAGGGCCTGCGCAGAAGCGTCTGCAGACGTTGTTGATTATAGCATTGAAACATAAAAAAGAAAAGGTTTTTCGGAATTGTTTCATTTTGTTGTCAAAATTGCGAATTTCCTCTTTCGTCTTTTTGCTTTCTATAGTATAATTAAGGTTGAATCCTTAGTTTTGTCAAAGGAGTGTTTGCACCCATGCGGAAACTCTTCTGTCTTCTCCTTGTACTGGTTCTCCTGCCCTTTGCCTGTGGCGGGGCGGAAGAAGCTGTCGATGCGGAACATGAGGCCGTAGCAGAGCCTGCTGTCACTGAACAGCCTGCTGCTCCTGCGGCAACCGATTCGCCGGAACCGCAGGTGACCCTGACGCCGGAGGAATGGGCCAACGCGAGGGTGCCTTACAAGCGGATGCCTGAACCGATCAGGATCGTCCCTTATGATGAGCTTCCTCCGGTGGTGGAAGGGCAGCATCACTACCTCCTCCTTTGCATCGACCAGTGGAGCCGGGATCCCCGCCCCGCAGGGTCCAAACCGCCGACGGGTTACGGCGGCCGCAGGCGCGATATGTACGGCAATACGGACGGAATCGTCCTGGTCACCCTGGATACCCGGGCTCACCGGATTATGCTGACTTCCTTTATCCGCGACGCGATCATCCAGAAAAGCACTTCCACCGGGGATGACGAGAAGTTCGGCCGGATCAACTATGTCTACAACGATTACGGGCCTGAGGAGCTCTGCAAAATCATCAGTGAGCACATCGGCGTCCGGATCGAGAAATATATTCTTTTCACTTTCAAGCAGATCGCCAATATCGTCGATTATCTCGGCGGTGTCGACATCGAGCTGACTGATGCCGAGATCAACGCACTTCAGTATACCGTCCTCCGTGGCACGGTCACAGGCCCTGACGGAAAGGACCTGCAGGATAAGGGAACCCACCCTGCCGGCGTTTATTCCTTCAGAACCACGCCCTGGGCGGAAGCGCAGAACGCGAAAACCGATGCAAAGGTGATCAAGCGGACCGGCGGCTGCTCAGCCGTCCTCTACATGCGGATCCGTAAATTCGGCGGCGGCGGCGACTTTATGCGTACGCAGCGCGCTCGCACGGTTCTGAGCCTTCTGGCAGACAAGTGCCGCGAAATGACCTGGGATGACGCGAAAGCGCTTGCAAACAACA
Organism: uncultured Eubacteriales bacterium; assembly: GCA_902793605.1. Lineage (GTDB taxonomy): Bacteria > Bacillota > Clostridia > Christensenellales > Aristaeellaceae > Aristaeella. The sequence goes on from CADBEB010000008.1 coordinate 58,105, forward strand.
TTCTCGAAAACAACAACATGACCAATATGAACCTCGATGACATGCTTCAGGCGGCCGAGCAGGCCTACAGCCTGAAGGAATGCACGATGGAGGAGCTGAGGATCCCCGTGGATGGCGCCGTCCGCGCGATCAACCATGCCAACATGATGGCCCAGGAAGTCAACTGGCCCGTCTGCCGCGAAGCGATGTACGATTTCCTGCAGAACAGCTGGCTGGTTATGGATGATGACGACGACGATTAACAGGCGCCGGCTTTTCAGGAACATCCCCGAAAAAACACATTGGCAAAGATTCAGGGGTTCCTAATGCCTTAAGTTTAACGATTCACCGAAGGAGCGCAAGGGCGACTGAAAGCCCTCGCAGAGCAGCCATGAAGTGTCCCGAATGCGGTCAATGGAACCGTGCTTCCATGCCTCACTGCACAAAATGCGGTACTCCGCTGAATATTGACGAAGCATCCCGCCTTGCCTGGAAGGATTCTCTCCGGGATGGCGGAGCTTCCACAAAATACCTTCGGGCAGATGAATTCGGGCAGATTGATGCAACGCCTGAAGCGCGCGATGCGCTTGCAGGCGAAATGCAGGAGCTGAAAAAACGCAAAAAGGAAGGCGCAGAACGCCAGAGCCGGCTGAGCCGCAATTCTGCCGCAAAAACCGATAGCGAAGTCATTGTCACCGAGGAACTGCTGCCCCAGACCCGCCGTTCCCGGCAGGAAACCGCCCCGATCAGCGCCGTCCGGGTACAGCCGAACTCCCGGGACGACCAAGTCCGACGCATCGAATCCGAGAACAGGCATCGGGTCCGTTATATGAATGAGAACGGAGCCTTTGCCGAAAGCCGGACCTATGATCCGCCGCTTTCCGGCGGATATCACGAAGGTACCGGTTCCTGGCACCTTGCCGGTCCCCTTCCCTCTTCGGCCCAGATCCGGCCGGAGAAAAAGCACGGTTTCCTGAAGTTCCTTGTGGTCCTGGTCGTCATCGCAGGCCTCGGTGCCGGCGGATACTTCGGATATCAGTACTATGTTTCCCACCAGAAGCCCGCTGTCAATCAGAGCGCGATCGTGACCGCATCCATGATGGATGATATGGCTGCCCATACCATCCTGATCCCCGGAGAGGAAGGCACCACGATCTATATCCGCGAACTGCATTCCAGCTATGTGGTGGTGGACGGGTTTGCCACCGTGGAAGTCGCCGACCATACCTGGTACGACAACCTGGAAGGAACGCTGGAGGAAACGATGGACGTCACGCTGACGCCATTCCTGAAGGCGTCTTCCGGCCGTCAGACTCCCCTGGATCCGATCGTTTATCCGATCACGATCCCTATCAGTCCGATCAAACTGGAAACCCCCGAAGCGCTCCGGACGACGGTATCCACCACCATGGCCGCCATCAAGATCGTCGTACGCCCCGGTTCCCGGGTCACCGTCAACGACGTGGATTGCAGTGACACTGTCTCCTCCGACACCGGTGAGATGAGCTACAACGCGACAGTCCAGCCGATCGGTGATAATGTGTTCAATATCGTCGTCCGTTCCCAGTACTGCCGGGAGAACTCAATCTCTGTCGTCCTGTACCGCGAACCGCAGGAGATCCCGCTGGATCTCGCCGTCGGGACCTACGGAACGACGGACCAGAAGATCATGAAGGTTACCGCGACCACGCTGCCGGGAGCCAAGGTGGAAGTGACCACTCCCCATGCCGACCTGAATATCACGGAACTGGATTCCACCGGCAAATTTACCTTCAACGCGATCTTCGACAAGATCGGGGACAACACGATCAGCATCAGTTCTTCCTACCCCGGCATGAGGACTTCCGTAGTCAACCACGTGGTTTACTATCTGCCGCCCGCCTCCGAGTATACGAGCAAAGCCTGGCCTCTCTCCGCAGACGGATACAGCGAGCTCCTGAGCAACATGCCAGTCCGGATTGCCAACTCGCAGGTCTATGTAGTCAAGGGCGTCGTGCAATATTCCGTGTCCGAAAAGCCGCAGATGGTCGTGATCAACACGAGTGATGACGGCAAATCCCAGCCGGTGCTCGTACAGAATTATACAAAGATCCACTGGGAGGTCGGCACATATTACCGGATCTATGCCGACGCGTTCAACACCTACAACAGCATGCCATGGCTCAATGCCCGCTATACCTACAGGAAATAAACATCCAAAGGAGTCCGACATGAAACGCTTACTTCCGGTCCTGCTCATCCTCTGCCTGTTCACTGCGGCTGCCTTCGCCGATCCCCTTCCCCTGCTGGACGATTATGTCGGCGAGGTCGTGCAGCCTCTTGATGAGAACGATCCCTCCGCGGGAAAGTTCGAGTTTTCCTACCGTTATCCCCACGTGGATGAGGAAGCGGAAGGCGGCGCCGAGATCAATGCTTTCTATGACGAACTGGTGACCTATACCGACAGCTTTACCATCCCCATGAACGAGGATTCGGACAGCTCCACGGTCATCACCTATTCGGTCACCTGCAATAATGATGACTATTTCTCCGTTCTCGTGCATACCGTCATGTCCTCACCCGAACAATCCTCGGAGCACTGGGAAGGCCATGTCTTTTCCCGGAAAAACGGAAGCCCGGGTCAGACCTGGACGCTTCCGCGCCTGCTCGGCACACTGAAACAGGGCGAAAACGACTCATGGCTGCAGGACCGGCAGACCGAAAAAGCCGATGCGATTGTGGTGGACCTGGTCTGGGACCTGATCGAAGACAATGAGGATAATATAGATTATTTCCCTGAGTTTACAAAGGAAGACCTCTCACACGTCTTCTTTCCGGAGGAAAACTTCTACCTGGATGAGACCGGAAATCCTGTCTTTTATATCCAGCCCGGTATCGCTGCCCCGGAGACAGCCGGTCTCCTGACCTATTCCATTTCCCTCGAAGACATTCTGGATGAATTATAAGCTTTTAACAGAATACAGGAAAAAACCATGCAATCTTCCCCGAACAGGGGTATAATACCCGTATTAAATTTCTGAAAGAAGGAATTACGATGCAGGAGATCAAAGTCACGCTTTCACAGAATCTGAAACAGAAGCCCGCGGATGAATCCGCCCTCGGCTTTGGCCGGATCTTTACCGACCATATGTTCCTCATGGACTATGAAGCAGGTATCGGCTGGCACGACGCCCGCATCGTCCCCTATGAAGATTTCCGGATGGATCCCGCCGCCATGGTGCTTCACTATGGCCAGGCGATCTTCGAAGGCTGCAAGTGCTATCACCGTGCTGACGGCGGACTGCAGCTGTTCCGTCCGGCGGACAACCTGGCCCGCATGACCCGCAGCGCGCAGCGCATGGGAATGCCTGCCCTGGATGAGGAAACCGCCCTCGAAGGTCTGAAGAAGCTGATCCATGTTGAAGAAGCGTGGGTGCCGCACAAGGACGGGACTTCCCTCTACATCCGCCCGACCATGATCTCCATGGACGTCGGCCTGGGCGTACACGCTTCGAAGAAATACCTGTTCTACATCATCCTCAGCCCTGTCGGCGCCTACTACAAGGAAGGCCTGAAGCCCGTCAGCATCTATGTGGAGGATGAGTACGTCCGTGCCGTTCGCGGCGGTGTCGGTTTTACCAAGTGCGCCGGCAACTATGCCGCTTCGATCCTCGCAGGCGACATAGCGGAAAAGAAAGGCTTCTCCCAGGTCCTGTGGCTTGACGGTGTGGAGCAGAAATATGTCGAGGAAGTCGGCTCGATGAACATGATGTTTGCCTACGGCAATAAGATCGTGACCCCGAAGCTGAACGGTTCCATTCTCCCCGGAATCACGCGTGACAGCGTACTGAAGCTTGCGCGTTCCCTCGGTTATGAAACGGTGGAGGACCGTCTGGACATCAACGAGATCTTTGCCGATGCAAAGTCAGGCAAGCTGACCGAGGCTTTCGGTACAGGCACCGCGGCGGTTATCAGCCCTGTCGGCACCCTCGCCATGAAAGATGAAAAGATCACCATCGGTGACGGAAACATCGGCACCATTGCCCAGAAGCTCTACGATACCCTGACCGGTATCCAGTACGGGCGTCTGGAAGACAAATTCGGATGGATCGTTAAATGCTGAGAAACGGAAGTTCGCGCCCGTTGCACTGGGCCGACAAGACCATGAGCGTAATGCGCGCCGATCTGCTGGAAGCCTGCGAGAAGGATCTCGCAGGCCTTCCTTCTCATTGCCTTTTTGATTCGGACTGCAGCGATGTCGATGCGGAATCCTTCTATGAACTCTCCTTCTTTGCGGAAGAGGACCGCCGCCTTTCAGGCGGTAAACAGGCCCCTGTCCTGCATACCGTGGAGCAGCTCCGCACGCGTGTCCTTCACCAGTACGCGCAGGAAGCCGCCCTTCTCTCCGTTGAAGAGCACGACCTGCTGGTACGCACAGTCCTTTTCGGCGGCCGCACGCCGCTCACAGACTGGAATGAACTGCTTCCCGCCCGCGGCCTGGCTCGTCGCCTCTGGTGCCGTGTCGAAGGACAGGGCGGCGCTTCCGTCCTGGTTATGCCGCATCAGCTGTGTTCGTCTGCACTTCTGCTGCTGGCATCAGACAGCCACAAAAAAGTCCGCGAACTGGTAGAGCAGGTTCACGAGAGCATCGACAACACCCTGTACCTGCTCGGGGCAGTACAGGCCGCCGCTCCTGTCCGCCATATGGAATCCCTGCTGAAGGACACCTTTGTTGCCGGCCGGCGTGATCTGTTTGAACGCTTCCTGCGGGTCGGTTACGATTATGTTTATGACCACAGCGGAAAGCTCCTGCTGATTCATCCGGGGCTTGCGGAACCGGAACGGATGATGGACTATGCCTGTGCGGAGATGGATCCCGAAACGCTCAGCAGCGCCTCCGACAGCGTCGGCGACGTGGAAAGCCCGCTCTATGAGCAGATGCTCAGTCTGCTTCTCGACGTTACCCGGCCGGAGATTGCTCCGGAGGACGCCGTGGAGGACCTGATTCTCCTCGCCAAGCAGGAAGCCCCCTATGCGGATATGGAGGAGGTTCTCTCCTCCCTGCTCATCTGTCAGGTCACACCGGATATGCGCCGCGCGCTTCGGGAAATCAGCAACCGTGTTCCGCGCTGGCTGACGCTGGGCACTTCGAGGGTACAGTAATGATCCTGAAACAAATGACGATCCCACCGGAAGCGGAAGGACAAAGGCTCGGAAACTTCCTTCGCGGCGCCTTGCCGGAGCTCCCGGAAAGCGCCATCCGCAAGGCTTTTTCCGGCCGGGATGTAAAGCTGGACGGGCGGCGTGTTCCCGCTGAAACAACCGTACACGCCGGGCAAGAACTCAGGATTTACCTCCCGGATACCGTTGACCCGGGCGCTTCTCAGGCAGCTGCACTCGAGATTGTCTATGAGGATGAGGCGGTTTTGCTGGTCAACAAGCGTGCCGGCATCAGTGTGGAAAAGGATGCCCGGGGTGGCGTCACGTTGACGGACCTCTGTGCATCCTATATCGCCGGGAAGGATCCGGATGCATTCCCTCCCGCCGCCTGTCACCGCCTAGACAATAAAACCTGCGGCCTCTGCCTTTTCGCAAAGACACCGGAAGCCCTCGAAATCCTGCAGGATGCCTTCAGGCGCCGTTCGCTTGAGAAGTATTATATCTGTCTGGTCCGCGGCATCATGAAGCCGCCGTCCGCGGTCTGCAGCGCCTGGCTGGTGAAGGATCCGCTGCATGCCGAAGTCCGGATCACCGACCGGGAGATTCCCGGCGCCCGGCCGATCACTACCGGCTATGAAACGCTGGAATCCGGTCCGGTATCGAGACTCCGGGTTCACCTGATCACCGGAAGAACCCACCAGATCCGGGCTCATCTCGCGGCGCTCGGCCATCCGGTCCTGGGGGACGATCTGTACGGAGACCGGAGCTTTAACCGGCGTGAAAAAGCCCGCACCTTGAAGCTCTGCGCCGTCTCCCTGAAGCTGGAGACGGAAGGGCGCCTGCCGCACCTCGACGGCCGCGAATTCACCATCGCCCCGCCGTTTTGATGAAATTTTCCATTCGGATGGTTTGCCTGCTGATGATCAGCAGGTTTTTTCTTTTGTCCTGAAGGGATCCTCTTACGGGATATACCGCCAGTCAACCGAAGTGACCGTGCCGCTCTTACTTACATTGTAATCCAGCTGGTACCAATGACCCTCGCTGCGGACCCGGTACCGTATGATCTTCGAACCGTCCTCCTGCAGCCAGACCTTGCCGTCCGATCCGCTGTCCAGCGAATACAGGCCGCGGTTTCCGCTGGCGCTCGCGATCTGACCGAGATCCTTGAACTTGCCGATCACAAAGTCCTCCGGACTGCCGACGCCGGTATCCCGCGGCGCCTTGAAAACAGAGCCTTCACTAAAGAAGAGTTCCACCAGCACCCAGTTACGCTTGGACAGGTTCATCACCGCGTAACCCCAGTCATAGGTCAGCTTGCGGGTCTCCGTCTCGAACCCCTCATAGTTCTCCAGTGTTTCCTGGCTTCCCTCTCCGTAGGCTGTCTGGAAGTCGATCATCCGGGTCCTGTTCAGTTCCAGTCCCCCGATTGTTTCCGTCAGTTCCCAGGCTGTCAGCGGATAAGGCTTTGCCTCAATCTTATACCGCCGTTCCAGCATGTTGGAAACTTTGTTGTACTTGTTGACAGCCACCGCCTTGAGAACGACGGTATGTCCGCTCGGCAGCTGAACAGGGTCGCCCGTGTAGATCGGACAGTCGGCATCCGGGTTCGAACCGTCCACCGTATAATAGATCACAATATCGTCGTCGTTCAGGTTCTCCTGACCCGGCTTCAGCTTGACCCGTTGACGCGTTTTGTAGGCACCCGGTGCCAGATTGCACTGCGGCGTCTGCGGAGAAGGCATGATGATCTTGTAGACGGCTTTCAGTTCGTCCGACACCAGTTCGTCTTTCACCGCGACCGCCCTCAGGGTATGGATTCCTTCATCCAGGAAGACGCGCTCGGTAAAAAGCGTTCCGCCGGAAGGCAGTTCGGCGTTCTCATCAAACGTGTAGTAAACGTCATATCCCTGATAGGACGTAATGGCAATATACTTCTTGGTTTCATAGAAACCGGCTGTCAGGTCGACTTCCGGCGGTGCCGGCAGCAGATCCCGCCGCTGGGTCTGGAAGGATGTGTCACCCGTGTTTTTGTACGCGAGCTTCATCAGTTCGCCGGCTTTGGCCATATCCCCCGGCTTATTGGTACTCTGCAGGATCCGGATATGGTTCACATAGGCTTCCGTCCGCGAGGGAGTATCCGTATAAATCTGTTCATACAAAGCCGCGGCAGCTTCCTGGTCGCCGGCTGATTCATATGCGTTCCCGAGCATCAGCAGGCCGTCCACATCCACGACGCCTTCTGCTTCATCCTGGAGTTTGGCCTTTTCGAAGTCGGCGATCGCGCCGTCAATATCTCCACTGTTCAGGCGCTCCTCGCCGACCGCCCACAGAGCCGCCGACGTGGCATCCCTGCCGAAGCGGGCCATGATCTTTTGTCCGGCTTCTGTCTTGGTCAGGAACAGCCAGCCGCCGACAACCGCCAGCACGATCAGGATCACAGCGATCAATGCGATCTTGATCCAGTTGATCATTTTCATCTTCTGCCGCCGGTTGCTCTCCATCCGTGCGGAATAGAGCTCCGCCTCTTCTTCCCGGGCCGCGTTCTCGTCATAGACAGCCCTCCGCCTGCGTTCAAACCCCGTATCGTCTCCGTCCTCGGAATCAACCGTATCAGATACCTCATAGGTGACCGGATCCTGGGGCCTGTCGTCCTGTACGGCAGGCATTTCGATCGTCGCATGACTGGCGCCGCTGCGCCGCTTTCGTTTGGCTTCCTGAGTTTCACTCGCGGCTCCCGCGTGGATCGCCTGCCTGGCCCGTTTTCCCTGGCGGATCATCTCCGCCCCTGTCATCGGAGCGCCGGAAGCATAAGTCAGAATCTCCCCGCATTCGGGACAGACAGTATCCTCCCGGTCAGAATAATACCCGCATCTCGGACACAGCATTCCGGTCTCCTCCTTCCTTCCATATTGATAACACAGCGATTATTGATACAATTTCTCAATCATCCGGAGGGGCTTAAGCTCCCTTTCCCTTTATGTCATGTCAAGATCCCTTAACGCCTCATATTCCGGATCATCCTCGTACTCCCGCTCCGGGCAGATACCGCCGAGGCTTTCGATCGCATTGCGGATCTCGATGAAAGCCAGATAAGACAGCCCCGGCTCCTTCGCGGCTTCCGTCAGCTCCGGCAGGGCCCGGTCGTCCCCCAGTTTAGCCAGATATCCGGCAAACAGGGCACGCCGCTCTTTTCTTTCACGGAACAGCTTCATCCCGAGCCTGAATGTCTGCTCATTCGCCGGGAAATGGCTCAGCACCTCCAGCAGCGCTTCCTCCCCTGCCTCGTTTGCTTTCGGCAGTTCCTGCAGGATCGGCTGGACGACACACTCACCCATCAGGATCAGGCTTTCCAGCGCGTTGTCCTTCAGTTCATCCTTTGGCCTTCTGTCCAGCTGCCAGGTAATATACAGCATCTTTGGCAGGGTGCTTTCCATTTCCCGCAGCAGTTCCACCGCGATCATCCTTGCTTCATCCGGGGCTTCCTCATCCTTCAGAAGCTCCAAAAGGCGCTTTTCACAAGGTTTCCCGACTGTTCCGATCTGCTCAAGCAGCAGGTCCGGAACCGGCGTCCCTTCCTCGCAGTATGCCGTCAGCCAGTCCACCAGGACTTTCGGATCCTCAAACTGGGTGAAATAGGATCCCGGCGTGACCCCGCCCAGCCACTTTGCCCGGGCATTCAGGAAGGCAACATAGATCCGCGGCATATCTTCTTCCATCTGGTCGAAGTTCGCGTAATCCTGCTGATGGGTCTTCATCCATTCTGCTGTAAAATCGGCAAAATGCTCGTCAAAGTTGATGATCGGCATTTTCATTCCCTTTGCGCCTCCTTCAGCAGCTCGCACAGCTGTTCTGTGGTAAAGAAGTATTTGTTGTGGCAGAAATGGCAGACCAGTTCCGCACCCTGATCCTCTTCGATCAGCGCTGTCAGTTCCTTGCGTCCGAGGGAGATCAGTGCCCGCTCCATCCGTTCCCGGCTGCAGCTGCAGGTATAGGAAACCGGTGTCCGTTCCAGGATCTTCGGGTTCATTCCCCGAAACCAGTCCTCACACAGCTGTTCGATCGGCGCAAAGGTCATCTCCCTGCTGATATCCGCAAACATGGGACTCCGCAGTTCCAGCTGGTCAATGATTTCATCCGGGCATCCCGGCAGCGGCTGGATCAGAAGGCCGCCCGCTTTCAGGACGGTTTCCCCGCTGACCAGCACACCCAGTGCGACCAGTGAAGGCTGCTGCTCGGACACCGTGAAATACTGTGCGAAATCCATCGCGATCTCACCGCTCACCAGTTCGCTCTGCCCGATATAATTCTCCTTCAGGTTCAGGTCCTTGATCACGATCAACCGGCCGTGATGCCCTACGGCGCTTCCGACGTCCAGCTTTCCGTCCTCCCTCAGCGGCAGTTCCACCTTCGGATCATCTGCGCAAGCCCGGATCTTTCCATGATCCGCCACTGCCACCAGCGTTCCCATCGGGCCGTCGCCTTTGATCGTGACCGTGACGTTTTCCTTCTCGCCTTTCATCATGATCCCAAGCATCGCTGTGCCTGTGATCAGCCTGCCGAGCGCAGCCGTGCAGACCGGCGTGCAGCCGTGGATATCCGCGCAGCGCTGTACCGTATCTGTCGTCTCGCACAGCATCACCCGCACCTGCCCGTCGCACAGGTCGATCTGAAGCATTTCATCTTTATCAGCCATAGAATTAATCTTCCTTACGTTTATCGAAATCACACCGGCCGGGGATCGACCGATTAACCCTCCGGATTTGCCGCTGCGACATGCCACCGTTGATCCCCTTCTTTTGCGGGATTCAGTGTCGCTTCGCTGTACATGCACACGCCGCGGAACCCGGCCTTCCACATCACATTCTTCAGTGTTTCCATATCCCATGCCCGCTGGCTTTGGTGCTCTTCCGTCCGGCGGTATCTTCCATCCGCCTCCCGGATAAAGAAGCAGAGATCCAGATCCACTGTCTGCGAACGCTCATGCCAGGTATTCTGCCACAGATAGGTGATATCCGGCCGGTCCTCGCACATCAGCCCCGCGCACAGGATATTCTTCAGCTTGTACGGTGTGGAAACGTCGTAGATCAGCGCGCCTCCCGGGCGGATCGCCCGTTTTGCCGCACGGAAAAAACTCAGGAGATCTTCCTCAGTCATCAGGTAATTGACTCCGTCACAGGTTGCGATCACTGCATCTACCGGTTTATGGAGGTTCAGCGATCTCATGTCCTGCTGAACAAACGGAATGTTCATCCCGTTCTTCCGTGCCTTCTGCGCCGCCTGCCAGAGCATTTCACGGCTCAGATCCACGCCCGTCATCTGGAATCCCCTTCGCCGGAGCGGCAGCGTCAGGCCGCCGGTCCCGCAGGCGCATTCACAGACCTTGCCTCCGCGGATACCGAAAATGGAAAGCAGGCGGGTATAATGCTCCGCCCAGCTTTCATAATCCACGTCGTTCATCAATGCGTCGTAAATCTCTGCAAAATCCTGGTACATGATCAGCCTTCTTTGTCCTTCCCGTCCGTGTCATCCGCTTCGTCTTCTTCATCGTCCTCCTCCGATCTCCGGAGGCCCTGGTTCACCTTCGCGCCTTCGATCCGTGGATTGATAAACCGGTCAAAAACAGCATTGGTATAGCTTGCAGTCACAAAGCGGCTCAGGGAGAATCCGATCAGGAAATAGTAGGCAAACAGGATCAGCATCCCGATCATTGGATTCCAGAAATACATCAGCGCAGCGCAGATGATCGCCGGCACACAGTGCAGCAGGCGGATCCCGACGCTCATCGGAAGGCGGGCAATGGCCAGCAGCAGGCCGTTCCGGATCACGTCCTTCATCTTCAGTTCGTAGGTGACGGCCAGCGGATGCATATAAGTGATACTGATGGCCCAGATCAGCGCCACCAGCGCTACCAGCACCTGGGGAACAAACATGATGGGGTTCTGGCCGGCCATTTGCCCGTAGAATCGCCATCCGACATAAACCAGCATCGGCAGCACCGAAGTGATCGCGGAAAGCACCAGCCCCTGCTTCCAGTTGGCTTTGACCGCGTCCTTGAAATCCGACCAGATGAAGGCGTGTTCATCCCTTGCCCAGTTTCTTGTGATATAGCTCAGACCGGAAGTGAATGGGCCGGTGATGGCAATGCACGGGATCAGCCAGATCAGCACCTTGAACAGCGTACTGTCGACCAGGTCCCCGGGATTGACTTCAGAACTCTTCAGCTCGTTGAACTGTTCTTCACTCACCCTGACTTCCCCGCCGTTTCCCTGGATCATCTCCACATAGGCAGGATAATCGTTCTCCCTGATCAGCATCAGGTTGCTCATCGTTGAGAGCAGGGATGTGAAATTGAGCATCAGAAGGATCATCGTCGGGAGGAAAACGATCATATACAGCATGTTGATCCTGAACAGCGCGCTCAGTCGGACTCTCAGCGTATCAAAGAACAGCTGCTTCCGGGTCTCGGGCAGGTCCTCCTTCCGGAAATCACCTTTCCCGCTCTTTCCGTAGTAGTAGTTGTTCATGAATTTTCCAAACATGATCAATCCCTCATTCTCTGCTTATTGTCCCAACCGCATACCGTGTCATCCCGACCGAAGCGGAGGGATCCCCCTGATAAATCACGCCATCAGCGCCTTGCTGGCCTCACACAGCCGGTCATTCAGCGCGTCGGCTGCTTCCTGTGTCTTGTCGTTGCTGTTGACGTACAGTTTGATCTTCGGTTCGGTGCCGCTCGGCCGTACGCAGACCCAGCATCCGCCTTCCAGTTCGAAGTACAGTACGTCGGAAGCCGGCAGTCCGGTAGGTTCTTCCTTCCCGTTCTCGGTCCGTACACCCCTGAGGTAGTCGCGCACCGCAGTGACCTTCAGCCCCGCAATCTCCTTCGGCGGATTTGTCCGCAGTCCGGCCATGATCTCCTTCATCCGGGTCAGTCCGTCCTTGCCGGGCAGCGTTGTGGAAACGACCTTCTCAACATAATACCCGTATTCCTTAAAGATCTCCTGCACGCGGTCGTACAGCGTAATACCTTCCGCCATGCATGCGCAGGCGACTTCACTGATCAGCAGGCTCGCGTTCACGCCGTCCTTGTCCCGCACGAAAGTACTGGAAAGGAAGCCGTAGCTCTCCTCAAAGCCGAACAGGAAGGTATGGTCGCCCTTGTCCATGAACTGCTGGATCTTCTCACCGATAAACTTGAATCCTGTCAGCGTTTCGTACATCGCCACGCCGAAGCGCTCGCAGATCCGGTTCGCCAGGCTGGTGGAAACGATGCTCCGCACCGCTGCGCCGTCCTTCGGCAGGGTTCCGGCCTTCTGCTTGCTGGAAAGGATATAGTGCAGCATTACACAGCCGATGTCGTTTCCCGTCAGCAAATGCCACTCGCCCTTTCCGTCCTTCACCGCCACGCCCAGCCGGTCACAGTCCGGATCGGTGGCGAAGATCACGTTTGCGCCGACTTCCGCCGCCAGCCTGAAGGCCAGTTCGTAGGCACCCGGATCCTCAGGGTTCGGGACCTTGATCGTACTGAAGTTGGGATCGGGCATTTCCTGTTCTTTCACCACAGCCACATTCGTCAGTCCGATCTCCTTCAGCACGCGGCGGACCGGTACGTTGCCGCTTCCGTGCAGCGGAGTATAAACGATGTTCAGCTTCGGGCCTTCCTCCCGGAGCAATGCCGGATTGATGCTCAGGGTCTTCACATCGGCTATGTAGTCGTCGTCCACTTCCTTGTTGCCGATGATTTTCAGCAGGCCTTTATCCAGGGCTTCCTGCTCATCCATCAGGACGCAGTCCGTATAGGCTGTCGCGCGGATGATCCGGGTAATGCCTTCCGCAGCTTCCGGACCGACCTGGGCGCCATCCTCTCCGTATACCTTGTATCCGTTGTACTGGGGAGGATTGTGACTCGCCGTGATCACGACGCCGGCGATCGCATGGAGATGGCGCACGGCGTAGCTCAGGATCGGAACCGGACGCAATGCGTCAAACAGGAAAGCAGGCACGCCTTCCGCGCACAGCACCAGCGCGGTGTCCTTTGCGAACTCAGGGCTGCAGCGCCGGCTGTCGTACGCGATGACGACACCTCGCTTCGCTTCTTCCGGTTTTTCAAGCAGGTAGCGGGCCAACCCGCGGGTCGCGCGCCGCACGTTGTACTTGTTCATCCGGTTCATACCTGCTCCCAGGACGCCGCGCATACCGGCGGTTCCGAAGCTCAGCTCGGTATAGAAACGATCTTCCATCTCTTTCTCATCATCCCGGATGGCTTCCAGTTCCCTGATTGTTTCCGGATCGTTGGCAAAATCCTTCAGCCACTGTTCATAGTTTTCCCGAATCGTCATCTTCCAAACCGCCTTTCTCTTATTACCTGGAATTTCCGAATGTTCAGGCGCCTGAAGCACCTGCGGGTTCGAAACCTTCTCATGTGAATGAATGTGGCATAAAGCCATATTAATTATACGTTTTTGCTTCTTTCTTGACAAGCCACGTCGGGATAATTCGTGATCAGGATATCTGCCTTTTCCCGCAGCACAGCAGCCATGATCTCCGGATCATTGACCGTCCACGTATGTACCCGGACCCCGGCTTCATGTGCTTTCCGGCAATTCCCTCCCGGGGTAATTACCTCTGAATAGTGAGGATGAAGGGCGTCCATTCCCAGCCTCGTGGCATATTCCCAGGGTTCGATCAGTGAAGCCTCGTACAGCAGGCCGCAAACCAGTCGCGGCTCAATCGCCTTGATCCGGAGCATGCTGGCATGGTTAAAGGATGAGAAAATGACCCTGTCCAGATCAAATGTATCTGCTGCCAGGTCGATCACCTGCTTTTCGAGCCCCGGATAATCGATCAGGCTGTTTTTCAGCTCGATGTTGATATCCAGCTTCGTCGGCTTCAGCAGTTCAAACACCTCCCGGAGCGTCGGAATCACAGCTTCCGCATATTCCGGATGCGTACGGTTGAAATGCAGTTTTTTCAGTTCTTTCAGCGTTTGCTTTACAATCAGTCCGCTCCCGTTGCTCACCCGGTCGATAGTCTCGTCATGGGCGACCACCAGCTCCCCGTCCCGGGTCATCTGCACATCCAGTTCGACACCGTCCGCGCCCATCTCCGCCGCGAGCCGGAAAGCTTCAATCGTATTCTCCGGCGCGTATCCGCTTGCGCCTCTGTGCCCGAAGATCCTTGTCATACCGTCTCTCCTTCCCGCACGCATACCGCTCCGGCTATCCCGCCGTCATGACTGATACTCAGCAGGAACCGGTCGTTTCCCGACAGCCTCGCCGCTTCCCCTGTCAGGGAATAGAACGGTTCCCCGGCCTCGCCGTGCAGCACCTCGACATCCTTCAACTCAAAGGCAATGCCGGTCCCCAGGGCTTTGGCCAGCGCTTCCTTGGCCGCAAAAATCCCTGCCAGGGTCTGCGCCTTGTTCTTCCCTTTTGACTGAATGAACGCGATTTCCCTGTCGGTAAAAAAGCGATTCATAAAGCGTTCGTTCTCCGCTTGTTTTTCCATCCTCGCGATCTCGCAAAGATCGAGGCCGACACCTCTGATCACAGCCTTCAGCCCTTTCTCTGAAACCATTCGCTTATTCCGTGGTTCTTCTCTGCGCATCATACCACACCTTGCGGTTTTCTTCAATTAAAGGTATAATTTTATTTGCTTTCCAAACCCTGCTTAAAACCATCTCCGAAGGGGTTTGGGCGATGTCGCGTGCGGTGCGCGAGCTGCACATAATGGCCGCCGCCAGTGGCGGATGAAGGCCGATTCTGTGTTGAGTCACCGGCCGCGGTGCGCGTGCGATTCCTTGCGGAAAGCCCGTAAGCTGTATTATCTCCCCCATGGAGCCGAAGGGGTCTTAGGGGGCGATCGGAAAGCCCCCTAAACTGTATTAATCCCAGGAGGAATTACCCTTATGATCAATCCAGGCAGAATGATTCTCGCCCTTCAGCAGAATATCGGCAAAGCCGTTGTCGGCAAGGAAGAAGCGATCGAGTATGCCCTCATTGCGCTGCTGTGCAAAGGCCATGTACTGATCGAGGACGTTCCCGGCGTCGGAAAGACCACCCTGGCCAGCGCGCTGGCCCGCTCGCTGGATTGTTCCTTCCGCCGTATCCAGTTTACACCGGACCTGATGCCTTCGGATGTCACCGGCTTTACCCTTGTCAACTTCAAAACCGGCGAGATGGAATACAAAGAAGGCGCTGTGATGAGCCAGATCGTCCTCGCGGACGAGATCAACAGGACCAGTCCGAAGACGCAGTCCGCCCTACTGGAAGTCATGGAAGAGCATCAGGTGACCGTTGACGGGATCACTCACCAGCTGCCGCAGCCGTTTATCGTCCTGGCAACCCAGAATCCCGGCGAGTTTGTCGGTACCTACCCGCTGCCCGAAGCGCAGGTGGACCGTTTCTTCCTGCGTATCTCCATCGGTTATCCCACCGTGGAGCAGGAAATGGACGTCCTTGAACGCTACAGCGGTACCGTTCCGCCGATGGAGACCATCGAACCGGTCTGTTCCGCCCAGGACGTCATTTCCATGCAGGAGCAGGTCACCACGGTCTATTGTTCTCCGGAAGTCCGGAATTATGTTGCCTCGCTCGCTGCCGCCACCCGGAACGACCAGGCCTTTTCCCTCGGTGCGTCCACCCGTGCCGCCATCTCGCTGATCCGCGGTGCGCAGGCTTGCGCCATGCTGGACGACAGGGACTTCGTTCTGCCGGAAGATGTACAGCATATGTTCCTTCCGGTCATGGCCCATCGGATGATTCTTTCACCGGAAGCCAGGATGAAAGGCATCCCTGCAGAGCAGTTCCTGCTGACCATACTCCAGAATACAAGTGTTCCCGTAAAGCTGTAAGATCATGAAGCTTCGATTCTCTCTTCCGGTTTCCCTTGTCCTTTTGCTGCTGACGGTTGCCCTGTGCACCGGCAGTCAGCTTTTTTTGCTTCTTTCCGTGCTGGTCGTCCTGGCTGTGATCTGGAGCCTGCTAGCGGTGCTCTGGGCATCCGCAACGCTCATGGTTGATGGCAATATGACAGAGCAGACGGTTCACCGGGGAGAGGACCTGATCTTCACCCTGCGTATGCGGCACAAAGGTCTGATCCCGATCGCCCCGATCCTGCTGGAGGTCTCTGATCCATCGGGAAGCCTGGACCGTGAAATCCGCCTGAAGAATATGCCCCGGCGTATACAGAGCCTCCGGCTGCCGATCCATGCGTCTCATGTAGGCGTCTATCCCGTCGGCCTGCGGGCTTGTGTCGTGGAGGACCTGCTGGGGATCGTCAGCAGACGGGTTGTCCTGTCAGATACCTCGTTCTCGCTGACGGTGCTCCCGCGCACATTCCCTACCGAACCGCTTGTGCTTTCCCCCGGAGATCCCGGAAGTGAGATCATGTCCCGCGCCACCGAAGACCTGAACGCCCCCTCGGACGTGCGCAGCTACCAGCCAGGCGATGCGATGAAAAAGATCCACTGGAAACTCTCCCTTCGCAAGGGAGAACTGATCGTGCGAAAATTTGATGAACCGATCCTGCAGGACGTGCTGATCCTGATGGACTGTTCCCGTCCTCCTTCCTGGGGCCATCCCCAGGCGGAAGCAGATATCCGGGACACCCTTCTGGAAACGGCCGCATCCGTCCTGACGGACCAGGCTTCCACAGACCATCAGGTTCGCCTGCCGCTCCTCGGTCATCATCCGGTGGATGTGGATAAGAGCATGGGCCTGCCCATCGCCATGGATTATCTGGCCCGTGTTGACTTTTCCGAAACAGATCGTTTTGAGCGTGTCCTGATCATGGAAAGCCGGCGGCTCCGGAAAGTCGGCTGCGTTGTGGTGGTTTCCGCCCGCCTGAACATTCCAATGGTGGACATCATGATCCGGATGCATCGCAGCGGGCCCAACATCCGCTTCTATCTGATCACTTTTGCGCCGGAGGATGAGAATGTTCTCCCGCTGATCTCCCGCCTCAAGCAATCCGGCATTGAGGTCTCCTATGTCACCCCGGAACCCGGAGAAAACTGAATTCACAATTTTCAGTAATGATAAATTGTGGATGATGAATTCCGGATTATGAATTAACGAAAGGAGGACATCCCGTGCAGGAAACCGTTCGCACCCGCCTGGCCCATGCCCTTCTTTCTGTTCTGCTCTCGGCAGGCCTTGTTTTTCCCGTCCTGGGAATCCTTGAATCTTCTTTCATCAGGCCTGCAGTCATCGTACCCGTCCTGGTCACTGTCGTGCTGTTCGAACTGGCATCCCTGAAGCGTGTGACCGCCATCGCCTCGGCAGCCGCCTGCTGTGCCGGCGTATTGTTCTGGCTCACTGCCGCAGGGGGCATGATCACTGTTTCCGACGTTGCCCGCGCCGTTTCCCTCCGTGTGGCCGGCATCCGTTCCGCGCTTCCGCTCGTTGCCTCTCAGGCAATCCTTCTGATCACGATCCTGCTGACCCTGGTCAGCTGCTTTGCCTGCCTCCGCAGTGTTTCCTGTTTTCCGGCATCATTCCTGTGTGTCGGTCTGATCCTGCTGATCTACCTGACCGGCTCGGCTTCAGTGATTCCCTGGGCTCTGCCGGCACTGGCCGCCCTGATCCTCCTGCTGATGATCGACCGCTTTCCTGATACCTCTGTCCTGCATGTGATCCCATGGGCCGCCTTGCTGGTAATCGCCGCTTTCCTCCTGACCGCCGGCGGTGTTCAGGACAATTCCCTGCAGCAGAAAGCGGATGAGCTGCGCCAGGCCGTTCTGGACCGGCTTTTCTTCACAGAGCCGCGTGACGTCTTCTCTCTTTCTTCCGAAGGATACTATCCGGAAGGCATGGATCAGCTGGGAGGCAAGCCCGAGCCGCACGACAATCCGGTCATGCAGGTTTCCACCCCGCGTACGGTCTACCTTCGCGGAGTTGTCCTGAATGAATATACCGGCCGCAACTGGCGAAACACAACCGGCGGACGGCGCTATCTCTGGCAGTCTGCCCGTCTGGCATCGGACCGTGCCATGCTCTTTGACCAGCTGCTCCCTGCCGAGACCGTCCGGAATGCGCAATGTGATCCGGCCACAGTTTCTGTCCGGATGCTGTCCGACAGCGCGTCCACTCTTTTCACACCGCAGCGTGTCCGGGTCCTTCAGCCCGGCGGTGAACTGGTTCCCTATTTTTCAAACGCTTCAGAGATCTTCATCACGCGAAATCTCCAGCCTGGGGATTCCTATGCTGTTTCCGCGCCGATCTTCATGGCCGGGGATCCGGGGCTCGGAACGCTGATCGAAGTCTGCTCCACCCTGGAAGACAGCGCCTATGACCGCATCGCGGAAACTTATACGGAGCTGCCTTCCCACCTGGAGCAACCGGTCTACGAGCTGGCCCGGGAAGCGGCCTCCGCCGGAAGCGCTCCCTATGACCAGGCCCTGGCACTGCAGGCTTTCCTGAGCCGCGGCTTCCGGTATACCCTGGATGTGGATGACCAGCCGGAAGACGTGGACTTCGTCACACGCTTCCTTCTCGACGCCAAAGAAGGGTACTGTACCTACTTTGCCTCCGCCATGACCGTGCTGTGCCGGATGGTCGGCCTTCCCGCCCGTTATGTCGAAGGTTATATCGCCGAACCGGATGAAAACGGGGAAGCCATCGTGACCGGTCTTTCCGCCCATGCCTGGACCGAGGTTTATTTCAAAGGATTCGGATGGCTGACGTTTGATGCCACGCCCCGGACCGGCGGCGACCAGCCCGGCTCGGATGAGGAACCGCCGACACCGTCCCCGGATCCTGAAACCCCGCCGGAATCCGAACCGGACGACACGCCGACGCCGGAACCGGAGGAACCGGATACTGACGATCCGACTCCTTCGCCGGACGAACCCACTCCGGAAGCGACTCCGATCCCCTCGGATGAGCCGTCACAGCCTCCGCAGCAGGATCCGGAAACCCGGCCGGATCAGGATACCGTTTCCCCCTCTTTCCCCTGGCTCTGGCTGTTGCTCCTCCTGCTGTTGAGCCTGCCTGCCAGGATCCTCATGACCTCACCGGGACTTCGCGCCGCCCGTGCCGGAAGCGAGGACGCCCGGCTGGATGTCTGGGCACAGGAGATCACAGACCTGCTCTATGCTGAGGGTATGACACGCAGGAAGAACGAATCGCCAATGGCCTTTGGCCGCCGGGTCGACAGGACGGGCGTCTTCAGCGTCGCCATCGGACCGGTCGGTGAATGCCTCTCCCTCATCCGTTATTCCCGTGCTGAAGCGCAGGCGACCGATACAAGCCTCCTTCAGGACACTTCGATTCTGCTCCGCGCCGAGCTCTCCCGCCCGGCCCGTCTCCGCTATTACTTCCGCCGGATCTTCCTTCCGTTGTCCCGGCGTGCCAAAGCACAATAAAACCTGCGGCAAAACCGCCGCAGGCAGATCGAGTTGTGAATCAGTAATTCTGAATTATGAATTCAGATCAAACAGCACCACTTTAGGCTGACACATCATGTCTTTCTTCGTGACTCTCAGCGCCTCTGTCCCTTCACAAACCTCTTCATTCGGGTATCCTTCCAGGAATACTTCCGGTCCGGAGATCGGCCATTCAGCGTTGTATTTCGTCCTGTAATGCATCGGCAGGATCACTTTCGCATTCAGGCGGGCGGCGGTTTCCTGTGCCTGCCGGCCGTCAATGGTATAAAACCCTCCGACCGGGATCATGAGCACATCCGGATCATGCAATATGCTCACCTGCTTATCGTTCAGCATCTCGCCCAGGTCGCCCAGATGCACGATCCTCAGTCCTTCCGTTTCAATCAGGAACAGCAGGGTTTCTCCCCGCTTTGCCCCCTGCTCGTCGTCATGGTATCCGCGGACAGCCGTGATCCTGACTCCCTCTGCAGGCGTATACAGCCCGGCCTGATCGATTATCACAGGCTTCCCCTGAAGGTTTTCCACCGCGTCGTGATCATGATGGTGATGTGACACCAGGGCGATCTCCGCTCCCACAGACCGGATCGGATAACCGCATCCGGCGTCATAGGGGTCCGTCACGATCCGAACTGCATTTTCTGTTTCGATCAGGAATTCCGCATGGCCGATATGTCGTATCAGCATCTCATTTTCCTCCCCCAAAATAGAACAGGCTGATCTCCGGAAGCTTCTGTTTCTTCCGAAGTCTCTCCGCCCACAGATGATGCAGCCGCCTGCAGGCGTTTTCATACGTCTCCGGTCCTTCTTCTCCTGCATGGATCAGGCTGCAGATGGTTTTCCAATCCTTCTCCTGAAGTTGTTCCGGATGTCGGCTCAGCAGGCTCCTGCAGCACTCCGCCTCTGGTCCGAAAGGCCCTTCATACCAGTCCTCCGGCGGCTCGTCCGCCGGTTTCCGAAGCTGCAGCCAGCCATTCTCCGAAAGGGTTTCCCACCCTGCCTCCTGCAGCTTCCTGCATACCGCTTCCAGTTCTTCCCCGGGAACGAGTTCCGGCAGATCGGCCGCATAAAACCAGTCATCGAGAAGGCTGCGCCGTATAGCCGGCCTCCTCCTGCCGTTTCCGGGTTCAAGCAGGCGCTTCAGTTCGTTTCTCAGTGCGTTGATCTTCATTGATTATCTGGAGCGAAGTGCCAGCGGCGAACCTGCCAGCGTTTCACTGACTGCTTTTTCCGCCTTTGCCATGATCTTCTGCTGTTCAGAGTCCATCCCGTCGGGAACTGGCAGATCGGATGCAAGGCATCGGTAGTAATAGCGTCCGTCCTGCTTATACTTCCAGGTATAGACCGGGCTGTACTCCGGTGCCAGGATATCTGCCCCGCCGTTTCCGTTTTTCCGGATCGTTACGTGCAGCAGGTATCCTGACAGATGTCTGGGATTGCTCCGGTCACCGGTGATCAGGGAGCCGAGGCTCCAGATGCAAAGCACGTTCGCCCCGCCCCTGCCCTTCAGGTATTCCGCACCCTGCGGGATCCGGCTGCCGCTGCCGATGATCAGATCCGCCCCGGCCCCGGCGATTTGTTCGGCAAGTTCACGCTGGCTGCTGTCCGGTTTGTTGTCTGTCTTTCCCCATTTCATCAGAACGATCACGGCTTCCGCACCCTGTTCACGTGCCTTGCCGATCTCTTCCGTGATCAGCGAGATCTCAGCTTCAGGCACCGTACGTTCCGTGCCCGCTTTCACCATTTTCTTTCGGGTTTTGGATGGCACCGTCCCCGTATACTGCAGAAAAGCCGTCTTCACACCGTTCACTGTCACGATCTCCAGCCTGTCCTGCCTGTCCTCGGTCCGGATTCCGGTCGGGATGATCCCGCGCTCATCCAGGGCCATCCACGTACCGGCGATGCCTTCCGTTCCTTTGTCATAAGCCCTTGAAAAGCCGCAGGCTGCCATGCCGAAGCCAGCATCCTGCAGCAGGTCCGCCAGCGCTTCCGGCGCCACGGTATCGCTGGCTTTTTCGTTATCAGACAGGATGTTCTCGACAAACACGGCATTCAGGTCTCCCCGGAGTTCCGGTTTCAGCAGGAGCATGATGTCTGAAAGATCATAAGTCTTTGAATCCGTGTTCCATGTATTCTTCAGCACTTCCCCTTCCAGGGAAACAGCACCTGCAACCGTCAGTGTATAGGCGCTTTCCGGCGTGGTTTCCGCTGGTTTTGTGTCTGTCGCCGGCTTTTCAGTCGCGGCGGCCGCCGGTTGGGCGGGATTTGTTTCTTTTGCGGGTGCCTCCTGCACGGGATTGTCTGAAACGGAAGCATTACCGGGTGTTTCCGGGAAGCCGGCAGGTTTGTCGGCCTGTTTTCCCTGTCCCGCGGCGGTGTTACCACTGTCGCTTCCGCCATTCTGCAGTCCGTTCTGAAGATCGAGGATCTGCATGTTCAGCTTGTCCAGATCGACGGAAGCGCCGGAGGAAAGCCTGCCCAGCACGGCAGCTGAACCGACGAGCACGATCGCGAGCATCACCAGCATAACGACTGTGCCGACTGAAAGCGGCCTGCGCTGATCTCCTTTTTTCATTTTCCGGCTTTCCTCCCTTCCTTCATGGATCAATGTGTGTCAGTCATTTCAGGACAAACGCAAGAACGATCGATAACGTCATCACGACCGCCACCACGATCGCAATCGCGCGTGCCATGATCTGCCTCTTTGATGCCTTCTGTTTCGTCATTTCCCTTCATTCCTCCGGTCGGATGATGGTTGGATTATACCATGTCCTTTCCTTATATGCAAAGAGGAGGCCGCCTGTGTCAGGCGGTCTCCTTCCTGTTTTCCGGCGGGAGTTTCTTATGCTTTGGGATCGTCCGGCAGTTCAGGCTTCTCTGCCGGCTTTGCCTCCGTTGCCTTGTTCCGGATCCGTGCCGGTTTATCCGTTTCGTTCTCCGGCTTGAAACTGGCTGTATAGGTTGCGTCCTCTTCTGTGGAGGAGGAGGCGGAATACCGTCCGTAGGGATTCTCAACATTGCTGCCGTATGCCTTGCGTGCGGTCGTATCCGTCTGGGAAGGCTTCGCTGTCGTTGTGTTTCCCCTGCTGGAATAGTTGCCGGTTCTCACTCTGGCCGCATTCTGGGCGGTTGCCGGCTGTCCCTGCTTGTTGGTCGTCTGTCCGGAGCGGCTGCTTCCCTGGGTCTTGCGCTGTTCGGCAGCCTTCTTCTGGGCGATCCGCTGGGCTGCCTGCCGCTTCTTCTGCGTGCTGGCGTACCAGTAGTATCCGCCACCGCCGGCAGCAGCCAGTAGGCCGAGACCGATCAGCCATCCGCCGATCCCGCCGCCTGTACCCTTTTCCTGCGGATTCTCAATGATTTCTTCAGTAACCATAGGTTCCGGAGATTCGGACGGCGTCTCTGTCGTGAGACCCGTCTTTTCCAGTATATAAGCTGTCGCGGCTGTCACAGATCCCTCCGTATCGGCAGCATCCTTGTAGAACTTCTCCAGCTCTGTCTGCAGGTCTTCCTGCTTCAGTGTTCCGTCCTGCAGTTTGGAGACCAGGGAATCCAGATACTCCGAGTTTGCGATTCCATTCTCTTCAAGCGGAGAAGGCGTTGCAAAGGGATCGAAGGGTTCATAGCTGACGGTGGAGCCGCTGCTCGGATTAACCCATTCGCTGACCTTCTGGTCCTCTGCAGAAACGATTCCGCTCGCCGTTCCGGTCGTCGCGGTTTCGGAAGAAGTCCCGCTCCCGGACGTGGAATTGTTGTTCAGTCCTTCCGTATAGAGGCTGGAGTTCAGGAATCTCTCCGCCTCGCCAACGGTCATCTGCTTGAAATACTGCCCGTTGACGTAGCCAACGTCCGCTTCATATCCGACCCTGTACCAGGTTTCACCGTTGCTCTGCTCGCTGCCGTACACAAGGCACAGCGCATTCTTGTTCAGCTTCCGGATGACCTTGCCCGACGTCTTGTCAGCAGCGGTCCGGAAGTTGACCTGGTCCTGTGTCACATAGCCATAGCAACTCTCATCCTGGGCATTGTACTGATAGGGCTCCACCGTGTTCACAACAGACGGATCCGGCGTTCCCTGGATCAGGTCGCGGTAGGCCTGCATCTCACCGTCGGAAATCATCCGGAGCATATCCGCACGGACATAGCCCCACTTGTTGTCATATTCCGCCATCGACCATCCGATGTTGTCCACATAGGCCTGGCCGGTCACATATACGATCTTGTTCGCCGGCAATTCATCAACAAATGCGCTCGAATAAGTCGGCCACTGACGTACGTAGACGCCGTCACCGATCGTGATCGCATAGCCGACCCGCTGATAGGGCTGCTGTGTCGGTTCAGGCACGGGTGTTGCGGTGGGTTCCTGAGTCGGAGCCTGCGTCGGAGTCTCGGTAGGAGCTTCAGTCGGCTTTTCGGTCGGGGTCGCCGTCGGAGCTTCTGTAGGCGTTGCCGTCGGTTCCTCGGTCGGTTCCTCAGTCGGCTTTTCGGTCGGGGTCGCCGTCGGTTCTTCTGTGGGCGTCGCCGTCGGTTCCGGTGTGTCCGTCGGCTCCACGGTCGGCTCCTCTGTCACTTCCAGTGTTACGACCTCTGTGGGCACTTCCGTCGGGAAGAGCTCTTCCAGCGTAATCACGGGAGCCGGACTTGCCTGTTCATTGTTATATGCGTCACTGTCTTCCTGGGTCAGCAGATCCAGGTACTTCGTCATGATATAGCCGTCCTTGCCCTTGTACTGGACATGGCACCAGCTTTCATTGGCCTCGTTGACATCCGCCCGGATCAGCCATACATAGGTGCCCTTTTTCTTGATGGTCTCCAGAACCTTGTCCTTTTTGGTCGTTCCGGGCGTGGCACGGAATTTCAGCTCGCCCGCGTTGGTCAGCGCGTAGCGGTTGATCATCTCGCCCTCCCTGATCTCCGGTGCTTCGGTCGGTTCCGGGGTCGGCGTGTCCGTGGGTTCGGGTGTAGGTGTATCGGTCGGTTCCGGGGTCGGCGTGTCCGTGGGTTCAGGCGTAGGTGTATCAGTCGGTTCCGGCGTTTCTGTCGGTACTTCGGTCGGCGTGGCAGTCGGCTCTTCTGTGGGCGTTTCCGTCGGTACTTCCGTAGGTTCCTCAGTCGGGAACAATTCTTCCAGTGTATAGACCGGTGCCGGGCTCTCCTGCACGGTGTTATAGGCATCGCTGTCTTCCTGGGTCAGCAGATCGAGGTACTTGGTCATGATAAAGCCGGTCTTGCCGCCGTAAATGACCATGGACCAGTTTTCGCCCTTCTCGTTGGGTTCCGTCCGGAGTACCCAGACGTTTTCACCCTTCTTTTTCAGGTTTTCGAGGATTTTCGCCTTGGTATTCGGCTGCTCACGGAATTTCAGCTCGCCCGCATTGGTCCGGGCATAGCGGTTGATCATCTCGCCGATCGGCATTTCCGGCGCATCCGTCGGTGCCTCAGTCGGTTCTGCTGTCGGTTCTGCTGTCGGCTCTTCTGTCGGCATTTCTGCCGGGGCTTCCCCTGGCTGCTCGGCAGATTCCGCCGCTCCCTTTACTTCTTCTGCCGGTTCCTGTATCACTTCCCCGACAGGAGCCGGTCCGGGTTCCGTGCCGGTAACATCCTGCGGCAGGGGCTCCTGCTCCGGTACTGCATCCGTCAGGAGCGGCGCCGGCGTTTCCTGGATGTTGTCATATGCTGCGCTGTCTTCCTCGGTCAGAAGGTTCAGGAACTTGGTCATGATATAGCCGTTCCGCCCGTTCAGCACAACGTTCGACCAGACTTCGCCCTTGCTGTTTTCCTCCGTCCTGATGACCCAGACGTAAACACCGGACTTTTTGAGATTCTCCAGGATCTGCGCCTTGGTGCTCGGCTCTGCGCGGAACTTCAATTCGCCGGCATTGGTCACAGCATAACGGTTGACCAGCTCTCCGACCGGCATCACCGGTGCATCCGTCGGAGCTTCGGTAATGGTCTCGACGGGTTCCTCTGCCGGTTCTTCTGCAGGTTCCGGAACAGGCTCTTCAACAACGGTCTGCCGGATCTCTTCCACCGGTTCCGGATTCGGTGCGGTAACGACCTCCGGGATCGGTGCTTCCGTGGGGATTTCCGTCGGAACTTCCGTAGGTACTTCGGTCGGTACTTCGGTCGGTACTTCGGTCGGCACTTCGGTCGGTACTTCTGTAGGCACTTCCGTCGGAACTTCCGTCGGTACTTCGGTGGGTTCCGGGGTCGGTTCCTCCGTGGGTTCCTCAACAGGGGCCTCGGTCGGCAGGATCGGTTCTGCTGTCACCGTGGAAATATAAAGGTAGAATACCTCGGTAGTTTCGTTCTCCGTCGCGGAGATGGGAATGCAAGTAAATCCGTCCATGACTTCTCCTGCATCCATGACTCCCTCCAGGACACTGCCGGGAGCGGGAGAAAACACATATTCATGCATCGGATGCACGGCATTGAAGACCAGGGCGTACAGCGGTGCATCCGGCGCAACCAGAGCCCAGAAGCAACCTTCGCCTGCCTCATTTTCCCCCTCGGGTACAGCCGTCGTGCTCTGCTCTTCGCCGTTTGCATTGATCCAGCTGAGCGTGATCACCAGCTCGGTCCAGTCTCCGCTCGCAGCAAACGATGCCGGAACGGCTGCCAGCAGCATCAGCAGCGCCGTCATCAGTGCAGCTGCCTTTTTCAGGATTCCCCGTTGCTTGTTGTTCATGTTCGATCCTCCTGAGTCTGGTTTTTCAGAAACCGTTCGCGGATATTTTACCGCCGTACTGCAATGATTGTCAATGAATCAGGCCTTGCCGGAGGCGGGAGGAAATCCCCTGCGAACCGTCGAATGAATGAACGTATCCAAAGATGAGAACGAACGGAACGCCTTTTCCGTTCCCGAAGGGACCCGCTTTTCATGAAGTTATTCTGGCAACGTTTGCTGTCGGTTCCGGACACGGACATCCAGTCACCGCCCGTGTTTTTTTCCTGTCTTCCTGTCCTTGAAACACAGGACCTGATCCTTCGCCGTCCCCGTATGAAGGATGCCGCCGATATCTATGCCTATGCTTCGGATGAAAAGGTAGCGCGCTATGTGCTTTGGGAACCTCACCGTTCCGTTTCCGAGACGCGGTCCTGCCTTCGCGGCCTGATCCGCCGTGCCAGGGCCGGATATCCTTCCTCCTGGGTTATCACCCTGCGGGAAAGCGGCCGCGTGATCGGTACCATCGGCTTTATCTGGTATTCAGCAGAGAACAGTTCCGCCGAGATTGGTTACAGTCTGTCCGCAGATCACTGGAACCGCGGATATGCCACGCAGGCGCTGCGGGCAGTTTCAGCGGAGGCCTTTCGTTCGCTCCCCATCAACCGCCTCGAGGCGCAACATGATGTCCGCAATCCGGCCAGCGGCCGGGTGATGCAAAAAAGCGGCTTCCGCAAGGAAGGGATCCTGCGCAGCCGCGTGTTCAACAAAGGCGAATACGTCGATGTCGCCCTCTATTCCCTTCTCCGTTCAGACCTTCCCCCTACTCATGCCACCGTAAAGCAGCAGGATTGACAAACGCCTCATCCGGATAAAAAACCTTTGTCAGTTCCAGCCCCTGCGCAGGCGCGGTCATGCCCAGCGCCAGCCGGTCCTTTGTCTCAAAGGCTTTTTGAAACGCGTCCGGTTCCAGCCGGTGAAGGCCGATCTCCGCAACCGTCCCGGCAATGATCCTGACCATGTTGTACAGGAACGCGTCTCCGCAGACCGTCAGGATCCATTCATTTCCATCAACAGAAAGCCCAGCTTCCCGGATTGTCCGGATCGTCGTCTTTGCGGTCCCTCCTGCAGCCTGGAACGCCGCAAAGTCGTGCCTGCCATACAGGGATGGCAGGGCTTTTCGCACCGTACCTTCGTCCAGTGGCACCGGTATATGCCAGAAAGTATTCCTTCGCAAAGCGCTCCCGTGCCGGGCATTCCAGATCCGGTAGGTATAGGTCTTGCCGGATGTCAGGAACCGCGCGTGAAAGTCCGGCAGGACTTCCCTGCCTTCAAGCACCCGGATATCCGGCGGAAGCATGGTATTGAGCACGAAGGGATACTTTTCCGGCGGAATCCCGCTGCTGGTGTCAAAGTGGACCTTCTGGTCCAGCGCGTGAACGCCGGCATCTGTCCGGGATGAACCGGTCACCGTTACCGGATGTCCGCAGGCTCCGGCCAGCGCCTCCTCCAGGACCTGCTGAACGGCAAGGCCGTTGATCTGGCGCTGCCAGCCGGCATAGGCTGTCCCGTCGTATTCCACTGTCAGCAGGATGCGTTTCAAAGGAAGATCCCCTCCAGGATAATCAATGCGATCAGGAGTGCCATCACCGCGCAGGCGATCCAGTCGTTCCGGGTCAGTTTCAGCACCCGCAGGCGGGTCCGTCCTTCCCCGCCGTGATAGCAGCGGCTTTCCATGGCCATCGCCAGGTCTCCGGCCCGGCGGAAGGCGCTAACAAACAGCGGCACCAGCAGGGGTACCATCGCTTTTGCCCGGGAGATCAGGTTGCCGCTCTCGAAGTCTGCGCCGCGGGCCATCTGCGCCTTCATGATCTTGTCCGTTTCCTCCAGCAGAGTCGGTATAAAGCGCAGGGCAATGGTCATCATCATCGCCAGTTCATGGGCAGGAAAATGAATCTTCTTCAGCGGCGTGAGCAGCTTCTCGATCGCGTCCGACAAGGCCACGGGAGATGTCGTGAGGGTCAGCAGGCTCGTACCCACAACCAGGAAAGCCAGGCGAAGCGAATAGAACAGCGCCTGCATAAAACCTTCTTTCGTGATCCGGATGACCCAGAACTCTACCCAAACCGTCTCTCCCGCAGTGAAGAACAGGTTCAGCATGAAGGTCAGGATCAGGATCAGCCGCAGCGGTCTCAGGCCCCGCAGAAGCATCCTGAACGGCACATTGGCAAGGCGTGCAACCCCGTAAACAAACAGCAGCAGGATTGCATATCCCGCAAAGGTCTTCGCCATGAATACCGCCACGATGAACGCGATCGTCAGGATCAGCTTGATCCGGGGATCCAGGCGGTGCACCTTGCTGTCCACTGGATAATACTGCCCCATCGTGATATTGGTCAGCATGACTGCACCTCCCTATAATGTCAAGTAGTAAATCGTTGATTTCTCGGACTTTTTTTGCGTCCGGAGCGGTGGGGATTCCAACAGAAGAGGCACGGCTACAGAC
>CADBEB010000009.1 GCA_902793605.1 uncultured Eubacteriales bacterium
ATACCACAATTCGCCCGCTGTATTTTGATTTTATTGATTTTCCAGCACTTTTATATGACAAAATCCGAGGCCTTAACCTCGGACTTTGTCTACAGTCTGGGCCCTGCTCTTCTGTGAGCAGGGCTTTTTTTGTTTTTGGCGAATCTTTGATATGGTGGGTTATGGCTCTGCCTTTTGAGATAATTTACTGTCAAACAATCGGGAATCAAATTGCAGCAAAACACAAAGAAAGGATTTTGAAACGAAATGGACATCGATATTCTCCTTGCTCTACAGCAGTTCAGGAATGGGATCGGCGGAAGTCTGGCTGAGTTCCTGTCCAAAATGACTTTCTTCGGGGAACTTACTGTAATTCCTGTTCTCCTGGCAATCGTATACTGGTGTATCAGTAAAAAATACGGAACATACCTGATGATTGGCTGGGGCGGAAACCGGCTGATCAACGGTGGCCTGAAGGTGACAGCCTGTGCCTACCGTCCATGGATCAGGGATGCGCGTATCATCCCCTATGGAAATTCCATGGAAACAGCCACCGGGTATTCTTTTCCAAGCGGCCATTCCATGAACGCGGCCACTGTATTCGGAGGCGGCGTTGTGAGAAAGGATGTTCCCCGATCCCTGCGGATTGTTCTGGCAATCATTGTGCTTCTGATCGCGTTCAGCCGGATCTATCTGGGCGTCCATACGCCGCAGGATATCCTGGTGGGTATGGCGGCCGGCCTGGTCATGATGTGGGCAACTGTCAGACTGATGCGGTGGGTTGAAACTCATCCGGGGAAAGACTGGATTGTGGCATGTATCGGCATCGGACTGGCCGCTGCCATCGCCGTATATGCGGCGCTTAAACCATATCCCGCGGATTACAACGCAGAGGGGAAACTGCTGGTTGACGGCGCAAAAATGGCAAATGATACCTATAAAGGAGTGGGATGGTGTTCCGGCATTTTATTGGGTTGGATCCTTGAAAGGCGTTTTGTGGGATTCTCAACCGAGGTTCCCATGATCCGGAGACTGACACGCCTTGTAACGGGCGTTCTCAGTTACTATGCCGTCAACCTGATCCTGTGTTCCCAGATCAAAAACTGGATCGGCGGTCCGGCCGGAATCATTCTCTCCTGTTTTGTTCAGATGTTTTATATTGCGTTCCTCTATCCGTTATGTCTTAAATATACAGAGAAGCCGGATCCGTGAAATGGAATTGCTGCTGTAACTTTGAAATTGCGTGTTGTTTGCAATTCTGTGATTTTTTTGCTTTGAGTAAATACTATTTCATTTGTATTGACTTAAGCAAGGCAGGGAAATAAATATAGTAAGAACATTGTTTGAAGAACCATCCGAAGAAATAATTGATGTGCCCGCAGAACAGTAAGCCTACAAAACAAAAAAAGCAGAATAACTTCTGCCATCCGTAGAATTGTTCCCGTATAGACATATGACTGCCGGATAGCAGCCATGGAAATGGAAGAAGAAAGATACTGAGAGAAAGAAACTGAAAGGAAGATACAGAAATGAAAAAAGCTGATTGCACTGGTTCTGGTCCTCGTAACGGCGCTGGCCATTTTCTCCTCCTGTGCCAAGAAGGAAGAACCCAAAGAAGAAACCGCAAAGATGAGCATCACCATCATCAACAAGACCGGTGAAACCGCCAAGGACATTACCCTGAAGGAACAAAAAGCCGCCAGGCCACAAACCTGGGGACAGGGCGAACTGGCCAACGAACAGGAGGTCACCATCACCGTTGATACCGTAGTGGAAAACGGCGCTCCTTTCATTAACTTCTCCTATGCGCTGGAGAACGGCAACAACATCCAGACCTCCATCATGACCAAGGGCGACAAGGTCATCACCCTGACGATTGGCGAAGATGGCAGCCCTGCTACTGATATTGCCGAAAAGTAATCGAAAAGCCTTTTCAAATCCGGTCTCATTCATTGAGTCCGGTTTTTCTTTTGTCGCTGCAGCAGGCCGGAAAGCGGCTGTACGGCAGCCTTCAGCTTTACAAACAGCCGGATCATCGAGACGGATTATTTCGGTTTCCTGCTGAGCCATGCCACCGGTGAAAATATTTCTGAAAATTCCCTGAAGATATGCTATCATTGAAGCTGGAATCCTGCCCGGGCTTCAGTGAAAAACTCTCAGCTGAATGAACTGACAACAAATCGGGTTTTTGAGGAATACAGTCATACGCAAAAAAGGCAAAGAAAAAGGAGCTGTGTGAGAAAGCTCACCTGCATCCTGCTGGCAGTGCTTTTGCTGCCGGTTATTTCCATGGCAGAGGAGGATCATATAATGCGCGAAATATCGGTAACCGATGTCGGCCCCGTCTGTATCGGACAGACCGAGAATGCCGAAGCTGCTACCGGCTGTACGGTTTTCATTGCACCGGAGGGTATGCGCGCCGGGCTGGATGTACGGGGCGGCGGACCCGCCAGCCGGGAAAGTCAGCTGCTCAACCCTCTGATGGCTGCCCGGCAGATTCACGCCATTGTGCTGGCCGGCGGCAGCGCTTATGGTTTAGGCGCCGCGAACGGCGTGATGCAGTATCTGGAGGAACACGGGATCGGCTATGATACCGGTTACGCCCTGGTGCCTTTGGTATCCCAATCTGATATTTATGATCTGTCCGTGGGTGATTCTTCTGTCCGCCCCGATGCGGCAATGGGCTACGAAGCTGCCCGGCTGGCTATGGAAGCCCCTAATTACCGGGATGGAAATTATGGCGCCGGCTGCGGCGCGACTGTGGGCAAATTTGCCGGAATGGACTTCTGCATGAAGTCCGGTATCGGCAGCTATGCGGTCCGGATCGGCGAACTGAAAATCGGAGCAATCGTGGTTGTGAATGCTCTTGGAGATGTTTATGACTGGCGGACCGGAAAACAGATTGCCGGTATGCTGAACGAGGAAAAGACCGGCCTGCGTTCCACGCTGGAGTATATGCGCGGCAGTTGTGCGGTCATGGAGAATAAGTTCACGGGCAACACGACCATTTGTACCGTTTTCACGAATGCCTGCTTCGATAAGGCGCAGCTTTGTAAGATCGCCGGGATGGCTCACGACGGATATGCCCGTTCCATCAACCCTGTACACACATCCGCCGACGGTGACAGTATTTACGCCGTATCCATCGGGAGTATTGAAGCAGATCAGGACCTGGTCGGAGCGCTGGCCGCGGAAGTAGTCAGCGAGGCTATTACACGGGCTGTGATCAACGCTGACGGCGCATATGGATATCCTGCCGTACATGATCTTCAGCCATGAAGTGAAGCGTCCGTTCAACAAGCGCAGCTATGAGCACACAGATTTCAACCAGACAGGCAGAGGATGAAACGGGATACTTTTCCGGATCTGGTATAATTCTGGCGGAACAGAATCAATGCATCGCCTAAATACTGTTATAGCTGATTGGTCACGGTATTTTCTGGATTGTGCAGGGGGCAGCATGAAAACTATTAGACCATTTGGGACTTCCGAACCACATACCTGACGTAAGATTCTCTTGAACTGACATATCCCGGCAGCGGATCTTCTCCGCTGCCGGGAATCGTTCTGTTCAGGCTTTCTTCAACGGAACCCAGATATACACTGTCATGTCCTGCGATCCTTCTTCCGGTGGCAGGTAGACCTCGATATCATACTCGCCTGCCAGCGTATAGCCTTTCAGAGCCGGAAGCCATTCCGACCAGATCTTCGTGTTGGTATCCTGGAGCATGCTGATCGTGCAGGGGAACTGTGCCCAGCAGCTTCCGGGAATCACCCGGGTACCGCAGCCTTCCGGGATATCCTCCCAAGGGAAGTAGAGATCCGCAATCCAATAGTCAAAACCCTTCCCCTTCATGTCGATGCAGACACCGAAAGTCCCTTTGATCGGGCGATCCTCACCCTGCGCCATCCATTCGTTCCAGAACTTCGGAATTTCCTGATAGCTGGTATCCGTGTTGAACGATCTTTTGGTTCCGACGATCGTGAACGGAGCCTTCTCCACAATACGATAATCCATCATGTTTCCACCCTCCAGTGTGATCTTGATATGCAGCGGAGCGAGTGACCGGAGCAGCGCTCCCGGTTCCTTTGCCCGGGAAGGTGTGATCCCGTGAAAACGCTGGAACGTTTTTGCAAAGCTGTCCGGGGAATCGTAGCCATACCGGATCGCGGCATCGATCACCTTCGTGCCGGCCCGTGCCAGTTCCTGAGCGGCCAGCGTCATCCTGCGCGCACGGATGTATTCGCCGACCGTCAGCCCGCACAGGGCGCCGAAGATCCGCTGGTAGTAGAACGGCGACAGCGCCGCCTTCCCGGCGATCGCTTCGATATCCAGTTCATCCGCCATGTGCTCTTCCATATAATCAATGGATTCCTGGAACCCTTCGATCCAGCTCTGCATCTTCTTCCCTCCCCTCGCTGCATGACCAGTATACCGGAGGTATCGGGTGCTTACCCGACTTTTTCTGCACTTTTTGTCCGGAATACAAGAGGACAGTCCCCAGCACAGGGACGGTCCTTTTGTGTTCGTATGTTTCCTGTATTCTCAGTTTCGCCTTCCGGTGGCGGGTCACAGGTTCTCCCCGTTCGTCCGGATCGTTTCGGCATACCAGGTCAGGCTGTCCTTCGGGGTGCGCTCCCCGGTCGCGTAGTCGACATAAACCAGGCCAAAGCGCTCCGTGTAGCCCTTGGCCCACTCAAAGTTGTCCAGCAGGCTCCAGCAGAAATAGCCGCGGATATCCGCGCCGTCCTCGCTCGCCCGGCGCAGTTCCCTGATATAGCGGTGCAGGTAGTCGATCCGGCTCGGATCATGCACTTTGCCGTCCAGCATCACGCGGTCATGGCAGCTCATACCGTTCTCGGAGATCATGAAGGGCAACCGGTACCGCTCCCAGAGGAAGCGCGGTCCCCAGTACAGCGCCCGGGGCGTGATCGGCCAGCCGAAGGCCGTCCTTGGATGTCCCTTGGGATAGGGTACGGTTTCGTAGCCGTCCGCGTTGTCTGCAGCGCGGACCTCTTCGCCCTCGTAGATATTCTGGGTATAGAAATCCAGCTTCTGGCATATGACTTTCAGATCCTCCTGCCAGCCTTCCGGCAGGTATTGCCCGTAATATTTCAGCCCGTCCTCCGGATACCGGCCAAGAATCGCGGGATCGCTCAGCCAGGCAACGGAGAAGGCCGGCGTCCTGTCCTTTGTGGCGAAATAAGCCTTCCGCGCGGCTTCCACGTCCGCCGGATTGCTCTCGTCGTACGGAATCGCCGGCCCGCCGCAGGGGGCGTAACCGATGTGGACGTCCTTCACCTTTTCCCGGAGCACCTGGCAGGCGCGGCCGTGGCTCTTCAGCAGATTGTGGCAGATGAGCACCTGGTCGCGCACGCTGAGCTTCAGCCCCGGCGCGTGGACGCCGGCCGCGTAGCCCAACCCGACGATGCACTGCGGCTCGTTGATCGTAATGAAGTCCTTCACCCGGTCGCCGAAGCGCTCCGCCAGCACCCCGGTATACTCCGCGAACCAATCCGGCATCTGCTCGTTCAGCCATCCGCCCTTCCGCTGCAGACAGGCCGGCAGGTCCCAGTGATAGATCGTCAGCCAGGGACGGATGCCATGTTCCAGCAGGCAATCGATCAGGCGGCTGTAGAAGGCAACGCCCGCCTCGTTCACCTTTCCCGTTCCCTCCGGCAGGATCCGCGGCCAGGAAACGGAAAACCGGTAGTTCCGGATCCCGTGTGCGGTCATCAGCTCCACGTCTTCCCGGTACCGGTGGTAGTGATCGCAGGCGATCTTCCCGTCCGATTTGTCGAAGATCTTCTCCGGCTGTTCGCAGAATTCGTCCCAGATGCTCAGACTCTTGCCATCCTCATCCCACGCGCCTTCAATCTGGAAAGAGGCGGTCGCTGCGCCCCAGATAAAGTCTTTCGGAAAACCCATCGTATCATTCTCCTCTTCATATTTCTGTTCTCTTTATTCTATTCTCCCCGCATCAAAAAAAGCCCTGCTTTCGCGGGGCCTTATATTCTGAAACTTCAGGCTTCTTCGCCTCTGCTGCGGGCCTTGGCGCGCAGGGAATGATCCAACTGACGCTTCCTCATCCGCAGGTGCTGGGGAGTGATCTCAAGCAGTTCGTCGTCGTCAATGAACTCCAGGCATTCCTCAAGCGTCAGGGGATGCACGGAAATCAGGCGCATCGCGTCTTCTGAAGCGGAAGCGTTGCGCATGTTGGTCACGTGCTTCTGTTTACACACGTTGACCACCAGGTCGCCCGGCCGGGCGTTCTGGCCGCAGATCTGGCCCATATAGACGTCTTCGCCCGCGCCGATGAACAGCGTGCCGCGCTCCTGGGAGTAGAACAGGCCGTAACTGGTTGTCACGCCGGTCTCGAAGCAGATCAGCGCACCGGCGTTTCGGTGAGGAATATCGCCTTTCACGGGCTCGTAGCGTTCGAACACGGAGGACATGATGCCCTCGCCCCGCGTATCAGTCATGAACTCGCTCCGGTAGCCGAACAAGCCCCGGGAGGGCACCAGGAACTCCAGGCGTACCCGGTCCATGCCGCTCATATGCTCCAGCGTACCACGGCGGCGACCGATCTTTTCGATGACCGCGCCGGCCGATGCCTGGGGCGTATCGACGATCAGGCGCTCCACGGGTTCACACTTGACCCCGTCGATCTCCTTGTAGATCACACGCGGCTTACTCACCGCGAACTCATACCCCTGCCGGCGCATGTTCTCGATCAGGATGGACAAGTGCAGCTCGCCCCGGCCGCAGACCTCGAAGGAGTCCGTCGTCTGAGTGTCGTTCACCCGCAGTGAAACGTCCGTCTGCAGTTCGCGCATCAGACGGGCCCGGAGGTGGCGGCTGGTCACATACTGGCCTTCCCGTCCGGCGAAGGGACTGTCGTTGACCGAGAAGGTCATCGTCACCGTCGGTTCGGAAATCTTGACAAAGGGCAGGCCCTCGATCTTTTCCGGATCACAGACCGTATCGCCGATGGAGATATCTTCCGCGCCGTACAGGGCGACGATATCGCCCATGCCGACTTCCGACGCGTTCACCCGTTTCAGTCCGTCATACTGGAACAGGCCTCCCAGCCGCCAGACGGGGCTGGTCACGCCGGTCTCCAGGTTCGTATGAACCACGTTCATGCCTTCGGTGAAGGTTCCGCGAACTACGCGGCCCACGCCGATCCGGCCCACATACTCACTGTAGTCGATCGTGGAAATCAGTACCTGCGCCGGGCCTTCCGCGTCACCTTCCGGCGCCGGGATGTACTTCAGGATCGCGTCGAACAGAGGGCGGAGATCCGTCCCGGGCTGCTCGAGGTCCAGGGTCGCCGTTCCCTTCCGGGCGGAAACGTAGAGGATCGGGTTCTCGATCGTGCTCTCGTCTGCCTCCAGGTCAATCAGCAGGTCCAGAATCTCGTTGACTACCTCGTCACATCGGGCATCCGGCCGGTCCACCTTGTTGATGACGATCAGGACCTTCAGCTTCAGCTCCAGCGCCTTTTTCAGCACGAAGCGGGTCTGGGGCATCGGTCCCTCAAAGCTGTCGATCAGCAACAGTACGCCGTCCACCATCTTCAGCACACGCTCCACCTCGCCGCCGAAATCGGCGTGGCCGGGCGTATCGACGATGTTGATCTTGTGGTTCATGTAGTGGACCGCGGTGTTCTTGCTCAGGATCGTGATCCCGCGCTCGCGCTCCAGGTCGTTCGAGTCCATCACGCGGTCCACGGTCTGCTGGTTCTCGCGGTAGACGCCGCCCTGCTTGAGCATCTGGTCCACCAGTGTGGTCTTGCCATGATCCACGTGCGCGATGATTGCAATATTTCTTATATCTTCCCTAACCATAATTACCTTTCCGCAGTCTCTGTCAGTTCAAGTCCTTCGTTGTTCTCACAGGCAAGCCGGATGCTCCAGTCGTTCTCAAACAGCAGCACGTCCCGCCCGCGGCTGTCCTTCGCCCGGCCGGATGTCGACGTCAGCTTCAGGTCCTCCACCGGCTTGGGTGTCTTCGCCACCCACCGAACATGACGGAAGGGCATGCCTTCCATCACGATCTCCGTCTGGTATTCCGTTCGCAGCCGGTGCTCCAGCACTTCGAACTGCAGCACACCGACCACGCCGACCATGAATTCCTCGCGGCCGGTTTCGGTGCGGATGAAGGTCTGGATCGCTCCTTCCTCTGCCAGCTGGCTGATGCCCTTCTGAAACTGCTTGCGCTTCATGCTGTCCAGCGGCCGGACCCGGTTGAAGAATTCCGGAGCGAACACAGGGATGTTCGCGTAGTGGATCTTTGGTCCGTCGGACAGCGTATCGCCCAGGCGGTAGATCCCGGGGTCAAACAGGCCGATGATGTCGCCGGCCCAGGCCTCCTCCACCGCTTCCCGCTCGTCCGCCATGAACTGCTGGGGCTGCTTCAGGGCCACCGTCTTGTTCGTTCCGGAATGCCAGACCTCCAAGCCCTTCTCGTAGGCGCCGGAAACGATCCGCATAAAGGCGAGCCGGTCCCGGTGTGCGGGGTTCATGTTGGCCTGGATCTTGAAGATAAACCCGGAGAAGTAGGGCTCCTCGGGAGTAATCATGCCTTCGTCGCTCTCGCGGGCCAGAGGCGGCGGCGTAAAGGAAAGAAACCGGTCAAGGAAG
The DNA here is from genome assembly GCA_902793605.1 of uncultured Eubacteriales bacterium. Taxonomy (GTDB): domain Bacteria; phylum Bacillota; class Clostridia; order Christensenellales; family Aristaeellaceae; genus Aristaeella. Next base: position 8,626 of record CADBEB010000009.1, read on the forward strand.
GGCTCCACGCCGAAGTTCGTCACCGCTGACCCGAAGAACATCGGGGTCAGTTCGCCTGCCCGGACCTTGTCCAGGTCAAAGGCGTCTCCCGCCTCGTCCAGCAGCTCGATCTCCTCTTTCAGCCGGTCGCGGTAGTGTTTTTCCAGCGCTGTATCGAGCGCCGGGTCGTCGATCGCGATATCAGTCTTCTCGACCATTTTCTTTCCGTGGTCCCCACCGGTGTAGAGTTCCACCGTTTTCGTATCCCGGTGGTAGACGCCCTGGAAATCGCCGTCCACGCCGATAGGCCAGTTGATCGGGCAGGACCGGATTCCCAGCACCTGCTCCAGCTCCTCCATCAGGGAGAAGGGATCCTTCGCCGCACGGTCCATCTTGTTCACAAACGTGAAGATCGGAATATTCCGCATCCGGCAGACCTTGAACAGCTTGATTGTCTGGGCTTCGACACCCTTGGCCGCGTCCAGCAGCATGACCGCCGCGTCCGCCGCGACCAGTACCCGGTAGGTGTCCTCAGAGAAGTCCTGGTGGCCGGGGGTGTCCAGGATGTTGATCCGGTATCCGTCGTAGATGAACTGCATCGCGGAGCTCGTCACTGAGATGCCGCGCTGCTTCTCGATCTCCATCCAGTCCGAGGTCGCATGCTTGTCGGTCTTCCGGGCCTTGACGCTGCCGGCGCTGCGGATTGCTCCGCCGTACAGGAGCAGCTTCTCCGTCAGGGTCGTCTTACCTGCGTCGGGATGGGAAATGATGGCAAACGTGCGCCGCTTCTCCACCTCTTCGTGCAGAAGTTCGCTGAATTCCCGTGAGTCTCTTGCAGGCAGCATGTCGTTCCTCCCGAACATGTTGAAAATCAGGCCTTTGCAGGTTTTCGGCCCGCTCGGCACAAAACAATGTATTTTATATCAGACAGCCTTGCATTGTCAAGGTTTTATGCTATACTGAAGGGCAGGAAAACCCCTGAAAGGAGCACATTATGGCTGCATATAAACGGATCCTGCTGAAACTCAGCGGCGAAGCCCTTAAATCGGACCATGATCTCTTTGATTTTGACAAGGTGAACGAGATCGCCGGAATCATCAAAACCATGCACGACATGGGAACGGAGATCGGCATCGTCATCGGCGCCGGGAACATCTGGCGCGGCCGCCAGGGCCCCTCGGCCCACATGGATGCCGTCACGGCGGACCAGATGGGCATGCTGGGCACTGTGATCAACTGCCTGTGCATGGCGGACGCGCTGCGCAAGGCCGGTCTGGACGCCGTCGTGCAGAGCGCCGTGGATATGAACCGCTTCGCGGAACCTTTCAATGCCATGGCCGCCCGCCGGCACCTGAAGGAGGGCCGGGTCGTACTCTTCGCCTGTGGCACCGGGAATCCCTTCTTTTCTACGGACTCCGGAGTTGCCCTTCGCGCGGTGGAGATGGAAGTGGATGCCGTCCTGATGGCCAAGAATATCGACGGCGTCTACACCGCCGATCCCCTGAAGGATCCCTCCGCCACCCTGATCAGGGACATCACCTATTCCGATGCCCTCGCCCGCGGCCTGAAGGTCATGGATGCCTCCGCCTTCGCCCTGTGCGCCGAAAACAAGGTCCCAACGGTCCGGGTCTTCGGCCTGGACGATCCGCAGAATCTGATCCGTGTCCTTGAAGGCAGCGATATCGGCACCTTCGTCCATCCGTAAACTGCAAGGGAATAATAAAGGACCGTCCCGACACAAGGAGACGGTCCTTTTGTGTTTTGCGGTCAGCCGTCAAACGTGATCCGATATCTGCACACGTCGGCACCCGCAAGGATCGTTGAGACCTGTTCCAGGCTGAATTCCCTGTCCGGGACGAGGGCTTTGAATACGCAGATCATGCTTTCCTTTGAGCACGTACACAGCCGGGACGAATTGATCTTTGCATCCGTATGGACGGGGCACTCACATTTCTTGAAGATCAGTTCATACACCCTGCCGGATTCGATGACCTTGCCGTCCACGCTTTCTATTTCATGAATCCTTGAGAAAAACCGGTCAAGATTCCCCTCACATTCATCAAAGAGCTTTCTGTATACGTAATTCACAACATACCAGGAACAGGTTTTTCCGCACTCGGAAAACAGGCAGGCACATTCCTGTTCATTCAGTTTTTCCAGGCCCTTTTCCAGCATACTGAACCATCCGGTAAAGAACTCGTTGAAGGGATTGCTTTCACTCATAACCCGTCTGCTCCTCTCGTTTATTCAGCGCTGCTGCCGGAAAGAAAGCGCTCAAAGTCCTCTTCCGGCATCGGCTTAGCGAAGTAATATCCCTGGTATAGTTCACAGCCCATCTCCCGCAGGCTTTCATACTGTTCCTTTGTTTCAACGCCTTCCGTCAGGGAAGTGACCCCGAGCTCCCGGGCCATGGCGATTATCTGCCGGATGATCGTCCTCGCCCGCTGGTTCCGTCCAGCCTGATGCAGGAAGACCATGTCGATCTTCAATACATCCACCGGCATCTCGCGCAGCAGATTCAGCGAGGAATACCCGCTCCCGAAGTCGTCCATCTCGATGCAGAATCCGGCCTCCTGAAGCGCCTCGAGAATCTCCATCTGCCCTTCCTTATCGTCCATCATCATGGATTCCGTGATCTCCAGCCGCAGCATCGCCGGTTCCACCCCGTATTCCCGGACCAGCCGCTTCAGCTCCCCGGGCACGTCAATCAGGTGGAAATCCATCGGTGAGATGTTCACGGAAATGAACAGGTCCTTTCCTTCCTGCTTCCACCGGGCCAGGATCTCACAGGATTTCCGCCAGATAAAGCGGTCCACTTCCGCGATCATCCCGTTCTTCTCAAACATGGGAATAAAGGCATCCGGCGGACGGATCCCCTCCTCCGGATGGATCCAGCGCACCAGAGCTTCCGCTCCGATTGTCTTTCCCTCCCGGTCGATAATCGGCTGCAGCCACGGACGGATCTCGCCCGTTTTCAGTGCGCCGCTCAGTTCCCCGGAGATACGCCGGTTCCACACAGCCCTTTCGCGCATGGAGTCATCATACCATAACACATGGAAATGGTAGTTATCTTTGATGTTTTCCATCGCAAGCATCGCCCGGTCGTACATCACGGATACGGGCACGCTCCGGTCTGCGACCCGGTAAACCCCGACATGGATCAGCAGACGACGTTCCCGGTTATCCTCCCGGACTGCGAATCCGGACAGCTGCCTCTCCAGCCATTCCTGGGAAAAATGCTTTTCCGGAACGCAGACGCCGAAGCTGTCGCCGTTCAGACGGCCATAAACCGTCCCCGATCCCAGGCTGTCGCCGCCGCTGCGCAGCCACTCAGCCACGCACTGCAGTGCATAATCACCGAAGGCGACCCCGTACAGGTCGTTGATCGTCCTCAGGTCGGTGACCTCCAGCCAGAAGACCACATAAGGCTCGTCCGGGTTCTCCGCCAGCGTTTCCCGGGTGCATTCATACACATAGTCCCGGTTGTACACTCCTGTCAGCCGGTCGTGTCGGGCTTCATACAGCTTCTGTTCCGCTTTACGCCGTTCGTCAGTCAGATCGCGGATATGGATATAGAATCCGTCCATTTTGCGCCTGGAATCGACCAGCGGCTGTTTTGACAGTTCGATAAACCGCGTTTCGCCGCCCACATTCATTGTCAGGTGGTCTTCCCAGCAGGCAACACCCGGATGCCGGGACCCGAACACATCTTCCAGGGCGTTTCTGGCGCGGTCTGTTTCATGCTTCTCCAGGTTCAGGAAACGCTGGCCGGCTGTATTCATCCAGATGCACTGCTGATCGTTGTCAAAGAAGAACACCGGGTCTTTCTGCTCGGAAACCATACCGGCAAGCATCCGATCCAGCAGGCGTATTGGCCGGTAGTACATGGAAAAATAGAAGATCAGCAGGCCGAACACGCCAAGTCCGATCATGGACCGGTCGATCGGCACGCCGGAGAAGATATAGGCTGTCTCCCACGCGGTCACCAGGACCAGGGCAAACAGGATCACCGAATACTGCTCAGTCTGCAGGCGCGGCGCACGGATCAGCCGGATGATAAAGGTGCCGATCACCCCGGCGAGCAGCACGTAGTCCAGCGCGCGGTGGAACTGTTGCCCCCACAGGGGAATCATTCTGTAATACGGGTATCCGTCCACCTCGACCTCCGCAAGCCTGAAAGCATGATGGAAGAAGAGGTTCAGCAGCAGCTGGACAACATCAGCAAGCAGCAGGAAATACGCTGCACGCCCCACCCGTTTCCCGCGCCGGGAGATCCCGCAGTATACAAAGGTAAAATGGATCATGGCCGCGATAGCCACATCCAGCCCGATATAGTACAGGTAACAGCCGATCAGCGAGAGGACCCTGCCGGAGGACAGGATGATGATCATGTTCCCGGCCATGGGCAGGATCAGAGACGCAAGCAGAATCGAGGCAGCGGATCCGTTCCGCTTCCCGGAATGCCTAGCGACCCGCGCGCATACGGTCAGCGCGGCAATGATCGCCAAAAACACAATCCCGAATGCCAGTCTCAAGCCAGTGGCTCCTTCCCTTTATTCACACTCTGCAGAAAATCAGTATGATTATAACATAACATTTTAAAAAGGAAAACCCCCAGATGGGAACGCAGAGGGACGGTCCTTTCCGCTGCTGTTTTCAAAGAATGATTTCATAATAGAGATAATTTCCTGTATATGCGCTCTCTGTTTCGTTCATTTTGCTGTCATAGAGGGTAAAACCGACCGATTCATAGTTCTTCGGTGCGATCAGATTGCTGTTTGTGCAGACGATGATTCGTTTCAGGCCTTCATACTCCCTGATTCTCCGCAAAGCTTCCAGCAGTTGCAAACGTCCGTAACCCCGCCCTTTGTATTTTCCCCGGATCCCGTTATGTCCTATCTCAACGTAGTCCGGCCGATGCCGCGGATCCCATGTCACAAAGCCGATGGCTTCCCCGTCCAGGCAGGTGACCAGCCCGTATTCATCGGCAATTTCCGGATGACTGTAAAAGAAATCATCGGTTTCTTTCCAATTCTTATCCCAGATCTGCCGGTTCCTTTCGTCAAAAGAATAAGCATCAATAAGAATGTCGTAAAGCGTTCCCTTTGGAAAGTCAGAAATCTTCCTGAATTCAATCATCCCGGAAACACAAGGGGACATTTCCTTTGCGATACCGAAGATTTCTTCCGCCAGCAGGACCGTTTCCCCCTGTGTCCTTTCCTCGTCCCGGAGAAGTACCCTGAAGCCGGAATGCATAAGTTCATCGTAGGCTTCCTGCGAATTGATCTGCGTGAGGATCTTCCGGTAATTGTCCAGGGAAGCCTGCGGGTCCGGCTCCTCCATCATCAGCTGATAGAGGAACTGCTTTTCTTTGTCCGGCCGCTCAAAGAATCGGCGGACCGAGATCTCCGGCTCCGACAGCATTACCAGTACATGCCCGGTGTCCGAAATCCTGTGCAGGGTCTCGATACAAATGTTCGTATCCACAAAGATTTTCTTTCCGTGCACCTCCGGTTTCTGCAGCAGCTCTTCGATTATCTGCAGCTCCACAGTCTCGCATTCCTTCTGCACGTTCCTGATCCATGTGAAATACTCATCCGGCGTTCGGCGGATGAACTCATGCCAGTCCTCCAGGTCCCGGGTGTAGGTCAGGTTAGGGAACTCCCGGCTGTCCAGTTCCGGCAGTTTCGCGTTATGGTAGTTTTCCTCCAGCGCGATGCCGTGATGCTTCTTTGCAAGATTCTTCACCAGCGTGGATTTGCCTGCGTAGGCTGTCCCGATCACAAAGTATACGCTGCTCAGATCCATATGTGCTCCTCAACAAAAACTTGACCGGATACCAGGTTCCGATGTTACAATACCATTGTAATATAAAACCGGCGGGGAAACAAACACCGGGGCGCACGTCCCAGTGCTGACCACTCGCACCGCGGAGGACACCGGGATGAAGATCCGAACCAAACAGTTCCAGATCCTGACAGATATCGGGCTTGCCTGGAAGCTCATGACGGATGTATATAACCATGAGGAGACGAACGGCCCGGCGGCTCCGTTCTTTGAGTATGCAATCATCAGCTCCTGGCTGGATAAGGATTATCTCCGGCTGAATCGCTTCTGGCTGGACGGCGACCTTCCGGTGGCGTTTGTTTTCTATGAAGCGCCGGTCACATCGACCTATTTCGTGCTTCGCCCCGGATACGAATTCCTTGCGGGGGAGATGATCGGATATGCTGAGACCGCCTGGCCTGAGTTTGACGAGCCGCGGGAACTGAACCTGCTGAGCGGCCAGAAGACGCTCATCGAAGAGGCCGAAAAACGGGGATATACCGTTGAATACGAAGAGTCCGACCTGATCTTTGACTTCCGGAAGGGAAAGCTCGACTATCCCCTCCCCGAAGGGTATCATTTTGTGAACGCGAGGACTTCCGACCCGCTGAAGTCCGCAAAATGCCTGTGGGACGGCTTCAACAGCGAGGAACTCGGCGAGTTCGTCGACTGGGAGATCCCCAAGAAAGCAGGCGGTCTCAGCCCGCATGAGCTGTACCAGAATGTGCTGTGCGCGTCGATCGCCCCTTCGCCCCATGCAACCTATGACTATACTGTAATCATCGCGGACGCGAACGAAGACTATGTTTGCTTCTCCGGGATGTGGTGGATCCCGGAGAACCGACTCGCCTATATGGAGCCGCTCTGCACCGTGCCTTCCCATCAGCACAAAGGACTGGCCGCGGCCGCCCTGTCCCGGCATGACCGGGTGATGCGTGCTCTCGGCGCCGAGGTCATGACCGGCGGCGGAAATGACTTTTACAGAAAAATCGGATACCAGGACGAGCACCGCTGGCTCCACATGAAAAAGCATTAAACAAAAGCCGGGGCATCGTCTGTCCCGGCTTTAACATATTATTATGCAACTTTTCTCCGCAGCTGCGGCGAGCATTCCCGTGTGGTCACCGTCTGCGCGGCGATCGCATGGTCCGTCTTGACCCAGTGCTGCTGGTCCCTGAACTTGATCAGACCGCCGACCTGCATGAACGCGCCGACAATCGCATTGGCCACGAAGCCGCCGATCATCAGTGGGATCGTCCTGATGCTGAAAGCGATATGGTTGTCCATCCAGTCAGCCAGATAGAACAGGAAGAAATAGCTGTAGGCCAGCACGCCCACTCCGGCCAGTACGCCGCTCACGGACAGGTCGATCAGCGGTTTCACCGGATTGATCAGCCAGACCGCAACCGTTGCGATGCCCTGGATGATCGACAGCGGCAACGCCGCAACGCTGTACATATAGGTCAGCAGGCTCAGAAACTCACCGAAGGTGATCTGACCCTTAAAGAGACTCCTGAACACCTTGCCCGTGTTCCGGAAGGTCACATACCACTGGCCCTGGCCCCAGCGCATCCGCTGGCGGATCGCCGCCCGGAGCTTCGTGGGTTTCTCATCATAAACCCGGGTGTTGTGGTTCCAGAGGATCCTGCGGCCCTCGAGCGTTGCTTCCACCTGAATCTCGAAGTCTTCCGTCAGCGACATGGTCGTCCAGCCGCCGCGCTTGTACAGGTACGCGGTGGACATCGCAAAGCCGGTGCCGCCGATGGGGCAGTTCAGGCCCAGGCGATGCTTGGCCAGGTCGAAGAACCGGTTGGTCAGCGTATAGCCCGTATAGTAGAACCAGGCCACCACACCTTCCTTGTTCTTGGCGCCCAGGTAGCACTGGATGAAGTCCGGCTTGCCCTTGTCCAGATACTGGCTGTTCACTTCGCGGAACATATTGGTATCCATCAGGTTATCCGCGTCAAAGATCATCATCAGGTCATACCGGTTCTGGTAATCCCCGAGGGAGTTCAGGGCCTTACGCAGGGCGATCGGCTTGCCGGTCGGCGAATCAGGCGTCTCCTTCCGGGTTTCGATCACATTCGCCCCCGCTTCGCGGGCCACTTCCGCCGTACGGTCCGTGCAATTGTCGGCGATCACATAATAATCGTACATTTCACGGGGATAATCCATGTCTTCCAGGTTCCGGATAATATCGCCGATCACCCGCTCCTCGTTGTGCGCAGGGATCAGGACCAGGAACCGGGATTCGGGATCATGGTCCGTGTAATCCTTTGTTTCTTTTTTGAATCCGAACAGTCCGATCACGATCTGGTAGAAGATGGAGATCATCAACAACAATCCCGCAGTGCCGCCAATGGCTTCCAGGACCATCCTGAGAATTTCCAAGCTGAATTACCTCCTCAACCGGGGCACCCGCCCCCGTCCCGCTCAAAAAACGTCAACGGGCCTATTAAACATCATCCGTCCTTGTTTGTCAAGGCCATCAGCGCTTTTTCACCGTTCTTCGTGTCATTCTCCCGGTGTCTTTCTGAGTGGAATAAAAATCTTTCCTCCTCAAATCTGCAAACGTTTGCCGTTGAGGTCGGCATACAGCAGTTTTTCTCCGCTGTAGACCAGCACCAGCTCAAAGAAGGGGATGCCTTCCTTCAGCAGGCGATGGAAAATCCGGTCCCCTTCCCACTGGGGAAGCCGGTCCAACTCTTCTTTTTTGATCCAGACAAGCTCGCCTTCGTCGCAGTCGGTCATCTCACCCGTGAACGTCTCCGTTGTGAACAGGTGCATCCGCTCGGTTTCATACAGATCGTTGACAAAGGTCACGATTCCCCGGTACTGCGGGTCAACCATGGTCAGGCCTGTCTCCTCCCTGACCTCGCGCAGCGCGCATTCTTCCGGGCTCTCCCCCGCCTCGAACCGGCCGCCCACAGCGATCCATTTGTCGTGGTTCATGTCGTTCTTCTTCCGGGTCCGGTGCATCATCAGCACCTCGTCCCCGCGAAGCAGGTAGCACAGGCTTGAATCGATCACAGCAGCGCCCTCTGGATTTTGCCGGACACGGTCTTGGGCAGTTCATCCCTGAACACAACGATCCGGGGATACTTATACGGCGCAGTATGCTGCTTGACGTAGTTCTGGATTTCTTTCTTCAGTTCCTCCGTGGGTTCGGTTCCCTTGGTCAGCACAACGCTTGCCTTAACCACCTGGCCGCGGACCTCGTCCGGCGCCGCGCTGACGCCGCACTCCAGCACGTAAGGCAGTTCCATGATCACGCTCTCGATCTCGAAAGGTCCGATCCGGTAGCCACTGGACTTGATCACGTCGTCCGCGCGGCCGACATACCAGTAGAAGCCGTCCTCATCGCACCAGGCCAGGTCGCCGGTATGGTACCAGCCGTCGTGCATGACTTCCTTCGTCTTCTCCTCATCCCGGTAATACATCTGGAACAGGCCGATCGGGATCCCCTTCGAGATATCCACGCAGATCTCGCCCGGCGTACCGGCAGGCACCGGATTGCCTTCGGGATCCAGCAGCTCGACATGGTAGATCGGTGCCACCTTGCCCATGGAACCCAGCTTGTGATCCGCGCCGGCCAGGTTGCCGATGATCATGGTGCTCTCGGTCTGTCCGAAGCCCTCCATGATCTGCAGGCCGGTCTGCTTCTCGATCTGCCGGAAGACCTCGGGGTTCAGTGCCTCGCCCGCGCTGGTCGCGTGGGTCACGGAGCTCAGGTCGTATTTGCTCAGGTCCTGCTTGATCAGCATCCGCCACATCGTTGGCGGCGCGCAGAACGTGGTGATATGATACTTTGCGAACAGCGGCAGGATGTCCGCCGCGTCAAAGCGGTCAAAATCGTAGATGAACAGGGCCGCCTCGCACAGCCACTGGCCGTAGATCTTGCCCCAGCCTGCCTTGGCCCAGCCGGTATCGGAGATCGTCAGGTGCAGGCCGTTCGGGTTCACGCAGTGCCAGTACTTGGCGGTGTGCAGATGGCCCAGGGGGTGCTTGAAGCTGTGCGCCGCGATCTTGGGATAGCCCGTCGTGCCGGACGTGAAGTACATCAGCATCAGGTCATCGCCGCAGGCGGAATCCTCGGTCCGGTGATAATGGGTGGAATACATCTGGTACTCTTCGTCGAAGTTGTGCCAGCCTTCCCGCTCTCCGTTCACAATCAGCTTCAGTTCCAGGCACGGCGCATCCTTCGCTGCCAGTTCGGCCTGGTGCGCCGTATCCCCGTCCGCGGTGCAGATGATGGCCTTGACCCCCGCCGCGTTGAAGCGGTATTCGAAGTCGTGTTCCTGCAGCTGAGCCACCGCCGGGATCGCGATCGCGCCGATCTTCTCCAGACCGAGGATCGCGAACCAGAACTGGTAGTGCCGCTTCAGCACGAGCATCACGCGGTCGCCCTTTTTGATGCCCAGTGCCTTGAAGTAGTTGGCGCAGCGGTTGGAAGCCCGTTTGATATCGTTGAAGGTAAAGCGGCGCTCAGTCTTTTCGTGATCCAGGTGGAGCATCGCCAGTTTGTTCGGCACTTCCTCCGCGATGGCGTCCATGACGTCAAAGGCAAAGTTGAACTTCTCCGTATTCTTGAAGGTGATCTTCACAGGTGTGCCGTTCTCGTCCTTCACCACGTCCGCGAACCGGTGCCATACGCGGGTACGGCCGTTCTCCGCCGGGAATTCCTGCAGCGCGGTGCCGGGCATCGCCTTTTCGGGTGTCAGCTCCGGAATCGGCGCACCGGTCGGGTTCAGGACGATCGCGTAGAACAGGCAGTCCTTTCCGCCCACAGCGATCATCCCGTGAGGCGTACCGGAATCGTAGTAGATCGAGTCGCCGGGATTCAGCACGCTGATATGTTCGCCGACCTGCACCTTCAGCTGGCCTTCGATGACGATATCGCACTCCTGGCCCTCATGGGTCGTCAGTTTGATATCCTCCTTTTCCGTCTCGGCGCTGTAGGCCGCCTGCACGTACAGGGGCTCGGCGATCCGGTTCCGGAAGGAAGCCGCCATGTTGTAATAGATCATGTCGTGGGCTTCTTCAATCCGCTGTCCTTCTCCCCGCCGGGTCAGGGTAAAGGAATTCAGGTTCGGACTGGAACCCTCGATGATATCCCCGACGTCCACGCCGAAAGCGAGTGCACAACGGTAAAGGAACGCGAAGTTCAGGTCCGACCGGCCCATCTCGCAGTCGATGTATTCCTGCTCGGTCACACCGGTCTTGTTCGCCATCTCGGCGATCGTGAAGTTCTCGATCTCCCGCAGCTCCCTGATCCGGTGAGCCATCTCCTGAATCTTGTAATTCAGCCCTGTCATCTGCGCCATGTCCCAAATACACTCCTTCCGAAGAGTCCAGAGGTGCTGACGCGCGCGGTGCGCGTGCGTTTCCTTGAGGAAGATCTCTGGTCGCGTCCGCAGACGCGAAATCCCTGAAAAAAATACTCGTCTCAAAGACTGCTTTGAGACGAGTATGAATTCCCATACCCGCGGTACCACTCAAATTGCGGTATAGCTCAACCGCCCCTCACGGACCCCATCAGGTCCTTCGCCCTTACGCGGCGGGATCGGGAAGGCTCTACTCGCGTTTCCGCTTTCTTCCTTCCGGCTCGGGAGCGACAGCCAACAGGTTCTTCCCGCGGCTCGCACCACCCGCCGCGTCTCTTTCGCCGAAACCTGCCGCCCTCTCCTTCAAGGCCTTTACGGGCAGTTTACGCTCTTTCCCCTCGCTTGTCAACGCCAAATTATCCCAACTTGAGCATTTTGAGCCAAAGGGATTTATGGGAGTGCTGACGCGCGCGATGCACGAGAGCCACGACTGTGGCTCCGCGGTGTGCGTGCGAATCAATGTGCGTTTCCTTGCGGAAAGTCCCCTTGTACATCCTTCGTCAAAAATGAAAAAATATCATTTTTGATAGAATAACTTCATCAAATTGTCATGATTCCGGATTGACACTGACCCCCTCTTTTTCTATTCTTTTGGTTGAATTTGATTTCGCAGTACGCAAGCGGTTTGATGGGAGGAAGAACATGGATAATAACAAGCGTCCGGAAAGCATGGAAAGAATCACCACACCCGAACTGGCCAACGCTTTCATCGATGAACAGGTGAAAGCGATCCGCGCCCAGGTCGGCGGCAAAAAGGTCCTGCTGGCCCTCTCCGGCGGCGTGGACAGTTCCGTCGTGGCAGCCCTGCTGATCAAAGCCATCGGCAAACAGCTGGTCGCCGTTCACGTCAACCACGGTCTCCTGCGCAAGGGCGAACCCGAGCAGGTCATCGAAGTGTTCCGCAACCAGATGGACGCCAACCTGATCTATGTGGACGCCGTGGATCGCTTCCTCGATAAGCTGGCCGGTGTCAGCGATCCGGAGCAGAAGCGTAAAATCATCGGTGCCGAGTTTATCCGGGTGTTCGAAGAAGAAGCCCGCAAGCAGGACGACATCGCCTTCCTGGCGCAGGGAACGATCTATCCCGACATCACAGAGAGCGTCGGCGTCAAGGCCCATCACAATGTGGGCGGCCTGCCGGACGACCTGAAGTTTAAGCTGGTCGAGCCCGTCAAACTGCTTTATAAGGATGAAGTCCGTGTGGTTGGCAAAGCTCTGGGCCTGCCGGACGGTATGGTCTACCGCCAGCCCTTCCCCGGCCCCGGCCTGGGCGTTCGCTGCGTCGGCGCCATCACCCGGGACCGCCTGGAAGCGCTCCGCGAGGCTGACGCGATCGTCCGCGAAGAAATCGGCAGCCTGCCCGAAGTACCCTGGCAATACTTCTGCGTTGTTCCGGATTTCCAGTCTACCGGTATCCGCTATGTGGACGGCAAGGGCGAGCGCTACATGGGTTGGGCCGTGATCGTCCGCGCTGTCAACACTGTGGACGCCGTCACCGCCACCGTTCCCGAGATCCCCTTCAGCATGCTCTGCCGGATCCGCGACCGGATCATTCAGACCGTGGACGGTGTGAACCGCGTCCTCTGGGACATCAGCGAAAAGCCCGTCGCCACCATCGAGTTCGAATAAAAACATAGGCTTAATGCGTTATGTAGACTGGGCATCCGGGCTTTTGATCGAAAAAAAACAGGAAAGAAACTTCCGTTTTGTCTCTGTTATTCCGGAAAAAGCCGGATTTGAAAACAAATTCAAATCCGGCTTTTCTGGAATCTTCGATTTTTTCATCTTCGTCCGATGCATAAAAGTGACTGAATTTACTGCTTATCACATCACAATCCATTCATACAGATAGCATTATTCCGGAAAAAGTCAAATATATAACCTGTATCAGATTTCCTTTTTCCGGGATCATTTCCCTGGGGGACAGCGCTACTTCGCTGTCCGCAGGCGGTTGGATTACCATTTTTTAACCATGGTAAAGGTATTCTGTTCGTTTTTGCGGAAATAGGTGACAAAGTCCATGCTCTTCTTGACCATATAGATTCCCAGGCCGCCGATCCCCCTCTGCTCAGCCATGAGCGTTACGTCCGGATCCGGTTTCATCAGGGGGTCAAAGGGGACGCCGCTGTCAATCAGGGTGATCCTGGCCGTCCTGGTTTTACCGTCCGCCCTGACCTGGATCGTTGCCTTCCCGCTCCCCGGTTTGTAGGCATAGCTGGCAATATTGACAAACATTTCCTCGACCGCGATGTCAATCTGCATCTGGGTCTTCATCGGACACTCCGCTTCCTCCAGTTTCCGGTTCACAAACTCCAGAACCTGTTCCAGGCCGCTGACCTCAGCGTCCAGGATCACTTCGGACGGTGTCGCGCCGGGGCCGAAGTACCGGATTCCGAGCATCGTGATATCGTCAAACTGGGGAGCCTCCCCGACAAAGGCGTCGATGGCTTCGCGTACGTTGACAATCGTTTGCGCCGGTGCGGCGTCCGGATCCCTGTTCAGGGCGTCCAGCATCCGCTCTGCTCCGAACAGCTGGTTATGGACATCCGTGGCTTCAGCAACCCCGTCCGTATAGACAAACAGCGAATCGCCCGGATAGAGCTCAAACGAATGTTCACGGAAGCGGATTCCATCCATCACGGCAACTGCCGGGGAATGCTTGTAGATGCTCAGCTCATACCGGCCGTCGGCCCGGCGGATGGCCGGGTGCTCGTGTCCAGCGTTGGCGGCCATCCCCCTGCCTGTGGACAGCTCGATAATCGCGAGCCAGACGGTCACAAAGAGCTCCGCCTCGTTTCCGTCGCACAGCTGGATGTTGACGTTATTGAGAATTTCGGAGGGGCTTTCCCCGAGCTGTGCCCGGTTCTTGATCAGGGTTTTCGCGATCACCATAAACAGGGCTGCCGGAACGCCTTTGCCACTCACGTCCGCAATCACCATGCACAGATGGTCGTCGTCCACCAGGAAGTAATCGTAAAAGTCTCCGCCCACTTCCTTCGCGGGGTTCATGCTGGCGTAAATGTCAAAATCGTTCCGTTCCGGGAAGGCCGGGAAAATTCGCGGAAGCATGTCCGCCTGGATCTGTGTGGCGATGTTCAGCTCGGCGCTGATGCGTTCCTTCTCGGCCGTAACCTTGGTAAGGTTTTTGATGTATTCGCCGAGCCTGGTCTCCATGTCGGCCATCACGATGCTCAGGTTCTCCACTTCGTCGCCGGTATGGATGTTCAGGCCGGTAAAGTGGTTTGTTCCCTCTTCATTCCCGTTGTTCTGATACTGGTCTTCGCTGTATTCCGTGGCGGCCTTGGCCAGCCGGTTGATCGGATCGACCACCCTCCGGCGTGTAAGCCAGGTGATCAGTGCGCTGAGCGCTGCCGTGACCAGGAGCAGGATCACGCAGAAATTCAGGAGGAAGTTCATCCTGTCCTTCATCACGTCGTTCATGGAGATATCGATCACCACAAAGCCGGTGATGCGCCCGTCCTTTCCGTGCAGGGGGGCGGCGCCGGAACTGAGCCAGCCGAACTCTTCCGTGTTGGAGATGACAGCTGTGCTGTTGACGAAATTCCTGATATCCTCGTTCGTCATGCTGTCGTCCAGCGTTCCGGGCGGGCAGTTGGTGTCCGTCTTGTCGGAATCGAGGACGTAGATGGCGGTATGATTCGCCTCGTCCATGGCGATGATCATGGTCGAGTTCAGGTGGTTTTCCTCGCTGATCTTCTGAAGCTGGCTGCGCATAAACTGCCAGTCGCTTTCCTTTTCCATGTATGCGTATTTTTCCAGGTACGCCTCGTTCTCGTCCGCAATTTCCTCCGGCGTCAGGGATGAATAAATCCGGTAGACTTCGGAGGTGTAGTGTTCCACCTTGTCCGGATCCAGGATCGCGGCTGCCGTGCGCGCCAGGTTCACGGTGTTGCTGATATAATGGGCATCCATCGTGGAGGAATAGACGTGGAAGCCGATCAGGATGGCTGTCACGCTCAGAAGCAGCGCCATGACCAGAATCATGAACAGCATTTTCCTGCTCAGGGAAGATTTCATACGCTTAATTCCGTGGCCCTCTTTGGAAACAGTCATCTTGCGTCCTCCTTTTTACATTTGAATAATAACCGTGTTGAAGCCCTGGTAATGCCGGTACGAAAAACTGCTGGCTTTTTTTCTGATGGCTGCGATCCCCAGCGCTTCCAGATTGGCGTTTTCGTCCATGATATCGCCGTCCAGTTCCATCGCGAGGGGATTGAACGTCTCCGCGTTGTCGCGGATATGAAGGGTGAAAGACCCATCTTCCAGGGCGACGAGCACAATTTGAATGAACCCGTCCTCTTTGCCCATAAAACCGTTATTCATTGTGGCGACACAGATCTCCTCCATGGCCATCATCGTCATATAGCGCTGCCCGGGAGAAGCGTCCCAGCGCCCGGCGAAGGCTTCGATCTCTCCCGTAACCCTGGAGATTTCATTGCTGTTGCTGTAAAGCGTCGTACGGAATACCCGCCCGGGATCAAGCTGCTTTTCCTTTACAAAGCGGTACCACACGCCGAACAGGATCAGCGAGACTGCTTCGGAGATCAGATAGAGCAGCCAGAAGCGCCGCGGAGCCAGGAATGTGAACAGGACGGCCAGGACGATAGGGATCAGGCCGCGAACGACGGAGCGGAACAGGGTGCCCCCGACGTCCTGCTTCGCTTCATGGTAATTGGTCAGCAGGATGCCTGCTCCCGCGAGCGGAATGCTCAGGCCGTACAGGCGCAGCGCGTCTCTCCCCTGCTCCAGCAGCGCGGATGTGTCCACCCCGAAGAAACGGCAGATTCCTTCAGGAAACAGGCATACAACCAGCGCGAGGATAACCCCCATGGCAACCGAATACTCCAGTCCGAGATTCCTTGCCAGCTTCATCCCGTTTTCGTTGTGCTCTCCGCTGTATGTGCTGACGACGGGCAGAATTGATTTTGCTACCGCGTCATACAGGTTGATCATAAAATAGGATACGCACAGCACGACCTCAAGGATTGCGATTCCGTCGCCGCCGAAAGAGCGCAGCAGCAGTTTGTTGGCGATCAGCAGGAATATCATGCTGAATATAAAACCGATCGATGACGCGAAGCCGATACGGAACGAATTCCCCGCCTCGCGGAAATCCGGTTTCAGCTTTGTCAGCCTCAGCGTGCCTTTGCGGCTCAGGATCATCAGGATGGAAATGGTCATTCCGGTCGTCTGGCCGATTACGGTGGCAAGGGCGGCGCCTTTTACACCCATATGCATAAGGAAGACGAAAACGACGTTTATGAGAATATCGGTGATATTGCCCGCGGTAAAAGCGACGTTGGCCTCTTTCTCCATGTTGTCAGCCCGGAGGAAAAAGAAGAGGACGTAATTCAGGAAAAGCGCCGGGGTGCCGATCAGCAGGATGCGAAGATACTCCTGCGCGGCGGCAAAAAGTGCGCTGTCCGACAGATCGGCGCCGAGCAAAGACAGCAGCTGCGGCAGAAACAGGTTTCCTGCCGCGGCGATCAGGATTCCGCTTATGGCGGCCACACAAACGACGCCGTGGAACCCGGAAAGCGCCTCCTTACGGCGGCCCTGCGCCATGCGTGAGGCGTAACGGACGCTGCCTCCGGTGCCCAGGGCGATCATGATGACGTTGAACACCTCGGCCACAGGCATAACCAGCGCAAGGGCAGCCAGGCCGACGGAACCGATGCTGTTTCCGAGCACAAAACTGTCCGCCACGTCGCCGAACGACAGCGCGACGGCGGAAATCAGCGCCGGCAGAAACTGCCTGGAAAACATCCGCCTGGTGAAATAGCGGTCGATATCCCGGGTGTTTTCATTCTTCATACGCACTGAACATTTCAATCCTTCCGATCGGGTTTTCAAGAAGCTTTGACTGGCGCAGGCCGGGAATGCCCAGGTCCTCCTCACCGTTAATGATCCTGTATTGCTCCGGCAGGGAGGATATCAGTTCCCGGCGGACGTAAAACTGAAGTCCTCTCTCCCGCTCCGGCGCTTTGGAAAAAGCGATGTCGTAGGAGCTCCCGCTGAGCGGAAAGCCTGACGCCATGGCTGCCGCTTCGCCGTCCACATAAACGATCACGCCGCTCATATCAAGAACGCTGTAGTTTTCCAGCATCAGCACGGACGTTTTGTGGTCGGCGGAAAAGTACTCGCTTTCGGAGCGGGGTTCCCATCGCGCCAGCATCTGGCCGGCGGCCTCCAGGTTTTCCGCCGCCAGCGCTTCGGTCCGGAGATCGTGCTGCTTTTTCAGGTGGTTGATGCTCCACCGTATATCCTCATATTTGCGCCCCGGCATCCGGAGATACTCCTCCCGGTCGTACAGGTATTCCGACGCATCCTCCGCCGGGAGGATACGGAACCTTCCGGGCCAGCGCCCGTTCAGCAGCTCCTTGTCCTGTTCGCGCAGATAGAGGAAATGAACGGGGTGTTCCTCCCGCAAAAGCTCGTCCAGGAAAGCCAGGACTGCCTTTTCCTCGCCGCAGGGGAAAAACCATGTGTGGTCTCCCCAGTACGTGCTGCGTATCGCATACATTTCCTCCCGCAGGCAGACGGACAGCCCGAGGTCCTTCTGCCACAGGAAAACGGATGGGAATGAATGGGACGCGCTTTCATGGCCGCAGGCCGTTCTGATCTGTGTGATCCGTTCCCGAAGGCCCGGCTGAATGGATTGTGTCGTAATCATATTATTCCCGGAGTTCAGAGTCCGCGAAGTCCGCCTCCTTCTGTCCTGCCGCCGGCAAAGCAGCCTGTGCGCCGCCTCCCGGGGCTGTGACAAATTCCTGGGATCCCTCACTTTCCTGGCACCGCATGGTCGCCCGCAGGTAAAGTACGAAACTGTTTCTACTATTGTACCACATCCTGCCCGTCAAAAAATGCCTCAGATAATTTTTTCATGCGCGGGCACAGTTTTCGGGCGTCTTCCTCCGGGCCGCAGGCCCTGCCGGCTTTGTTTTTCAGCCCTGCTCTACCCAAAAAGAAAAAAAGGTCGCTGTTTTGATATGTACCCTCTTTTCCGGGTTTTACTGCAGATCCGTCCGGATCATATATACTGTCACCGTTTTCAGCGCTTCGACGCATCCTGCCATCTTCCCCCGGATTCTGTTCTTCTGTTTTATCAATAGGTTCTGGGTTTTTATTTTGCCTCGTGACCAGCTTGTGGTTCGTCTTTTTCTTCACTCATTCCTGTCAGTATCTCTATTTATTTTATTATACCAATCTGCTTTTATATATCCTTTCATATCATTGCTTTCGATATTGATTTCATGTCCGCGCAGCGGTTTTATCAGAAAAACGGTTTTTCGTCCGCATGGCTTCCCTGTCCCTTGTGAAATCCCTCCGCCGGGAGTATAATATCCGGGAAAGATGACTTGTCCGAGCGGACAGCCGTCGTACTGTTTGCCGCAAAAACGATATGAACGCAGAATCCGTTCCGGAAGAGGTGTCCCGGTGAAGAAAAAAAACAGTCTCAGCCTGACGATGACAGCCGTTGTCGTCCTGTGCGCTGTGGTCGTTCTGATCACAGGGCTGATTGGCTTTGTGCTTTCTTCCCAGTCCAGCGACGCCTTGCGGACGCTGATCAACCAACGGATGCTCGACATTTCGAACACCGCCGCGGACATGCTGGACGGGGACGCCCTTGCCGGTCTGACAGCAAAGGATGTGGATACGCCGGCGTACCGGGAGGGCATGCGGATCCTGCGCACCTTCTACGACAATATTGAGCTGGAATTTATTTACTGTATCTACGACCGCGGAAACGGCCTGTACGTTTTCGGCATCGATCCGTCCGACGATCCGGGCACCTTTGAGGATCCGGTCATTACGACGCCGGCGCTGGTAGCTGCCTTTGACGGGATCGGCGGTGTGGACCGGGAAGCTTACGAGGACGCGTGGGGCGTCTTTTACAGTTCCTACAGCCCGGTTTTTACCTCGGATGGAAAAGTCGCCTGCGTAGTAGCTGTGGATTTTGACGCGAACTGGTATAACGACAGACTGACAAAGCAGCTGTGGATCGTTCTGACCGCCGTATTCCTGACGCTGGCAGCCGGCATCGGCATGACACTGATGATTTCGGGCCGTCTGAGGTCGCGGCTTCGCCGGGTCAGCCAGGAAGCGGTGGAACTGGGGAACGACGTGGAACAGCTGGCGCGGGCGATCCGTCTGGAAGCGGACGGGGGCCCCGGCACGGATCCCGAAAGTGCTGCCCAGGACCGTGACATCGAAGCCATCCGGGAACGCCTGCAGAGGACCCAGAGCCGTCTGAAGGAATACATCCTTTATACCAATGCCCAGGCGAAGCGCGATCTGATGACCGGCGCGGGCAGCCGGAATGCATACCTGGAAAAGGTGGACCATCTGAACCGACAGATCACGGACGGGAAAGCTTCCTTCGCCATCGGAATTTTCGATATCAACAACCTGAAGCAGATCAACGACCTCTGCGGACATGAAACCGGCGACCGGATCATCATTCAGGCGTCCGATGCTCTCACGGAGGTTTTCGGCAGGGAGAGCGTCTTCCGGATCGGCGGGGACGAGTTCGTCGCTGTCGTGGAAGGCGCGGACAGCGAGCAGGTGGACCGTCTGGGCGCGCAGCTGCAGGAAACCATTCTCCGGATGAACCGGCAGCCGATCCATCCGGATGCGGAGCTTACGGTTTCCAAGGGCTTCGCGGTGTTCGACCCGCATTCGGACGCCGACTACCTGGCCCTTTTCCGCCGGGCGGATCAGGATATGTATTCCGACAAAGAATCCTTCTACCGCAGCGAAGGCATCCGCCGGATACTGGCGGACACCAGCTCCAGCGAAGCGCGGAACCGGGCCCGGAGGCAGTACATCGCCGACCACCTGGAAGAGGCCATCGCGAAGGGGCAGATTCGCGCCTGGATCCAGCCAATCGTTCGGCTGGTTAACAACCGGGTCTGTGCGGAGGAGGCCCTGGCCCGGTGGAACGATCCGGACCGGGGTATGATCTCCCCTGCAGAGTTTATCCCCGCGCTGGAGGAGGCCCGCCTGGCTTACAAGCTTGACCTGCACATGGTGGAAGAAGTGGCGAACTTCCTGCGGATGAAGATGGAGGACGGCATCCCGCTGGTCCCTGTGTCTGTCAACCTGAGCCGAACGGATTTCGACGCTTGCGACATGGTGGAGGAGATTGCGAAGCGGGTGGACCGGGCCGGCGTGGACCGGGGCCTGATCCGGCTCGAGATCACGGAAAGCGTGATCGGATCCGATTTCGACTTCATGCGGCGGCAGATCGAGCGCTTCGGGGAAGAAGGATTCAAGGTGTGGATGGATGACTTCGGCAGCGGCTTCAGCTCGCTGGATGTGCTCCAAAGCCTCCCCTTCGACACCATCAAGCTGGATATGCGTTTCATGCGGGAGTACGACGGTTCCGAACGGAGCCGCGTCATCCTGACAGAGCTGGTCAGCATGGCCCTGGGCCTGGGAATCAACACGGTCGTGGAAGGCGTGGAAAGGGAGGACCAGGTCCGGTTCCTGGAGGAGATTGGAGCCGGCAAGGTTCAGGGCTATTTCTACAGTGCTCCGGTGAGCCAGGACGAGCTGCGGGAACGGCGGGAAACCGGATACCGGATCGGGCTGGAAAACCCCGGGGAAACTGAGTATTACAACAGCATCAGCAAGATCAATCTCCGTGATCCTTCCATGGTCGCGAAAACGGAAGGCGCGGGACCGGATTACAGCAGCTATTTCCGGACGCTTCCCATGGCGGTCATGGAAGTAGACGCGCATTCGGCGGTCATCATCCGCGCCAACCGGAGCTACCGCGAGTTCCTGGCCCGGCACATCGGTTTCAGGCTGGAGGAGAACCCGCAAAACACCATGCCACTGGACGACCCGGCAAAGTCAAGCCCCTTTGTGGAAGCCGTCATCCGCCGCCGGGACAAGGGCGGATGGGAAAACCTTCAGGAACCCCTGCCGAACGGGGATACTATGCACGCCTTTATCCGCCACCTGGCCTCGAACCCCGTCACCGGCAAAACCGCCCTCGCGGTCGTCGTGCTGACAGTCATGTAAAACCTGCCGGTGCCGGTTACCGGGAGGACCTTTCCGTTCGGTTCCGGGGCCGTAAATCCCGTTTTTACGAAAATCCATCAACATTAAACCAGATTCCATTTCAATATGCTGCGCTGCTGGCGTCCCTTTTCTGCCTGAAAATCACTTAGCATCTGATAGCCTTGCATATTCAGGCATTTCGAAAATATTTCTTTTCGGAACCAGAGATACGGAATCGAAAACTGCCATCGCCCGGTCATGGTGTGTCATGAATTAACCGTTTCTTATGTTTCACTCATTCCTCTGCAGGATAAAGGAAAATGCCCCTGAGATGATCATACAGTATCTGTCTGAAGAAGAGAAAGATTGTGATAAACAATGCTTGAATTCTATGAACCAATCCTGAATCTGTCCGATTCGCTTCACCACAACACCATGGGTGTGATTCTGTCCCTGAAGGATCCCGTAAACGGAAGCATCCTCCAATCCGTTGTAGAAAAGCTTCGGGTGCGTTTTCCGTATTTTTATGTGAAGGCGGCATACAGGGGAAACGACCTGGTAACCGTTCCGAACAGTCTTCCCATGACGGTGCGGCACACCTGGGATCCTGTCTCCTTCAACACGGAATCGTCAAACTATCACCTGGCGGCCTGGAAATATAAAGAATACCGGCTGGCGTTCGAAATCTCCCATTCTCTGACAGACGGATCGGGTGTACTGCCTTATGTGCAGAGTGTCCTGTATCTGTATCTGTCAAAGGTCACCGGTCATTCCTTTGATCCGGCGGGGTTCCGACTGCCTGGGCAGCCAATCCCGGAATCGGAAACCGGAAATCCGTTCAAGGGCCTGAATATCGATGGAGCGGCTGCGCCATTGTATCAAAAGAAGCCGATATCTGATTTTTTCCGCCTTGCCGGCGGCAGAAGTTTCGGACCGCTGGACCCCTGGATCGACGAGTTGTATATCATGACATCCCTGTCTAAAATCACAGATGTTCTGTGCCTGATCACCTGTATTGGTCACAGTTTTTTCCTCGCGTTTATTCAGCCATTCTCTTCGCCGGATTACTTCCGGTGTTTTCTGAATGAACTGGTTTCAGCCGGAATTCAGTATGAAATGCTCCGCAGTGAACCACTGAGACTTTGCGGAATCGGATAAGTATCATCATACTGCGGTGAAAACCAAGCAGTTTCCGCCTTTTGACAAGCAAAAAAGGATCCGGTTCAGCTCCGGGGCAAAAATTTGACAGTCCTTTCCCTGCCGACCAGAAAGGAAAACGTGTTTTCATTGTGAAATCAATGACTTTAAGGTATAATCTGAATAACCATGGAAAATGAAAGCAAAGATGGATACACTCTTGAAATCATGAACATGGAGGGAACACTGGCATGAAGCATCTGAAAAAAAGGTTGATCGGCAGCATTGTCGTCCTTCTGGTGTTCACCGGTGTCCTTGGGATCGCCCTTTTCCATACATATCAGGCCATCAATCAATCCAGATACAGCAAAGAAGGGCTGGCGGACATCCGGGCAATCCAGAAGACCGCTCACAAAGCACTGGATCTTTACCGGCAGGCCAGCGAGAGTGTAGACCATACATACAGGGCGAAGGCTGAGCTATCAGCGGTCACGTACCGGAACGATCCGGACAGCGAATTTGCCCGGAAACCTTCGCTGCTGCCGGGAGGCGCAGTGATTCGGGTCGAGGGTGGGAAGGTCACCGTTCCGGACGGTTTTCCCGGGGATTTGAAGCTGAACGCCGGCATGTTTGCAGAACTGTCCGGGATCGCCACAATTATCCCCGATGAGGCAGCACGACAGAGCGGCGGCAGCCCGGCGGCGAACGGAGAAACCCCGGGGGACCGGATGACTTACTTCGTTTACTACAGCCAGATTGACGAACCGTTTTATTATATCGAATGGAAAGACCGGGACTTAATCAGGCAGGAGAAACTGAGCTGTTTCGACATCTATGAAAGCCTGGGCGGGATTGAGAAAATCTACAACGCCAACTTTGTTATGTTTGATGTTTCGGGAATCGAAAAAGCGGGACCGAACTGCAAGTATTCCTCCCGTGATATGAAGCCCTACGTTGACGCAATGGAGAAAAAGGCCGCGGAACTGCTGAAAAGCAACGAGGCAGGATTCGATCCGGAAACGCCGCGTATGGTGGAGCTCGAGGGAGTCTCCTATCGCCTGTATGTTCAGCAGAACGACGCGCTGCAGGTGGTGATTGCATACCTGTTCCCGCTTGCGCAGAACAATTCGGCGGTGACGGAGCAGACAGTATTCCTGATGGCAGTGTTCCTGTTCATCTGCGCTGTATACCTGGTTTGGTTCCTTTCCGTGGTGTGGGTTGTCCGGAATCATTCGCTGAACGACAGGCAGAAGATCGAATTCAGGCCAAAGAGAATAAAGCGGGTTTCGAGAGCTTTTGTCATCCTCGGAGGCCTTGTGATCCTTGCGGCAGCGATCCTGGGCCAGTGTCTGTTCAGGCTCTACGACAAATATGAGCAGGTGGGCGATACGATCAACCTGCTGTATCAGAAAATTGATGAATATGAAATCCAGAAAAATGCCGCCAAGGTAACAAAGCGCAAAGCCTATGAAGAGTGCGCCGAATCTATTGCTGAGCTGCTGGGTGATCATCCGCATCTGAGAACGCCCGAACAGCTTCAGGCATATTGCGATATTCTCGGAACAGATTATCTGATGCTCTTTGACAAAGATGGCCGGGAAACCGTCACGAATTCCGAGTACAGAGGGCTTTCCCTGAGCACGACCCCGGCCAATTCCTCCCATGACTTCAGGCGGCTGCTTGCCGGGGTTCCCGTGATCTCCCATGACGTGGAGCCCGAGCCGCTGAGCGGGATTGAACGCATGATGGTCGGGGCCAGGATCACCATGAAGGACGAAGCAGAGGGACCTTATCAGGCGATCCTGATGGCGGTTCCGGTCAGCCGGATTGCCGAAAGCGACCCGCAGACCGCCAGCGATATCATGACGGAGATGGCGACGGATTCCATGCTGATCTTCTCCATGGATCCGCAGAGCCAGAAGATTACAGCGTCCAGCAGGAAGGAAATGATCGGGGAAGACGCGGTCCGCGTAGGAATTTCGCCGTCCTGCATACGCGACGATCTGATGGACTTCGTGATGATCAACGGAGTCCAGTATTACTGCGAAGCGCAGAAGGGGAACGACGGGCAACTCTACTTCTGCGCGGCGGAAAAGGACGGTATGTACAGCAATGTAAAGCTGTATGCGGTGATCTGCTGCGGAATTTCCATGCTGTTTATGTTGATGATAGCGCTTTACTCGGTGAAAGGATACGAGAAGGACTTCATGAGCAGTCCAGACAGCGGCGACAAGCTGAGGAATATGACAAACGAGATCGATGTTGCGAACGGCAGACGGAAATGGTCCGTGGATCCGTCGAAAAGATGGCTGCCGGCCTTCACGGATTACGGGAACCGGACGCCGATCCGCAACGCCCTGATTACAGTGCAGGGCATCTTCGCATTCGGCGCGCTGATGACGACGGTGCTGCTGGTTGCCCCGTCCTCAGGCAAGCGGATGCCGCTTTTTGCCTATATCTTTTCAGACCAGTGGGCGAGGGGGGTGAACCTGTTTGCCGTCACCAGCATCCTGATTCTGCTGCTGGAGGTCGTGGCAGTCCTGATCCTGCTGAAACTGATCGTCCAGGTCATCAGCATGATATGCGGCACCAGGGGAGAGACGATCTGCAGGCTGATCCTGAACCTGATGAATTACATCGCAGTCATTGTATTCCTGTTCTTCGCTCTGCAGTATATCGGCATTGACGTGACAACGCTGCTGGCTTCTCTCGGCCTGCTGACATTTGCCATCTCCCTGGGCGCGAAAGACCTGGTAACGGACATGCTTGCCGGCATCTCGATCATCTTTGAGGGCAATTTCCAGGTCGGCGATATTATCGAAGTCAACGGCTACTGGGGAAGAGTGCTGGAGATCGGCGTTCAGACGACAAAGCTGGAAGGCCTGGGCGGCAACATCAAGATCATCGGAAACCGGGATATCAACAACGTGGTGAACAAGACGCGGATGAACTCCTGGTACGCGCTTGAGATCGGCGTTCCGTCCGAGCAGATCAAAGAGGTTGAGGAAATGCTGCTGAAAGGGTTTCCGGACATTGGAGCGACGATTCCGGAGATTGTCAGCGGGCCATATTACAAGGGCATTGAGTCTTTCACATCCTCCGCCGGCAAGGGTGTTTTAAGAATCCTGATTACTGCCGAGTGCAACGAGAACGACTACCGCCATGTGAAGCACAAGCTCAACCACGCCATTGCCGTGCTTTTCGATGAACACAATATTCCGATCATGTAATCAGGAAGAAATTACAAATAACAATCCATTGTGTGAGAGACCGCTTTCGAGGCAGCGCAGGTCTGCCTCAGAAGGGCGGTCTTTCTCAGCTCTGTCAGGATAACGTCCCTGCCTGTCGGATTCTCAAACCAGGATTCCGGCCGGGTATTGGGGCCATAGGCCGGGAACCACACGACTTCCCAGTTATCTCCGGCCATAATCTCCTCCAGGATGAGCCTTGCCCGCGGAATGTGGAACCCCCCGGTCAGAAAACCGACCCGAAGGCTTCCTCTTTTCCGGTCTGACAGCGTTCCGTCCGCCTGAAACTTCCGGAGGATCTGTGCTGCGAACTCCAGGTTCTGCCTGGTATAGCGGGCCCTGTTCTCGAGATGGATATCTGACGCCGCCACGCCATGCTCTTTCAGGCGGTCGTAGAGAAACTCAGCTTCCGAGCAGCTTTGGTCCCAGATCAGGTTCGCGCCGCTGACGATATACTTCATACCGGGGTTTCTTTTTCCGATCTCAACGGCCGCATCCGCCTTGTAGGCGCAGTTTCGGCTTCCCAGAATTACCAGAACGTCGACCGGAGCGCTGCTGTCATAGGGCCCGCCGAAGACCATCCGGTTGATCTCCGGCAGGTTCTCATCCCGCTCCCCGGGATACTCGGCAAAGCGGTCGATGGTTTTCTCAGTTTCACGGAGAAGATCGTAGGCACTGAAATCCATCCGTTCCTCCTGCGAAGTACCCTTCGACAGAGCGAAGAAACAGCAGATCTTCTCCTCATGCAGCCGCATGACCCGGCGGAAAAAATGCGGGAAGCTTTTCGTCGACTGGGACAGCCGGTCCCGCTGTATATAACGGAGCATCACCAGAGAGCTTGTGATCACCGCGGGATGGAGATCCTGTCCTTCCAGCAGGCGCAGATAGCCGTAATTGAACAGGCGATCCTCGCCGAAATCGATGCCCTCCTCAAAGCGGAGACGCGCCTGCTCAATGATGCTGCGGCAGTAGAATTTGTTACAGTTGGAATAGACCAGAAGATTCCGGCTCCGGATATAATCGTCCGCAAACTCGGAGATATTGTCATAGGTTCGGTCCGGAACAGTCCAGAATTCGCTGTTCCCTTCCAGGTGGATACGTTCGATGCCCAGGATATAGAGACCCGCCTGCTTTTCCAGCAGTGGCAGGCTCTTTTGCAGGAATCCCTGTTCCAGGCAGTCGTCGCAATCCAGAAAAGTGATATACTTTCCGCGGGCAAGATCCAGCCCGTAATTTCTGGCTCCCGAGACTCCGGCGTGATCCCGGTACGCGATCCGAAGATTTTCCTTCCTGCCCTCGTACCGTTTCAGGATCTCCGCCGACGCGTCCGACGAGCCGTCATCCACAACGATCAGTTCGCAGTCTTCCGTAAGCTGCAGCAAAACGTTCTCCAGCGTCTGGGTCAGGAAGGCCTCGCAGTTGTAGGCAGGCAGAATGACGGACAGCCGCGGGGAGTCTTTTTTCATCCCGCAGCAGCTGCCGGCATCCGGCGCCAGCGCCCGCCAGATCCGCGCCGCCTCCTGCGAGGCAAGCTGATCCAAGGCAAAAAAATCCTCCTCCGAAACGCAGAGCCGTTCACCGTCTTCGCTGTATGGCAAAAGCCCGAGCTTTTCCGCATCCGGCTGGGGAAACCGTTCTGTGCTCCGCTCCGTTTGGAGCAGAATGAGGTTCCCCTCCTCAAGATACCGGATGCTGCAGTGCTTTTTTACGACAGGCCGGGGTGTAATGAACTTCCGGCCGAAAAACTCCACGCCGTGCCTGTGCAGCGCCGACTGCAGCAGGATCAGATAGAGCCTTTTGACATGAGGAAGGGAACTCCCGACCCCGACGAAAGGTTCGGAAACAAAGACCGTCTCTGTATCGTAACGGACGCCCTCCATCCCGAAGGCAAGCAGCTCTTCCGTTTCCGCCCGGATCCCGATTCCCGCGGTGCATTCCTTTATCTGCTGCAGGGAATATATGAAAGCGGAGATATTGTTGGCCTCCACGATAACCGGTCCCTTATCCGTAACGGCGACGTCCCAGCCGATGTAGCGCATTTCAGGAATGAAAAGCGCCTCTTTCCGGCAGCATTCCAAGCATGCCGAAATCCCCGGCAGCTTTCTGCCGCGCCGGAACAGGTAGCCGGTATCGCGATGCCTGTCCGCTGCCTGCCAAGGGCCTCCGGGTTCCTGCTGATATGCCTGGATAATGCTCCCGTCCTCGGAAAGGAGGACACGGTACCTGACCGAGGAAGCGGATATGTCTGTCACCGCCCCGCTTCCTCCGACCGAAAGCACAACGGGCAGAAAAATCCTCACACCGCTGCCGCTGCGCACGGTATGGATGCGGACCGTGTTGAGGCTGTCCGGATAGATCGCCTGGTACGCGCCGTGCTGGCGGATATAAGGCTCCAGGATATCGGCGCCGTCAGAGCGGATCTGCCCGGCCGGGTCCTTCCCGTTGTCCGTGTAGATCCGAAAGCCCTCTCCGGCAGAGGAGTTTCTTTTTCCCACAATCTTTCCCCAGGTCTGCAGGAACTGCCGGATTTCCTCATCGGACGAAGCAGCGGGAACCAGAGCCGGCCTGCGCATGAGTTCCCGAAGGCCCGGACGCAGGAACATATTGATTTTATCCATCAGAAAGGCCTTCATGCTCATATCGTTGAGATCCATCGCGCGGTCCAGATACTCTTCCATGGAGATTCGGGTTTCCGGCGCGCAACCCTCCGAGCCTGGATGACCCGCAGGCTGACTGCAGGCCGCGCCGGGAGCAGCCGGCTGGTCAACCTTCTTCACCTCCCGCAGCACCTCCGCGATAACGCTTTCCCTGTGCTCCTGATCCAGCGGCAGGATTTCCTCGGCCAGTCCGGTGTTTTCCAGAACAATCCCGGCGTGAAACCGCATCGCCTTTTCCCGGATCCCGGCGTCTCCGGTATACACGTAGAAGATGAGATCCCCGTCAGGGAAAAAGACATTCTCATCCCTGAGCCTTCTTTTTCTTATCCTGATCGGGACCAACCGCGCGAGCTGCTCTTCGCGGTTCTCCCTGTCAAAGCAGAGATCGCTCCGGGAATCCAGGAAAATGACGATATCCTCCTCCCCGAGCGCGTCCAGGAAGCCGCTTACGGTAAGTGCGTTCGCCTGTTTCTCCGGCTGCTCCGGCAAGCCGGCTCCGGGAAGGTCTGCCGTTTCCCGTGCAGTATCCGGCTCCGGCGTTTTGACGCCCTTCACTTCCACTCTGCGGTACGCAAACGAAAGCGCCTTTTCCTTTGTCTGAAAATAATCGCTTTTAAAAGCGCGGTCATCGATGAGCCAAACCTGGCGGCCGGCTGTTTCCTTTTTCAGCGCGGTCTCATGGACAAAGGGGAGCGTGACCTTCAAAGAATACTCGGCGAGCGCTTCAAGAAGGGTAACGTCCACGCCGAAGGTATGGACGGGGCGCAGATCCGTCTCTTCCAGCTCCGAAAGCAGTTTCACGGCAAAATAGTACCGGTCGCACGCCCGGAAGGTGTTCGGAAAATCATAGCCGCAGACAATATTCTTCCTGAAGATGCCCCGAAGATTGCGGACAGAGGAGGAGGAAACCGTGAAGGAAGTATCCGGAATCCGGTCCAGCAGAACTGTCATCAGCTCCGCGGGGAACCTCCCGCGAATCGTTCTCGCCTCCGGGAAGAAGCGGGCGTAATCCACGGTATCGTCCGGGTGAGACTTGAAGATCAGAGAACGGTCCCGGAGGAAAAAGTCGGCGCAGACCTGGTAAATGGCGATCTGATCCTCCAGCGTCGTGGTATACAGATTTGAGAACTGCTGCGTAAAAACCAGCACCGCGTCTTCCGGAATGCCCCGGATGGGCTCCAGCCGGTAAAAACGCATGACGGCGCAGATTGTCTCCGGGTTGAGGTGCGTGATTTCTGATGCCGGATCAAAATCCTTCCATTTCGGATCGCCGGAGATAAAACTCTGGGCGGAGAAGTTGCAGATGGCGTCACGGATATATTCGTTTCTTCCGTCCAGAAGCCCGTAGGTCTGGGCAATATCCGCTATAACTGGTGTGACGTCCCTGATGATGTCGTACAGTATTTTCGGTTTGGAAAGCATCCCTCCGCCGTCTTCAAACATGTGGAAGGAAACGCCGTTCGAGATCAGGTACAGGGAAAAACTGTAGTAAGCAGCGGCAACGTAAATATGTTCGAACTCCGTGATCCCGTAAGGCACACTGTCCCTGTACGCTTGCTCCGTCTCTTCCAGGATAGTCTCCGGGTCGTTGGAAACCGATCGGTAAGGGAACAACAGGACTTCATCGAAAAACGCCTCCAGTTCCCTGTAGTCATGATATTTCTTCGCTGAGAAATCCGCCAGCAGCAGGATACAGCGCTCCTCCGCATGAACCCTTTCCCGGTGAATGATCGCTTCCAGTACCTGGTACATCGTTGCGCAATGGTATAAAATCAAACCGGTCTTCCTCCTCCGGAACGCTGCTTCTATCGCTTCCCGCCGTCCCTGTCCGGGACCGGGAGCTTTCTCTTCGCGATCTTCCCGTTCGCCTCTCGGGGAATGCTGTCTACCTTCATAAAACAGGCCGGGATCATATAGGATGGAAGCCGCCCGGCGGCAAGCCTTTCAGCCTCCTCGACGGATCTCTTCGGCTCCTGCGCATAGTACGCGCAGAGATAGGGGTGCCCCTGGTCAAAGATGCCTCTGACCCCAACCCAGTCGACCTCCAGGAGCTCCCGGAAGACCGATTCAATCTCAGCGGGTTCGATGCGGTTTCCCCGGATTTTGATCATTTCATCGGCTCTGCCGATGATCACGATACTCCCGTCCGCCTGGATCGATCCTCGGTCTCCCGAGCGGATATAACCATTCAGCCGGACCTGCTCCGTGAGTTCAGGCAAGCCGATATAGCCCCGGAAATATGGCGCCCGATAACAGAGATTTCCCGTTTCTCCGTCCGGAAGCACGTTTCCGCCGTCGTCCATGATACAGATCTCCGATTTATGCTCCCCGGTCCTGCCGACCGGCGTGACATCATATTCCCGGTCAATCAGAAACGTCGAGATATTGAAGCCGGATTCCGACTGACCGTAGCCGCAGAAGATCTCCACCCGGTCGCTGAAGATCTTCCTTGCCGGTTCTCCTCCGACAACGATCTTGGTCAGGGAAGCGGGGATCCGCTTCAGATGCTTCAGCATGGAGGGAACGATAAAGAGGTTCGTGAGCTGCAGGTTCTCGATGTATTCAGGTAAACGGTCCGGATCCCTGACGACGTCCTTCGGGACCACGGCCAGCGTTTGCGCGTTATAGAGAATCGGCGGTATGATGAGCATGCTGACCACAAAATAGAGCGGAGTGATCAGGGCAAACCTGCCGTCGATCACCGGGCGTTCTCCGCAGAAATGCAGCCTGATGCACATTTCCAGGGTGCCAAATTCATGCATCACGCCCTTGGGATTTCCCGTCGTCCCGGAGGTATAGATCAGATAGGCGAGATCGTGAAGGGACGTTTCCTCATATCCCTCCAGGGTGCTGCCGGCCATGATCCCGGAAAACAGCGCCTCGTCGATCTTCAGCACGCAGCCCGCGTCCTGCTGAATGTACTCCATCCTTTCAGGTTCATAGTCCGCCTCCAGCATGACGGCCGCGGCGCCCGCGCGCCAGATACCAATCAGGGCGACGACCGGGTCGTTTCCCCGCGGGAGTGCGATCATCACCGTGTTTTCCTTCCCGATTCCTTTCTGTCTGAGAAAACGGTAAACACGGCCGGAGCATTCCCACAGCCTGGCATAGGTCATGCTTTTTCCGGCTTCCGCCGAGATCAGCGCGACGTCATCCGGGTGACAGGCGCAGTTTTTCTCCAGCTTTTCAATAAAACGCAAATCTGTACTCATTTTCTCAGCAAATCTCCATACGCGCCTTCACTATCCTCGACAGCGATAACGTCGGCGACTTTTTCAACGACCCTTCTCTCCGCCGGGGAGACAGAGCCGCTGACCGCATATCTAAAACCCTGATCCTTCAGATAGCGGAAGGACTTTTGAACCAGCAGCGTGTTGATCCCGAGGCCTCGGGCTTCAGGAAGGGTGCCGCCCGGCCCGGCATAATCCGGTGCAATGGCTCCCACGCAGCCGAAGGCGAGAATCCGGCCCTCGCGTACCGCCGTGTAACAGACCCCGTTCATCATCGCAGCGAGGGCTTCGTCGGCCCAGGACTGCGCGAAGTTGTCTCTGATAAACTCGTAAACCTGCGTGAAGTCGGGCGGCATCACCCGTTTGACCCGGATCCCCTTCGCCGCCAGGGAAGCCTCCAGCGAGGAGTCCTCACGCAGGGTATAAAGCTTTGCGATCAGATCCGGATTATAGCCGATCTTTCGCGCGTCCACCTTCAGATAGCACTCGGCGTATTTGCATTTCGGGTCCGAGAGCATCTGTGTGCCGCGGAGAAGATTCAGCGTCAGATTGATCTCCTCCTGCTCGCTCTGATCCGCGTGAAAACGGATCAGCCGCCGCTTTTCTTCCAGAAGCCCCGTAATGTCGATGCAGTGCGTCGGCCGGTAAAACGGCGTAACGATCTCATACATAAAGCATTCCGCCTGCGCCTTCTGGCGTCGGATTGCCTTGCAGCACATCAGCGCCGCGGCCTTGTGATCCGGATGAGGACTCTCATGCCAGGGAAGAAAGATCTTCGTGTACGGAGTAAAATCGATTCGGTCGGCGGCATCCCCATGCTTCGTGAGGGTCGTGTCCTCGATACCGAACCATTCCCAGGAACGCGGGTTCACCGCCTCCATTTCGGTTTTGAACTGAAGCCGGCGGATCTTTGCCTCTTCCGCGATGCTGATCTCCGGGTTCCCGTGGCTTCCGTCTGTGAGCACGAAGACGTCGGTCCGGTCGGGCGCAAGGATCAGGGGGGCAGCCGCGCCGAGGCATTCGTCGTCAGGATGCGGCGCGATCACGGCAATCCGGTCATTTTTTTCAAAGACGATTCTCTCTCTCATAGCATTCTCCAGGCGATTTTTTATTCTTCAGTTGGATCACCTGCGATCCAACTGATTGCCTATTATGGATCTGACAATTTCAAGATCCTTGGGCGTGTCTACAGATACAGTTTTGCAGGTCACTTCCACCATCCTCACAGGTATCTCCTGATCAATGAATCTAATCAAATCACATCCTTCAAGTATTTCCAGTTTGCTTTTAGGGGCTTCATTGTACAGTGTTAATGCTTTTGACGAATAAGCCGCTATACCCACGAACTTCATATAGTCAAAATCCAGTCCTCCCTTTGGATAAGGAAGCGGGCTTCTTGTTGTGATAATCAGATTGCCTTTTGTGTTTGTAACTACTTTAAGATTTGTAACGTCTATGACTTCCGGAGCTGACTTTATGATTGTCATAGCGTTCACACAGTCCATACCGGTTCTCTTTGCTTCTTCGGTAACGGCATCAATGGCGTCCGGTTCGATTAAAGGCTCGTCACCGCCGATAAATACATAGTAATCATAACGCATCTTCGTCGCAACCTCATACATTCTCGAGGTGGGCGAATCATGATCCGGAGACGTCATGATATATTTCATGCCGTATTTCTTGCACGCTTCAGCTATACGCTGATCGTCTGTCGCAACGATAAGATCATCCAATGAGCTTGCCTTTAACGCTTGCTGATATACCCACCAGATCATAGGTTTGCCGCATAGATCCGCAAGCGGCTTGCCCGGAAACCTGCTTGACTGATATCTTGAAGGTATGATTCCTAAAAACGTTTTCATACAATTCTTTCCTCCTGTTCACCGGTGGGTTGACGTTTTATCCGATTCTGACAGACAGCATCCTGTGCGTCAGGGCTTCCCTCCATCATACGGATTCTCCGCTGTCCAGGATAAACTCCCGCATAAAGGCCGCCCCTGCAACTTCATCAATGCTTTTCATGTCGCAAACGGAAAAAATGTCATGTTTTATTTATTTCATAAATAAATATAAGCTCTGTAATTGATTTAGTCAACTGTGACCATGACAGCTCCTCGCGAAAAGCTATGCCAACTGCGCCTGCGCCCGACTTTCATCACTCCGTCTGTTTTCCGATATACCGCCCTGTTATATACGATTTTCGCGGAAAGCAACCAGGGACAGATCGGAATGTCGAATTGACATAATAAGTGGTAAGAGATTATTATGCAGGTGAGAGAGTCCGGAACAGATAGCTGAATAAAGAGACAAGTCATAACTCATATGACTGTCATATGTTTTCACAAGGAGGCAAACATGAAGAAAAAAACGGTTATGGCCATGCCGGCAGGCTGCTTTTGCGGAGTTGCTGCAGTATGTATCCTCGGCATCATCCTGGGTTCATTCCACGATTATGACATCAACGTGGCTCTGGCCAACAAAACAGATCTCGGGGCCTTCTTTGCCACCTACGGTTCTTTCTTTTCCTACTGCCTGTATCCGGCTGCCGGCGCCTGCCTGTACGTCGGACTGAAAGCAAAGGGCGACAGGTTCCATCTGCTGGCCTGGGTCCTTCTTCTGCTGGGATGCTTTATGGCGGTCTATTACTCCAACAGTTATAACGGCAAAACTGTCCGTGCTTTGTTCGGATACACAGCGGGCGAATCCGGTACCTTCCTCTCCGTGTTAAGCTGGCTGTTCTGGGCCGTGCTGTATGCCTGGGTACCCTTCGTGGTGATCCGGCTTCTGGATCATGCGGACCCTGATAAACTGATTGCGGTAGGCGCTGCCATCCTGATCGCCGGAATCGCGGCGGATAATGTGAACCTGTGGCTCAAGCAGGTGGCATCGCGCCCACGCTACAAGTATCTGATCACCCTGGAGGATCCCGCTTCTGAATACAGGAACTGGTGGCAAATGATTCCGAACCTGGCAGGCAGCAATGATAATTTCAAGAGCTGGCCCAGCGGTAACATGACTATTGCCAGCATGATGTTCTCCCTGCCGATGCTCACGGACGTAATGAAGATCCGGAGTTCAAAGAAAAACCTGTTCGCCTTTGTTATCGCCTGCCTGTTTGTGGCGGTCTACGGCTATAACCGCATTCACATGACAAATCATTTCCTGTCAGATGTCTGCTTCGGCACGCTCATCACATATATCCTTTATGCGGTGGTCAGTACAGCTTTCCTGAAAGCAGCAGAAGAGTAACAGTCACTGAAACCTGATTCCTGTTGACAGTATATGCTTTACACGGCATGCCTGCCAAAAAACGGTCCGAACTTTCTTCCAATGGCAGAGAAAATTTGACTATCTGCCTTTCCCCGGATTCGGAATCCGGACAAAATAATGCGCTTCATCCTGGCTGACAACCCTGCCGCCGTTGTTCAGCATCACATGCAGGGAAGCGGGATTATCCAGGTTGACCCGAAGGTAAATCTCTTCTTCCGGCACAATGGAATGCGCTTCCTCCAGCGTCAGGCGCAGGCCTTCTGTTCCCATTCCCTGCCCACGGAACGGTTTTGCGATAAAATAGCCGATATGCCCTGCGCCGGTGCGCAGCGATTCACAAAGATAATGGCGGATCCGGAATTGGCCAACAATCTCATCATCCCTCCACAGGAAAAAGAAAGTTTCCGGCACGTATCCTTCCGGAAGCTCCCTGCCTTCCGCGAACTTCAGCATGGAAGGAAGCGCTTCGTTCTCAAAATCTTCCCGGGAAACCCCGTGCCAGGCGTTGGTCAGGCCGTTTTCATTCTCCGGCATTTCCCGGACAAACAGCCATTCCTTTTCGAGATCTTCCGGGTTGGCTTTTTTCAGGCAAATCATGTTGTTTCTCCTGAACTCCTGTTTTCTGATCCTCTTTCATATACTACGGAAGAACAGTGAAGTCAATCCCGATGCTGCCGGCAGCCTGCAGGGAATATGGGCATGACCGGCGAAAGGATTAGTATTCAGAAACTGAAAAAACACGGGAGGCCAGCTATGAATAGGCATCTGAGAAGACATGCACGGCAATGGATATTGTTCTGTATCATGATTACTTTGTTTACGCCGTTTTCTGCGTTCACTGTCCGGGCGGAGCATATCCGGACAGTTGTTGAGGAACTGGTGGTTTATTACGGCACCTACGGCGCCGAGGCGGAACAGAAAACTTCGGAATTGCTGGATGATCTGCACAAAGCCGATCCGGCGGCGGAAGCGAAGTGGAAAAAGATCATGAACCTCTGGAAAACCGTGAATACCGATCCGGAGATTCATGAAGGTATTCTTCCCGACGGTCTGCCGGAGACGGATGAGCTGTGTCTGGTGGTTCTTGGCTTCCAGCTGAATCCGGACGGCAGCATGAAGGACGAGCTGATTGAAAGGCTGAAAGTCGCAAAAGCCAGCGCGGAGAAGTACCCCCATGCCCTGATCGTCTGCACCGGCGGCGGAACCGCGGCAGAGAATCCGGACGTTACGGAAGCCGGCAGAATGGCTGACTGGCTGATTGCAACCGGCATCGATGCGCAGCGGGTGATCGTGGAAGACCAGTCGCTGACCACCGCACAAAATGCGATCTTCACCTGGAAGATCCTGACGGAACAGTATCCGCAGGTGAAACAGCTGGCAATTGTTTCCAGTGACTACCACATTGCGACCGGTACCCTGCTCTTTAACGCGGAGGCAATCCTGCAGGCAGAGGACGCCGGAAAGGAAATCATGCCGGTGGTTTCCAACGCCGCCTGGCATGCGCCTTCCGGAACCCTGTCTCCCATGTTCCAGGCCGGCGCGCTGATCGAACTGTCCGGAGATAAAGAAACCGCTTTCGAGATTTATTACGAAACCTATGACATCCATGAGCTTCCTCCGCTGAATCCCTGAAGGCAGCGGATCGCTGAAAGCAAAGGGACCATCCGGATTTCTGAAAATCGGATGGCCCCTTTTCTATAACCGGCGACACATTACCGGATCCGGAAAATCCTGCTTCTTCAGATCAGTTTCCGGAGCCTGACCCAGAGCCTGTTCTTTTTTGTCTCGTATTCAATCCCATCGTAAACAGCCTTCCCGAAGCCCCGGACAGACAGCGCATCTCCTTCCTTCAGGCGGGTGCTCCGGTCCGTCACCGTCCGGCCGTTCACAAAGACCTTCTCCGCGCTGAACAGTTTCTCCGCCTGCGTCCGGGAGCAGGCGGCAAAGGCAGCCGTGACCGCGTCCAGGCGCTCCGATGCCACATTCAGGCGCAGCGGTATATATCTTGGCTGCAGTTCCGGCACGTCCGGCGTTGTCACAGCTGCTGTGACGGCCGTCCTGCGCACCTGGACCAGGGAAGATGTGATCATTTCCGCCGCTGAGGAAAGGCAGAAGAACCAGGCGTGTTTATCCCGGACGATGACATCGCCGATCAGGCCGCGTTCGATTCCAAGCCCCAGGATCGCCCCCAGATAATCCCGGTGTGTCAGTTCCTCCGCGAATTTTACCGACTTTGGTGCCACAGCGATCACGGAGACCGGCACCTCAGGCGGTCCCTGTTCCGTTTCGTTTCCGGCAGCCAGGATCTTCCGCTCCGCGCTTTCATATCCGCCGGTCAGGAAAAAAGAATACCCCGCGGCATCAGCACAGGAGAGCAGGTCATCCTGTTCCGCCGGAGACAGGAACGCTGAATACTGCCACGTTCCTGTTCTCTCGCTTTTCCGGCACAGATCCAGCAGATGCCGGAGCATTGCATCGTTTGTCATCATTCCTGTATCACAACAGTTTCAGGTATCATTATGTCGACTCCCTCCGGATCAGGCGGGCGTCCAGCAATACGCTTCGCTCTTCGATCTCCTCCCGGTCAACGATCTTCTTCAACCGGGAGAAAGCGACCCTGCCGATCTTTTCAAGCGGCTGATCGATGGTCGTCAGCGAAGGGGATACAAATGAAGCGAAATCATAGTTGTCAAATCCGACGACCGCGATATCCCCGGGAATGCTTTTCCCCGCCTGCCTGATCGCTTTGCATACGCCCAGCGCGATGTGATCGCTCTGGCAGAATACCCCGTCCGG
Source organism: uncultured Eubacteriales bacterium (assembly GCA_902793605.1). Classification (GTDB taxonomy): domain Bacteria; phylum Bacillota; class Clostridia; order Christensenellales; family Aristaeellaceae; genus Aristaeella. The sequence goes on from CADBEB010000009.1 coordinate 46,182, forward strand.
CGGCGGATCCAGCTGCAGCAGCTTTGTCATTCGTTCACAGCTGCGTTCGATATCCCAGTCGCCGGTCACGACCATCCGCAGATCCACCGGCAGCCCAGCGTCAATCAGTGCCCGCTGATAACCGGAGAGGCGTTTCGTCATCGGGATGGAATTGATCGGCCCGCTGATCATGGCAATCCGTTTCTTTCTCAGGGAGATCAGTTCCTGCACCGCTATATAGGCTCCCTGCTGATCATTGGTGTTTACGCTCGGCGCCCCGTCGTTCGTATAGCAGTAGGCATAGATTACCGGAAAGGGCACCACCGGAATCACACCGGTCACGTCCCTGGGATACTGGGAAATGTAGACCGCCCCGATGATCCCGCTGTCCACATGGCGCAGGATCTCTTCCATCTTTCTCCGTACACGCTCCCGCGGAGTGTTATAATCATCGTTTTCATACAGCAGGTCCAGGTTGTACAAAACGGCCCGGTACCCCGAGTATTCAGCCGCGCGGCTCACCCCCTCCGCAATTTTGCAGCAAAACGGGATTGCGAGGCTTTCCATAAACACCGCGACGGTCTTCCGCTGTGGAGTCAACCGGAGCCGGCCAAAATCGTATCCCATTTCATTGGCCTTATCGATGATCGCCTGGCGATTGGCTTCGCTCACCCTTCCCTTCCCTGTCAGGGCGTTGGAAACCGTAGCCGTCGACAGATTCAGCGCCTGTGCGATATCATTGATCGTAATCATCATCAAATCACCGTCTTCATCATACCCTGTTTGCCATCGGTTTTCAATACTTTTTGTGAATTTAACAAAAAAATATTAATCATATTAATCATCTTTTTCTGCATTTTTAACTTGATTTTCAGCTTATACCATATTACAATAAGCGCAGCGAAACAAATCAGATGGTCCATCCTTTTCTCAGGAGCGTGTGATTTATGGCCAGCGAAATCATGTCAGTCAGCCTTCCGGCCCGTTTCCTGTCTGCCGGGCAGGGCCCGTTTCCCGGCTGGCGGAACATGCCCGGCTCCGTCCCGGATTCCCTTCTCTTGGCCGTTCGGGAAACCGGTTCCGAACCCGGGGCGTGCAGCTGTATTCCGCAGCGGCAGATTCACCTGCTGCCGCCCGGTGTTTCCCTGCCGGACGTTTCCCGGGCTGACAGGGGAAGCCGCTGGTACTGGATCCGTTTCCGCAGCGCCGTCAGTCCGGACGCCGTCCAGGCCCGGCTCGGTCCGTTGCCCGCCCTTCTTTCCGAACCCGCATTCAACCGCTTCTCCTACGGTTTTCATCAGTTGCTCCGGGAAAGCGAAGGTCTCTCCCCGTTTTCGGATCTCTGTGATTATATGCTCTCGGCTCTTCTGCTTTCCCTGCAGGATGATCCTCACCGGGCACACCCGACCGCCGTTGTGACCAGCCTGCTGGAGTATATCCATCTCCATTGCTGTGAGCCGCTGACCCTCCCGGATGTCTCCCGGGCCCTCGGTTACAGCGAGGATTATCTTTCCCGTCTGCTGCACCATCAGGTTTCCTGCTCCTTCCGGCAGTATATCCACCGTCTTCGCATGCAGCGCGCAAAAAAGGAGCTCCTGTCCGGTTTCAGGTCCATCCGTGAAATCGCTGAGGATTGCGGCTATACCAACGCCAAATTCTTCAGCACTTCCTTTTTGAAATACGAGGGGTTGACTCCCTCCGCCTACCGGAACCTGTACGCTTCCGGATCCGGCCGGAACGAAACCGCAAATTGATTATCTTAATCATTTTAATCGCGGAATAAGCCGGAAACAGAAACCTTTTCCCTTATTCAAACCCTGTCATAGGTTAATAACCACTGCTATACTGGTATCAGTCAGACAGCCCGGCCGGATCCCGCAGGCAGGGGTGTCGAAAAACGGAAAACAGAAAGAGAGGAAAAAAAATGAAGAAGCTGCTCTGTGTACTCCTGTCGCTGTGCCTCCTCCTGACAGCGCTTCCCGCGCTCGCCGAGGAAGAGATCACCCTGACCTTCTCCTCCTGGGGAGATGCCGCCGAAAAACAGATCCTGGAAGGCGCCCTCGCCCGTTTCACGGAGGAAACCGGCATCAAGGTCGAATACCTCTACACTCCCGAGGATTATGTGACCAAGATGACTACCATGGCCGCCGCCAATGAGCTCCCGGATGTCGGTTATCTCTCCGAGCCGATCGTCGTCCAGTGGGCTAATGAAGGCATGCTGAAGGATCTGACCCCCGCCCTCCAGAGCGGTAATGTGGATGCCAAAATGGACAGCAACAAGTTCATTGACAAAAACGGCAATGTTGTCGGCGTTTCCGTGGCGGATGAAGTGGTCATGATCTTCTATAACCCCACCTACTTTGACCAGATGGGCATTCCCTATCCTCCGTCCAAAGCGGAAGACGCCTGGACCTGGGAGGAGTTCGTCGATGTCTGCAGAAAGCTCACCGTTGACGTCAACGGCAAGCATCCCGGTGAGGAGGGCTTCGATGAGAAGAACATCCGGACCTACGCTGTGAAGATGGACGACCGCGACTATGTTTATGAGTCTTTCCTCTACTCCAACGGCACAGGCCTGTTTACCGAAGACGGCAAGGGCATCGCCCTGTACGATGACGCTGCCGTGGAAGTGTTCCAGGCCATCGCGGACCTCGTGAATGTGGAGCATGTCATGCCCTCTGCAGAGGATGCCGCGAACAATATGGACATGAGCGCCTGCTTCCTCAGCAATTCCTGCGCCATGGTGATCAGCGGCCAGTGGAACTTCCAGTCCATGGCGATCGCCGCTGAAGAGGACGGCATCACCTACGATGTCGGCGTCCTGCCCTACTTCAAGGAGCCCAAGACCGCCAACACCGGTACCCCGGTCGTGGTCTTCCGCGATACCAAGCATTATGAAGAAGCTCTCCTGCTGGCTTCCTATATCATGAACACTGACTTCGTCATGAACTTCATCACCTCCGGTCTGTGGATGCCCGTTTCCGAGGAGTGGTACACCGATGAAGCGCTGATCAGCAAATGGATCACGGAAGGCGTACATCCTGCGCATTACCGTGAAGCATGCATCGACTGGGCGCTGAAAAACACCCATCAGTCGGCCTACTTCACCTACGGTTGTGTCCAGCAGCTTGAGGATCTCTATATCCCCGCCCTGGACAACGTGCTCCTGGGAACCCAGACCGCAAAGGAAGCCATGGAAGGCATCCGAGGAGAACTGGACAAGGTTATGAGTGACTACCTGGCCAGTCTTCAGTGATCAACCGCATACAGGGATTGTGGGGGCTTCAGGCCCCCACAATCCCTTCTCCCTGACGGAAGGATGTGAACCGGATGAGCAATGAAAGCATCAGCAGGGTTATCGCCGCGCCAAAGCGCCGTCATTTTTCGGTCATGCGGAGAAATGAAGCCATCGCCGGCTATTTGTTCATGCTGCCCCTGCTGCTGGGCATCGTGTTTCTGACTTACGGGCAGTTTGTTTACAGCCTGTATATTTCCTTTACGGACCAGAGCGTTTTCGGTGCAGCCAATTTTGTCGGTTTCCAGAACTATGTAAAGCTCCTGACCGAGGATTTCTTCTTCTGGAAGTCCATCAAAGCCACCCTGCTCTATGCTTTCGGCTCTGTCATTGCGACACAGCTGACCGCCCTGGCCATTGCTCTCCTGCTGAACAGCAAACACCTGCATGGAAAGACCTTCTTCCGCACCGTGTTCTATATCCCCTCCATCGTTCCCGCGGTCGCCTCCTGCCTCCTGTGGATGTGGATGTTCAACCCGGATTTCGGTCTCTTCAACGCTTTCCTGAAAGCACTCGGCCTGCCGACCAGCAAATGGATTTACGCGGAAAGCAGCGCCGTTCCTTCCCTGGTACTCATGAGCGCCTGGGCTTGCGGTGCACCGATGGTAATCTATCTTTCCGGGCTTGCCAACGTGCCCCCATCCCTACTGGAAGCAGTGGAGATCGATGGGGGCGGCGTCTGGTCGAAGTTCATCCATATTACCATCCCGATGATCTCCCCCGTTCTGTTTTACAATACGCTTATGGGTGTCATCGGCGGTTTCATGACCTTTACCAATTCCTATGTGATGACCGAAGGAGGCCCGAACAACGCGACCCTCTTCGTTAACTACCTGATCTACCGGGATGCATTCCAGTATAACGAATTCGGATACGCCAGCGCTTTGGCCTGGATCGTTTTCATTGTGCTGGCGGTTTTCACGCTGATTATTTTCCGGTTCTTTGGAAAGAAGGTGTATTACGGTGACAGGGATTAATCTGCCCCGGAAACGGAAAAAGCTCCGCCCCGCAACCATGATCCTTTACGTGATCCTTCTCGCGGGTACGGCCGTCTGTATCGTACCGCTGTACTGGATGCTCCGTTCCTCCCTCATGAGCAACGCGGAGATCTTCGTCTTCCCGCCGCGCTTCTTCCCCAGCACCTGGCGTTGGAACAACTACGTCAAAACCTTCCAGAATTTTGAAGCGCTGATGTATTTCACCAACACCATGAAAATTCTTGTTCCCTGTGTCATCGGCACCGTACTCACCTCTTCCATGGCAGGCTATGCCCTCGGTCGGCTGAGGTTCCCGGGAAAGAAAATCTGGTTTGCCCTGACCATCGGCGCCATGATCCTCCCCGGGCATGTCGTATTGATCCCGCTCTACCTCACCTATTCCTTCATCGGCGCCACGAATACCTACACGCCCTTCTATCTCGCTGCCTGGTGCGGTGGAGGCGCTGCCAATGTTTTCCTCATGCGCCAGTTCATGCGCACACTCCCCCGGGAATATGATGAGTCGGCCATGATCGACGGTGCTTCCAGGCTGCAGATTTTCCTGAAGATCCTGGTCCCGCTCTGCGCTCCGATCATGATCACCGTCGCCATCTTCACCTTCATGTTCTACTGGAATGATTTCCAGGGACCGCTGATCTATCTGCGCAGCGACAACAAGTTTACGCTTGCGCTCGGGATTCTTTCCCTGCGCGGAGCCTATGCGTCCAAATGGAACTATATCATGGCCGCATCCCTGGTGATGGTCGTGCCGGCCGTTCTGCTCTTCGCCATCGGGCAGCGATACTTCATTGAGGGAATCGTGCTGACCGGCGTCAAGGGCTGATCCCGGACCGGACGGTACGTTCCCGGTCCCTTTGGAAACTACAGAACAGGAGACCCGCAAATATGGATAAATCGATTCTGACTCTGGAACAGACCCGCATTGAGGACCCGTTCTGGTTCCGTGTGCGTGAGACGGTCCGCCGCGAAGGCATCCCCTACCAGTGGAAAGCCCTCAACGATGAGATCCCCGGCGCCGAGCCCAGCCGCTGTATGCGGAACTTCCGCATCGCCGCCGGCAAAATGCAGGGAGAACATGCCGGTTTCATCTTCCAGGACAGCGATATCGCCAAGTGGATCGAAGGCGCCGCCTTTTCCCTCCGCTGGTATCCGGATCCCGAACTGGAAAAGATCGTCGACGGTGCCATTGAGGAAGTCGTCGCCGCACAGCAGCCAGACGGCTACCTGGATACGTACTATATCATCAACGGCCTGGACAAGCGCTGGACCAATCTGAAGGATAACCATGAGCTTTATTGCGCCGGCCATATGATCGAAGCGGCTGTTGCTTATTACCAGGTGACCGGCAAGCGCGTCCTCCTGGACGCTGTCATCCGCCTGGTCGACCACATCGATTCCGTCCTCGGCGCGGAAGAAGGCAAGCTACCGGGCTATCCCGGCCATCCCGTCATCGAAATGGCTCTCATGCGCCTGTATCAGGTGACCGGGAATCCGAAACACCTGAACCTTGCCCGCTATTTCGTGGACCAGCGGGGCCGTTCCCCCCTCTTCTTCGAGGAAGAAGACAAGCGCAACGGGAATAAATTTTACTGGAAGGACAGTTACTTCCGCTATCAGTACTACCAGGCCGGCAAGCCGGTCCGCGAGCAGGAGGACGCGGAAGGACACGCCGTCCGTGCCATGTACCTTTATTCCGGCATGGCCGACGTTGCCAGGGAAACCGGGGATTCCTCCCTGGCAGACTCCTGCCGCCGTCTCTGGCGCAGCGTGGTTTCCCGCCGAATGTACATCACCGGCTCCATCGGTTCCTCCGAATACGGCGAGGCGTTCACCTTTGATTACGACCTGCCCAACGATACGGTCTACGGGGAAACCTGTGCCGCCATCGGCCTGGTCTTTTTTGCCCGGCGCATGCTTTCCCTGGAGCCGAAAGCGGAGTACGCTGACGTCATGGAGCGTGCCCTTTACAACGGCGTCATTTCCGGTATGCAGCTGGACGGCCGCAGATTCTTCTACGTCAATCCGCTCGAGGTCCTTCCCGAAGCCTCCCTCAAGGATCACGGCAAACACCATGTGAAGGTGGAACGGCAGAAGTGGTTCGGATGTGCTTGCTGCCCGCCGAATGTCATCCGCCTCGTTTCCTCCCTGGAGGATTATATCGCGTCCGTCCGCGGAGATGCGCTGTATCTGCATCTCTATACCGGCGGCGATCTGAAACTTTCCGTGGGCGGAACACCTGTTTCCCTGAAGACGGAAACCGATTATCCATGGAGCGGAGCCATCTCCGTCACCGTCACGTCGGAAACGCCGGTCTCCTTTGCACTGAACCTGCGCGTCCCGGCCTGGTGTTCCTCCTGGACGCTGAAACTGAACGGCCGGGCGGTCACCCCGGACCTTACTGATGGATACCTTACCCTTTCCCGCACCTGGAATCCGGGGGACCGTCTGGAGCTCTCCCTGGATATGCCCGTTTCCTTCGTTTCCGCCAATCCCCGGGTTTACGAGGATGCCGGAAAGGTCGCCGTGACCCGCGGCCCCCTGGTTTATTGCCTCGAAGAACCGGACAACGGAAAGGATCTCCATCTTCTCCGGCTCGGGGCTGTCCGTCCGGAGGATTGCCGGGTCGAATGGAAGCCGGAAAAGCTGGGAGGGATCATGGAGATCACTACCCCCGGCATCCGGGAAAGCGACGCGGGCTGGGGCGACACGCTTTACAGTTCCGAAAAGGCCATTGCCTCCGCGCCGGTCTCCCTGACCTGGATCCCGTACTATGCCTGGGCAAACCGCGACCCCGGTGAAATGCGCGTCTGGATCCGGAAAGATACCATTTCCCCTTCCGCCTGACCGAACAATAAAACCCATCGGTTTCAGCATCTTCGGCGGACAATTGGAAAGGCTTGACCGAAAAACCTGCATCGTGTAAGCTGAAACTGCCGAATATTCCGGAAATCAATGGGAGCAAAGAATGGATACGATCACAGCAGAATTATTCCGTTTGCAGGATACAGGCTATGCGGCCATACAGGTACGGATCATCCCGACAGTGTCGGCGGACCGGATCATCGGTGTCCGGACGCCGGCGCTCCGTGCCTTAGCGAAGGAGCTGGCCAGGGATCCGGGAGCAGCCTCGTTCCTGTCATCCCTTCCGCACCGATACTTCGATGAAAACCAGCTGCACGCCTTTGTGATCTCCCTGGAAAAAGATTTTGACACATGCGTTGCACAGGTTGAAGCCTTTCTTCCGTATATCGACAACTGGGCCACCTGCGATCAGCTTTCTCCGAAAGCGTTCAAAAAAACACCGGAGAAGCTGCTTCCGTATGTCCGGAAATGGATCCGGTCGGACAGGGTTTACACGGTCCGGTTTGCGATCGGCATGCTCATGCAGCATTTTCTGGACGAGCGGTTCGATCCCGTCTGTGTGGAATGGGTAGCGGCCGTCCGGTCCGAAGAATACTATATCAACATGATGATCGCCTGGTATTTTGCAACGGCCCTGGCGAAACAGTATGACGCCGTCCTTCCATACCTGGAGGAAAGGAAGCTCGCCATCTGGACCCATAACAAAGCGATTCAGAAAAGCCTGGAGAGCTACCGGATCACGCCGGAACAGAAAGTGTACCTGAGAACCCTGAAGATCCGGCCGGCTTCAGGCCGCTGATCACGGTCGCGTTTCCCCCGGCAAAAAACAAACAGACAATAAAGGCAGATGAGCGATCATGATCCGTCTGGAAAGGATCAGCGGAAACAATATATGGGAAATTCTCAAACTGACTGTCGGCGATGATCAAAAGAGCTTCGTTGCTGCAAATGACGTCAGTATCATCGAGGCTTATATCGCGCTGACATCGGGAGGCCATGCTTTCCCCTTCGGGATCTATGACGAAGAGACCCCGGTCGGCTTCTGCATGATCGGTTACGGCACCGACGATTCCTGGGAGGATGCCCCGGCGGTCGCGCAGAACAGCTATAACCTCTGGCGGTTTATGATCGACCGGCGGTACCAGGGAAAAGGCTACGGGAAGGCTGCCATGAGGCTGATTCTTGACTTCATCGTCACGCAGCCCTGCGGCCCGGCCGAGCTCTGCTGGCTTTCCTATGGGCCGGAAAACTCCGCTGCCAAAGCCCTGTATGCGGCCTTTGGTTTCCGGGAGACCGGCGAATGGGATGGAGACGAGGTTATCGCCGTCAAACCGCTGGGAAAAAACCCTGATCTGAACCGTGTATAAAGACAGGCGCAATGGCGGAAACCGACACTGCCGGTATTTCCGCTCATTCAATCCAGTGCAGTCGGATCTCTTCCTGCGTCAGTTCCCGGTCTGCCCGGACGGTTCGGGTCTCACCCGGATACAGCGCAAACCAGTTGTCGGAAAACCGGGCATCCCGTGCCTGGAGCTCCACGCCCATACAGAAAGCATCTACGGTCAGGGATATCTGATCGCCGTCGCAGCGGATCCGGATATCCGGCCGTTCAAAAGGAAAATACTTCGGCAAAACAGCGAGGGCTTCCCTTTCGCTCACTGTCGTGCCGTTCTCATCTTCCAGCAGGATCTGGCCGATGGGGCAGTCTGTCCCGGCCGGAGGCCGGATCGCTCCGATCCGGACCGTGCTCAGCGGTGAACACCGGACTGCTGTCCGCGCTTCACCGCATTTCAGCCCCTTCTCATCCCGGCAGATACACACTGCCGTTCCCCGGAATTCCCGGCGGGTTTCGTTCGTCACCCAGACGCTGAACCCGCTCTCTTCTTTTTTCAGACTCGCAGCCACCGGCGCGAAAAAGTGTGCCGATTCGTACTGCAGCGCTTTCCACCGGCCCATGGAATCGATGCTGGACCAGCTTGCCACCGGCCAGCAGTCGTTCAGTTGCCAGTAGATCGCGCCCATACAGCGCCCCCGGTTCCTGCGCCAGTGCTCAACCCCCGCCCGGATTGCCTCCGCCTGGAGCCACTGGCTTGCGTGAACAAGCTTCTCCATGGAGAAGGGATAGCGCAGGGTCTGGGACAGGTAATAGAGCATCGTGGCATTGCCGCTGCGGCATTTCTGATGACTTTCCATCACCCGCGAAAACGGATTCATCTCCCGCTCGTCATGTACAAATGTGTTCAGCGTATCCATGCAAGGGAAGGATTCAAACCCGAATTCCGAGCAGAACCGGGGAAAGCGCTCCTCAAAGTCGGAAAACGGTTTCCTGCCGTGCCAGACGGACCAGTCGTGTACGTCACCCCGGTCCAGGTCATTCGGCTGGTCAAACCCGCCGCCCGAAGAGGGAGAGGACGGCCAGTAGAAACTGTCCGGCGCCTCCTGTTCGCAGACTTCCCGCAGAACGCTCTCAAACTGTTCCAGATAGTCTTTTTTCAGACTTTCAGGCTGTTCCCGCACGTTTCCCCATTCGATCCAGGCCGTTTCCATCTCATTGTTGCCGCAGATCAAGCCGAGGGACGCGTGATGGCGGATCCGGCGCAGGTTGTCCTTTGCTTCCCGCCGGATATTCTCCCGGAACGCCTCTGTCATCTTATAGGTATTGCACGCAAACATCAGGTCCTGCCAGACCACCAGTCCGTACTCGTCGCACAGGTCGTAAAAATCATCTGAAGGATAGATCCCGCCTCCCCAGACGCGGATCGTGTTGAAATGGCAGTCCCTGCAATCCCGTAGCAGCCGGGCCGTCCTCTCCCGGTTCATCCGCGTGACCAGGTTATCCTCGGGAATATAATCCGCGCCCATGGCAAAGAAATCCGTCCCGTTGCAGCAGAAAGAAAAGCTTTCGCCCCATTCATCCTTTTTCCGGGACACGGTGATCGTCCTGAGCCCCAGGCGAAGCGTCCGTTCATCCTCGATGTTGTCTCCTGTCACCGCCCGAACCTTCAGCGTGTACAGCGGCTGGCCACCCAGGCCGTTCGGCCACCACAGCCTCGGTTCCTGAACGTGCAGGCTCAGTGTTTCACCGGACACCGCCGCACCTTCCGCTGTGATGCCGCCCTCCGGATCCAGCAGTGTTGCCTCCATTCGTTCCGCCCCGGTTTCCACCGTGACCGCAACGGTGACTTCCCCCGCCCTGTGTTCCTGCCGGATCCGGAGATCCCCGATCCGGCTGTCGTAAAACTCCAGTCGGCATGGCCGCCAGATCCCGGCATCCGGCAGACAGGGACCCCAGTCCCATCCGAACATATAATGTGCTTTCCGGATGGCTCCGGTCCAGAGAAGCTCACTGCCGCCGGTATAGGTAATATCCGGGTTTTCCTCCGCCGCCCGGCGGATCTCCGCCAGCGCCGGAAAAAAGGTGACCTTCAGACGGTTGATCCCCGGCTTCAGCTGGTCCTTCACCGGAATCCGCCAGGTGCGGTGCATGTTGTCTGTCCTGGCCACCATCCTGCCGTTGAGCTCGATCTCCGCAAGCGTATCCAGCCCTTCAAACACCAGATCCGCATGGGCCGCGCCCAGTTGTTCCGCGGTCACGGAAAACTCCCGCTCAAAGTGCCAGGTTGTTTCCGTCTGCGCACAGGCCGCCGTTTCGTTCATTTCATCGTAGGGATCACGGATCGCGCCGTTTTCCAGCAGCGTGCCCAGCACCGTGCCGGGAACGGAAGCCTGAAAACGCCGTCCGTCCTCACCGGTCATGGTCCAGGGGCCGCACAGAGACAGTTTATTCATCTTTTTCTGCTCCTTTCCGGTCGTTATTTTATGCCCCGGTCTGTTTCCTGTCAATTCCGCTTATGATTGCTGCGGAACCGATCCGGTTTCAATAGACAGAACCGGTCCGGGAGAGTATAATCCCGGTATCGGAACATTGCGTTGTGCGTCAGAAACAAAGAAGCCGGAGGAGCATTATGAACACCATCCAGCGCCTTCTTTATGAATCCATGCGGGCCCATGCGGACCGGAGAGCGATCGTTGACTCCGGAAGCAGGAACAGCCTGACCTATTCGGAGCTTTATGACAGGGCTTCCTCCGTCGCCGGCTATCTTCGGTCCCAGGGGATGGACACCGGGGATTATGCGGTCATCGCGCTGACGAAGTCCGTTCCCTATATCATCGTGGAAGCCGCCTGTTTCCTGTTCGGTTTCGGCGCGGTTCCCATGGATGCCGGCTATCCGGAGGACCGGATCGCTTACACGGCAGAGAACGTCGGCGCGAAGATCATCATCCGCCCGACCATGCTGGAGGAGATCCTGTCCTGGCCGCAGAAAGCCGAATACCGGGAAGTGCCGGAAGACACTCCGGCCGTGGTCGTCTACACCTCCGGTTCGACCGGCAAACCCAAGGGAATTCTGCACGACCAGGAGAGCCTCTACAATTCCGTCACGCGCCGACAGACCATCCTGAAACCTGAACCGGATGACATCGCCGGTCTGGTGCCGCCCTTTACCTTTATCGCCGGCGTGATTACCACGATGAACCCGCTGACCTGCGGCGCGTGCGTGACGCCGATCCCCCGGGAAGTCATCATGAACCCGCGGGAACTCGCCCTGTTCATCGACCGGATGGGCATCACCTGGACCTACCTGTCCCCGAAAGTCCTGAAGGTCTTCCGGGAAACCGGACAGACCCTCCGGATGGTGACCACGGGCTCCGAACGGGTGTCCGGCATCGCGCCGCGGCGCTACCCGATCATGAATACCTACGGTATGTCGGAGACCGCCTCCGCCGTAGCCGGTTTCCTGATCGACAAAGCCTACGACAGTACCCCGCTCGGGCACGCGCTGGACGGCGTTTCGATCTATATCCTGGATGAGCACTGCAATAAGGTCAACGAAGGCGAAATCTGCGTCGCCGGGCATCTGCTGTCCCGCTATATCGGCCTGCCGGAGCTTACGGCGGAAAGGATCATCCCGAATCCGTTCCGGGCGGAGGATGGTCATGAACGCCTGCTGCGGACCGGAGACCTCGGCCGGTGGGATGAGGAAGGCCGCCTGGTCTATATCAACCGGATGGACTGGATGGTCAAGATCAACGGCCAGCGCGTGGAACCCGGTGAGATCGAGGCAGTCATCAAGTCTGTTCACGGGGTTACGGACGCCGCCGTCAAGGGTTTCACGAAAGGCAACGGCCAGACATACCTGTGCGCCTATTATGTCGCAGCTGCGGAGGTAAAGGAGGACATCCTCCGCGCCGCTGTTTCCCGGAAGCTCCCCTTCTATATGATGCCGGCGCATTTCATCCCGCTGGACGCCATGCCCGTGAACGCTAATGGCAAGCTGGACCGGCTGTCCCTGAAGGAGCCGGAGGAGGAGCAGTTCGCTTCAGAGTATGCCGCGCCGACCAATCCGACGGAGGAGCGCCTCTGCCGCGTCATGGCCGGGGTCCTGGGGGTTGACCGGGTCGGGATCAATGACGACTTCTTCCGGATCGGCGGGGATTCCATCTCCTGCATGTCCCTGATCGCCCAGCTGAACGAGCTGAGGGTCAGCGTCCGGCTGCTCTATAAGCACAGGACCCCCGCCGCCATCGCGCAGGCGCTGAAAGACGCGCAGGCGATCACCGAAGCGGACAACGAGGACGAGGAGAACCGACTCGCGCTGAAGCAGGATCAGCCGCTGACCCCCTATCAGCTGTATTACCTGGATTACCAGCTCTATTCCCCGGAACTGATCGTGACCAACCTCCCCTACCTCTGCTCCTTCCCGCGGGAAGCAGTTGATCCGCAGGCGCTGAAGAAAGCCGTGGATCATGTAACGCACCACTTTGCGGCCTTCGGCACCGTGTTCATGTTCAACGACGCGGTCGAACTGATCCAGCGATACTGCCCGGACCGGATCCCGGAGATCGGGATCACCGAAACGACCGAGGCGCAGTTCACGGAAGAGAAAAAGGCCTTTATCCGCCCCTTCCGGATGATGAACGAGCTTCTCTGGCGCGCGCACATCTTCGTGACGGAATCCTATGTCCGCCTGCTGATGGATTTCGACCATGCCATTGCCGACGGCACCACGATCCGGCGGGTCTTCTGGCTGATCTTCGAGGCGCTGAACGGGCGGGAGTTGTATAAGGATCAGTATTATCTGTTCCTGCGCCGCCTCGCCCTGCACGCAAAGACGCCGGAAGCCCGGGCGGAGCATGAGCTGGTCCGGAAGCTGTACGACGGCCAATGGTCCCGGTACCCGCAGCCGGATTACGATTCCCGCGGAAACAGCAACCTGACGTATGCCGTTCCGACAAAACACACCCTCCGGGAATGCCAGGCCGCGGCGGAAGCAAGCAGCATCTCCCTGGGCGACGCGCTGGTGACTGCCGGGATGATGGCGTTGAGCCGCTTCAACGGAAATCCGCGTGTCTCTGTGGAATGGATCTTCAACGGCCGGGATGAGCAGTGGAAGAAAGACCTGGTCGGGCTTACGCTCTGCGGCATCCCGGCGGTCATGGATTTTGACCGGTGCAAAGACCGGGAGTCGATCCTCGCTGAAGCCCGAAAGCAGAATGAGCTCGGCCTCCAGTATGCGGAATACTCCTTCGCGCTGGAAAACATGTCGCCCGGACAGATCGAAAGCATGAAAATCGTCTACGAGCACGGCCTCGACCTGCCGGACAACATGCCGGCCGGGACCACCCTCGAGTGGGACGGCGGCTACTACAGCGGCATGCTCTGCCTCTTCCAGTTCCTTATCAATGAAGGCACTGCGGATGAGCCGCTGACCCTCGTCGCGGTCTGTCAGGGCAGCCGCTACTCGGAAGAAAGCGCGCAGCGCATGACCGCCTTGTTTTCTGACGCGCTGGAGGAGCTTTTGTTCCCTTAACACTTTCACCAGGGAGTATCGGATGCTGACCATCACTCGCGAACAGGCACGGCAGTTCGTCCTGCTCAAACAGGGGCTGCTCGGGAAACACCGTTTCATCGGAAAAAACGGTGCCTTTCAGTATGTCCGCCAGGCTGGCTGCATCCAGTACGATCCCGTGGATGTATGCGGGAAAAATGCCGAACTGACCCTGCAGTCCCGGGTAAAAGGTTTTACAAAGCAGACGCTGCACGATCTTCTCTACCTGGATCGTCTCCTGGTGGATTACTCTGACAAGGAACTGTCCATCTGGCCCAGTGAAGACTGGCCCTTCTTCTCCGGATACCGGGAAAGGAGCAAAGCGCTCAGCCGCACCTTTGCAGGCATTCCCGATCTGGAGGAAAAAGCGATCGCCTATATCCGGGAAAACGGTCCCGTCAGCAGCGATACCCTTCCCATCGAAGGGACGATCTTCTGGCATTCCTCCATGCACTGGAGCGGCCACTGGGACCGGGAATCGCAGGCCGCGCGTTCCGTGCTGGAGCAGCTCTATACGGACGGCGTCCTGCTGATCCACCACAAGGCCGGATCCCGGAAGTTCTATGACCTGGCCGAAAAGTACCTCCCGGCCGGTCTGCTGGCGGCGCCGAATCCCTGCCCGGATGAGGCTTCCTGGCTGGCCTGGCGCGTGAAACGAAGGATTGGGGCGGTCGGCCTGCTCTGGAACCGCCGTTCCGACGCATGGCTCGGGATTGATATGACTCCGGAGCAACGGGAGGCTGCTTTCCGCCGTCTGGAAAAGGAAAGAACCATCACAGCGGTTCAGGTGGAAGGCCTGCGCTTCCCGATCTTCATGATGAGCGAGGATATACCGCTCCTGGAGTCCGTCCTCTCCGGACAGGTCCCGCCGGTCGCAAGGCTTGAATTCCTGGCTCCGCTCGATCCGATGCTGTGGGACCGGAACCTGATCGAGGCCCTCTGGGATTACCGGTATTCGTGGGAGATCTACACTCCGGTCGCAAAGCGGAAATACGGCTACTATGTCCTGCCGATGCTCTGCGGCGACCGGTTCGTCGGCAGGATCGAGCCAAAGGCGGACAAAAAAACAAAGGCTCTCACCGTCCGTAATGTCTGGTTCGAGCCGGGTGTCCGTCAGACGAAGAAACTCTCCGCGCTGATCGACAAGGCCGTTCAGCGCCTGGCGAAGTTCAACGGCTGCGAAGTACAGCGATCGTTTACAGCGCCTTCCCCATGATCAGCTCTGTGGGCTGTTCATACCCGGGGAAGGGCAGGTCCAGTGCACCACAGTCGGTATAGCCGATCGCCCGGTAGAAAAACTGCGCTTCTTCATCTTTCTGGGTGGAGGTCATCACCAGGCCATACCCTTTGGCCTTCATCTCCTTCTCCCAATGTTTCATCAGCATATGGCCGAAACCGTTACGCTGCTCGTTTTCCTGAACATACAGCATCGTGCAGAACGGGATGCTGTCCCAGAAAAGCATATAACGAAGAATGGCAATCGGCTGATCGCCTTTCATCAGCACATAGCCCATCCGGTCCCTCACCTTCCGGTCAAACTCTTCCTTGTCCAGATGGCGATCCAGGGAAAACCAGAAATCCTTGTCCGCATCCGTCACGGAACGAACGCTGACGGATGCGTTTTTTTCCGTCTCCGTCCCGGCCGGATGCCCGGTCCTGCGGTCCACCCGCCGGATCAGCGGCCGGCCCGAACAATAGTTTTCGAAGTCTTCCAGGAGCAGTTCGACAATCCGGTCCACGGTATAAGGAAGTGAGGTATTCCCGGCGACGTGTGGCGTAATGACCAGTCGGGGACAGTCCCAAAGCGTGGAATCCTGCGGGATCGGTTCCTCCTCGAAAACATCCAGCCCGGCATACAGCCGGCCGGCTCTCAGCTCTTTTTCAAGCGCCGGTTGGTCGATCACGGTCCCGCGGCCCACGTTGATAATCACTGCGTCGTCCGGAAGGAGTTTCAGCTGTCTTTCGGAGATCATCCGGCAGGTGTCCTGTGTCCCGGGAAGGGAAATGATCAGAAGATCCGTTTCTGGCAGGACCTCCTCCAACTGCTCCCTTCTCACGATCCGGTCAAAGAGGCCGCCGGGATTGCAGCCCTTGCGGTTCACGCCGATGATCTGCCGGGGCCTGAACCCACGGAGTCGCCGAAGCGTTTCCTGGCCGATATCCCCGGTGCCCAGGAGCGTGATCCTGCTGCCATGGATGGAGCGGACTGGAAGCCAGCGGATCCATTCGCGCTTTTCAATATGCGCCTGGTATTCCGGCTGCCTGCGGAGGATCTCAGTCAGCAGCATGATCACATGCTCCGAGATCGTTACCCCGTAGGCGCCGGAGGAATTTGTCAGCTCTGCGCCCGGACAGGCAAAAGCATCGTCGGTGATAAATCGATCCGTGCCCGCGAAGGGGCTGCAGAGCCAGCGCAGATTCGGAGCATTCTGCGACAGGACCGGATCCGAGCCGACCACCACCTCCGCGTCTTTCAGGTACGGCAGACTTTCGGACGGCTCACCGAAAAACCGGCAGTCAAACCCGTGCCTTTCCGCCGCTTCACGGATACGGACCCGGTGGTTTTCTGTCAGATCCGGGATCACCACGACCAGTTTCCGGTACATCATGCAATACCTCATTCCTGTTTCTTTTTATCCAGCCGGCACCTGTACAGGCCGTGCTGATTGCAGTACGTGTAGATCCAGCCGGCCCCGCGGTAGAAAAAACGCGCTTCCGCGTTTCCTTCCGGGTAAAGGATACAGGTCTCACAGCGGTCCGGCGTCATGTAGGTGATGAAGGACAGGGAATGTTCCTTGCTCATGGGATGGGATGCGGTCACATAGATCTCGTCCTCGATCTGCTCCACTCCCACGGCGTGCGCTTCATCCGCCTCCTCCGCCTCCAGCGCAGGCAGCCGGATCCCGCAGCAGGAGATCATCGCTTCCCCCCGTGCAAAGATCACATTGCCGCATACGGGGCATACGTAGAACAGGCTTTTCAGCATGTTCGACCCACGGTTGCGGTTGGTGATCGTCTGCCCGCACAGCAGTTCCGGAACGGAGATATGCAGAGCCTTTCCGATCGGTTCCAGCAGCGAAACGTCCGGGAATCCCCGGCCGTTCTCCCATTTCGATACTGCTTTATCGCTCACGCACAGTTTATCTGCCAGTTCTGCCTGAGTCATGCCCAGCTTCTCGCGCAGCGCTTTGATCGTTGCGCCGGTCACATAGTGATCCATTGTTCACCACTCCTTTCGCGGAACAGGATAACAGGAGATCACGCCGGGAAACAACCTACGCTCCGTAGAGGATGCCGGGATCATCCCCGGCTGCCTTTTGTCAGCGTCAGAATATTGACAGACAGTGCCGGCGCTTCATAGGTGAAGCTCCGGGATGCCCCGGCCGCCTGGAGCAAGACGTCGTGAACATGTTCCGGATCCTCCAGGCTGTTCTCGTCCGCCGCGTTTCCTGTCAGCAGGCCGACGGTATATTCCGGCTCCACGTCGCAGTCCAGCGTGATCTCCACCGGCTCTTCCCGGTCGTCAAAATTGACGATCTTGATGATCACCTGCTCATCGGTATCCGTGGCGACACAGCCCATTGCCGGATAGGAGGGCAGTTCCGCCGTGTCGATCACTTCGCCGTTCACCTCGAGTGTCACCCTGTGCCCGGCCACCGTGTATTTCAGATGGTTGAATTCATTCACTTTCAGCCCGGCATTCTTGGGCTCCGAGTAGGGCTTTGGCGGAAAGCTGTCCCGCGCAATATAGCTTTTCCCTCCGCTCAGGATCCACCGGGAAACCTCCAGGAAGCGCATGCTCCAGGGATCGCACGGGTTCGGGTTCGTGCGGTCGTAGTAGGACAGCGGTTTCGGGGAAACCAGGATGCCGAGGGCAATATCCTTCCCTTCCTCGTAGAAGGCATCCACCTCAAACGTTCCCTCCCGGCATTCCGGATCCCCGTCCAGCACGACCAATGGATAAACTTTAAAGGAAAACTCCGGCATATCCGGTTCCGTCTTCCGGAAGACAGTGATCCCGTCCTCCTTCACCTCCGCCCCGGCCAGGACCATGCGCTCCGGCTTTACGGAGGTTCCGTTCCACACCGGGTTCCGGTACCGGATGCCGTCGTCCCCGGACAGTGCCGGCTGGCCGTGGATGTCGTACGGGATCCTCCGGACCGTTTCCTCCGCAGCTATCACCCGGCTGCCCCGGTTGCCGCCGAACAGGCGCCAGCTGTAGTAGGTCGGGATTACATAACTCCGGTGGTTGTTGTAAATGATCAGGTTCGGGAACCAGGAGCCATACCGGACATGCTGGAACAGCGGCGCGTAGGAGGCCAGCCGGACCTTGTCCTGGTTGCGCTCAAAGCCCACCATGAACATCGCCTCGGCAATCGCGGCCCGGAGCTGGCCTTCATAGGTCTGGTTGACCGAGAACTCGCCGACAAACACGTCCGCATCCTGCCGGTCGTAGCGGTCGTACAGGGTGATGCCTTCGGCAAAGAATTCCGGCATGTTGTAGTAGTGATCGTCCGCGATATCCGCCTCCAGCCTGCGGGTGCGGCCGCGGTCGTTGGTAACGATGGTCAGGTCCGGCCAGCGCTCCAGCACTGCCTTTTTCACCGTATCAAACCGCCATTCGTATTCCGGACCGAAATTCTCGTTCCCGATCTCCAGGTAGTCCAGGCGGAAAGGTGCCTCATGCCCCATTTTTGCGCGCAGCGAACCCCATTTCGAATCGGCAGGCCCCAGCGCGTATTCGAGCGCGGCCAGAATATCCTCCAGCATGTCTTCCTGTTCTTCTTCGTTGAAATACCGGGGATTCCTCCCCTGGCAGGTCATACCGCAGTTGCACACGTACAGCGGCGCTACATGAAGGTCCTCGCACAGCTGGAGGTATTCGTGGAAGCCCAGACCGTTGGTCGCCCGGTAATGCCACAGCAGCCAGTGGGATGGACGCTCCCATACGGGACCGACTGTGTTGCGGAAATACCACACCGTCTCCATCGAGAACCCCTCGACGATGCATCCGCCGGGAAACCGCATGAACGCGGGATGGATGTCCCTCAGCTTCTCCGCCAGGTCCTTCCGGAGGCCGTGACCCATAAAGGTCTCTTCGGGCATCAGGGAGGTGAAACCAAACCATACCGTTGCTTCCTCGGTACAGCGGATGCGGAATTCCGCGTCGCCTGCGGAACCGGAAGCGGTAAACACCGCATCGTAACGGGTCCAGTCCCCCGGCCGGACCGTAATCTTCGCCGTGCTGAGCACCTGTCCGTTTTTTTCGGTGGTCAGCGTCAGTTCAGCCTCCTGTTCCGACCGTGCAAATACATAGAAGCGATAGTTCTTACCTTCTTCCTGCGGGATTCCGCCGAAACCGATGTTCCGGATACTGCCGCCGGTGGCAAAGTCCACCCGGAGGGATACCCTGCGCCGGGGGTTCAGGGCTGCTTCACGGTCCAGGGTCATCTCTGCCTGGTCGCTGTACCAGGCTGGAACCGGTGTAGGAATGATCCGGTTGTCCTTCACCCACTGGTTCATTCCCTCGCCGTTGTTGAATTCGTCCACCCATCCGGTCGGCGAAACAAAGGTCCTGCCGCCGTCGTTGGTCACGCAGCCTTCCGGCAGCAGCGAATCCTCAAAGGATCGGTTGCGAAGCATCTCGGGATAGAGGCCGCCGTCTCCCGCCCGGCTGATATCTTCAAAAAAGAGGCCGTAAAGGTCGGGGGCCACCGGGAAACGTTTCTCACCGGTTCGGATGTTCAGTCTGCTCATGTCGTGTCCTCCGCTTTCTGTTCTTGCTTCAGAAGTCATTATACCCGGGGACGGGCCTGATTGAAAGATGGTTCTTCATCTCTCCGTTTCTTCCTTCAGTATGATCACCGCGTCCGGATCGAATTTTCGGGCCATGGTATGCGCCGCCTTCCGGTTCGCCACCGTGTCGAAGACGATCGAGAAGTCGTAGTCCGGCGGATACAGTTCCGCTGCCGGAACAAGCAGTTTCAGCCGGTGATGCCGGACAGTCATCTTCTTTCCCTGAATCTGGATCACGACGTTGCCCTCGTCGTCCGCGGGTCGGTACACGATCGCGTTCTTTTTGTCCGGCAGCAGCAGTACGCTGTCGCCCATGGTGAATCGTTCAAATGTCCCTTCGGCCCGGACCGGACAGCGCTGCAGGCGCCCTGTCGGGATCCGCATCGACTTCCGGTCCTGTTCCGGTTTCGTGTTCAGGCCGCAGTCGGCCACTTGCCTGGCCCGGCAAAGCAGGCCCTCATGCATACCGAGGCGGCGTGCGATCTCGATCGCGCAGCTTTCCCCGCTCATCCCCAGCTCCAGCCGGTACAGCGGCATCAGGGAAGCCCGGTCGAAGGCCATCCGCGCGGAGATCACATGCTCCGTCTCCTCCGCCCATTGCTTGATTTGTGGGTCGTGGGTCGTGACCATGAAAAAGCATCCGCGCCGGAGCAGTTCCTCAAGAATGGCCGCAGCAAGTCCCAAACCCTCCGCGGGATCCGTTCCGCTGCCCAGCTCATCTAGCAGGACCAGGCTCTCGCAGCTGCATTCACCGAGGATGCGGATCACGTTGGTCATATGGCCGGAGAAGGTGGACAGGTTCTGACTGATGCTCTGGCTGTCGCCGATGTCGCACAGGACACGGTCCATCATGGCGATCACGGTTCCTTCCTCGCAGGGTATATGCAGGCCGCTCTGTGCCATCAGGGTCAAAAGTCCTACGGTCTTCAGACATACGGTCTTCCCGCCGGTGTTCGGTCCGGTGACCGCGATCCCGCAGTCCGGCAGCGACAGCTCCAGGTTCAGCGGCACGCAGGTATCCCGGTCCAGCAGCGGGTGCCGGGCTTCCACCAGCCGGATCATCCGCCCGGCTGACAGCTTCGGCGGATACGCCCCCATCTCCAGGCTCAGTTTGGCCCGGGCAAAGAGCACGTCCAGGTCCGTCATCACCCGGAGCGCGTCGCGCAGGGCGTTCTCTTCGGCAGCGACCTGGCCGCTGAGTTCCCACAGAATCCGCCGCTCTTCCCCGTCAATTTCGATCAGCAATTCATCCAGGGCTTGCCGCAGCGCCTGCACCGCGGTTGGTTCCATGAAAACCGTGCTCCCCTTGGCGGATGTATCGACGGCCCGTCCGGGAAAACTGCTCTGCCAGCGCTTCTGTACGGGAATGACATAGACCCCGCCGCGCTGGGTGATATAGTTGTCCGCCAGTTCCGTTCTGTGGTGCAGCAGGATCTGGTTGAGTTTTTCGCGGATCGCCTGCTCCGTATGTTCCCGCTGCCGGCGTAGGTTCCGGAGCGCCGGGGACGCGTCGTCCAGAATGGCGTCCTCACGGATGGAACGTTCGATCTCCTCCTCCAGTCTGCCCGGTTCCGGAAGCTCTGTATGCCAGGACGCGATGCCGGCGCTGTGGATCTGTGCGTTCTGCAGGTACCGGCGCATCCGGCGGATCGTACTGCAAAAGCGTGCGATGGACCCGAGTTGCGCAGGCAGCAGCATGCCGCCCTGCGTCGCCTGGACCAGGCCGGTCTCCGCTCCGTCCGTCTCCGTCAGCGGCGGAGTGCCGGCGTTCTCGATCACTTTACGCGCAGCAGTGGTCTCTTCCATCCGCGCCATGCAAAGGCTCTCGTTCAGGATCGGTTCCGTTTCCGCCAGCTGTTCGCGGGCCGCCTGGGAAACCGCCTGTTCCTTCAGTTTTTCGATGATCTGGTCAAAGCCGAGTGTAATCATATCCTGTGTCATGGTATCCCTCTTTTTCTGTTGTTTAATCGACATGAACAGGATCGAGGAATGCACCACAGGAAAAAAGCATACAAAAAAATGCCCGGCTTCAGTCCGCAGCGCGTCATGGCATCAGCAAACACGCGATCATGTCATCGCGTTGATCGTTCAACCATGTTCCCCGTTAACGAACCGACTCCAAACACACCTCCGGGAGAGTGCCTGCTCCTGCAGGATCTCCGCTGGCATGATTATAGACCGGCAAAGTCCCCTTGTCAATGCTCCGCATTGACGTCCGGTTTCCGCAAACATATAATATTCCTGACAAATGAATAGCCGGTGTATCTGCGCAGCGATGCGCGGCGCGATCCGGAAGGACCGCGTCACAGGAACACGGATGAAAGTTCCGGGCTATCCCAGTAACCGTGAAGCGGACGAAAGCACGGAGAAGCCATTGCGAAAGCGAGAAGGTGTGCTGGTAGGATGAGGCAAAGCCGGGAGACTTGTTTACACCGTGAAATATCATTCCCCTGGGGGAGGACGTGTCCAAATCTCTGATTTGGACACGTCCCCTGCAACAGCTGTCAAAGGCGCGAAGCGGCTTTGGTCACAGCGATCGCAGATGGGATATGCTATAAAGCTTGCGGGACTCGTCCCCGCAGGTTTTGTTGGCGTGCCTCGGGGAGGGACACTTTTTGCTTCCTCCCGCTGATTCATTTGATCACTGTTATGAGGAGGGACAAAGATGTCCAAAAAACTGGTTTCCCTGTTCCTGGCGCTGCTGATCGTTTTCAGCATGACCGCCTCCCTGGCCGAAGGTTCCGGCATCACGGTAACGGATATGTACGGCCGTGAAGTGACGCTGACAGAGCCCGCTACCCGCATCGTGGTGATGCAGCCTTCCGACTGCGAGATCCTCTGTGCCATCGGATGCGAAGATGCCATCGTCGGCCGCGGGCAGTATGTGGATTATCCCGCTTCCATCCTGGAAGTGCCGGTCGTCCAGTCCGGTGAGAACACCAACATCGAAGAGATCCTGGCGCTCAACCCCCAGGTGGTCCTGATGAACGACATGAGCCAGTCGGAAGAGCAAGTCAAGCAGCTGGAAGACAACGGCGTCAAGGTCGTTGTCAGCAAGGCTGCCGATATTGAAGGCGTTTACTTTGCGATCCGTATGATCGGCAAACTGATGGGGAAGGGCGATGCCGCGGAAGCCGTCATCGCTGACATGCAGGCGACCTTTGACGAGATCAAAGCCAACAGCAAAAATGAAGGCAAGAGCGTTTATTTCGAGGTGTCTCCGCTCCAGTGGGGCCTGTGGACGGCCGGCAAGGGCACGTTCATGGATGAGCTGGCTGAAATGTGCGGCCTCACCAACGCTTTCGCCGATCTGAATGACTGGGCTTCCATCAGCGAGGAGCAGGTGCTCGCCCGCGATCCCGATTATATCGTGACGATCACCATGTACTACGGCGAGGGACCCACCCCCGTCGAAGAGATCCAGGGCCGCAAAGGCTGGGGAGAACTGAAGGCCGTGAAGAACGGGGATATCCTGAATGCGGAATCCAATGCGATCTCCCGTCCCGGCCCGCGTCTGAAGGATGCCGCCATCGAACTGTATAACTTTATCAACGGGATCAAAACCGAGGAAAAGCCGGCTGCCTGATCCCCTGTCCTCCGGGGAGCCGGAACTGCTCCGGCTCCCCGGTCTGATTAAGAGGTAACTATGCGGGACCTGCGTCAACTCAGGCGGGAAAAATTCGCGCCGCTGACTTATCTTCTTCTGACATTTGCTCTGTTTCTCACCATGATCCTGTGCATCTGCGTCGGCAGTGTCAGTATCTCTGTTTCCGATACGCTGACCACCATCTGGAACTCGGTCTGGAAACTGCCTGTACCTGAAAGCATCGCAAAGAATATCATTCTGAATGTTCGTCTGCCCCGGGTCCTGTGCGTTACCCTGGCCGGGGCAGCTTTATCCCTGTGCGGCACGGCCATGCAGGGACTGCTTCGCAATCCGCTGGCCGACGGCTCCACCATGGGCGTTTCTTCCGGCGCCGCCCTGGGCGCCGTCACGGCCATGGCAACCGGCTTCACCCTGCCCGGTTCATCCTACGGCGGGATCATGATCACCGCCATGGCCTTCGCCTTCGGCTCCCTGATCCTGATCCTCTCCCTGGCCTATGCGCTGGACCGTTCATTGAGCACCAGCAGCATCATCCTGATCGGCGTCATCTTCACGATGTTTATCTCCTCCATCATTTCGCTGATCATCACCTTTGCCAGCGATCATACCCGGTCCCTGAGCTTCTGGACACTGGGCTCCTTTTCCGGCGTGAACTATGAGCAGGCAGCGCTTCTCCTGCTGGCCCTGGTCCTCTGCGGCGGGATCCTTTTCCGCTTCAGTCCGGAGCTGAACGCCTTTGCCATCGGGGAAGACAATGCGCGCCATGTCGGGGTGAATGTGAAGCGGGTCAAACTGATTATCCTGATCACCGTTTCCGTGCTTATCGGCGTCTGCGTATCCATCTCAGGCACGATCAGCTTTGTCGGCCTGGTCATGCCGCACATTGCCCGGATGCTGGTCGGCCCGAACCATAAGCGCCTCCTGCCGGCATCTCTGTTCTCCGGAGCGATTTTCCTCCTGCTCGCCGATCTGATCTCCCGCACGATCCTCAGCCCGATCGAGCTTTCCATCGGCGTGATCACTTCCCTGGTCGGAGCGGTCGCGTTCGTCATCATATTCTACCAGACAAGAAAGGCCAGGTGATCCGCGTGCCTGATGTAATTCGCGCACTTGAAGGAAACAACGTCACGGTTCGGTACGATCGCGTTGTAGCGGTCGATGCGCTTTCCTTTCATCTGGATGAAGGGGAATGGCTGATGCTGGCCGGTCCGAACGGCGCCGGCAAGTCCACCCTGATCGAAGCGATCGCGCAGGGCATCCCCTATACGGGATCCATCCGCTGGAAGGGAAGGGATCTCAAAACGCTGAAAGCTTCCGATCTGGCACAGCGGATCGGGGTCCTGTCCCAGAAGAATCATGTGGGTTACGCCTATACGGTGGAAGAAGTGGTCGGTCTGGGGCGCTATGCCTGGAAAGCCGGGTTGTTTTCCGGCCGGGACGACCGGGGAAAGGACGAAGTGGAAAAAGCGCTGGAGATCACAGGTCTCACAGCGCTTCGGCATGCCAGTATGCTGACGCTCTCCGGCGGGGAGATGCAGCGCGTCTTCCTGGCCCAGGTATTTGCCCAGGACCCGCAGGTGTTGATCCTGGACGAGCCGGCCAACCATCTGGACATGAACTATCAGCAGCAGATCTTCTCCCTGATCCTGAAGTGGCTGAAAGAGCCGGGTCGGGCTGTCCTGTCCGTGGTGCATGATCTGAGCCTGGCCCGGCGCTACGGCACCCACGCCGTTTTGCTGGACCGCGGAAAGTGCGTCTCGCAGGGGCTGATCAGCGAGGTCATGACGCCCGAAAACCTGCGTCAGGTCTACGGAATGGATGTATATGCCTGGATGCGGGAAATGCTGTCCCAATGGCAGGAATGACACAGAAACGTCATTCCTTCTTTTTCGCTGTTCTTGTCAGCAAAACCAGGGAGATGATCAGCACCAGCGGAAAGATACTTCCCGCCAGCATTCCGGTCTGCATATGATCGCTCGCCTGCTGGGAGACGGTTCCGACCAGTCCCGGGCCGAACGCTCCG
Organism: uncultured Eubacteriales bacterium; assembly: GCA_902793605.1. Lineage (GTDB taxonomy): Bacteria > Bacillota > Clostridia > Christensenellales > Aristaeellaceae > Aristaeella. Next base: position 71,629 of record CADBEB010000009.1, read on the forward strand.
CCCAGGTCACCGGCCATGGCCAGCAGGGCAAAGAGGGCGGTCCCGCCCTTGGGAATCCGCGGCGAGGTGATGCTGATCGTACCGGGCCACATGATGCCCACGGAAAAGCCACAGCATACGCAGCCGACCAGGCTGAGGACCGGGGTCTTTGACAGGCTCGCCAGCAGGTAGCAGCACAGGCACAGGACGCCGGACCCGATCATGAATTTTGTCAGGTTCAGCTTCGGGCCAAACTTGCCGTAGAACACCCGGCAGATTCCCATCGTTACTGCAAACAGGCAGGGGCCGGCGAGATCGCCCACGATCTTGGTAAAACCGAGGGCTGCTTCCGTAAACGCGGAAGCCCACTGCGCCATCGCCAGCTCGGAGGCCCCGGCGCAGACCATCAGCAGAATCGCCAGCCAGAAGATCGGCAGCCGGAACAGCGTCCGGATCGTCATGCCCTCCCCCTTCTCGGTCAGGTGCTCGATGGGGCAGGTGGAGAAGTTGATAATGTTGTATAGCGGGATCAGTGCCCATATGCAGGCAAGCCATTTCCAGTGTTCGATCCCGAACGCAGCAAAAAACAGCGTGCTGAGCAGGATCACGCCCACAGATCCCCAGCAATAGAAGGAATGCAGCAGGCTCATGACCGCGTCCTTATGTTCGAAAGGACAGGCCTCCACGATCGGGCTGCCGAGCACCTCGATCAGGCCGCTGCCGATGGCATAGATGACCACGCAGATCATTACACCGATAAAGGGATCCGCGAACAGATCCGGAATAAACGCCAGCCCAGCCAGTCCGAGGCCGGCGGTGACTTCGGAAGCAATCACGCTGCGCCGGTATCCGATGGAGTCCACAAATCGCGCGCAGAACACGTCGACCAGCAGCTGAGTAAGGAAAAAAACCGTCGGGATCAGCGCGATCTGCCCCAGGGAAATCTCATAGTCCGTATGGAATTTCAGAAACAGCAGCGGCGCGAAGTTCGCGCAGATCGCCTGGGTAATGAAGGCGAGATAGCAGGCCCGCAGCGTTTTCCGGTAGTTTTTTTCCATGGTTTCCTCCGTATTTTCTCCTCGTATCTTCCCGAGTATAGTCGAAGGATCTTTTACACCTTCATCTCCATATACCGCCTGTAGGTCGTAAACCCGACCGTTTCGTAAAACGCCAGGGCACCCCGGTTGAACTCCCACATGTTCAGCTCCAGCCGCCTGAACCCCTCTTCTTTGGCGTATTCACGTATGAATCCGATCAGCGCGCTCGCGACGCCCTGCCGCCGGCTGTTCTCATCCACGCAGAATTCATCCACGTCGAGGTAATCCCGTTCAAACATAAAGGGATTTTCCGGACGGGTGATATGGTTCAGTACGGCAATTCCGCTGATCCTGCCGTTCACTTCGGCGACAACGACCTTCTGCCGTGGATCGTTCCAGATCGTCCGGAGGTGGTCCCGCAGCTCGTCGCTGAAGCCGGGCTTGAACACCTCGGGTTTCCCGGCCACATGCACGTCGTTGACCAGCCGGCGCAGCTCGTTCACGCGGTCCAGTTCCTCCTCGCGCGCAAAGCGGACCGTGACCTGTGCCTTTTCCCGGATTGGTTTCTCTTCCCTGTCGCCGCGCAGAATGCCGTACCGGACCTCGTCACAAAAACCCAGGTTATTCTTCCCCGCTGCGCGCATGATCCCCTCGAACTTCATCCCGGCCTTTTGCATGACTCGGCCGCTCTTGGGATTGTTCACGTCGTGGCAGGCGGTCACCCGGTTGACGCCCACAGTATCGAACAGGAAGTCCGTCACCGCCCGCAGCGCTTCAGGCATGATGCCCCGGCCCCAGTATGTCCTGCTCATACAATATCCGATCTCGGCGGTCTCCAATTCTTCGATGAACCTGACCACGGAGATGTTGCCGATCACCCGGCCGTTCTCCTTCCATTCCATCGCCCAGTTGAAGAAGCCGTCGTCCCGGTATTTCAGGATCCAGTCGTTCAGGAGCATCCGCGTGACCTCGATGCTCCGGTGTGCCGGCCAGGTCAGGAAGCGGGTGACCTCCGGATCCGATGCCCAGTTCCCGAACATATCTTCCGCGTCTTCGATCCTGAACGGCCGCAGGATCAGCCGGTGCGTTTCGATCCTCTGTGTTCCCGTCTTGTTCATCATCTTCTTCTCCTCCCGGTCATATGATAATACAGGATTTCCCTTCCGCGGCATCGAATCTGTTCCCGGAAAAAAGACTTTCCGGAGGATTCCGCCATGAAACCATACCTGCACAAAGTCCAGTATTACGAAACAGATATGATGGGCGTCGCCCATCACGCCAATTATATCCATTGGATGGAGGAAGCCCGGATCGATTTAATGGATCAGCTCGGTTTCCCCTACTCGGAAATGGAACGGAAAGGCATCTTCTCCCCGGTCAGGGCGCTTTCCTGCGAGTATAAGCAGCCCTGCACCTTCGGGGATGAGATCAGCGTCACCGTATCGGTCGATTCCTTCAACGGCGTGATCATGACCATCGTATATGAGATGAAAAACCAGAATGGACAGACGATCTGCGAAGCCCGTTCGGAGCATGTGTTCCTGACCCGGGACGGCCGTTTTGCCCGCCTGAAGCGGGACCTGCCGGAGTTCTGTGCTGCAGTGGAAAACACAAAGGGTGTATCTTCCCTGACCCCTGACCCCTGATCCCTGACCTCTACTCCCTGCTCTCCATCTCCAGCAGCATTCTCTTCCTCTCAATCCCGCCGCCATAGCCAGTCAGTCCGCCGTCTGCGCCGATGACCCGATGGCAGGGGATGATCAGCGCAATGGGATTATGTCCGACTGCTCCGCCGACAGCCTGCGCGGACATCCGGGACAGACGCATCTGCTTTGCCGCGCGCGCTGCAACCTCCCCGTATGTTACGGTCTTTCCATACGGAATGGTCAGCAGGATCTCCCATACGGTCTTCCGAAACGCGGTCGCCCGGATGCCGAGTCTCGGTACAAATCCCGGATCCCGTCCGCTGAAATAGGTATCCAGCCACTGCTTCGTTTCTTCGAGAACCGGCAGTGTTCCGTCTTCCGCCGGCTGGCCCGGCTCTGCCGGTCGGTGTTTTGAATCGTCAAACCACAGGCCGGTCAGCGTTTCCCCGTCGCTGGCAAGCACAATTCCGCCCACCGGGGAATCATAATGATCTGTATATTCCATGATGCTGTCTCTCCTTAGCGGCGCATGGCTTCGATCAGGTTTTTGTAGAAATCCACCGCGCCGGGCAGGCAATTATATTCGATGTTTTCGTTCAGCCCGTGCATGCCCTTCATCTGTTCCGGCCCGTAGATCACCGGAGCAAACCGCACCACGTTCGGGCAGATCCTCTGGCAGAAGCGGGAATCTGTGGCACCGGTCATTACATAGGGACTTCCCGCACACCCCGGGAAGGTCTTTTCGATCACCTGTTGCACCGTCCGGAAAGCCTCGCCGTGGATATCCACCGGCTCCGTATAATCGTTGGCAGTCAGCACCTCCGTTTCCAGGCCGTGCTTGCTCGCCAGTTTCCGGATGATCTCCAGGCTTTCCTTCATCCCCTGATGCGGAATAAACCGCATATTGGCGGAGACCGTCGCCTTCTGGGGCATCACATTGCAGGCATCCGAGCCGCTCATCATCGTAAAGGCGATCGTCGTGCGGATCATGGCCCCTGCCTGTGCGCTGATCAGCGGCAGCGCCTTCAGCAGGACCGGTCTGAACAGCCACAGGTTCGAGAACACCAGTTTCAGCGGGAAGCTTGCGTAAGGAGCGAGCGTTTCAAACATTGCCGCCACTTCCTTCGGTATCTTCCGCCGGAAGATCGGCCGCGTTTCCGCTTCGTTCACAAAGGCCGCCAGCCGCGCCACCGGGGAATGCGCCTTCGGTGTGCTGGAATGCCCGCCCTCGGAAGTCGCTGTAAACCGCACGTCCGCCTTGCCTTTTTCAAACACGCCCACCATGGCGAAGTTGCCATGGATACCGCCGATGGGATCGGTAATGATCCCGCCGCCTTCATCGCAGACGAGCCAGGGCTTCACCCCACGCTTTTCCAGTTCCGCCACGAGCTTCGGGCAGCCTTCTCCGCCCCATTCCTCCGTACAGGAGGTAAGCAGGTAAACGTCCTGCGGCGGTGTATAACCCTCCGCAAGCAGTTCTTCCACCGCCTGGAAAAAAGCCATGACCGAGCACTTGGTATCGGAGGCCCCGCGTCCCCATACCTTTCCGTCCGCAATATCCCCGGAGAAAGGTTCATGAAGCCACTCTCCCTCTGCGGGCACCACATCCTGATGGCTCATCAGCACCAGCGGCCGGTCACTCTGTTCACCCTTCCAGCGATACAGCAGGTTGCCGTCGATCTCCGTCTTTTCCAGCCGCCGGTGTACCAGCGGAAAAAGTTTCTCCAGCACCGCGTGAAATGCCAGGAACTTGTACTGCAGATCCTCATCTGGGGCGGAAACCGTCTCGCACCGGACCATGGCTGACAGCTTCTTTGCATATTCCTCCGCCCGCTCCGGGTTCGGCGCCGGTTCGTAATCCGACCGTTTTCCGGGTTCAAGCAGGGTTCGGATCACCGCCGCCAGCAGCAGGAACAGAAGCAGGCCGAGACAGCCGATAACAACCCACAGGATGATCATTTTCTGACCGCTCCCTTCGTTTCCCTGCGGTACTTGAACCAGCTCAGGGCGATCGCCAGCGCGCCGCTGGGGATGATCATGAAGCTGGTGGAGGAGGTCAGGGACGGCACCAGCGTGAACAGTACGATCATCACCGTCAGCGGAATCAACGCGAGCAGCGGGTCCTTCCGGTAGTACTTGTACGCCATTGCGCCGAACAAAGCCGGCACAACGTTATCAAACGCCGGCGCCAGCACAGGGCTCTGCAGCACCGGCTGCAGCGGGATCAGGAGCACCACGCCCAGCGCGAGGACCACGATCGTCACCAGCGCGGACGTCGCGATGGACAGGGTGGCGATTACCTCGTTCTCCGCCGTGCCGCTCTTGGCGTTGACCAGTTCCTTGGCGTTCATCGCGCAGGGGATTTTCATGTTGATCAGGTTGCCGGTGATAAAGGCCAGATAGCTTCCGCCGGCGCCAAGCATCGGCGTATAGACCAGGAATTCCACCACGCTGGACACCGTCCAGACGAGGCCCACGGACAGGAAAGCCCGGGCTACCGCGCCAAGATCCGGCTCCGCGCCGAGCAGGGCGCCGATCGCGAACGGCGCGCCGACCAGCAGGATCAGCGTGATCACGGAAACGATCCGCCCCAGCCGATGGGTGGACTTCAGATAGGCTTCATACGTTTTCTGGTTTTCCATCTCCTCATCCCCCTTCTTACTGTCCGATCAGCACCGCCGCCAGCATGCCGATCAGCATGCTGCCCGCGACGGAAAAGTTGTCCAGCCATTCCTTCCCCTTCTTCTCGGAGAAGTACGTGAACATGGCCATGGCCAGCGCGGCCGCCGCCACGACCACCAGCGGTGTCCAGCTGCCTTTGAAGGAAAACAGCCCGTTGCCGGAGATGAACCCGCCCACATAACTGCCGATATAGGCGCTCACCATACCGATGAACATGGCGGCCATTGCCTTGTCGCCAAAGCCTCCGCCCTTGCCGGTTTTCCTCGTTTTGCCCTGCTGCAGGCGGTTCAGGTACCGGCGGTTGAACATCGTGGAAAGGATCATTCCCCACATGATGCAGATGCTCATCAGCAGCGCGATCGTCGGGAAGGCCTGTACCGTCATCTGGCCGGAACTCAGGGATATGCCCACCTGCTCTGCTGCGGCATGGGCCACCTGGGTTTCATAATGCAGCGCACCAATGACTGACAGCCGCAGCCACGGCCACGGAACCCCCAGGCTTCCGCTCAGCGCCAGCACACCCAGCAGGATGCCCACGCTCGGCAGCACGGAAAAGGTCGCGCTGGCCGTCACCGCCCGTTTCATCCGGGTAGTATCCATCCCAAGTGCCTTCCCGGCACGCCAGGCCCGGACCATGAAGATCACGCAGACCACCGCGATAAACGCCACGATCGATCCGCAGATCAGGTATACTCCGCCGCTGTTCAGTTGTTCCAGAACGCTCATTGCAGTCCCTTCCTTCATCAAAATACTGACCGATCATACCATACCGCCCCTTGTTTTTCAAATTTGGTTCAGCGGAAAAAAAGGCATGAATTCTTTCCGGTTTTCGGGTATAATCAGAGCAGTATAGTACAAAGTAAAAGAAAAGGAATGATCACAAATGTCAGAAAGCTTCCGGGAAAACCCTCTCCGTCTCGCTTTCGGCCTGATGCGCCTGCCGAAACTGCCGGACGGCTCCATCGACATTCACCAGGTCTGTGAGATGGCAGACCGCTTCATCGCCGCCGGCGGCACCTATTTTGATACCGCCTTTGTCTATGACGGAGGAGACAGCGAGAAAGCCTTCAAAGCAGCGGTGGCGGACCGTTATCCCCGGGATGCTTATACCCTGGCCACCAAGCTGCACGCCACCATGGGCGCCACGGATGAAAAGAGCGCCAGGCAGGAGTTCACAACCAGTCTGGAGCGCACCGGCGCCGGCTTCTTTGATTATTACCTGCTCCATGCCATGCAGCGCTCCATGTACAAAAAATACGATGAGTATGGCCTGTGGGACTTTGTGAAGGAGCAGAAAGCAAAAGGCCTGATCCGCCACTGGGGCTTTTCCTTCCATGCGGATCCCGACCTGCTGGAGGAGCTGTTGGAAGCCCATCCGGACGCCGAATTCGTCCAGCTGCAGATTAACTACGCCGACTGGGAAAACCCCGGCGTCGCTTCCCGCCGCAACTGGGAAATCTGTAAGGCCCACGGGAAGCCCGTCATGATCATGGAGCCGGTCAAGGGCGGGATCCTCGCCGATCCCATTCCCGAAGTGAAGTCCGTCTTCGATGCTTCCGGCGCGGATGTCTCCTATGCCAGCTGGGCGCTGCGCTTTGCCGCCGGGCTGGATAATGTCCATGCCGTCCTCAGCGGCATGAGCAACCTCGCTCAGATGGAGGACAACCTGAAAACCATGAAGGACTTCCGTCCCCTTGATGAAAAGGAAATGCAGCTGATCCATCAGGCACAGCAGGCTCTGGACGCGGACAAGTCCATTCCCTGTACCGCCTGCCACTACTGTACCAAGGGCTGCCCCATGGAGATCCCGATCCCCGAGATCTTCAACGTCATCAACCGCCGCAAGGGAAGCCCCGAATTCCGGACCATCCGGGAATACACTATCGTCACGACGGACCGGGGTACCGCCGGATCCTGCGTCGCCTGCGGCCAGTGTGAGAGCGCCTGTCCCCAGGGACTGCCGGTCATCTCCCTCCTGCAGAAATGCGCCGCCGAACTGGAAAAATAATAGCAGCCCCTGCGTTCGTCACGTGCCACGCAGGGGCCTAATCTTATTTATCTAAGTAAACCGTATTCATCGGAATCTTTCCGGGCCTTCCCGGGGTTCCTTCAGATCTGCTGCGTTTCTTCCATCCTTTGCCGTTCGCGGGGAAACCTCTTCCATGAACGCCTCCGGCAGCTACCGCGCAGCCACGGACCGGTATTCCTGATTCACCACGACTCCCTTAATCCTTTCACCTCCCGTATTCTGTTTCGAACATCTCTTGTTTGTGACATCATTATTGCACACTATTTTTCATTTGTCAACACTTTTTTAATATTTTTTTAATATTTTTTATAATTTTGTAAAATTGACGCAAAACCCTTGATTTTGCTATACTTTCAGTATTGTAAACTTCATCATTCAGGGTGTGGGGCGCATCCCCGCCGCCGTTTTTCTCCGTCCCTCATGCCGAACAATCAGCAATACGGTTCTGCTGCAGCATGGAGAAGGGAACAGGGGGAAAGGGCGGTAACCCGGAATCAGGGAGAAAAGAACATGAGTAAATCTTATCTCATCCGTTCCGTCGCCGGTGAACCGGACTGGGATCTTATCCCTCTGCTTCACGTCGATCAGGTCCTCTGGAAACCGGACTGTGGCGTCCGTGCTTACGGCCAGTTCTGCCGTGATTCCGAATCCCTCTGTGTCCACCTGTGCGCAATCGAGGCGGACATCCGCGCGGAATATACCGCTCCCCTCTCTCCGGTCTGCCGGGACAGCTGCCTGGAATTCTTCTTCATGCCGGAGAAGGAAACCCGGTATTTCAACTTTGAGATCAACCCGAACGGCTGCCTCTGGATCGGTTTCGGCCACAGCCGGGAGGACAGCACCGTCCTGTACCGCAGCGGTATGGAACAGCTCTTCGATATCCGGACCGGAAGGACCCGGGATGGCTGGGAGGTGTTCTACCGGATCCCCCTCTCCTTCCTGCGCCTGTTCCTTCCGGACTTCGCCTTTGCCGGCATCCTTCGCGCCAACGTGTATAAATGCGGCGACCTGACAGCGCATGAGCATTATCTGTCCTGGAACCCCGTCACCTCCGAAACGCCGGACTTCCACCGTCCGGCGGACTTCGGTCTCATGACCCTCGAATAAAACAGATCCGGGAGCATATCTGCTTCCGGATCTTCCGTTTTCTCCCGTGTCATCCCGGGCATAGTCGGGGGATCTCCCCGCCGCAGCGTCCGTGTCTTTCTGAGCCGAAGGCGACAAATCTTCCCACTAATCCCTAACCCCTGACTCCTGACTCCTAATCCCTGTATATCCCCGTCAGCATCGCCCGCATCTCTTCCTGATGCTTTTCCATATCCGCCAGCAGGGCAAACTGCGTCCTCGCCCGGTCCAGGTTCTGTCCGGGCCGGTGGATCCGGAAGTACTTGTCCCCATTCAGGTGATCCGCCAGGAACCGCATCCCATTCTCAAAGGTCATCAGCCGCGCGCCCGCCTCCAGGGACAGCACTTCCTCCTCCGAAAGCGCACCTTTCAGTTCGCCCAGGAAACCGCGGGCAAAAGCTTCCGCCTTTTGCAGTTCCAGCCGGACCTTCTCCAGGTCCCGCTCATCCTCCTCCGCGCTGCAGGCGCCGACCCGGATCGCGTCTCCGAAATCGTATGCCAGCAGTCCCGGCATCACCGTGTCCAGATCGATCACACAGACCGCCTTTCCCGTATCCCTGTCGAGCAACACGTTGTTGACCTTCGTATCGTTGTGCGTCACGCGCAGCGGCAGCTTCCCGGCCGCGTGGGCTTCCACCAGGATCCGCGTCTCCGCTTCCCGCGCGCGGGCAAAGGCGATCTCCTCCGCCACGTCCTTCACCCGGCCGCAGGGATCCGCGCTGATCGCGTCCTCCAGCTGGCGCAGTCGGTTCGGTGTGTCATGGAACGCAATGATGGTCTCGTGCAGTGTGGCCGCCGGAAAATGGTTCAGCCGGCGGCTGAAACAGCCGAATGCCTTCCCGCATTCCTCCAGCACATGCAGGTCGTCCGGGTGCTGCGGGCTGACGGTATCCGGCACGCACAGCATTACCCGCCAGACCTCACCCTCCTCATCCTTAACCCAGGGCTCCCCGGTCACGGACGGAACCAGGCGGATCGTCTCCCGGTCCGGATTGCCGCCCTCCTCGCGGATCCGCTCCTGCAGGTATTCCGTGATGTGCAGCATGTTCTCCATGACTTCCTGCGGTCGGACGAACACATAGCTGTTGATGCGTTGTAAGATGTAGCGCTCCTTCACACCGTCGATCGTGATCAGGTACGTATTGTTGATATGGCCGTTCCCGAAGGGCACGGCTGTTTTTTCTCCGGCCGGGAGGGCGAACTTTTCCAATAAGCAGAGAATACTGTCCAAGATAAGGGCTCCTTTCATCTCATCCTTTCACGCCGCCGGCTGTTAGCCCGGCCGCCAGATGCTTCTCAATCAGCATGAACAGGATCACCACCGGGACTGTCGCCAGCAGCGCCGCAGCAAACAGGTACTGCCACTCGATCATATTGAAGGATGAGAACTGAGTGATTCCGACAGTAATCGGCCGATTGGTCGCCGTGGAAATCAGCACCGTAGAAACCGTATATTCGTTCCATGCATTGATGAATACGAAGATCAGCGTCGTCACAATACCAGGTGCCGCCATGGGCAGGAGGATTCTCAGCATCGCGCCCAGTACGCTGCACCCGTCAATGCAGGCTGCCTGTTCCATTTCCGAAGAGATGGACACGAAAGTTCCGCGCAGCAGCCAGATGGCAAAGGCCTGGTTAAACGCCGCATTGATAAACATCAGTCCCGCCAGTGTATCGTTCATGTGCAGCGTGTTCATCAGCCGGGAGATACCGACCAGCAGGACCACCGGGGAGAACATCTGGCTCATGATCACGAAACCGAGATAGATCTTCCGCCCTTTGAAATCCATCCGTGCCATGGCATAGGCCGCGGGGATGCCGCAAAGCATGGCGATACCCGTTGCCCCGCCGGCGATCAGCAGGCTGTTGATCAGGTAGCGCAGAACGCCCCGGTCCAGCGTATCCCCCAGGTTGCTGAACACCCAGTTGACCGGCAGGATGTGCAGGAAATGCATGTCCGTCGTTTCCGCGTTGCTCCGGAACGCGGTAATGAACATCACGAAGAAGGGATAAAGGATGAACAGCGAGAACAGGATCACGCTTACATAGAGTGCAACCCGCAGCAGCGTTTTTTTCAGCGGTCTGCGGCATCCGAGAATGGAAGCGCAGATCGTGATGAACGCCGGGATCAGCAGCAGGATAAGTGCCGGGAGGATCGAATAGTTCAGCGCGGACAGCATGGTCTCCAGCTGGTCGCCGGCCTCCCCGCCGAACAGGAATCTATCCAGCGCAGGCAGCAGGCTTTCGATCCCGCGCACCTCTTCCCCAGCCAGGTACAGGTCCACCGCCCGGGAAAGGTTCAGGTTCAGCTGCAGGGGAACGATCGGAATCAGGAAGAACGAGGCCAGCGCACAGATGAAGGCTGCAATCCCGAAAGCATTCCTGACGTTCCCGCCGATCACCGGCGGAAGAGAGATCAGCGTAAGCACCCAGGCCGCCGCCCCAAGCGCCAGCGCGAGGATCAGCCACCGGGAGGCCGGCAGCCCCGCAGTCATTACGGACCAGCCGCTTCGCTTGTTCGCGGCGTTGATCGTGAAGATGATCATCGAGGTCTTTTCGTTCTTGCTGTTGACCCGCTCGATCACCTGCTCGTCGATCACGCCGTCGATCCCCTGCGCACGGAACGTTTCAAGCTGTGCCTCGACCGCTTCGCGAGCAGACAGGTATTTCTCGTCCCCGACAAAGGTATTCGGGGAGCGTTTCACATACATCTGGGATGAGAACTGCAGGAAGGGCAGCGAGCAGAAGGCCGCTGTAAGCAGGATCGCCAGGGCGATCAGGATCAGGACCCGCATCCGGGAGGATCGGCTTTCCGGCAGTCTTTTCATATGCCGCCATCCTCCTTCCGCATCGTAATCATCATATAGATGCCGGAGGCGATGCACAGGATCACGAACCCGATCACGGACAGCGCCGTGGCCGGCCCCTTCCGTTGGTCGTAGAAGGCCAGCATATAGAGGTATGTGACCATCGTGTCCGTCTTGTTCGCCGGCGCGCCTTTGGTAATGGTGTAGATGATCGGGAATGAATTGAAAACGTAAATAATATTCAATACGGTGGAAACGGTGAGAGACGGTTTTACCAGTGGGAGTGTCACATGGCGCAGCTTGTTCCAGAAACCTGCGCCGTCCACCGTCGCCGCCTCGTAATAGGCTGTATCGATCGACTGGAGCCCGCTCAATACCGTGAAGGTCACAAAGGGAATCGTGACGATGATACCGATCGCGCATTCCCAGATAAACTCTACCTGGTAGCTGATACGCCAGTTGACCGGATCCTGCAGGAATCCCAGGTTCAACAGAATGTTGTTCAGGTTACCATACTCCATTTTGATGATGTAGTTCCAGACGGAAGCTTGGATCACCAGGGATGCCGCCCAGGGAAAGACCATGATGGACCGCGCAATCTTCCGCCCGAAGAAAGTCTGGTTCAGCACCATCGCGCAGATAAATCCGATCAGCGTGGACAGCCCGACCACGGAGACCACCCAGATCAGGGTGTTCAGCATGACCTGCGGGAAGGCGGCGGAAGAGACTGCGTCCTGGAAGTTTCTCAGTCCGATAAAGTCTCCGACCACACCAGCCCGGCTGATGTTGCTGAATGCCAGCCGGAATACGATCCCGATCGGGAACACGACAAAGATCAGCATCAGCAGGATGCTGGGCAGGATCCAGAGATATGGTTCCCACCGATGGCGGACAAAGACAGAACGCATGATCTCACCCCTATCATACATGAAAAAGGAGGCCGGGATTGCCCGGCCTCCTGAGAATACTGATTATTTGCCGGTGATCTTCGCCTGCAGCGCGTCCAGCAGCTCCTTCACGTTGCCGCCGGTCAGCGCCTGCTGCTCAACATCGATGACACCCTGCTTCACATCGTTCCACTCAGCCTTGGTGGTCGGATAGAACTTGGCGCCGCCCAACACATCCAGCCAGGCCTGGAAGGAAGGATCAGACTCAACCAGCGCGCCGACAGCAGAATTGACAGCGGGCAGGAAGCCTTCCATGGAAACCCAGCCGACATAGTTGACCGGATCATAGAAGAAGGTCAGGAACTTGCCGATGGCTTCGTTCCGGGCCGCCTGGTCGGGAGCCGCGTCGTCCTTGAAGGCCATGATGCGGTCCATAACGCCGACGGAACTGGAGGTCGCGCCTTCATTGTGCGGCACGCCGGCAGTCGCCAGGTTGACCTTGCCTTCCTTGTCGGCGACGTAGGTGGGCAGTTGGTTCGGAGCGATCAGCATCGCCAGCTTGCCGGCCGCGAACATATCCTGCAGGTCATAGCGGGTCTGGGTGGCGGGGTTTGGATTGGTGAATCCCTTGTTGACAAGGCCGATGGCATACTCGATGGCTTCGACGTTCGCGTCGGAGTTCAGCGCCCATTCGCCGTTGTCGTCCACGAATCCACCCTTGTTGCCCCAGGTGTAGTAGGCAAACGCAGCTTGGCCTTCGTCGGTGGTCATGTCGATGCCCCAGGGATACACATCGCCGCCGTAAGCGTCGATGATCGCCTGGGAAGCGTCTTCCAGCTCAGCCCAGGTCTCCGGCGCCTTCTCGACGCCTGCTTCCTTGAGCAGGTCCACATTATAGAACAGTGCGCGGGCGGAAGCCAGATCCGGCACGGCCCAGCAGGTCCCGTCGATCACGGACTGGTCAATAAAGGACGGGAAGAAATCCTTGAACAACTCTTCGGGGCAGTAGTCGCTCACGGGCATTAGCAGGCCTTCATTGGCATAGTCCGCAAACACGTCGATATTCAGGATGTCAGGTGCGTTGTTGTTGCTGATCCGGGTGGAAACAACCGTGTACAGGTCATTCCAGGAAACGACTTCCAGATTCAGCTTGATGCCGGGATTGGCTGCCTCGAATTTCTCAACGAAATTGGAGCCGTCCATGCCCTTGCCCAGGAACCATTCCTGCGTGTTGGGGCCGTACTGGGCGATGATGACGTCCAGCGTGATGTCTTCCGCGTTGGCGGAGACAACGGCCAGAGACAGGAACATGGTCAGGGCCAGAATGATGGATAGGAACTTCTTCATGGCTAAACCCTCCATATGTTTTTTTCGCAGCTTGTCTGCGCTGCTTTTCCATCATTATATCTTCTGTGTTTTGCTTTGTCAATTTCAGGAACAAAGGGACGATCCCCTCGACAGGCAAAGGGACGATCCCCTCACCTCGGCAACACCTTATACCACTTCATCATCAGCAGCACATCACTGTACGTCAGCCCTTTGATGATGGTCGACCCGTTTTCTTCTGTAATTCCCGGTTCCTCAATCAACCGCAAATACGGCAGGATCCCTTCGTCATCAACGTTTTTCCTGATTTCCTCCAACACTTCGTTGATTTGCTTCACCTTAAACGGCACAATCACTTCGTTCGGATATTTCCCCGCCAGCTCTTCTACCGAATAATAGATATCGTCAAACAACCTTCTCAGCAAAATATAGCTCAAGTTATTTACAGAACAGCCGAAGGGGGCTCGGGGGGCGACCGGAAAGCCCCCCGATTCAGAACCGTCCCCGACGTTCCGCCCGTCGTCACGTAGCTCGTTCAATCCATTGATAACTCTGTCAACAATCTCCTCCGGGCTTCTCCGAATCTCCTGCATCCGCCTTTTTATCTCACATCCCCTCAGAAATTCATCCCTCACCTCCTCCGGCACCTCGTTCTCCGGAAACAGCTGGAAATACATCTCATTCGGGAACATCCTCCCCGGATTCACCGGATCCACCTTCCCGATCACTCGCCGCGTCACCCGGGTATCCCCTTTATCTTCCGAACGGTTCCTGTCGATTTCATATTCGACTGTTTTTTCTCTTCGGATAACAACCCGTCTGTCATCCGGGATCGGCACGGTCATTTCCTTCATATAATATCCGGCCATTTTCTGCTCCTTTCGGGATAGTGTTCATTAGTGTGTAGTGTTCATTAGTGTGCTAGTGTTTACGCCCCCGTGCATCCCAAGCGGGGGACGGCCAGAGCGTCGGTACAAGGGGACTGTTACTGCAGTTCCACGAATGTGGAACGAAGTGACTGTCCCCGCCGTACCAAAGCGACTCCTGCCCGTTGCTTGTTTACTTATCATCCACCCAAGGTTCTTCATACTGAAGTGCCCTCTCACTGTCCCCGATCCCGGCCGTCGTCGGGTCCACGATCACCCCGATCAGCCCCAGGAACGTCAGCACCTGGTTTACCAGCTGGACAATATGGTTCTGCGTCACCTCCGGATAAACGTCGAACAGCGCCAGCATCGAATACACAAACCCCACGATCAGGCTCAGGAAGCTCCCCAGCCAGACCTTATTCTTAAAGCGCACTTTCCAGTTGATTTTCGTCATAAGGCATACCTCCTTTCCTCAATCGTCGTCGGATACTTCCGTCGGCAGCCCGCCCGGGATCATCGGCAGGTGCCGGAAAGTTTTCCGCAGATCCCTCATATCCCCGTTCCCCTTCAGGGCCTTGTACTGGGTATAGACGTTTTCCATATTGGACCGATCATCCAGATCGGCATACCCCTGGGAGATATAGTGCTTATATCCCTGCAGCAGCCGGTCCCGCAGCATCGCCCGGACCGCCAGGTTGATCGCCCGGTTCTGCGACATCTGGACCCGGATAAAGCCGAAGAGTCCCGCCACCTTCACCCTCTTCCCACAGCCGACAGGATCCGCTCGCACAGGTCCTGCAGCTCCTGATACACATCCGCCAGCAAGGCCAGCGCTTCATCCTTCTCCGTTTCTTCAGTTTCCGACTGAAGGGGGTTCGGCCGAAGGGGGTCCGGCGATGTCGCGCGCGGTGCGTGAGCCGGCACACCGGCCGCGGTGCGCGTGCGTTCCCTTGCGGAAAGCCCCCCGATAAAATCATTCTTCATCCATCCCGTCAGCCCGCTGCAGATGCATTTCGACCAGTTCTCCCGCTGATCGACGATCTCCATCTCCGTTCCCACCGGGATATCCCAGTAGATTGGACAGTCCGTGCCCGGCTTCTGCCGCAGCTTCACCGTGCTGCCGCTCTTCGCGGTTACAGTTCCCTTCATTCTTTTCTCCTCCTTCTCTCCGTTGGGAACAAGGGAACGGTTTTGTCCGTTCCGTGAATGCGGAACTGCAGAACCGTCCCCGACGTTCCCGTACTCGAACACATCCAGCAATCCCACCCGGTTCCAGCCGCCGTTCGGGATCGTCCGATCCTTAAACTTCGAGGTACAGACGCAGCCCCGGCTGTGACTGGAGTGGATCGCGCCGTCTCCCCGGCCGGTCTTCACGCCCATATGGGTGATGTCCCCGACCCCATCGTCCCAGAACTTCCCGGGTGTGCTCGCGCTGACTTCCTCCCGAATGAAAAGAAGCGCACCCTTCGGTACGCTCCCGAACTCCCGGAGGCACTCCTCCGGCGTCCCGACCCAGCCGTTTTTCAGGCATTCCCGGTACCAGCTGTTGCTCCCGCCCAGATCCCGCTTATATCCGACCGCGGCCATCATCCGCTCCACGAGCGCCTGGCAGTCCATCTCCTCATACGAACGGCCGAGGAACTGATCCCCGGCCCTGCTGAATTCTTCCGCGCTGTACTTCATCCAATCCTCCTTTCCCGCATAAGAAAAGGACCTCCCATCACATGAGAGATCCTTACAGGTGTCATTTCGACCGGAGCGTCAGCGGAGTGGAGAAATCTCCCCGGCCCTGCTGAATTCTTCCGCGCTGTACTTCATGTGACCCGTACACCTCCCGTCACGGGATATAAATTCTTCACCGCCGCCGGCTGCGTTCCCGCCCCGGTCACGGTGACCGTTCCGTTTCGGTTATCGTTCTCCACGCTCCCGACCTGCAATCGTTCCGTGATCCCCGGTACCGCCTTGTTCGTCCCGTCCCAGCCCCAGCGGATCAGCTTCTTCCGGATGAAGTCCCGATACACTTCATCCGTCGCCGCCGCCCCGGCCGACGTGTCCAGCCGGCTCAGCCCCAGGCTCTCCCCGAGGGCGTCCAGCTGCGCACCCTGTGCGGACTCCGGAGCAAACGCCGCGTTCACTTCCCCGACTACTGCTTGCAGATCCACCACCTGCTGCAAAACAGCAGAAGTCACGGCCATAAACCGCAGCTTTTCCCTGGTGCTTCCTGGAAACAATCCCAGATAATCTTCAAGT
Source organism: uncultured Eubacteriales bacterium (assembly GCA_902793605.1). Lineage (GTDB taxonomy): Bacteria > Bacillota > Clostridia > Christensenellales > Aristaeellaceae > Aristaeella. Next base: position 88,266 of record CADBEB010000009.1, read on the forward strand.
GTCATATGTTCCCTCAATCCCGATACGTAATGGTGAGTCCCCCGCTGTTCAGGATCGACAGCTTCCCGTTCCACGGGCAGGTGATCTCATCCCTCGTATACCCGCTGTCGCCCGTGACGTTCGCATAGATATCCGCGACGGCGAAGGTCTTCGCCAGCTCCGGATCGGCATTGTACGCCACGGCATAGAGGATCGGGATCTGCAGCCCTTCCGCAACCCCTAACTGATTGTTGATATAATCGTTCACCGCCGCCGTCACCGCTTCCGTGACGGCGGTTTCATCAATCCCCGGCAGCCGCCGGATGCTCATCCAGACGAAGGTCCTCCGGGAGGCCGTTCGCGAAAAACAGATCCGGTGAGTGTTGCCGTTTTCGTCGACTATATCCTCATACGCGCTCCCGTACGTCCCGATGCCCGGCGCCTTGGTCTCATAGATCGCCCGCGCCACCGCCGGCCCGTTTCCGCCGTAGATCACGGCGGCGACAGAGTGCGCCGGGATCCCGTTGGCGTCCGTCGTATCGGTGCTGTTTTCATACACTTTGCATGAACGGACAAACTGACAAAGAGAAACGGCAGCCCGGATCGAATCCAGGCTCCCGGCCCCGCGGGCGGACAGGGAATCCGAGATCCTCTTCCGCACCGTCGCGTCGTCCTCTCCCGCCTCCCGGGCGAGGCCGTACAGGGGCAGCAATAAATCCAGCGCCTGCCCGGACGCATACAGCGGATTCCGGCTGTTATACGCCTGCAAAACCATGGCGGACGTATCGTCAAGCGCCTTCGCAAACACACTCAGCAACTGGTAATCTGGCACGGATTCCGACAGCTCCGAATCGATCCCGAAAATGGACCGGTACGCCGTCACCAGGTCCGAAAGCCGGTCCTC